>NZ_JBEZWE010000010.1:0-231325 GCF_040637405.1 Streptomyces sp. NPDC029526
CCCGAGGACGTCGAACTCGCCGCATGACCCCCACAAGCCAAACCACCCCAAACCGAACCTGGGCGCCTTGACGGAAGACATAGAGGCACCCCCCCGTCACCCGGTCGTGCTCCGGTCCCCCACCCGGCACCCGCGTCCCCCGCCCACGCCCCCGCTCTCCTCCCCCGTCCCCGTCCCGGTGGGGGCGTCAGAACCTCGGCGTCGGGGCCTGCGACTCGACGATCTCCGCGGCCTCCTCCGGCGTCTGCACCGACGGCGGCGATCCCTCCAGCGGTTGCTGCGCCGTCTCCTTCATGCAGGCCACGGCGATGATGCCGACCAGCGCCGCCGCCATCGCGTAGTAGGCGGGCATCATGTCCGAGCCGGTCGCGCCGATCAGGGCGGTGATGACCAGGGGGGTGGTGCCGCCGAAGATCGAGGCGGACAGGTTGTAGCCGACGGACAGCGAGCCGTAGCGCACCGACGTCGGGAACATGGCCGGCAGCGCCGCCGACATGGTGCCGAGCAGGCAGACCAGGGACAGGCCGAGCATCAGCATGCCGGCCGAGACGGCGAGCAGACTGCCCTGCTTCACCAGCAGGAACGCCGGCACGGACAGGAAGAAGAAGCCCAGCATGCCGGTCATCAGCAGGGGCTTGCGGCCGTACCGGTCGGACAGCCGGCCCACCCGGTTGATGACCAGCATCAGCACCACCATGGTGGCGACCAGGATGAGCAGCCCGTGGCTCTCGCTGTAGTGCAGCTCGTCGGACAGGTACGTCGGCATGTACGACAGCAGCATGTAGTCGGTGATGTTGTAGGCGCCGACCAGGGCGATGCAGAGCACCAGCATGCGCCACTGCTCCCGGAAGACCCGGGCGAGTCCGCCCCGTGCCGTGGTCTCGACCCGGTCCGCGGCCTCGGAGACCCGGACGTTCTCCTGCTCCAGCTTCAGGTAGGCCGGGGTGTCGTCCAGCTTGAGCCGCAGGTAGATGCCGACGATGCCCAGCGGCCCGGCGATCAGGAACGGGATCCGCCAGCCCCAGGCGTCCATGGTCTCGCTGCCGAGCCACGCGGTCAGCGCCGTGACCAGGCCCGCCGCGCCGGTGTACCCCGCCAGCGTTCCGAGCTCCAGGAAGCTGCCGAAGTAGCCGCGCCGCTTGTCCGGGGCGTACTCGGCGATGAAGGTCGAGGCGCCGCCGTACTCACCGCCGGTGGAGAAGCCCTGGAGCAGGCGGAAGACGATCAGCAGCGCCGGGGACCAGAAGCCGACGGCCGCGTACGTGGGCAGCATGCCGATCGCGGCGGTGCCGATCGCCATGAAGATCATGGTCAGGGCCAGGACCTGCTTGCGGCCGATCTTGTCGCCCATGGGGCCGAAGACCATGCCGCCGAGCGGTCGCACCAGGAAGGCGACGGCGAACGTGGCGAACGACGACAGCAGCTGCACGGTCTCGTTGCCGGAGGGGAAGAAGACCCGGCCGATGGTGCCCGCCAGATAGGCGTAGATGCCGAAGTCGAACCACTCCATGGCGTTGCCGAGCGACGCGGCCTTCACCGCGCGCTTGACCGCCTGCTCGTCGGTGATCGTGATGTCGGACCGGCGCAGCCGCGGGTTCTGGCGGCGCTGGGCGGCACGGAAGAGCCTGGGGTGACGCCTGACCGCCGAGAAATCGGGCTCGGGCCCGTTGCCGTTGGGGGACGTGGCCGCGTTCCTTTCCGGGAGACGACGTTCCGTGACGGAACGTATCAGCGCTGGTCACCGGCTGTCCTGCCGACCGCGGGCGGCGGTTGCGGCAGTGGAGTGACGGCCGCCGGACACGCTCCGGCCCGCGGGTGTCACCCGCGGGCCGGACCGGAGTACCCCGGTTCAGGGATGCAACACGACCTTGGTGTAGCCGTCGACACGCTTGTCGAACTTGTCGTAGGCGGAGGCCGCCTCGTCGATGCCCAGTTCGTGCGAGACGACGAAGCTGGGCTTCGCCCGGCCCTCGATGATCATGTCGCGCAGCTGCCGGTTGTAGCGCTTGACGTTGCACTGCCCGGTGCCCACCCGCAGGCCCTTCTCGAAGAGCTTGCCGATCGCCACCAGGAGCATGCCCTGCTTGGCCTGCTCGTCGGGAGCACCCGGGTCGGCCGGGACGTAGAGCCCGGGCACGCCCAGCGCGCCGGTGGGCCGCACCGTGCCGACCAGCGAGTTCAGCACGATGGCGGGCTGCTCCTCGTCCGAGCCGCCGGTGGTCGCCTGGTAGCCGACGGCGTCCACGCCCTTGTCGGTGCCCACGCCGTCGGTCTGGTCCTTGATCTGTTCCACCGGGTCGCCCTGGGAGAAGTCGATCGGCGTCGCACCGATCTCCTCGGCCTTCCGCAGACGGTCCGCGACCCGGTCCACGACGAACACCTGCCTCGCGCCCCGCAGCAGGGCGGAGTAGGCGGCCATCAGGCCGACCGGGCCGGCTCCGTACACCGCGACGCTGTCGCCCGGGCGGACCTGGGCGAGTTCGCAGCCGTGGTAGCCGGTGGGGAAGATGTCGGCGAGCAGCACGAAGTCGGTCTCGTGCTCGGTGCCCTGAGGCAGTTTCAGGCAGTTGAAATCGGCGTACGGCACCCTCAGGTATTCCGCCTGGCCTCCCTGCCACGGCCCCATGGACACGTATCCGTAGGCGCCGCCCGCGAATCCGGGATTCACGGTCGTGCAGTATCCGGTGTATCCCTCGGCACAGTTCCGGCAGAAGCCGCAGGCGACGTTGAAGGGCATGACCACCCGGTCGCCCTCCTTGAGCGTGGTGACGCCCTCACCGACCTCCTCGACGATCCCCATGTTCTCGTGACCGAAGACGATGCCGGGTTCGGCCGCGGTGCGGCCTTCGTACATGTGCAGGTCGGAGCCGCATATCGCGGTGGAGGTGACCTTGACGAGCACATCGTTGGGGTGCTGGATCGCAGGTTTGTCGACCTCTTCGACCGAGACGCTGAAGGGGCCCTGGTACACGACGGCCTTCATGGCCGCTCCCTCCGCTCGAGAACGCATAGCGGTGTGCCACGCGCCCCCTTTCCACGCGGCCGCGGAAAGGCGCGTGACTCATATCTCAATGGTTCTCCGGGCCTCTTCGGGGGGCAAATCGGTAATGTCCCCGTGAACGCAACGTTCCGTGTGCCCGCGTGGGCACGGCATGAGGATGGCCCAGAAATGTCAGCTCAACGACTGGGGACCCTGCTGGTCCCGGTGCCGGGCCTGTCCGGCACCACCTACCCCCCGGGGACGACCGTGACCGTCCGTGGCCGGGGGGCGACGGTCGACGCCTTCGTGGGCGGCGACTGGCTCCCGCTGGCGTGGTGGGAGTTCTCCGACGGCCTGCGCGAGGACATCGCCGACCGGTGAGCCGGTCGCGCGTCGTCCGGGGCGGGCCGCCGGGGAACCCGTGCGGGTGGGCGGGGCCGTCCCGTCAGCTCACCTCGACCCAGTCCAGGGTGCGCTCGACGGCCTTCTTCCAGCCCGCGTAGCCCTCCTGGCGCTGTTCCTCGCTCAGCTGGGGCTCCCAGCGCTTGGACTCCTGCCAGTGCGAGCGCAGCTCGTCGGTGTCGCTCCAGAAGCCGGTGGCGAGCCCGGCCGCATAGGCGGCGCCCAGGGCGGTGGTCTCGGCCACCACGGGCCGGCTGACGGGGACGCCCAGGACGTCGGCCTGGATCTGCATGCACAGGTCGTTCGCGGTGACGCCGCCGTCGACCTTGAGGACGTCCAGGTGCACGCCGGAGTCCTGCTCCATGGCGTCGACCACGTCCCGGCTCTGGTAGCAGATCGCCTCCAAGGTCGCCCGGGCGATGTGCGCGCCCGTGTTGTAGCGGGCGAGCCCGACGATCGCGCCCCGGGCGTCGGAACGCCAGTAGGGGGCGAACAGACCGGAGAAGGCCGGCACGAAGTACATGCCGCCGTTGTCCTCGACCGACCGGGCCAGCTGCTCGCTGTCCGCGGCGGTCTGGATGATCTTCAGCTGGTCGCGCAGCCACTGCACGGCGGCCCCGGTGACGGCGATGGAGCCCTCCAGCGCGTAGACGGGCGGCGCGCCGTCGAACTGGTAGGCGACCGTGGTGAGCAGTCCGTTCTGTGAACGGACCAGCTCCGTACCGGTGTTGAGGACCAGGAAGTTGCCGGTGCCGTAGGTGTTCTTGGCCTCGCCGGGGGCGAAGCAGACCTGGCCGACGGTGGCGGCGTGCTGGTCGCCGAGGACACCGGTGATCGGCACGGCGGCGCCCAGCGGGCGGGACGTGCGCGCCTGCCCGAACGCCTCCGGGTGGGACGAGGGGTTGATCGTCGGCAGCATGGCGCGCGGTACGCCGAGGATCTCCAGGAGCTCGTCGTCCCAGTCGAGGGTCTCCAGGTTCATCAGCATGGTGCGGCTGGCGTTGGTCACGTCGGTGGCGTGGACGCCTCCGTTGGGGCCGCCGGTGAGGTTCCACAGCACCCAGGTGTCGGTGGTGCCGAACAGGGCGTGGCCCGCCTCTGCGGCTTCCCGGAGCCCCTCGACGTTCTCCAGCAGCCATTTGATCTTGCCGCCGGCGAAGTAGGTGGCCGGCGGCAGACCGGCCTTGTGGCGGATGGTGTCGCCGTGACCGTCGCGTTCCAGGGCCGCGGCGATGCGGTCGGTGCGGGTGTCCTGCCAGACGACGGCGTTGTAGTACGGGCGGCCCGTGCGCGGGTCCCAGATCACGGTGGTCTCGCGCTGGTTGGTGATGCCAATGGCCTGGAGGTCCGCCGCGGTGAGCCCGGCGGTGCGCAGGGCGTTCTGGATCACCGTGTTGGTGCGTTCCCAGATCTCCACCGGGTCGTGCTCGACCCAGCCGGACCGGGGCAGGATCTGGCGGTGCTCGAGCTGGTGCTTGCCCACCTCGTTCCCGGAGTGGTCGAAGATCATGAAGCGGGTGCTGGTGGTGCCCTGGTCCACCGCGCCGACGAAATCGGGCATGGTGTGCCACCTCTCCTCGTGGTGCGTTGTCTCGTGGTGGGTGCCCCGTTCCGGCGGCGTCGCCCCCCGCCCGGCGAACGGGACGCCGTTCGCCGCCGCGATGCCGGACGGGGGCGGGTGCCTACGGCTCGGGGGTGGCCGGGCCCTCCTCGCGCTCCTCGGCCTCGGCGGTGCGGGCCTTGACCAGCGGGCCGATGAGCCAGTCGTAGACCAGGACGCCGATGACGCCGCCGATGAGCGGTCCGAGGATCGGGATCCACCAGTAGCCGCTGAACCATTCGAAACTGCCCGGGAAGGCGATGTCCCCCCATCCCTCGAAGTAGGCCAGGAGGCGTGGGCCGAAGTCGCGGGCCGGGTTGATCGCGTAGCCGGCGTTCGTGCCGAAGGTCAGACCGATCGCGACGACGATGAGGCCGATGATGAAGGGCCCGAGGTTGGCCATCGGCGCCGTGTTGCGGGTGTCGATCACCGCGCAGATCAGCATCAGCAACATCGCGGTGCCGATGATCTGGTCGAGCAGTGGGCCCCACCAGGAATTGCCGAAGTACTCGGCGGGGAAGGTGGCGAAGATCGAATAGGTGGGGAGTGATTCGTCCCGTGCGAGCCCCGCCTCCGCGTTGGCGGCGTCGATGGCCCACCGGTAGCTCGCGTAGACGAGTGCCGCGGCGACGAAGGCTCCCGCGATCTGGGCCAGCCAGTAGGCCGGCACCTTGTTCCACGGGAAGTCCCGCCGTACGGCGAACCCGAGGGTCACCGCCGGATTGAGATGTGCGCCGCTGATGCCGCCGGCCACGTACACGCCGAAGACGACGGCCAGACCCCATCCCCAGGCGATGATGAGCCAGTTGGCGGGTCCGAAGTCCACCGCCTGCCGGCCGGAGCCGGGCAGACCGACCACGGCGACGGCGACGGATCCCAGACCGAACAGAAGCAGGACGAAGGTTCCGAGGAACTCAGCGATCATCTCGCCGCCGAGGCCCTCTTTGTAGCCCCGTCGACGTGCAGTGCGTTCCGCCATGGGTAGCTCCTTGGCTGGAAAGGGTCACAACTGACCCATCCGTACCCTGGACATGAAGGATGATAAGCACATTAAACGGGATCTTACGACTCTTCGCCCGGACGGCCCACCGTCGACGGGCACACCCTGCGGGGAGGGGCGGGCGACGGTAGTCTTCCGCGGCCCGTCCGGGGTCGGCAGCCGCCGGGGGCACGACCCCTGGACCGCGGCCCTCTCGGCCCTCAGCACCGCGGCCAGATCCGCGCCGGCCTCCAGCAGGGCCACGGTCCGCGCGGCGAGGTCGTCCAGGCGGTGCCGCAGGATGCGGTGCGCCTCCTCGGGGCCGCCGAACCCCTCCAGCGACCGCATGATCCCCCGCACGGCGGGGATGGAGTGGCCGCCGCCGCGCAGGGCCGCCACGATCCGGGCCTCCGCCACGGCGGCGGCGGTGTAGCGACGGGCGCGCTGGGACGTGACGCGTTCGGGAGCGAGGAGACCCTCCTGCTCCCAGAACCGCAGCGTCGAGGGCCGCACGCCGAGCGCCCCGGCGAGTTCGGTGATGGTCATGGAGTCGCCGTCCCCGCCGGCGCCCGTTCCCCGCGCCTCCTCCCGGATGAGCAGCAGCGCCCGCTGGGCCCGCATCACCTCCTCCCGCTCCCGGGCGAGACGTACGTGGACCGCGCCGACGGCGGCCGCCGCCTCGGGGAGCGGGGCCGCGCGGAGCCGGACCAGCAGGCCCCGGGCCTCCACCGGTCCGGCGGCCCGCGCGAGGCCGCGGTAGGCCCGCAGGGCCCGTACGTGCAGTGGCGTGTAACGGCGGTAGCCGTTGTCCGACCGGCCGGCCGCCGGGATCACGCCCAGCCGTTCGAGATCGCGCACCTGCTGCGGCGAGTACCCCGACTCCCGGGCGACGTCGGCCGTGCGGAGCACGCGGGCGCGGGCCGGGCCGGAGGGGCGGTCCATCGGCGAACCCCATAGAAGCACGTGAAGGTCATGGTTGAACCATGAGTATGGAGCAGATCATCACGGCCGTGCGCGGTTTCGAGGGGTCCCACGTGCTCGTCCCCGCACCGGGGGACGGCTCGCCGGAGGCGGCCTGGGGCGACGCCTTCTTCTTCTACGCCCCCGACGGCCGGCCGTCGCCCACCGCCCAGCCCTACGGCACGGTCGTCACCCGCGACCAGCCCGGCGACACCGCCTCCGGCCTCGACCGTCCGGGCCGCTGGCGGGTCAACTGCCGGGTGGCGAAGGCGGAGTTCCGCCGGCTGACCGGGGAGGAGCCGCGGTCCCTGGTCCTGCCCCGTGATTTCACGGCCCCCGACCTGGTGCTGCCGCACCCGGTGTACGGCGCACTGGGCTGGGTGGCCGTGGTCGATCCCGGTGAACGGACCCTGGACACCGTCCTGCGCCTGCTGCGCGACGCGCACCACGCCGCCCGCGCTCGGTACGAGCGGCGCCGCACGCGGTGACCGCCCCCGCCCTCGGTCGGCCGGGCGCCGGCCCTTCCGGGGCGTTCCGTTCCGACCGTGCCGATCGGGCGGGCCGGACGGGCGACCGGCCCGCCCGGCCGACGGGCCTCGGGCACGCGCGCGTGCGGTCGGGCGCGGCGGCCGTCGGCGAGGCCGTGGCACGGTACGGAACCGGCGCGTTCGCGGAGCCGGCCGGCCGGCCGCCGGACCGGCGGGGGCGTCGTCGCCCGGTGGGTGGAGGGGGCCGGCGGGTGAAGGGGTCGGCAGGGGGAGAGGGCCGGCATCCCTCCCGCTCACCCGCCGGTGCGTCGCCGGAAGAGGACGCCGGCCAGGGCGACCGACACGGCGGTGATGCCGGCGCACCAGGCCAGGGCCGTCCAGGGGGCGCTGCCCACCGGCTGGTCCAGGAGGAGGCCCCGCAGCGCCTCGATGACGGGGGTGGCGGGCTGGTGCTCGGCGAAACCGTGCAGCCAGGACGGCATCGTGTCGATCGGGACGAAGGCGCTGCTCGGGTAGGGCAGAAAGAGCACCAGGAAGGTGAAGCCGCTCGCCGCCTCCGGTGACGAGGCGAGCAGACCGACCGCGGCCGCCAGCCACGAGAAGGCCAGGACGAAGGCGAGCAGCACCCCGGCCGCGGCGAGGTGACCGGCGGGCCCGCCCTCCGGCCGGAAGCCGATCAGGAAGGCTGCCGCGAGGACCAGCACCGTGGACACGACGTTGCGCGCCACACTGGCCACCACGTGTCCGGTGAGGACGGCGGTGCCGCCGACGTCGAGCGAGCGGAAGCGGTCGACGATGCCGCCGGTCATGTCGGTGGAGACGCTGACGGCGGTCGCGGCGGACCCGTACCCGGCGCACAGCACCAGGACACCGGGGACGACATAGGTCACGTACCGGGTGCCGGTGTCGATGGCGCCGCCGAAGAGGTAGACGAAGACGAGCATCAGCAGGACGGGCAGCACCAGGGCGGTGATCAGCGCGTCGACGTTGCGGCTGCTCAGCCGCAACGCGCGGCCCGTCATGATGGCGGCGCCGCCGAGCGCGGGCCGCCCCCCGCGCGGTGGACGCGGGCCCGGATGCGTCCGGGATGCCGGGGTGGGCGCGAGGGTGTCAGACATCGCCGGTCTCCTTCCGCTCGTGCCCGGTCCCGGAGGCGTGGCCGCGGGCGGTCCAGTCACCGGTCAGGGCGAGGAACACGTCGTCGAGCGTGGCTCCGTGCACCGCGAACCGGTGCACGGCGACGCGCTCGGGGTCGACCTCGTCGAGCAGGGCCCGCACGTGCGAAGCACTGCCGTCGGTGGCGACGCCGATCTCCCGTCGGCCGGCGTTCCTGGTGACGGCGCGGGGGCCGAGCGCCCGCAGGACCGCGTCGTAGGCCCGCGCGTCGGCGAGGGTGAGGTCGAGCCGGTGGTCGGCCACCCGGCTCTTGAGTTCGGCGGCGGTGCCGTCGGCGACGATGCGGCCGCCGTCGATCACCGCGACGCGGTCGGCGAGCCGGTCGGCCTCCTCCAGGTACTGCGTGGTGAGCAGGACGGTGACGCCGGAGTCGGCCAGGGCGCCGACCACGTCCCACATCGCCTGCCGGCTGCGCGGGTCGAGACCGGTGGTGGGTTCGTCGAGGAAGACCACCGACGGGTCGCCGACCAGACCGGCGGCGATGTCGAGACGGCGGCGCATACCGCCGGAGTAGGTGGCCGCGCGGCGGTCGGCGGCGCCGGTGAGGTCGAACCGTTCCAGGAGGTCGCGGGCGCGGCTGCGGGCGGCGGCGCGGGAGAGCCCGCTGAGCCTGCCCATCATGCGGAGGTTCTCCTCGCCGGTCTGGGCCTCGTCCAGGGCCGCGTACTGGCCGGTGAGGCTGATGGCGCGGCGCACCGCGCGCCGCCCGGAGACGACGTCGTGCCCTGCGACGCGGGCCCGTCCGCCGTCCGGCGGGATCAGGGTCGCCAGGATGCGCACGGTCGTGGTCTTCCCGGCGCCGTTCGGTCCGAGCAGCGCGTACACGGTGCCCGGGGCGACCCGCAGGTCGACGCCGTCGAGCACCCTCGGTCCGCCGTAGGCCTTGACGAGTCCGCTCGCCTCGATGGCGGGCTCCCCGGTCCCGGAGCACTGCCGCGGGCCCGTCAGTCCGGTGGTCATGATCGGCGCCCCCTCTCTGCGTATGCCTTACACATCACTGCGTAGACCTTACACAGATGCGCGTAGGTCGTACACCCTTCTGTGTAGGGATTACGCAGACCTAGGATGAGGGTGATCGACGGCGGCGGAGGCGGAGACGATGACCGAACGGGACGAGCACGCCGGCACCGGCCTGCCCGCGAGCCTCGAAGCCGCCTGGGGCCTGCGGGAACGCCCCGGCAAGGGGCCCCGGCCCGGGCTGTCGCTGGAGCGGATCGTCGCCGCCGCCGTGGAGATCGCGGCGGCCGAAGGCATCGGGGCGGTGTCCATGGGTCGGGTCGCGAAGGCGCTCGGCTCCTCCCCCATGTCCCTCTACCGGTACGTCAGCGCCAAGAACGAGCTGCTGATCCTCATGGTGGACGCGGCCACCGGTCCGGCCCCCGCCGGACCGTCACCGGACGCCGGCTGGCGCCCGGCGCTCGCCCGCTGGGCCCGAGACCACCGGGCCGTGCTGCTGGCCCACCCCTGGATGCTGCGCGTACCGATCAGCGGCCCGCCGGTCACGCCCAACACCCTGTCCTGGATGGAGCGCGGTCTGGCGGCCCTGGGCGGCACCGCGCTGCCGCCCGGCGACCGGCTGTCGGTGCTGCTGCTGGTCACCGGCTTCGTCCGCAACGAGGCGACGCTCACCACGGACCTGCGGGAGCACGTCCGCGACGGCACCACGGGCCTGCCCGGCGGCGACCTGTCCGGCTACGGCACGCTGCTGCGCTCACTCGTCGACGCCCGCAGCCACCCGCATCTGCGCGAGGTGGTCGACGCGGGGGTCTTCGAGGACGACGACAACCCGGACTACGACTTCGAGTTCGGCCTGGAGCGGCTGCTCGACGGGGTCGAGACCCTGATCCGCGGCCGGCGGCACTCCTCGGCGGCGGCGCCGCCCTCCGGCTGACCGGCGCGCGCCACCGCGCGGGACGCCGTCAGGTCCGGCCGGTCTCGGTGATCCGGGTCACGGCCTCGCGGGTCAGGGCACGCCCGTGCGGTTCCCGGGCGAGGGCCCGGTGGAGGGTCAGCCCTTCGATGAGGGCGTCGAGCTGGCGGGCGGTGTCCGGGTCGAAGTGCTTCTCCAGGTGCACGCGGCTGCGGCGCATCCACTCGTGGGTCAGCTCCCGGTAGGCGGGCTGGCGGGCCGCGAGGGTGTAGAGCTCCTGGGTCAGGACCAGGTCCCGCTGACTGCCCTCGGACAGGGCGTGCACCAGGCCCACGACGGCCTCACGGGCCTCCTCCCGGTCGGCCGGGGCGGCGAGGTGGGTGTCGAAGACCGCGACGATGTGGTCCGTGAAGCGCCCGAACGCCTCCCGGAGCAGCTGGTCGATGCCGTCGAAGTGGTACGTCATCGACCCCAGCGGCACCCCCGCACGGCCGGCGATCCGCCGGTGGGACACCCGGGCGATGCCCTCTTCGGCGATCAGGTCCAGGGTGGCGTCGAGGATGCGTGCGCGACGCTGCGGATCGGTGTACCCGGTGGCCACGGCCCGGCCCTCAGAGACTGCGGACGGGCCGGGCGGGACTCCCCACCGCGACGACCCCTGCCGGCACGTCCCGGGTCACCACCGATCCGGCGCCGACGACCGAGTCGTCGCCGATGGTCACGCCCGGCAGCACGATGACCCCGCCGCCCAGCCACACGTTGTCGCCGATGGTGACGGGCCGGGCGGCCTCCAGCTTGTCGCGGCGGGGCTGCGGCTCCAACGGGTGGGTGGGGGTGAGCAGTTGGACGTTGGGCCCGATCTGGCAGTCCTCGCCGACGGTGATCGCCGCGACGTCCAGGGCGGTCAGGTTGTAGTTGACGAAGGTACGGGCGCCGATGGTGATGTTGCTGCCATAGTCCACGTACAGCGGCGGCCGCACCTCGGCCCCCTCGCCCAGCGCGCCGAGGAGTTCCTCCAGCAGGGGGCGCGCCGCCCCCGCGTCCTCGGCGAACGCCGCCTGGTAGCGGGTGGCCAGGCGCACGGCCCGCTGCTGGCGGCGGGCGATCTCCGGGTCGTCGGCGATGTAGGGGTCACCCGCCTGCATGCGTTCGAGGTTGGAGCGGGGGTCGTGCGCGAAGTGGTCCGTCGGCATGCCGTCGAGCGTACCGGTTGGAGCGTACGCGCGTACGCTCCAACGCGGGTGCCGCGGAAGGCCGTCCGGCGTTCCGCGCGGGGCCGCCGGTCACCGCCGCGTCGCCGTCACGGCGCCGTCGCCGTCGCTGTCACCGTCACGGCCCCGTCGCCGTCGTCCTCGCCGTCCCGGGCCTGCCCGCGCCGGGTCGCCAGCACTCCGGCGCACAGCAGCACGACGACCCCGGCGAGCGGCACCACCATCAGGCCGACGCGCAGACTGGTCGCGTCGGCGACCAGCCCGACGACCGGCGGGGAGAGCAGGAAGCCCAGACGCATCAGCCAGGAGACAATGGTCAGCCCCGAACCCGGCTTCAGGCCGGGCAGTTCGTCCGCCGTCTGCATGGCCGCGGGGACGAGGGTGGCGACTCCGAACCCGGCCGCGGCGAACCCCAGCACGGTGCCGCCCACCGTCGGCACGGCCAGCGCCAGGCCCATGCCGGCCGCGGCGACGAGCCCGCCGGCCCGGGCGACGGCGCGCTGGCCGAAGCGGTCCACCAGGCGGTCGCCGACGAGGCGGCCCACGAACTGGGCGCCCACCAGGGCGATGTAGCCGGAGGCGGCCAGTGCGGCGGACGCGCGCAGGGAGTCCGAGAGGTAGAGCGCGGCCCAGGAGTTGCCCGCGTCCTCCACCAGCGTGCCCGCGGTGGCGATCAGGACCAGCGCGGCCAGCACGTAGGCGGTGCGCCGACCGGCCGCCGGACGGCGCGCGGAGGTTCCCGCCCCTCCCCCGCCGGCGTCCGGCTCCGGTTCGGTGTCCGGGCCGGGCAGGCAGTACCGCAGGGCGACGAGCGCGACGGCCGCGAAGAGCGCCGCCGAGATCAGCAGGTGCACGCCGAGGGAGAGGTCGAGGGCGATCGCGGCGGCGGCCATGGAGCCGCCCGTGACGGCGCCGATGGACCAGATGGCGTGAAAGGAGTTGATGATGGAGCGGCCGTAACGGCGTTGCACCCGCAGGGCGTGGGCGTTCTGCCCGACGTCGGTGATCGCGTCCATCGCACCGGCCATGAACAGCGCGGCGGCGAACCACAGCACCGAACCGGCCGTCCCGGCCGCGAGGATGCCGATGCCGGTCAGCAGCGTACTGGCGACCGCCACCCGGGCCGAGCCCAGCCGGCGGATCAGCACCCCGGCCGTGAGGCCCGCCGCGATGGCCCCCGTCGGGAACGCGGCGACGGCCAGACCGTAGGCTGCGTTGCCGATGCCCAGGTCCGCCTTGATCTGCGGATACCTCGGCAGGAGGTTGGCGAAGAGGGCCCCGTTGGTGAAGAACAACGCGGCGACGGCCACCCGGGCCTGCCGTTCGGCCAGGGCAGGCCGACGACGCAGTACGTCAACAGTCATGCGGAGGACACTACAACCCGGAGCGTACGAACGTACACTCTACTCCGTCGCCGCGTCCGGCCATCGGCGGGGTCGTGGGAGAGTCACCCGGCGGCGGGCGCCAGGACGACGAAGTCGGCGTCCGACGGGTCGGCGCAGACCGCCAGCCGCCCCACGCCCTCGGCGTCCTCCGGGCCCGCCGACACGCTGCCGCCGTTGCCGGTGACCAGGGAGGCCGCCGCGTCGCAGTCGGTGACGGCGAAGACCGGGTGCCAGTAGGGCCGTCCGCCGGAGGACGTGAGGTCCTCGGCGGCCACCTGCATCAGGCCGCCGTGCATGCGTTCCTCGGGGAGACCGGCCGGGGTGATGAGCGTGTAGGTGCCTCCGGCGCCGCCCGGCATCGGCAGGTCGCCGAACCGCCACCCCAGGACCTCGCCGTAGAACTCCCGGGCGGCCGGGGCGTCCGTGGTGTACAGCTCGGTCCAGCACAGCGAGCCGGGCTCGTCGGCCAGCTCGAACCCGGCGTTCCGGTCCGGCTGCCACACGGCGAACTCGGCGCCCAGCGGGTCGGTGTACTGGGCCATCCTGCCCCAGTCGCCGAGGTCGGCCGGGGCCACCCGCACCGTGCCTCCCGCACTCTCGACGGCCCGCGTCGTGGCGTCCGCGTCGGCGACGGAGTAATAGATCATCCACGCCGAGCGGGCGCCCTCCTCCGTGAGTTCCCCCAGGCCGGCCACCACCTTGCCGTCCCTCAGGAACGTCCCCCCTCCCCCGTCCTCCGGGCCGCCGTCCATGGGCCGGTACTCCCAGTCGAACACCGAGCCGTAGAAGGCCGCGCCGGCCCGGACGTCGGGCGTTCCGAGGTCGAGCCAGCAGGGGGAGCCAGGGGTGCGGTCGTTGGTGATCACGGCAGATCCCTCCACGCGTTCCACGGTCCGTACCAGCGTGACACCCGGGGATGACCCGCGCGCGTCGGCGCTCCCCGCGCCGTGCGGGGCGAGGCGGGACCGGGAGGCGGGACCCTGCGCGCCGTCGGGCGGGGCCCGGATCAGGGCGGCTGCGCGCCGACGGGCCGGCCCTCGTCGCCGGCCAGGGCGCGGGCCTGGGGCAGTCTGGCGAGGGCGAAGACGCCGCCCGCGATCAGGACGACGCCCAGCACCTGGGGCACCAGCCACCAGCCGGCCCGCACGCCCTCGGCGTAGAGGGTGAGCCCGAGCAGCAGGCTCAGTCCGGCGTCGCCGAGCGTGATCGCGGGCTGCGAGGCGACCAGCGGACCCGACTGCAGGGCGTTCTCCAGGAAGAACAGCGCGCCCGCCCCGAAGAGCGCGAAGCCGTAGGTCTGCCAGGCGGTCAGGAACGCGGTGAGGCCCCCGTCGTCGAGCGTGTGCATGGCCTCCTTCATCAGGGCCGCCGTCACCGCGTAGGAGACGGCGGTGGCCAGTCCGAAGCAGGCGGCACGGGCGCGGCCCTCCGGGCGGCGGAGCGCGGCGACCAGCAGTCCGGCGATCGCGCCGGCGCACACCGCGAGCGCCGGGATCCACCGGTCCATCGGCACGTGCGTCCGGTTCCCCGAGGGGGACGCGGCGGCCAGGGCGACGACGAGTCCTCCCACGACCGCGAGCACGGCCGCCCAGCCGGCGCGGGACAGCCCGCCGCGCAGCACCACCGTGCCGATGACCAGGGCGAGCGGGAGTTCCAGCACCAGCAGCGGCTGGACCACCGTGAGCGGTCCGGTGGCGAGGGCGGCGGCCTGGCAGACGGCCGCGGCGATCACGGCGACGATGCCGGCGAGCCACACCGGGCGGCGCAGCAGGTCCAGCATCAGTCCGGCCCGCAGCGTGTCCGACCGGGGCACCGTGAGCGCCGCCTTGCGCTGCAGGACCGTGGCGAGGGCGTTGCTGAACGCGGCGGCCAGCGCGAACACGACGGGCACCAGGAAGCTCACGGCGGTCCTCCGACACACGGTTGCGACGCGGGGCTGAGGGGTTCGGCCCGCCCTCCGGTGCCATGGTCACCCGCCGTCCCCGCCGCCGCGAACGCGGCCGGGGGCAGGTGCCACCCGGCCGCCGGGCGCGCACCTGGGCGCGTATCCGGGCTCGTCCGGCCGCACGGCCGTCCGTCCTCGCGCCTCCGCGCGCCCCCGCGCGCCGGAGGGCCGTGCCCGCGCGCCCCCGCGTCAGCCCTGTGGTTCCTGGGGCCGGGCGTCGGCCTCCCGCAGGCCCTGGTCGACGAGGCCGGTGCGGGCCTCCGTGCGGTGGCCGCGGGCCACGTAGTCCCGCACCACCGCCTCGACGGCGTCCTGGGGGGAGCCGATCCCCGACAGGACCATGACCTCCACGACCAGTTCGGCGTCGAGCCGGACGCTGACCTCGGCCCTCTCGGCCATGGACATCCCCTTCCTCCCGCGGCGGCACCGGCCCGCCGGTCCTGCCGGATGTGACGTACGGACCGCGCCGACGGTTGCGCCCCCGCACGGAAGCCGTCGCGTGGTCGGAGCCGCCCGGTGGTGCCACTCTGGGGATGGACAACCCCAGGACGCGAGCCGGGAGGGAGAACCGATGGGACGGGACGTCCCGGCGATGGTGTTCACCCGTGAGGACCGCCGTCGGTACCGGGTCAAGATGCAGGAGTGCCTCGACACCTTCGCGCTGATGCTGCGCGAGGCACGCTTCGAGACCGAGCGCCCCCAGGTGGGCCTGGAGATCGAGCTGAACCTGGTCGACGAGCGGGCCGAGCCCGCGATGCGCAACAGCGACGCCCTGGAGGCGATCGCGGATCCCGCCTGGTCCACCGAACTCGGCCGGTTCAACCTGGAGATCAACATTCCGCCCCGCCGGCTCACGGCCGGCGGCCCCGACGCCTGGGAGAGCGAGATCCGGGCGGCCCTGAACCACGCGGAGCAGCGCGCCCGGTCGGTCGGGACGCACCTGATCATGTCCGGGATCCTGCCCACCCTGCGGCAGGAGGACGTCGGCGAGGGCGCCCTGTCGGAGAACCCGCGCTACCGGCTCCTCAACGACCAGATCTTCGCGGCCCGCGGCGAGGACCTGCGCATCGAGGTGGACGGCGTCGACCGGCTGCGCACCTACGCGGACACCATCACCCCGGAGGCGGCCTGCACCAGTACGCAGTTCCACCTCCAGGTGCACCCGGAGGAGTTCGCCGCGTACTGGAACGCGGCGCAGTCGATCGCCGGGGTGCAGGTCGCGCTGGCGGCCAACTCACCGTTCCTGTTCGGCAAGGAGCTGTGGCACGAGACCCGCATCCCCCTGTTCGAACAGGCCACCGACACCCGCCCGGAGGAGATCAAGGTGCAGGGGGTCCGCCCCCGGGTGTGGTTCGGGGAGCGGTGGATCACCAGCGTCTTCGACCTCTTCGAGGAGAACCTGCGCTACTTCCCGGCCCTGCTGCCGCTGTGCGACGACCAGGACCCCCGGGAGACCCTGGACCGCGGGGACGTGCCCGATCTGGCGGAACTCACGCTGCACAACGGGACCATCTACCGCTGGAACCGCCCGGTCTACGCCGTCGCCCACGACAAGCCGCACGTGCGGGTGGAGAACCGGGTGCTGCCCGCCGGGCCGACGGTGGCCGACACCCTCGCCAACGGCGCGTTCTACTACGGGCTCACCCGCGCCCTGGTGGAGGAGGAGCGGCCGGTGTGGTCCCGGATGTCGTTCTCCGCCGCCGAGGAGAACCTGCACACGGCGGCCCGGCAGGGCATCGAGGCCATGCTGTACTGGCCGGGCATGGGCGAGGTGCCGGTGCAGGAGCTGGTCCTGCGCCGCCTGCTGCCGATGGCGCACCGCGGTCTGGAGCTCTCCGGCATGGACGCGGCCTGGCGGGAGCCGCTGCTCGGCATCATCGAGCAGCGGTGCGTGACCGGCCGCAACGGCGCCGTGTGGCAGAAGGAGATGTTCCACCACATCGACGCCTCCGCGCGCTGCGGACGCCATGAGGCGCTGCGCCGGATGACGCAGCAGTACATCGACTACATGCACCTGAACGCGCCGGTGCACACCTGGCCCGTCGACTGACTCCCCGCGCACGGCCATGCGCGTTCCGTGACCCGGAACCTATACTGGACGACCGGTCGCCCACGGGAAGACGAGGCACGATGTCCGCACCCTCGACCACCGCCACCCGCACCGGCACGGAGCCGGCGTCACCGGTCTGCTCGCACAACGAGTGGGACCCTCTGGAGGAGATCATCGTGGGGCGCCTGGACGGCGCGACGATCCCGTCCGGGCACCCGGTGGTCACCTGCAACGTCCCGCCGTGGGCGGCGCGGCTGCAGGGCCTGGCCGCGGGCTACAAGTACCCGCGCCTGCTCATCGAGCGGGCCCAGCAGGAGCTGGACCACTTCGTCGCGCTGCTGGAGTCCCTCGGGGTGACGGTGCGGCGCCCGGATCCGGTCGACCACAAGCGGCGCTTCGGCACACCCGACTGGTCGTCGCGGGGCTTCTGCAACACCTGCCCGCGGGACAGCATGCTGGTCATCGGCGACGAGATCATCGAGACCCCGATGGCCTGGCCCTGCCGCTACTTCGAGACGCACTCCTACCGGCGCGTCCTGAAGGACTACTTCCGGCGCGGTGCGCGCTGGACCTCCGCCCCCAAGCCGGAACTCACCGACGCGTTGTTCGAACCGGACTTCCGCATCCCCGGGCCGGACGAGCCCATGCGCTACATCCTCACCGAGTTCGAGCCGGTGTTCGACGCGGCGGACTTCGTGCGTGCCGGGCGGGACCTGTTCGTGACCCGCAGCAACGTCACCAACCGCATGGGCATCGAGTGGCTGCGCCGCCACCTCGGCCCCGGCTACCGGATCCACGAGATCGAGAGCCGCTGCCGTACCCCCATGCACATCGACACCACGTTCGTGCTGCTGGCCCCCGGAAAGGTTCTCATCAATCCGGAGTACATCGACGTCGACCGGCTGCCCGACGTGCTGCGGTCGTGGGACGTGCTGACGGCGCCGGAGCCCGAGCCGATCCGCGACCCGCTGCTGCGGGTCACCTCGATGTGCGGCAAGTGGCTGAGCATGAACGTGCTGATGGTGGACGAGAAACGGGTCATCGCGGAACGGCACCACACCGGCATGCTGCGGGCACTGGAGAAGTGGGGCTTCGAGCCGATCCCCTGCGACCTGCTGCACTACGCCCCGTTCGGCGGCTCGTTCCACTGCGCCACCCTCGACGTGCGCCGTCGCGGCACGCTGGAGACCTACACCGACCCGCCCTCCGGGACGCGGTGACCGGCGCGCCGGCGCCGCCGTGACGGCCCGTCCGCGGCGCCCGGCCGCCGCGGGGGTCCCGGACGGTTCGCGGGCGGAGGGGCTGCCGCCCGAGTTCACGTCGGCACGTCGTTGTTGGCCGAAGCCCTGAAGCCCGGCCGCGCCCGCGAGCGCAGTCGCCGCCCGCCCGGGCCGCTCGTCGGGGCGCTCGCCCGGCCGTCCCCGTGGCCGCCGACCGCCTCGGTGTCAAGATGTGAGACGGCCTCATCCAGGATGTGAACACCCTCTTGGGGCAGGCGCCGTCTTCTGCCACGATTCCCGGCAACCGAACGAGACATCCGGGGACGACCGGAAGAGGGGGTGGCGGTCGTGAGCGCGTCGGATCGCACCCTCCGTTCGCCGTTCCCCCTCACCTCGCGGCGCCACATCGACTTCGGGCGCACCTCCAGCGCCATCTGTCGCACGGCCCTGAGCGCGTAGCCCGCCTCAGCGCCCGCCCGTCCGCCCCGCCTCCCCGGCTCACACGCGCCGTACCGCCGCCGTGTCGCCGTCGCGTCGCGGGGGCCGTCCCGGGAGGGTGCGCCCGCTGCGCGCTCCGTCCGCTCCGGCCGTCCGCCGGGCCCATGCCCTGACGCGGAACCCGCCGGACGCGGAGTCCGCCGGGACCGTCCGCCGCCCCGCTCCTCCGCCGCAGCCCGTCGCCCGCGCCGGTCGGCCCACGCTCGCGGAGGTGGCCGGTGGCGCGCGCGTCCTGCTCCCTTCGTACTGCCCCACTCACCTTCATGAGAGGACACCCCCGTGTCTGCCGCACGACCCCGTGCCCTGCTGCGCACCCTCGCCGCCACCGCGGCCCTCCCCCTGCTGCTCACCGCCTGCGGCTACGGCTCCGAATCCGCCGACGACGACGGGACGTCCCAGGTGGCGGCC
Source organism: Streptomyces sp. NPDC029526 (assembly GCF_040637405.1). Classification (NCBI taxonomy): domain Bacteria; kingdom Bacillati; phylum Actinomycetota; class Actinomycetes; order Kitasatosporales; family Streptomycetaceae; genus Streptomyces; species Streptomyces sp. NPDC029526. The sequence continues at coordinate 19,173 of NZ_JBEZWE010000010.1, forward strand.
GGAGCCGAGAAGCTCTCCGCCGACGAGGTGAGGATCGGCTACTTCCCCAACCTCACCCACGCCACCGCTCTGGTGGGCGTCCAGGAGGGACTGCTCCAGAAGGAACTCGGCGGCACCGTGATCAAGTCGTCCACGTTCAACGCCGGTCCGTCGGAGATCGAGGCGCTCAACTCCGGCTCCATCGACATCGGGTGGATCGGTCCGTCGCCCGCCATCAACGGCTACACCAAGTCGGGCGGCCGGAACCTGCGCATCATCGGCGGCTCGGCGTCCGGCGGGGTGAAGCTCGTGGTCAATCCGGACAAGGTCACGTCCGAGGACGACCTCAAGGGCAAGCGGATCGCGACACCCCAGCTCGGCAACACCCAGGACATCGCGTTCCTCAACTGGATCGCCGAGAAGGGGTGGAAGGTCGACCCGCAGAGCGGCGCGGGCGACGTCTCCGTGGTGCGCTCCGACAACAAGGTGACGCCGGACGCCTACAAGGCCGGCTCGATCGACGGCGCCTGGGTGCCGGAGCCGACCGCCTCCCGCCTGGTGGCCCAGGGCGCCGAAGTCCTGCTGGACGAGGCGGACCTGTGGCCCGACAAGAAGTTCGTGATCACGAACATCATCGTGTCGCAGAAGTTCCTGGAGAAGCACCCGGACGTCGTCGAGGCCGTGCTCCGCGGGTCGGTGCGCACCAACGAGTGGATCAACGCCCATCCGGAGCGGGCCAAGGCGTCGGCGAACGCCGCCCTGGAGAAGCTGTCCGGCAAGGCGCTGCCCACGGAGGTCATCGATCCCGCCTGGAAGTCGATCACCTTCCTGGACGACCCGCTGGCGTCCACCCTCGACACCCAGGCGGGCTACGCGGTGAAGGCCGGACTGCTCGAGCAGCCGGAGCTGGAGGGCATCTACGACCTCGGCCCGCTGAACAAGGTGCTGAAGGGCGAGGGCAGGGAGACGGTGGACGACGCCGGACTGGGTGTCGGATAGCCGGCCGCCCGCCCGTTCCCGCGACGCTCGCCGCGACCGCGGGGAGGGAGAGCCGGGAGACGGGGGCCGGCCGGTCTGCGGGAGGCCCCCGTCGTCCGGGCGGGTCAGCCGGTCTTGGCGACCGTCAGCAGGACGACGGCGTCCTCGACCGCGTCCAGACTGTGCCGGGCCGGGGGAATGGCCAGCAGGTCGCCCTCCCGGCCGTCCCAGGAGGTGTCGCCGCTGGCGAGGCGGACCCGTCCGCGCAGCACCAGCAGCGTCGCCTCACCGGGGTTCTCGTGTTCGGCGAGCGAGGTGCCCGCGGTCAGGGCGAGGACGGTCTGCCGCAGGACGTGTTCATGGCCGCCGTAGACGGTGGTCGCGCTGCGGCCGTTGGACCCGGTTCCGGCCCGTTCGAGGTGTTCCCGGGCGAGGGCGTCGAGGGAGAGTTTCTGCATGCCCCCAGTGTCACCGCTGGGGGCGGGCGGGGCCAACGGCGGCAGGGCCGACGGGCGCCGACGGGCGGGTCCGCGCCCTCTGTGACACTGACGCCGTGACGTTCACCCCGCAGCCCATCACGGCCGACGCCCCCGAGGCGATAGCGCACCCGCTGATGACCCAGTCCTGGCTCGACCTGACCTTCCTGCACTGGGCGGCGGACCCGGCCGACGTGGCCGGACTGCTGCCGCCGGGGACCGTGCCCGACACCCTGGACGGCGTGACGTACGTCGGCCTGGTCGCCTTCCGCATGCACCGGGTCGGCTGGCTCGGCCTGCCGGGCGTGCCGTACCTCGGCACGTTTCCGGAGACCAACGTCCGTCTGTACTCGGTGGACGAACAGGGGCGGCGCGGCGTGGTGTTCCTCTCCCTGGACGCCTCCCGGCTGCTGCCCGCCGCCCTGGGCCGGCTCGTCTTCCGGATGCCGTACATGTGGTCGCGGATGGGGATCGCCTCGAGCGGCGACACGGTCACGTACACCGGCCGGCGGCGCTGTCCCGGTCCTCGTGGCGCGGGCAACCGGATCACCGTGCGGATCGGTGAGCCGGTGCGCGAACCCAGCGCGCTGGAGCACTTCCTGACGGCCCGTTGGGGCATGCACGGTGTGTTCTTCGGGCGGTCGAGGTACCTGCCGAACGCCCACCCGCGGTGGCCGCTGCACCGGGCCGCGCTGCTGGCGTGCGAGCAGGACCTGTTCACGGCGGCCGGACTGCCGGAACCGGCGGGTGAGCCGGTGAGCGTGCTCTACTCCCCGGGCGTCCCGGCCCGCTTCGGACGGCCGACGCGGCCGGCCGGTGTCCCGACGCCGTGACGTGCCGACCCGGCCCGTCACCGGAACGGAAGCGGAGGGTCAAGGGCCCCTGCGAACAGGTTTGCTGACGTCAGTTCATGTGTTCGCCCGATGATACGATCACCGCGTTTGCGGAGCGGGCGGATGAGCCAAAACCGACATCTCCCCTGCTGGGACGGCCCGGGCGGCAACCCCGGCGGGCGGTCGGCGACCGCCCGCAGTGACGGGACCATCAGCAAGTCGGCCTTCAGTCGCCTGAAGAGAGTCTTATGACGGAATACATAGGGAACCCACTGCTCTGGGCTCTCCTCGTCGCCCTCGTCATCGCCATCGCCCTCATCGTCCGTCAGCGCAGGGCCTCCCGCGCTGTGCGGCAGGAGATCGACGGCCTGCGGGAGCACTACGCGGAGCTGGAGAGCGACTACGAGAAGTCCGTGCGGGCGGCGCAGGAGCAGGCCGAGGAGGAGACCAAGACCGTCCTGAAGTCCGCCATGCGGACCCTCCAGGGCCTCGCAGCCGAACAGCAGTTGGTCCTCTCCCGGCTGCAGAGCAAGTACGGCGACTCGGCGATGTTGCAGGACCTGCTGGAGATCGACCACACCAACTCCCAGTTCGGCCGCCGCGCACAGTCCATCGCCGTGCTCTGCGACGGCTGGCTGGGCGGGCGCCGCGACACCGCGTCGGTCTACGACGTGGTCCGCAGCGCGCAGGGCCGCATCCGGCACTTCCGCCGGGTGGAGATCCTCTCCCAGGTGGACTTCGGCATCACCAGCCGCGCCGTCGAGCCCGCCGCGCTGGCCCTGGCCGAACTGCTCGACAACGCGACCAGCTACTCGAGCCCGGACACCGTTGTCGAGATCAACATCCGGACCGTGCCCAAGGGCATCTGTGTCGTGGTCGACGACGCCGGTGTCGGCATGAGCGAGGAGGAGCGCGCCCGCGCCCAGAAGCTGCTCTCCAGCGAACGCGCCTCCAGCGTGGCGGGACTCGGCAATCCGCCGCAGTTCGGGTTCGCTGTCATCGGCGTGCTGTGCGAGCGCTTCGGCTTCGAGGTGTCGGTGGACTCCTCCTCACCGTACGGCGGGGTGCGCGCGGTCGTCCTGCTCCCCCACGAACTGCTCACCGCGATGCCGGAGAAGAAGGCCGCGGCTCCCGCGACCGCCCGGCCAGCCCCGAACGGTCCGGACGACGGACCGGAGCCCTCGCCCCCCGTCCCGGCGCCGACCGTCGACGGGCTGCCCCGGCGGCGCCGCAAGCGCCCGATGGCGATCGTGCCGGGCAACGCGTCGGCCCCGCGTTCCGCGGGCCGCTCCGACTCCGAACACGCGCAGGTCATGGGTGCCTTCCAGCGGGGCACGCAGTCCGGCCGGGTCGCGCAGCCGGAGGCGGGGGACCAGACGAGCAGCACCCCTGGTGCACGCAGTGAAGGACATGATCTCTCGTGAACGACGACCTGTCATGGATGCTCGACAGCGCCCTGGAGATTCCCGGGGCCCTGCACGCGGTCCTGATCTCCGCCGACGGGCTGCTGATGGCCCGCACGAAGGACTTCGACAAGGACGACGCGGACCGGGTCGCCGCCGCGATGAGCGGTGTGCAGTCGCTCAGCCGCACCCTCGGCTTCTTCTGCGAGGACCCCGACCACCGCTGGCGCCAGACGCTGGTCGAGTTCGACGGCGGCTGGGTGTTCCTGATCTCCGCCGGTGAGGGCGCCTACCTGGGGGTGTCCGCCTCGCCGGACGTCGACATGGCGGACATCACCTTCCGCATGCAGCAGCTCGTCGCCCAGCTGGGCAAGCGGCTGACGACGCCGCCGCGCGAGAACCTCGGCGTCCGCTCATGACGGGTCATGACGGGTGGGAGCCGGAGGCCGCCGAATTAGTGCGACCGTACGTCATCACCAAGGGCCGGGACCTGCCCGACGAACAGCAGCTGTCCCTGATCACCCTGGTGACGGCCTCACCGGAACACGCACAGCGGCCGACCCGGCTGTCCCCGGAGGAGCAGAGCCTGCTGGACATCTGCTCCGCCGGCTACCTCTCGGTCGCCGAGCTCGCCGGCCACACCGGCCTGCCGCTGGGTGTCGTCCGCATTCTGCTGGCCTCCCTGACCGAGGGCGGCTACCTCATCACCCGGCCACCGGTGGCGCGTGCCCGGCTGGCCGACCGGGAGATCCTGGAGGAGGTGCTCAATGGTCTCCGCGCCAAGTTTGGGTGAGCAGGCCTACGTCCGCGACGGGGCGAACCAGACCGCGGTGAAGATCCTGGTCGTCGGGCACTTCGCGGTGGGCAAGACGACGTTCATCGGCTCGATCTCCGAGATCGAGCCGCTGTCCACCGAGGAGACGATGACCCGGGCCGCCGAGGCGGTCGACGACCTCAAGGGCGTCCAGGGCAAGACCACCACCACGGTGGCCATGGACTTCGGCCGGCTCACCATCAGCGAACGGGTGGTGCTGTACCTGTTCGGCACCCCCGGACAGCAGCGGTTCGTGCAGATGTGGGAGGACATGGCGCGCGGCGCGCTGGGCGCGCTGGTGCTGGTCGACCCCGAGCGGCTGGCGGACTCCTTCGCGGTGATCGACCTCATCGAGCAGTACGGGCTCGACTACGCCATCGCCATCAACCACTTCGACGGCGCTCCGCCCCGCGACGAACGGGCGCTGCGCGAGGCACTGGACCTGCTCGACGACACCCCCGTCGTCACCTGTGACGCGCGCGACGAGAAGTCCTCGGCCGCCGCACTGACCACACTGGTCCGCTACTTGCTGGACCGCGCCCACCAGGAAGCTGGAAGCACACATGGACGCTGACGACACCACCCCGGTGCCCCCGCCCGGGTGCCCGGCCCACGGCTCCGGCGGCCGGGTGCCACTGTACGGACCGGAGTTCGCCGCCGACCCGCAGGCGTACTACGGCTTCCTGCGGCACTACGGCCCGGCCGCGCCGGTCGAGCTGGCACCGGGCGTGGAGGCGACCCTGGTCACGGACTACGCCACGGCGCTGCAACTGCTGCAGGACTCGGGCACCTTCCGCAAGGACGCGCGCCGGTGGCGGGCCTTCAACGAGGGCAAGGTGGGCCCGGACAGCCCGGTGGCCCCGCTGCTGGCCTACCGGCCCAACTGCATGTTCGCCGACGGCGCCGACCACCTCAGGCTCCGCCAGGCGGTCACCGACAGCATGGCCCGGGTCGACACCCGGCGGCTGAGCCGCTCGACGGAGCAGATCTCCGGATACCTCATCTCGCAGTTCGGTGCCCGGGGTTCGGCGGACCTGCTGGGCGACTACGCCAAGCAGCTGCCGCTGTTCGTGTTCAACGAACTCTTCGGCTGCCCGGCCGACATCGGCGACCGGGTGCTGTTCGGCATCTCCGGCATGTTCGACGGCGTCAACGCCGACAAGGCCACCGCCGTGCTGTTCCAGGCGGTGGGCGAGTTGGTCGCCCTCAAGCGCAGCCGGCCCGGCGACGACGTCACCTCGTGGCTGATGCAGCATCAGGCCGCGCTGACCGACGAGGAGATGGTGCACCAGCTGGCCCTGCTGCTGGGTGCGGGCGCCGAGCCGCTGCGCAACCTGATCGGCAACACGCTGCACCGCCTCCTCACCCACGACCGCTACGCCCGCGAGGGCGGCCTGATCGACGAGGCGCTCGACGACACCCTGTGGGAGAACCCTCCCATGTCGAACTACGCGCCGCACTACCCGGCCACCGACGTGGAGTTCGCCGGACAGCACCTCCAGGCCGGCGACCTGGTCCTGGTCAGCTTCGCGGCGGCCAACACCGGTCCCGCGCTGCAGGCCACGCGGCAGGCGGGCAGCAACCGGGCGCACCTGGCGTGGAGCGCGGGCCCGCACGCCTGCCCCTCCAAGGAGCCGGCCCGGCACATCACGGTCTCCGCGATCGAGAACCTGTTCAACCACCTGCCCGACCTGCGGCTCGCGGTGCCGGAGGACAGCCTGTCCTGGCGCCGTGGTCCGTTCCACCGGGCGCTGGCCGCGCTGCCGGCGCGGTTCACCCCGGTGCAGCCGGTCCGCGGGGCCGACCGGGCGGACAGCCCCGCCCCGGAGCGGACTCCGGGCGGGCCCGCCGCGCGGCCCGAACGCGTGGGCCGCTGGAGCCAGTTCCTCAACTGGCTCACCCGGTGATCTACGCAACAGCCGCCCAAGTGGCCTCTCCCGCATGAAGGTTCAACGGCAGGGGTAGTGAGCAACGCGGCATACCCGTTGTTTCACGAAGCAAAGGAGGTGTCATGGACCACATATCCTCAGACACCGCTTTCCCGCCGAGACCGCAGATACCCGCCCTACGGGGCGGGTATCTTCCTGTGCGCACCCTCCGGCGCGGGGAGGGCCGGTGAGCGCGCGCGGGTACCCGGACGACGGCGCCCCGGACGCCCGGACCCTGGGCGGCTTCACGACTCGTCAACTGCGGGGCATGTGTGCGGTCGCGGGCCTGTCCGGGGCCGACGCCGACACCTATGCGGGCGTGCTGGCCGAGTGCCTGGGGCCGGTCGCCGGCCGGTCCCTGGACCTGCCGCCGCCGAACCGGACCTTCCTGTCCGACGACCACACGCCGGTGGAGTTCTCGCTGTCGTTCCAGGCCGGTACGGCCCCGGCGCTGCGTCTGCTGACCGAGCCGGGCTGCGGCGCAGACAGCCTGGCGGGCAACGGTGCGGCGGGCCTCGCGGCGATCCGGACCATGGCGCGCCGGTGGAACTTCTCCACCGACGCGCTGGACGAGATCAGGGACCTGTTCCTGCCTCCCTCCCCCCAGGGCCCGCTGGCACTGTGGTGCGCCCTGGAGCTGCGGCCGGGCGGCGTACCGAAGGTCAAGGTGTACCTCAACCCGGCCGCGTCGGGCCCGGAGCGGGCCGCCGGCACCGTGCGGGAGGCGCTGCACCGGCTCGGCCACCGGCGGGCGTACGAAGCCCTCCCCGAGGCGGACGGTCACCCGTTCCTCGCCCTGGACCTGGGTGACTGGGAGGAGCCCCGGGTGAAGGTGTACCTCCGTCACGACGGCCTGACCGCCGCGCGGGCCGGACGCCTGTCCCGCATGCAGCGGGGGCCCGGCCCTGCGGCGATCGAGGAGTTCTTCCGCACCGCGGCGGGCAGGGGGCCGGGCACCACGCGGCTCAGTGGGCGCCCCGGGCTCACCTGCCACTCCTTCACCGACACCGGTGCCGACCGGCCGAGCGGGTTCACCCTGCACATCCCGGTGCGGGACTACGCCGCGCACGACGGGGAGGTGCTGGCCCGCGCGGAGCGGCTGCTGCGCCGGCACGGCGTGGACGCCGGTGCGCTGACGCGGTCACTGGGCGTCCTGACCGGCCGGCGGCCGGAGGACGGGGTGGGGCTGATCGCCTACCTCGCCCTGGCGCACCAGCACAGCCGGCCGCCCCGCGTGACGGCGTACCTCTCCTCGGAGGCGTATGCGGTCAGGCCGCCGGCGGGGACCGCCGCGCAGCGTCCGCAGACGGTCGGCTGAGCCGTCGGACGGCCGTGCGACGGCCTGGGGCCCCGGTGCCGTGCACCGGGGCCCCAGGGCCTTGCCGTGGGGGCCGCGGGAGCCCCGAGTCCGTCAGACGGTGAGCACCTGGCGCAGTTCGGCCAGGTAGGGGCGTACGTCGACCTGGATGGAGGCCCCCTGGGTCCGGCCGTAGCGCTGTTCGATGCCGTCGAGGTAGGCAGTGATCTCGCGGCGCATCTCCTGCGGGGAGGGCAGGGCGACCCCGCCCTCGATGATGCCGGTGATCCACTGGGCCTGGGCCTCGACCAGCCGGGTGATGGCGCCGACGGGCCGGACCAGGCCCACGAAGTACAGGCCCGCCTGTCCGGGTGCGACGACGCGTCGGTACAGCTCCACGGTGCCGTCGGGGGCCAGCGGGCCGCCGTCGGGCAGGAAGGGGAAGTCGAGCCGGAACCCGGTGCAGTACACGACGGCGTCCACCGGCTCGGACGAGCCGTCGGTGAAGACGGCCCGGTCGCCCTCGAAGGAGGCGATCGCGGGACGCGGGGTGACGGCGCCGTGGCGGATGCGGCTGAGGATCTCGTCGGAGATGGTCACGGCCGACGAGAAGATGCGGTGGTCCGGCTCGGGCAGCCCGTAGTCCGAGAGCCGGCCGCGGGCCACGAGGAGGGCCTGCTCGACGAAGCGGCGCTGCTCCTCCAGGGTCATGTCGTTCCACCAGGGCGCGTCGGCGATCTCGTCGAGCGAGAGGCCGAACAGCTGCTTGGGCACGATGTGCAGGCCGCGGCGGACGGACAGCACCGTGCGCGCGGCGTGCCGGGAGAGGTCCGCGGCGATGTCCACCGCGGAGGCGCCGAGGCCGACCACGACCACGCGCTGCCCGGTGAAATCGCTGCCGTGGCGGTAGTCCAGTGAGTGAAGAATCGTTCCGGCAAAGGTCTCGGAGCCGGGCGGGAGCGGATCGGGCAGCGCGGGCTGCGAGTGGTGGCCGGATGCGACGATCACGTGCTCGAACCGCCGCGAGGTCTCGGCCTGGCCTGCGGCCCGGGTGACGACCGTCCAGGTGCCCGACGCGTCCCGGCTCACGGACACCGCCTCGGTGCCCAGTTCGATCCGGTCCAGGACGCCGGCCCAGCGGGCGAAGCCGCGCAGATAGGCGGCGACGTCACTGTGCCGGGGATAGAGCGGGTAGTCGTCCGGCATCGGGAAGCCCTGGTAACCCGTCAGGTCCTTGGCGGTGTTGAGGTGCAGCGACACATAGCCCGGCCCTCGTTCGCCGGACTCCGGCTGACGCCAGATGCCGCCCACGTCCGGCGCCTTCTCCACGCAGACGAAGTCGATGCCCCGCTCCGCGAGAGTACGGGCCACCGCCAGTCCCGACAGACCGGCACCGATCACACACACGCGCACGCTGTTTCCCCCCAGCTCCGACACCACCCTTCCCCCGCGCAGCCATTGACTGCCCATCGGCACCTTGCCGCACACCCGCACCAATGTCGAACCATTGTGTTCATCCTCACGGTTTCGTCCGGCACGCCACCGTTTCCGCCGCTGGACGGGGTCCACAGGACCGCGTCCAGGATCCCGACCTCGCCCAGGGCCGCGCCCCGGCCCTCGCTCGGCTCACACCCCGACCCTCACCCCGGCCCTCGCTCCGGCTCACGCCCCGGCCGCCTCCGACGGACCTGTCCGGCTGCCGGCCGACCGCCTCCGACGGTCCGATCCGCCTACCGGCCGATCCGCCTACCGCCCGATCCGCCTGCCGGCCGACTGCCCCCGGCCGCCAGCTCTGTGTCGGCCGACAGTCCCCGTCCGTCAGATCCGTGTCGGCCGACAGCCCCCGGCACCGCGTCGGCTCACCCGCCGCTCGCGGGCGGAGGGCGGACGTTGGATCGGTGAGCGCCGATGATGCTGACGCTGTGCCAGGTGGTCGGACGTGATCGATCTTCACGCTCCGTGACAATGATCCGTGACAGTGACATGTGGTGGGGTGCGCACGGAACGTGCTCCTAGGATGCGCAGAACTGCATCGTCCACCGGCGGTATACGTGTTGAGAGAGTTGACCTGCGTCACGCCAGAGGTCCGGGAGCGGCTCGTCGTTCGGTTCGGCGCCGATGTGCTCGGTTGGTGTGACGAGTTGCCGGCCCTCGTTCATGAGCTGGCTGCCCGTTGGGATCTGGATCCTGTTGAGGCGAGCGGTGGAGGCACCTCGCGGCTGTTCCGCTGCGTGCAGCGTGACACGGGCGCCTCGGTGTGGCTGAAGCTCACGCCCGAGCCCTTGATCGCGCGTGAGGAGGCCGAAGCCCTGCGCGCCTGGGCAGATACGCCATCGGTCGTCACCCTGCTGGCAGCGGACCTCGCAGCCGGGGCTCTGCTGCTGGAGAACGTGGAGCCCGGAGTGCCCGTGCGGCAGCTCGTTCGGAGTCTGCCCGAGGTCGCGGCCCTGCTGCGAGATCTGCGGGTATCACCTCCCGGGCCGGGCGAGCACTCGGTACTGCGGCCTCTCTCGCATCGGATCGACTTCCTGTTCGACTTGGCTGAACGCAGGTTGGCGGCGGTCCGGGCGAAGGACCCGGCTGCTCGGGTCGTGCTCGGTCAGGCCCGGGGGGCGGTCCTGGAGCTTGCAGGCGGGGGGCCTGTCGGACTCGTGCATGGTGATCTCCATCCCGCCAACGTGTTGTCCGGCCCGGGCGCCCGGATGGTGGCGATCGATCCGAGGCCGACGTGGGGCGACCCGGACTTCGACGCGGTGGACTGGGTGCTTGAAGGCGTTGCGGATCCAGCCGTGCTGGAGGAGAGGATCGAGGAGCTGGCAGCGCTGGTTCCTGGTTCGTCCCCTCGTCGTGTGCTGGGTTGGTGCCGGGCCCTGGCTGCCCTCAATGCGGTTACCGGAATGTGTGCGGGGCGGGACGACGCGGAGACCGGGTTCCTCCTGGCCCTGGCCGGCGGCTGATGCGCACGGCGGCTGCGACCGGGTCCGCTCAGCCGTACTGTCGGTCAGCGCTCCGAGCCGGTGTGACGCTGTGCGTGGCGAGGTGTGCCGAGGCCGGTCGGTTCATCGTGTCCGGCGGATGTGGATGCATGACGTCGTCTCAGCTCAGTTCGTCGTGTCGGCGCAGAGCCGGTCGGGTGCGGCCCGGCTGGCTTCGGCAGCCCTCCGTCAGCAGACCACCGGCCTCGAACCTCGTCCGAGATCCGACGTCGACTTCGCCGGGCTCACCTGTGAGGACGGATTCCTCGTCGGCTTCCAGCGAGTCGACGACTGCCGGTCTCCCACGCCGGCCTATAGCCGGGGGCGCCGCCGGGCTGCCCGGTCAGGGACGCGGGTCGACGCGGCGCCACCGGGGCCGGGCGTCGGCGCCGCGCCGGCCGGCGACGGACGCGCAGCGGGGGCACTGCCGCCGGACCCGGTCGGCGGACCCGCCCGATTCCGGGAAGGTGTCCGGCCAGGCGACGTGGGGGAACCGGGTCAGCCGGGAGCGGCTCAGGGACAGCCCGCAGACGGTCTCGTTCCGGCCGGGCTGCCAGGCGTGGACCTCACCGGCGGGAAGCCGGCGGCGGCCGTCCTCCTCGTCGGTCCACTGCCCGGAGGCGGCGACGGCGTACGACACGGGGCGCGGCACGATGCGGATCTCCCCGGTCAGCCGGCCGCGTGCTCGACGCGCAGCCGGACCTGTTCCTCCAGCCGGCGCAGGCTGGCGTCGAGGGCGTCACCGACGGCCCGCTCGCCCGGGTCGTGCCGTTCGTCGAAGAACGACAGGTGCACCGTGACCTCGCTGGCGCCGCCGCCGATCCCGGCGACCTGGAGCCAGCCGCTGTAGGAGCCCTGTTCGCGGGTGCCCCACTCCAGCCTCATCTGTTCGCGGCGGCTGCGCAGCAGGGCGGAGGTGTCCTGGTCGGTGCGGTCCTCGTGCACGGTGACCGCGGGCGGTTCCCCGGCGTGCACGTGCAGCGCCTCGGGCAGCCAGGCGTCCATCTGTCCCACGTTCGCTGCCTGGTCGTAGACCTGCTCCGGCTGGGCGGGCATGGTGCGGGAACGTTCGTACTCGGTCATCGCGCTACCGTCCTCGGTTCGGTGTCTCGGGGCGGCGGGCCGGCCGGGTACCCGTGCCACGAGGGGTGGGTCGGCCGGCCCGGCGCCGGAGGTTCAGAACACGGCCGGCACCACGCCCCGGTCGGGCGTCAGACGGACGCTCTGGCCCCGCCCGCAGTGCACGATGCGGTCGCCCAGGCCGACTGCTTCGGCCTCCGCGAGGAACGCCGACAGCGGTGAGCGGAACACCGTGTAGTCGTGGTAGTGGACCGGCAGGATCCCGCGGGGGTCCAGCCGACGGGCCAGTTCGGCGCCCTGGGCGCCGTCCATGGTCACGACGAAACCGCCCGGCAGCCGTGTGCCGCCGAGGTGCAGGACCGCCAGGTCGGCGGCGGGGAAGCGCCGGGCGATCTCGTCGAGACCGTCGTGGACCAGCGTGTCACCCGACACGTACAGCCGCATCCGGACCGGACCGCCCACGGGGCCGAACTCCAGCATGCTCCCCATCACCGGTGGCAGGAGGGCGCGCAGCGTCCGCGGGCCGGCGTGCCGCCCGGGCAGGGCCGTCACCGTGACCTGCGCGTCGGCCCGACGCAGGGTGAGCCCTTCCCAGGTGCGCAGGCCGGCGGTGCGGCCGAAGCCGTGCAGGACCCGCAGGCGCCGGGCCGCGTGCCGGGTGGTGAGGACCGGCACGGTGTGGTCGAGGTGCCGGTTCGTGCGCCGGTCCCAGTGGTCCCCGTGGAGGTGGGAGAGCACGACCGCGTCGGGACGGGGCAGGTCCACGATGTCGACGGCCGGCTCCGTCAGCCGCCTGCTCACCAGGCCGTACCCCAGGTGGGCGTACTGCCCGCGGTGCAGGAAGTTCGGGTCGGTGAGCAGGGTCAGCTCGCCGTAACGCAGTACCAGGGTGGCGTTTCCGATGAACTGGATCCGGACGGCACCGTCCGTGAGGTCGCCCGCGATGTGTGACATGGCCATCCCCTTCGACGGGGTGCCGGGCCCCGTCCCGCCACCGGTCCGTACCGCCCCGACCGCTTCCTCCGGGGAACGGGGTACCCCCGCCGGCCGCGCTCACGCGCGCCGCGGTCGGACGGGCGCCGCGGCGGACGGGCGGGGGTCACGGCGGCGCGCGGCGGCCACGGCGGGCTCGCGGCGGCCACGGTGCGGCGGGGATGCGGAGGGCACGGCGCGGCGAGGACGCGGAGGGCTCGGCGTGGCGAGCACGCGGAGGGACCGCCGCCTCCCCTCGACCGGCGACCGGTGACCAGTGACCCGCGACCGGTGACCAGTGACCAGCGACCAGCGACCAGCGACCAGCGACCAGCGACCAGCGACCAGCGACCAGCCAACGACCGACGACCGACCGACGGACGACGGATGACGGACGGCCAACGGGGCGAACGGCCAACGGCCGACGGCGATCGGCGCTGCGGATCAGGGCAGGCGGCTCAGCAGGCCGGTCACTTCGCGCCGGAGCACCTCGCGGGCGGTGGGCGGCAGCGCGGCGAGGTCGGTGTCCTCCAGGCTTCGCAGCACCTGCCCGTCACCGGTTCCGGCCGGGAGCGCGGCGGATCCCGTGACCACCTCGTGGCCGTCCCGGACGGCGACGCGTACCCGGTGGCCCCCGCCCTCCTCCGCATGGGCGGCGGCGGCCACGACCAGGGGCGGCGGCCCGCCCGGGTCGGCGGGCGCCTTGTGGTACCCGCTCGCGACGGGTTCGCGCCAGCGGAGCGCGAGCAGCAGGTGGCGCTTGGCGACCACCTCGGGAAGATCCGTCTCGTAGGTCCCGTCCCGGTCCAGGACGGTCGCGCGCGCCTCCAGCACGAGGGCGGCGGGCAGCAGGCAGCGCAGGGTGCTGCCGACGATGTTGCCGCCGACCGTGGCGGTCCGGCGCACGGCTCCGGTGCCCACGCTGCCGGCGGCCCGGTGCAGCACCTCCGGCACCCGGTCGTCGACGCGGTGCAGCAGGACGGCACCGCCCAGCGCGTCACGTTCCAGCACGTTGGCCTCGGGGACGTGGCGCAGGGAGACGGCCAGCTCGGGGAAGCCGTCCCGTTGCCAGACGCCCCAGACGAGGGTGGCCCCTCCGACGGGGACCGCTCCCTCCGCGAGATGGGCGCGCGCTTCGGACACTGAGGTGGGCAGACGCAGCAGCACGACGGGGACCTGCTTTCCTGGACGTCAGCGGGAGGCGGGGCGACAGAGCGACGGGAACGGGCCGCGGGCGGGCACAGCGGCACCGCGTCGGACCGACCGGGCGGGGGCACTGCATTGTCGGTACGCGGACGGGGGCGCGTACAGGGCTCACGGCGCGGCCCTGTGCGCCTGTTCCCGGCGCGGTGGGACGGGGGGGCGCGCAGGCCGGGGCGTCGGGGGCCGGGCATCGGGGGCCGGGCGCCGGAGCACCCTCCGCCGCACCTGGAACGTCCCCCATGACACTCCGCCCCGCCGTCCGCACGCACCGTGCCACTGCCGCGCCCCACGGTGCCTTCCCTCCCCAACTCCCCTTCATGCGGACCGGATCCATCTCCCCGGCTGGACGATCCGTTCCCGGGACGCCGCCGCGCACCGAGCCGGGCCCTGCCGGGCCCGTTGCACAGGGCTTCTCGCCGGGTGGGCTCCGGTGTCTCTTCCGCCGGGTCGGGCCGAGCGTGACACGACAACACCGCCTGCTCGGGGCGATGGACCGGGACCGGGGGACCGGAAGCGCATCGGCCTCCGGGTGCCTCCGCCGGCCGACAGCAGGGCATGGCCTCCGTCCGGCTGCCCACCCCGGGCGGCCGCGTCTGTCGCCGTCACCCCTTGATCGACCGACGGAACCGGCGTGGGCGCGGAAAGGGTGACGGGCCGGAACCGGGTGGTCCTCGGCCGCATACGGCACGGACAGCGGCTGGTCCGCCTCCAGGTCGTCGAAGGCGCAGCTGGACGAAGCTCGACCAGGGAGCAGGCGCGCAGCACCGCCGTCGGCCTCACGGGCCGACGCCGTTGGCGGCCCCACGCGCCGCCCCCCGCCGTCGGGCCGACGCGAGGACGCCGTCGGCGGGAGCTGCTCCGGGCTCGGTTTGCGGGAGACGGCTCGGCCCGGTCCCGCCGCCTGCCCGCCGGGGGTGCGCTGTTCACTCGAAGGCGTTGTTTGCCCCGTATGCAGGCCCGTTGCCGGCATGCGCGGCTCCCGGACCGGAGAGAACCCGGTCATGCACGAACCGGCGCGGCACGATCCGCCTCCCCCGTCCGAGAACCCGCCGATACCCGATCCCGCTCACGCCACGTCCCGCGAGGCGTCCGGTTCCCAAGCCCCGGACGTCGTCTTCACCGCCGACTTCGCCTCCACCCGCCAATGGGTGGCGGGGCGTTCCTGGGCCTATCCCGGGGGCGGCCCGACCAATCCCGGCGACGACAAACTCGATCACCTGGTACCGGACGACGACTACTCCCGCAGCGGCACGTTCCGCGCGAGGCGCAGACCGGACGGCCGGTGGAACACCGGGCTCCTCACCACCGAGGGCAGTGAGGAGGGTTTCGTCGCCCGGACCGGTGACGTGCTCGAGGCCCGCGTGCGGCTGCCCCGGGCGCTCGGGGCGTGGCCGGCCATCTGGACCTGGCGCGACGGCGACCAGGAGATCGACGTCTTCGAGTACCACCCGGACAACCCCGACCTGCTGGAACTGACCAACCACGTCCGCGAGGCCGGCCACTACTACCGGCACCGTTCCGTGCGCCCGGGTGCCTGGGTCGACCTGCGGGTGGAGTTCGGCGCCCGCTCCGTCGTCTGGTGGGTGAACGGCGCGCGGGCCTTCGCCGACCGACGCGGGGTGGGCCGCCGCTGGCACGCCTACCTCATCGTCAACCTCTCGGTGTGCGCCGGGCGGTACCACCCACCTCCGGACCCGGACACCGACGCGATGGAGTACGAGGTGGCGAGCCTGGTGGTGAGACGGCCGTCAGACGCCGAACTCCGAGGGTGACAGACCGAGCACCGCGCACGCGTCGCGGATGACGTACTGCTCGGACGCCTCGAAGGAACCGTCGGCACCGGCGACGACGATGCCGGTCTGCACCACCGCGCGGGCCTCCACGGGCTTCTTCGCCGTCCTGGCGATGTCCTCCAGGGCCCGCGCCTTGCCGGACTCGAAGTGGCCCACGAGCCGGTCCACATGCTCGTTGAACCGCTTGCGCAGCTGTTCCGGCGGGAAGTTCTGCAGGACCTCGTTGGAGACGATCAGCTCCTCCACACGCTGCCGTTCCGAGGGGTCCACGTGGCCGTCGGCGGCCGCGACCAGTGCGCACATCGCCATCGCGGCGTCCCGGTAGGCGCCGCTCTTGAGCTCCGTCCTGGCGGATGCCAGTTGCGACTTCAGCAGGGAGACCAGCTGGGCCTTGGAGCCTCCGGAGGACGTGCCGCGTCCCTGACCTCCGGGAGTGGTACGGCCGAAGGGGCCGCCCTGGCCCTGGGCCTGGCCGCCTGCCGGCCGTGCGCCCTGGGACTGCTGGAGGGTCCTGGCCTGTTCCTTGAGCTTGTCCCACATCGCCACTGGTGCCACCTCGGGGTGAGTCGCCGTCGTCCGGTCCCCGGACCGTCGGACACGGCCCGGACCGGTGCGGGCAGCCCGGCCGGGCTGCCCGCGGTTCGCCTGGAAGAACGGTCCCGGCGGCACGCCGGTTCCCGCTGGAGGGAAGAAGTGCGGGGATCACCCGTTCGGTTGAGGCTGACCGCCGTGCCGCACCCTCCCCGCCCACCTGTGGGGGACAGCACAGGTTTGACCGGTGCGGGACGGGTGAGGCGGACGGGATGCGTCCGCTCCACCTCCCCGTCGTCCCCACCCCCACGAGACACGCCGGCGGCCCCCGGGCAGCGCACACCACCGGCCCCGGGAGGCCCGGTGAGTGACGTCGTGCGGTCCGCCGGAGGGGGCCCGGTCCCGGAGGGAGAGTCCGGAACGCACCGGCAGGAGGGCGACCGGACCGGCCCCGCCGCGGCCGGCACCACGACCGGTTCCACGGCCTGCACCACAACCGGTTCCACAACCGGTTCCACGACCGGTTCCACGACCGTGGCCACGGCGGACGACCGGCGCGGGGCGGACGGAGGCACCGAGCGCCCCGGGGCGGATGCCGCACCGCGGCGGCCGGGTCAGCGGGACGCGTTCTTCGACAACGCCAAGTACCTGGCGATCGTGCTGGTGGCGGTCGGTCACGCGTGGGAGCCGCTCCGGTCCGACAGTCGCACCGTCACGGCGCTGTACACGCTCGTCTACGCCTTCCACATGCCGGCGTTCATCGTCATCGCCGGGTACTACTCCCGTACCTTCGACGGCAGCCCCGGACGGATCCGGCGCCTGGTGACCGGCGTGGCGCTGCCGTACGTGATCTTCGAGACGGCGTACACCTTCTTCACCCGGTGGACGGACGGCGTCCCGGACCGGCCGATCACCCTCCTGGAACCCCTGTATCTGACGTGGTTCCTGGCGGCCCTGTTCGTGTGGCGCCTGACCACCCCGGTGTGGAAGCTGGTCCGGTGGCCGGTGCCCGTGGCGTTGGTCGTCGCCATGCTGGCCACGATGTCGCCGTCGCTCGGCGAGGACCTCGACATCCAGCGCATGCTGCAGTTCCTGCCGTTCTTCGTCCTGGGTCTGAGTCTGCGGCCGGAGCACTTCGGTGGGGTGCGCACCCGGCGAGCGCGGCTGCTGGCCGTACCCGTGTTCGCCGCGGCCCTGGCCGGGGCCTACTGGGCCGTTCCACGGGTGGACACCGGCTGGCTGTACCACCGGGACAGTGCGCAGGAGCTGGGATTCCCGGCCTGGTACGGCGCGGTCGCGACGCTCGTGGTCTTCGCCTGCTCCCTGTTGCTCGTCGCGTGCTTCCTGTCCTGGGTGCCCGGGCGGCGGACCTGGTTCACCTCGCTGGGCGCGGCCACGCTGTACGGCTACCTGCTGCACGGGTTCGTCGCCCAGGTGAGCAAGTACTGGGGCTGGTACGACCCGCAGTGGCTGTACGAACCGCTCGGCGCGGTGGTGGTCACGGTCGTCGCCGCGGTGGTGGTGACGGTGCTGTGCTCGGCACCCGTGCGGTGGGTGTTCCGGTGGGCGGTCGAACCGCGACCGGACCGGGCGTTCCGGAGTGCCTCGCGCACGGCCGGCTGAGTCCGAGCTGCCGGGGGCTGCCGGGGGCGGCACCCCTCCGGGGGTGTTCTTCCGCCCAACGGCGGTCAGCGGGCCCGCGCGCGGAACAGGTCGCGGATCAGGGCGATCTCGGCGCCGTGGTGCAGGACCTCCTGGTTGACCCACCACACGATGTCGATGAGCGGCTACTCCGCGTCGCTGCCGTGCGGGTACGTGCAGTACCCGACGGTGTCGAGGGCTGCGTCGTCGACGCTCAGCAGTGCCGCGCGCCAGGCGTCGGCACCGGTCTCGAAGGCGGCCAGGGCCGTCGCCGCGTCGCCGGGGACCTCGTAGTCGTCGCGGGTGAGACCGTGGCTGCCGGCGGTGTGGTCGGCGCGCAGCGTCAGCATGTCGCTCAGGTGGCTCAGCCGCCAGGCGATGGTGGTGAACGGCGGCGGCCAGGGGTGCGGGTACGCGGCGGCGTCCCGTCCGAAGTCGCCGGTGCCCGCGAGCAGGGTCGCGCGGGGACCCGGTCCGTGCGCGCGGGGGCGGACCGTCCAACAGTCCGGCACCGGCTCCCAGAGGTACTCCTCGTCCGTCATGGCGGACACCCGCGTGTCACATCCGTCGCCGCTGTCCATCAGCGGACCGGCCAGCCGGGTGGTGAGCCGTGCGCGAGCGAAGTCGAACTGGGCCAGCAGCGGGGTCAGTCGGGGCGGCGTCATCGGGTCTCCTGGCCGGGGGTGACGGCGGTCGTGGGGGCGCGGCCGGGCACGTGCCGGTCGGTGCGCCGTTCGTACAGCAGGGCGGCGCCGGTCGCGAGGGCCCCGAGTCCCTCCCAGAGCGCAACACCGAGGAACGCCTGCGGTGCCCTGCCGCCCATCACCGCCGTGGTGAAGACCACGCAGGTGAGGAGGCGGAACGGCACCGTCCACAGGAAGAAGGCACGCCAGTCCGCCAAGGCGGCCAGCACGTAGTACGCGCCCATGTTGAGGGCCGCCATCGACGACGCGGTGACGAAGGCGGTGGTGTGGTCGCCGCTCCCCCGCTCGCCGGGCACGGTCAGGCCCAGCAGGGACAGTTGCGCGGTCGGAGAGAGGAGGCCGACGGCTCCGAGCACGGCGGCGAGCAGCCCGAAGACGGCCATGGTCCAGCCCGAGGGCGAGCGGGGTATACGCATCCGGTGAGCGTAGCGATCGCCGCGCCCACCGCAATCAGTTGGCGCCTCGACCCACCGCCCGGCGACCCGAACCGAGCGTCGGGAGTGACGCGACGTCAATTGCCTTTCGTTGGGCGAGCGTTCATGGACGACGACGGGGCGGCCGGGTCGTGGACGGGACGTCAGGCCGAGCTGTCCCGTGAGGTGCGGTGCGCGCAGCCGGGGTCGTGGTCGGTGGCGCACGAGGTCCACCACCGCTCACAGCACGCGGCGTCCACCTCGGCCTGGGCGAGCACCGCTGCGGCCGTGTCGCGCCAGGCTCCGCGGCGCCCCTCGCGTTCCCGGAGGACGGCGACGGTCCGCCGCTCCTCGGCGATGACGTGTTCCCGGGCGATCCCGAGCAGGGGCGCCAGGCTCGCGGCGGCCATGGCGAGGCTGGTCCAGGTGGGGACGGTGCCCCAGGTCCGTACCGTGCAGTAGGCGAGCCAGAGGGCGACGGCGACATAGAGCGCGGAAAGGGTGCGGCTGCTTCTGCTCATGGCCGGTCCTCCTCGGTCCGTCGGGGGCGCGCCGGACCGGACGGGCGGCACTCCCGATCCGGACTCCGGTGACTGCGGATGGAGTTCGGATGCCCGCGATGGGCGGGACCATGACACCTCGTGCGGCGGAAGCTTCATCCGGCGCAGCTCCGGCGTGCGTGGACGGGCTCCCGGTGAAGGGGCCTACGGCGCACGGGGGTTGAGGACGGGGCGCGACCGCCGCAGTCCACCGGGCCCCGGCCGGCGCCGGGGCGGCCGACGGCGCGTCAGGCGACGCGGGCGCGCCGGCGCACCAGTATCTGCGGCGGTACGGCGGAGCGGTCCGCGGGGCGGGTGGCGGTGGCGGGCGTACGGACGGCGGCCCGGACCCGGTAGGTCGTCCGGTGCGGGTCGACCACGGGGTCGCCGAGCGTGATCCGGCCGGCGGCGTGCAGGGCGTCGCACTCCTCCGTGGGCAGCGCGACGTAGCAGCCGCCGAGCCCGGTGGTGGAGTCGATCGGGCGCCAGTAGCTGTAGCGGCGGCGGCCGTTGGCGTGCACGCTCACATAGGTGGGGGTGCGCGGGTCGGACACGATCCGCAGCACGTCGGATCCCGGCGCCCCGGCGGACCCGCGGGGCCGGGCGGAGCCGGTCCGTGCGGCGGCGGTGCGGGAGGACCGGGTACGGGGGGCCGGGAGGGCGACGACACGCGCGGCCTGATCCACGGTGGAGAGCATCAGCAGGGCCTTTCCGGAGCCGGGACTCGAGACCGTCTACCCAGCAGAACGCAGGTGTTGATCTCCTTTTCCGATCATTGTGCGGTTGCCCACTGACAACGGGCGCACACCCGAAGGGACATGAGCCCTCGTCACCGTCGGCCGGACGTCCCGGGGCCGCGGCCGGCGGACCTCGTCCGGACCCGCGCCCACGACGGGGAAGAGGCGGACGCGAGGACCGACGGCTCGTCGCGACCCCGCCACCGGATCAATCGTCGGACGAGACCGGGGCCGCCGGCTCCAGCCGGACGCAGCAGCGGCCGGTCTCCGGGGCCAGGCAGGCGGTGTAGCCGGTCTCCCGGAGCCCTTCCAGGATGCCGCCGAGCAGGTGCAGGTTCATCCCGCAGACCGTCTGCGTGTGCTCGCGGGCCAGGGCGTGGAAGGGGCAGTTGCCCAGGACGACGCAGCCGCCGTCCTCGCGCCGGGGCTCGAAGCCGTAGTGCTCCAGCACCCGCACCACGTCCTCCCCGGCGCCGTCCTCGCCGATGCGTGTTCCCAGCTCCCGTGCCTCGCGGTGCAGCACCTCGCGGACCGGTTCGCCGGTGGCGCCGGACTCCTCCACGGCACGGGCGAGGAGCCGTCCGGCGAGCTCGTAGCGCCGGTCGGGGAGGCTGACGGCTATCTGGCGCGCGGACCGCCGGTAGAGCTTGGCGGGCCGACCGGCTCCGGGGCCGGTACGACCGCTGCGGCGCTCGTAGACCACGTCGAGCAGCGATGCGTCGGCGAGCCGGTCGAGGTGGAACGCGGCGGTCGCCCGGGCCAGCCCGAGGTCGGCCGCGGCCTCGTCCCGGCCGACCGGGTCCGGGCTGCGCACCACGTAGTCGTAGAGCCTCCGGCGGGTGGGTTCGCCGAGCGCGGCGATGGCGGAGACGTCCGGGTCGCGTCCTTCGTCCGTGTCGTCCACGAACACCAGTGTAAAACCCACGGCTCTTGACTAAAGAACCGCCGGAGGTCTTCTATAAGAAATGAACCTTGTCGATAGAAGGAGGGGCCATGGCCTCCACGACCACCAGCAAGAACGCGGCCGGCGACCGGCGGGCGCAGCTCACCGACCCCGGCTACCAGGCCTACGTGATCCTGCGGACGGGGTTCACGGTGGCGCCGATCCTGTTCGGGCTGGACAAGTTCGCGAATCTGCTCGTCGACTGGCCCGGGTACCTCGCCCCGTGGATCGACGGCCTCGTGCCGGGCGACGCCCAGGCAGCCATGTACATGGTGGGAGTGATCGAGATCCTGGCCGGCGTCGTCGTGGCCGTGGCACCGCGCTTCGGCGGCTGGCTGGTCGCGGGATGGCTCGCCGGCATCATCGTCAACCTGCTGACCATCCCGGGCCACTACGACGTCGCGCTGCGCGACTTCGGGCTGCTGCTGGGTGCGGTCGCGCTCGCCCGGCTGGCGCAGCGGTACCACGGAACGGAGGCGTGAGGAGGCGGCGGAGCCCGCCGCGACGGGCGCGGGCGGGTGGTGCCCCGCACCACCCGCCCGTGTCCGCACGCGGAGGGCGGTGGGCGGCACACGGCCTGCACCCTCCCCGCGCCCCTTCCCTTCCCCTCCGCCTCTCCCCGGCCCTCCCCTCAGCCCAGCACGCGCAAAGCCCCGGGCAGCACCCGGGCGGTGACGGGGAGGACGGCTTCGACCTCGCCGTCGGTGCCGTAGGGGACCTCGCGGTCAGCCTCGATGCGGACCTCGCGCCCGCGCAGGACCGTCACCTGCGGGCGGTGGACGTGGGCCCCGGTCTCCAACTCCTTCATCAGGGCGAAGAACAGCCGCCGGGGCGCCTCCTCGATCATCACCACGTCCAGCAGCCCGTCGTCGACGCGGGCGTCCGGCGCGATCAGACGGCCGGATCCGTAGTACCCGGAGTTGGCGGCGACGACCGTGTAGCCGGTGTGCGCGTGCTCCACGCCGTCGACGGTGACGCGGTAGCGGGCCGCCCGCCAAGAGGCGACCGCGCGCAGTCCGCCGGCGTAGTACGAGGCCGCCCCCCGCAGCAGCCGGGAGCGGTTGGCGTGCCGGTTCGCCAGGGCGTCGACACCCGCGTAGACGCTGCCGAGGACCACGGTGCGGTCGTGGACGGCCGACGTCACCTCGACGGTGTCGACGTCCCGGGGCTCCCCCGTGAGGAGGACGCGGGCCAGCGCCCCGGGTTCGGTGGGCAGGCCGAGCGCCCGGGCGAAGTCGTTGCCCCGGCCGGCGGGCACCAGGCCGAGCGTGGCGCCCGTCCCGCTGAGGGCCCCGCCGACGCACCCGGCGATGCCGTCCCCGCCGACGGCCAGGACCACCCGGCCCTGCTCCCCCGCCGTCCGGGCCAGCTCGCCGGCGTGGACGAGGCTGCGGCTGTACTCGGTCCGCAGGTCGGCGCCCGCCTCCCGGAGCAGCCGCGCCAGGGCGATCAGCGCGGCGGCGCCGGTCGAGCCGCCCGCGGTGGGGTTGACGACGGCGGTGAACTGTCGCATGGGGCTGCCTCCGGCGGGCCGAGGGGAGAGGGAGGAGGGGGCGGGGTCCGGCGCGGACGGCTCAGTCACCGGCGGGCAGGAGCACGCCGGGGCTGAGCAGTCCGGCGGGGTCCAGGTGCCGCTTCACGGCGTCCAGGGCCCCGGTGCCGAGGGGGCCGATCTCGCGGAGGTACCAGTCCCGGTGGTCGGTGCCGACGCCGTGGTGGTGGCTGATGGTTCCTCCGGCGGCGAGGATCGCCTCGTTGGCGGCGTGCTTGGCGCGCGTCCAGTGCGCCACCGCGTCGTCGCCCTGGGCGGAGACGACCGTGAAGTAGAGCGAGGCGCCGTTCTCGTAGACGTGCGAGATGTGGCACATGACCAGGGGCGGGGTCCCGGCGGCGGTCAGGGTCCCGGTGAGCGCCTCCCGGACGGCGGCGTACAGCTCGGGGACGCGCGACCAGAAGGTGGCGGTCTCCAGCGTCTCGGCGAACGCCCCTGCGTCGAGGAGGGCGTCACGCAGGTACGGGGCCGAGTAGCGGCCGCCTTCCCAGCGCCGTCCGGGTTCCTCCCCCAGCGGCGTGCCGCCGTGGGCGCGCAGGACGGCCGCGGCGCCCTCCCGGCGGTGCGCGGTGTCCTCGGGGGTGCCCTCGTGGCCGACGACGGCGAGGCAGCCGGCCGACGACTCCTGGACGCCGGCGCCGATGGCGTCGGGCTGGGCCAGGCCGATCAGGGTCTCGGTCTCGTCGGACAGGCGCAGCACGGTCGGGCGGGGCCCGTCCTGGGCGAGGCGGCGCAGCGCGGCGGCGCCCTCGTCGAAGGAGGCGAAGCGCCAGCCCTCGTAGACGCGGGTCTCCGGCAGCGGCCGGATCCGCACGGTGACCGCGGTGATGACGCCGAAGGCGCCCTCGGAGCCGAGGACGAGCTGGCGCAGGTCGGGTCCGGCGGCCGAGCGGGGGGCGCGGCCGGTGTCGAGGGTCCCGCGGGGTGTGGCGAGCGTCAGGGACAGCACCATCTCGTCGAACCGGCCGTAGCCGGCGGACGCCTGGCCGCTGGACCGGGTGGCGGCGAAGCCGCCGATGGTGGCCCACTCGTAGGACTGCGGGAAGTGGCCGAGGGTGAAGCCCTCGGCGGCGAGCAGCGCCTCGGCCCGGGGGGCGCGCAGCCCGGGCTGGAGGGTCGCGGTGCGCGATACGGGGTCGAGGCCGGTGAGCCGGTCCATGCGCCGCAGGTCGAGGGCGACGAAGGGGCGGTGCGCGTCGGGGGCGAGGCCGCCGACGACGGAGGTGCCGCCGCCGAACGGGACCAGGGCCAGGCCGTGTTCGGCACAGGCGGTCATCACCGCGAGGACCTCGTCGTGTTCCGCCGGGAGCAGCACGGCGGCGGGGAGGTCGGTGAGGTCGCCCTCGCGGATGCGCAGCAGGTCGGGGGTCGACTTGCCGCGGGTGTGGCGGATCCGGCTCTCCGCGTCGGTGCGCACGTGCTCCTCGCCGACGGCGTCGGCCAGGGCGCGGCGTGCGGCCGGGTCCAGCGGGGAGTCGGGGACCGTCAGGTCCTCCAGCGCGAGGGGTTCGAGGGTGCGGGGCTTGACGCCGAGCAGGTCGCCCAGCAGCCCGGTCACCGAGTCCGGCAGCGGCGTCGCCCTGGCCGGGTCGCCCCAGCCACTCCACAACATGTCCATGACGGTCGTCCTCACCGGTCGGTTCGAGCTTCGTGAACAGCGGCGCCGTCGCCGACGGCCTCACGTGGCGTTACACTGTTACACATGACGCCTATTCGTCACAACCGTTCGGACAACGACGCCGTCCTCGACGCCGTGCGCGACTGCGTGATGGCCGTCGGCGTGCGGCGCACCACGATGACCGACGTGGCCCGCCGCGCCGGGGTCTCCCGCATGACGCTCTACCGGCGGTGGCCGGACGTGCGGTCGCTGGTCGGGGACCTGATGACCCGCGAGTGGGTCGACGTCGCCACCGGCGTGGCCCCCGAGCACCGTGCGGACGTGCCGACCCGGGCGAGGATGGTCGGCAGACTGGTGGCGGGGGTGCGCGCCTTCGGGGAGCACCCGCTGTTCCGCAAGATCGTGGACGTCGACCCCGAACTGCTCCTGCCGTATGTACTGGACCGCCGCGGTGCCAGCCAGGAAGCCCTGCTGGGACTTCTCGCCGAGGACCTGCGCGCGGGGCACGCCGACGGGTCGGTGCGCGCCGGGCACCCCGAACTGCAGGCCCGTGCGCTGCTGTTGGTCGTCCAGTCGTTCGCCCTGTCCCTGCGGACCATGACCGACGAGGACGACCCCGGCCTCGGCGCCGAAGCGCTCCTCGCTGAGCTGCGCGACATCCTGGAGAGGACCCTCACCCCATGAACGTCCCCAGCGGCCCGTCCCCCGGTTCCTCCCTCTCGGCCCGCCGCCGTGCCGACGAACTCGCCCGGACGGTGGGCGGCCCCACCGTCGACGTGCTGGTCGTCGGCCTGGGCGCCACCGGCGCCGGGGTCGCGCTGGACGCCGCCGCGCGCGGCCTGAGCGTGGCCGCCGTCGACGCCCACGACCTCGCCTTCGGCACCTCCCGCTTCAGCAGCAAGCTCATCCACGGCGGGCTGCGCTACCTGGCCTCCGGCCAGCTCGACGTGGCCCACGAGAGCGCGGTGGAACGCGGGGTGCTGATGGAGCGCACCGCGCCGCACCTGGTGCGTGCCCAGCCGTTCGTGCTGCCGCTCACCCCGCTGGTGCCGCACCGTCAGGCGGCCCTGGCACGGGCCGGGTTCCGGGCGGGCGACACCCTGCGGCTCGCCGCCCGCACCGCCCGCGCCACGCTCCCGCCGCCGCGCCGGCTCTCCGCGGTGGAGACCCGCCATCTGGCCCCCGCCCTGCGCGCCGACGGTCTGCGCGGCGGTCTGCTGTCCTGGGACGGCCGGCTCACCGACGACGCACGCCTGGTGACCGCCCTCGCCCGCACCGCCGCCGCACGGGGAGCCGTCGTCCTGACCCGCGTCCGGGCGCTGTCCCTGACCGGCTCGGGAGCCCGGGTGCGCGACGAACTCACCGGCGAGGAGGGAGAGATCCGCGCCCGCGCGGTGATCAACGCCTCCGGGGTCTGGGCGGACGGCCTGGTCGACGGGATCCGCATCCGGCCCTCGCGCGGCACGCACCTCGTCCTGCGCCCCGACTGCCTCGGCCCGCTCCCCGCGGGGCTGCACATCCCGATCCCCGGGGAGTCCAACCGCTTCGTCCTGGTCCTGCCCCAGGACGACGGCCGGGTCTACGTGGGCCTCACCGACGAACCGGTGGACGGGGCCGTCCCGGACGTCGCCGAGGCGCCCGAGTCGGACATCGGCTTCCTGCTCGACGTCCTGGGCTCCGTCGTGGACGTGCCGGTGCGCCGGGACGACGTCGTCGGCGCCTTCGCCGGTCTGCGGCCGCTGCTCGACACCACCGCCGGCGGCGGTGCGGAGGCCCGGACCTCCGACATCTCGCGCCGCCACGCCGTGCTCACCTCGTCCGAGGGCGTGGTCACCGTCGTGGGCGGCAAGCTGACCACCTACCGGCGGATGGCGCAGGACGCCGTCGACGCCGCCGTGCGCGTCCGCCGGCTGCCGGCCGGCCCCTCCGGCACGGCCGCGCTCCCGCTGGTGGGCGCCGCCCCGCCGCGCGCCCTGGCGACTCTGCCGGCGCCGCGCCGCCTGGTGCAGCGCTACGGCACGGAGGCGCCGGCGATCCACGCGCTGGGCGCGCGAAACCCCCGGCTCCGCGCCCGCGTGGTGGCCTCCCACCCGGCCACCGGCGCCGAACTGCTCTGGGCGCTGCGCCACGAGGGTGCCCTCGACGAGGCCGACCTGCTCGACCGCCGGACCCGCGTCGGACTGGTCCCCGAGGACCGTGCGGAGGCCCTGGACGCCGTGCGCGAGCTGCTGGACACGGAGCTGGCCCACCGGAGGTGACCCGCGGGACGGTCCAGGACTGCCTCCCGGGGTGGTCCGGCCGGCAGTCCGGGGCCGGTCCGTGACGACGGCCTCCTGGGACGGTCCGCCCGACCGTCCGGGGCCGGTCCGTGACGACGGCCTCAGGGGGCGGAGCGGCTGACTGTCCGGGGCCGGTCCGTGATGACGGCATCGGGGATGGTCCGGCTGGCTGTCCGGGGCCCGTCCGTCCTGACCGTCGGGAGGGTGCGTCCTGACCGTCGGGAGGGTCCGTCCCGGCCGTGGAGGGCCGGTCCGTCCGGGGCGCACGGGGCCGGTCCCGCGTGCCGGAAGTTCGCGGGGCCGGCGGGGCACACGCCCCGTCCGCCGCGACTCGTCCGGGCCGGAGCGTCCCCGGCTCCCTCCGAAGACGCTCCGAAGGCCTTCCGGGCCCCCGGGCCGCTCCGGGCCGCCCGTTCTTCCTTCACGGACGGCCCGGAGGCGGAGGCGGCGGTGCGGTGCGGTGCGGTGTCAGCCGCCGTGCACGCCGACCTCGTACAGGGAGTAGCCCCACTGGGTCCCCCGGGTCTGGCCGTGCACCCGCACGTACCGGGCCTGTCGGGCCTCGAACCGGGCCGTGTCCAGGCCGCCGTCCCCCGACGTGGTGGACCACACGGTGCGCCAGTTCGTGCCGTCCGTGGACAGCTCGATGCGATAGGCACGGGCGTAGGCGCGCTCCCAGTCGAGCGTGACGCGCCCGACCCGCCGGGCCTCGCCCAGGTCGATGCGCAGCCACTGGTCGTCGCTCCAGTCGCTGGCCCAGCGGGTGCCCCGGTCGCCGTCCACGGCTCGGCCCGCCGCGTAGCTGGTGAACGGGTTCCACTCGGACGAGGAGGCCGTGGCGGACGCGCCCTCGGCGAGGTTCACCCCCGGCCGGTGGGCCTCGGAGGCACCCCAGGTGGTGAGGTAGGACTCCGCGCCGCGGAACAGGTCGTCCACCACGTCCTGGCCGCCCACCCGCCGGATGTCCTCGATCCAGTCCGGCACGAGTCCGTAGTGCGCGGCGCCGTCGGTGTTCAGGTCCCAGGTCCGCTCGCCGGTGGTCTGCCGCTCCAGGACCGACCCGCCGTCGACGCTGCGGAAGGGGTACGTGACGGGATCGGGGGCGTCCGCGCCGCGGGGGGCCGGCCAGCCGCCGACGCCGTTCATGTCGGTGCCGTAGCCGTAGCCGACTCCGTGCTCGTCGCGCAGCGCCTCGGTCCGTCCGGCCTCGGCGACGAAGCCCTCCGAGCCGTGCATGTACTGGGCGATGAAGCCGCCGAGCCCGTAGACCCGGTCGGTCCAGTCGAGGTCCATCCAGCTGTGCGAGGAGAGCACGCCGGGGTAGGACTCGGCCTCCAGGATGTCGAGGACCCGGCCGGTGGCCTTCACGCTCATGTGGTCGATCTCGAGCATCATGTTGCGCTTCATCATGCCGCGCACCGCGTACTCACCGAGATCGGTGAGCCCGCGCACGTTGCACTGGGCGTCCTGCTCGTAGCGCGGCAGCTCCACGCCGTCCGGGAGCTTCTGCTCCGCCCCGGGCGCGGCGGTCAGGCCGATGGGATTGTCGTGCTGCGGGCCGGTGCACTTCTCGGTGCGCCAGAAGGTGCCGGTCGACAGGAACTGGCCGACGTTGATGGCGGTGCCGAGCGCGCCGGAGTCGAAGCGCACCCCGCACAGCGCGTTGTCGAACTTGTGGCACAGGAACATGCTGCGCACACCGAGGTCGTACAGCTCGTCGAGTCCGGCGTCGATGTCGGCCCGGTCGCACTGGGCGATGTCCAGGACCTGCTTGCAGCCGAAGGGTTCGGAGGTCTCCACCCCCAGCACCACGGCCAGCTTGCCCTGTTCCACGACCCGGCGGGCCTGCGCGCTGTCGGTGACGACGCGGAACCAGCCCTTGCCCGGGCCGCCGTACATCCGGTCGACGTAGTCCTGCATGTCGTAGGTCAGCTTCGCCTGCAGCCGGATGGAGGTCATCTCGTCGCAGCTGCGGTCCTTGAAGAAGTACACCGAGCAGATCACGCCGTTGGTGACCAGGTCGTTCACCATCACGCGCTGGCCGCCGCGCCAGGCGCGCTCGATCCACGCGTAGTAGTTCTGCTGGTGGGTCAGGGAGTCGTGGGCCGGCCAGTCCTTGAAGGTGGGCCAACCGTGGGGGTCGTGCCGACCGTCACCGCCGTTGGTGATGAAGTCGAAGACGGCGAGTGACCCGTCGGGGTAGTGCTCGGGACAGTCCTTGAGCGCGTCCGCGATGCCCCGGTCGGAGAAGGGCTTGCCGCAGATGAGCCGGCCGCCGAACGCCTCGTTGGACATGACGTGGTTGTGCGCGTCGACGAACCCGCGTACTTCCCCGGCGGAGTTCGTGCCCCGGAACGGCTCGCCGGTGACGCCGATCCCCGAGTCCGGGGACGGGCGCGCGGTCGGGTCCCACCAGTCGCCGTCGGCGGCGGAGCTCGGTGTGGGACCGAGGGCCGCCGCGAGGACGAGCAGGACCAGGGAGAGGAAGGCGAAGTGCCGGCGTCTGCCGGTGGAGCGTCGAACGATGGTCACGGCCACGTCCCTCCGTCGGCGATCGGCACGGCCGGTCGACCGGCGGGACACGCCCGGGGTTGTCATGACCGCGCTCAGTAAGGCCGAATATCGCTACCGGCGCGTAAGGAGTCAAGGGTCCGGGGCGGGCGGGATGCCCGGGCGCACCCCCGGACGCACCCGCAGCGGCCGTCCGGGGCTCCACCGACCGGCCGCGCCGACCGGGTCACGGCTCGCGGCGGGCCGGGGAGCAGCCCTCCCCACGGCACCGCAGCGGTGAGGTGGGGCGACGCCCTACTCCCCCGCCTCCGCCGCGTAGTGCAGGGAGATGGAGCGCAGCACGTCCGTGGCGGACACGTCGGTACGCCCCGCGTCGTGGATCTCGGCGAGCTGGACGAAGGCGAAGGCCAGGGCGGAGGTGATCTGCACGATGGCGGGCCCCAGCTTCGCGGTGACGATGTCCGCCACCTCTCGGGCGTCGGCGTCGGCCGGGAGCTCGATCTGCGGCAGCATCTCCTCCAACAGCCGGGAGACGGCACCGCTGTTGGTGACCGAGTCCGGGTCGGCCCGTAGCTGCCGCCGCATCTCCAGGGCCTCGGTGAGGATGCCGACGCCCCGCTGCATGAACTCCCGCTGCTCCATGCGGACAGCCTAGTGCCGCGGCAGGCGACGGTTGCCCGTCGAGGAGCGGCGTCCGGTGCGTGCTCCCGGTGTGCCGGACGGCAGCTCTCGTACCGGACGCACCCGGGCCCCCGGGCCTTCGGCCGGTGCGGCGAGCGTGCGTGCCGGGCGTCGCGACGGGGCGAACGGTCGCCTGGCGCGGCACTGGACAGCCGCACCGGTCCCCCCAGGGGGCCGCCGGTCCCGGGCGTTCCGTACGGCTCACCGGAGGCCGCACGCCGGGCGGTGACACCGGAGGTCGGGCACCGCGGGGTTCGGGCGGCACCCCGGCCGCGAGGGCCGACGGGAGGACGGCGGCGGGGCGGCACCACCTCGCCGACGGTTGCCGGGCTCCGGGCTCCGGGCTCCGGGCTCCGGGCTCCGGGGCACGATCGCCCGGCGCCAACGAACCCGGCACGCAGGATCAGCGGGACGCAGGAGGGCCTGCACGCTGGGGCACCGGGACGCAGGAGCAACGGGAGGCAGGAGCAACGGGACGCAAGGGCCCGACGCGGACCGGACTGGCTCGCTCCAGCGGGGTACGATTATGTTCCTTTTCACCCCTGATCCACGCTTTCGCCCGGAGGGCGATCACCGGTCTCACCGTCCTCGGCCCCGAGTGAGTGATCCATGTCCCGTACCGGTCCCGTGGACGACGGCGACGAGCTGCTGACCAGACTCGGGAAGCTCACGGCACAGGCCCGCGCGCACGCCGAGGAGCAGCGCTCTCGGGTGGAGCTGGCCGTCGCCCTCCAGCGCGGCATGCTGCCGCGGGACCTGCCGACCGCCCCCGGGGTGCGGCTGGCCGTGCGCTACGCACCCGCCTACCAGGGGCTGAACGTGGGCGGCGACTGGTACGACGCCTTCCCGATGGCCGACGGCCGCATCGCCCTGTCCATCGGGGACGTGCAGGGGCACAACGTCGAGGCGGCGGCCTTCATGGGTCAGGTCCGCGTCGGCCTGCGCGCCCTCGCCTCCGTCACCGGGGAACCCGGGGAACTGCTCGCCCGCACCAACGATCTGCTGCTGTCGCTGAACTCCCCGCTCTTCGCCACCTGCACGTTCATGCGCCTCGACCCCGCCGACGGGGTACTGGAGAGCGCGCGGGCCGGTCACCTGCCGAGTGTGTGGGCCACCGCGGACGGCCGGTCGGGCGTCACGGAGGACGAAGGGGGGCCTCCGCTGGGTGTCCAGCCGGGCGCGTCGTTCCCCGTCACCCGGTACCGGCTCACCACCGGCGGGGTGTTCGTGCTGCTCACCGACGGTGTGGTGGAGGGACCGTCCATGCCGCTGGACGAAGGACTGGAACAGGTCGTGCGGCTGGCGGGCATCGCGGCCGTCGCCGGCCTGGACGCGGACGCGCTGGCCGCCGCCGTGATCAGGGGCGCGGAACAGGTGGGCCACGACGACGACGCCGCGGTGCTGGTCCTCGGGCACGACCCGCCGACCGCCCGGACCGCCCGGCCGTAGGGCCAGAGGGCCGGAGGGCCGGAGAGCCGGAGAGCCCGAGAGCCGGAGCGTGCCGCCCCGCCTCGCAGTCGGGGCGGCGCCGGTGTCTCATGTCTGATGTGACGACCAGCCTGGATCCGCGGGCAGCCGCCGTCCACACGGTACGGACGCTGGCGATCGCCGCCTGCTACTACGCCGCGGGACGGCTGGGGCTGCTGCGCGAACTGGTCATCCAGGACTCGGTCGTCAGCCCGATCTGGCCACCCACGGGCGTGGCGACGGCCGCGCTCCTCGTGTACGGGCTGCGCGCCTGCCCGGGCATCGCGCTCGGCTCCCTCGGCATCATCCTCACGCTCACCACCTCCCCGCAGCTCTCCGCCCTCGGGCTGGTCGCGGGCAACACCGCGGCCCCGGTCTGCGGGTACCTGATGCTGCGCCGGGTGGGCTTCCGCACCGATCTCGCCCGCCTGCGGGACGGGTTGTCCCTGGTCTTCCTGGGCGCGTTCGGCGCCATGCTGATCAGCTCCGGCACCGGGGCCGGCCTGCTGGCCGCCACGGCCGGCATCGGGTGGCAGGACTTCTGGCCGCTGTGGCTGTCCTGGTGGGTGGGCGACGCGATGGGGGTGCTGATCGTCACCCCGGTCCTGCTGCTCCTGCACCGGCTGCACCGGCACCTGCGGCGGCCGTGGCCCCGGGCTCGGTGGAGGGAGGCGGTGGGCCTGGCGCTCGTGGCGGGCTGCCTGGTGCCGTTCGCCACGCACAGTCCGGCGAGTCTGCTGTTCCTGGTGTACCCGCTGGTGATCTGGGCGGCCCTGCGCTTCCAGCTGGCGGGCAGCATGCTGTGCGTGCTGCTGGCCTCCGTCATGGCCACCGTCGCCGCGACGGAGGGCACCGGCCCGTTCCGGGACATGGACCGGGTCGAGGTGATGCTCAACCTCCAGGCCTTCAACGGGGCGATCGCCCTCACCGCCCTCCTGCTGTCGGCGGTGATCGCCGAGCAGCACCACACCCGACGTTCGGTGGAACGCGCCTGCCAGGAGCTGATGGAGGTGCTGGAGCACCTCACCGCCGGGGACACCGCCCCCGCACGTCCCGGCGAGGGGACCACGACCCCTCCGCCCCCCGGCCGTCCGTCACGGGACCGTCCCCCCGGCCTTCCGCCAGTGGACCGCCCACCCGGCCCCCCGCCGTGGGACCGCCCGCCTCCTGACCGCGACACCGCCTGAGGTCCCGCCGGGAACACACCGTCACCGGTGGCGGCCCGCCGCGCCCTGATTAGGGTGAGGAGGGGGCAGAGCAGCCCGGGAGCGAGGTTCCCATGACCGGATCGCACACCCCCGACGTCGCGGAAGGCGCCATGGGGCACGGCTACGCCCGGCACTCCCGCGTGCAGCACAGCGCCGCCGACCACGGGATGCCCCTGCTCGACCGGGCGCTGGACGCGGTGGTCCTGCCGCGCGACGGCTCCCCGTTCCGCGTGGCCGACCTCGGGGCCGCGGCCGGGACCAACTCGCTGGGCCCCTTGCACGCCGTGGTCGAGCGCGTCCGCGCCCGCACCGCCGCCCGCACCCCCGTGACGGTGGTCCACACCGACATCCCGGCGAACGACTTCAACGCGCTGTTCGACACCCTCACCGGCTCCCCCGACTCCTACGTCCGCGACCCCGACGTGTACGCGTGCGCCCAGGCCCGCTCCTTCTACGAGCCCCTCTTCCCGACGGCGGAGCTCCACCTGGCGTGGAGCGCGATCGCGGTGCACTGGCTGTCCCGGGTGCCCGGTCCCGTCCTGGGCCACGTCTTCAGCTCCCGGGCCACCGGCGCGGCGCGGGAGGCCCTGCGCCAGCAGTCCCGTAAGGACTGGGAGGCGTTCCTGACCCACCGGGCGCGGGAGCTGCGGTCCGGCGGTCAGCTGGTGGTACTGGGTGGCGCGTCCGCCGACGACGGCACCAGTGGCGCCGAGGGCCTGATGGACGCGGCGGACGCCGTACTGGGCGACCTGGCGCGGGAGGGGCTGATCACGACCGCCGAGCACGCGCGCATGACGATCCCCACCTGGAACCGCACCGCGGAGGAGTTCCTCGCCCCGCTGGGCACGGAGCCGCTGGCCGAGGTCCTGCGGCTCGAGGAGCACGAGCTGGTGGCCCTGCCCGATCCGCACCTGGAGCGGTACGAGGAGACCGGGGACGCGTCGGCCTTCGCCGAGGGGGTCACGCAGTTCTTCCGGGCCGCCATCGAGCCGTCCCTGTTCAGCGCGCTCGACCCGGAACGCTCCGACGCGGAGGTGTCCGCCGCGGCCGGGGCGTTCGCCGAGGGCCTGCGCGCACGGGCCGCCGCGGATCCCGAGGCGCTCGAGACGCACTGGCACGTGCTGATGCTGCGCGTCACCCGCCGGTGACCGGACGGGCGCCGGGCCGCGGGCGGCCCGCTCAGGCTTCGGGCCGCCGCCGGGACGCCGGGTTCGCGACGTAGGCGCCCATGCCGGCCAGCACGCCGGCGGC
This sequence comes from Streptomyces sp. NPDC029526, assembly GCF_040637405.1. NCBI lineage: Bacteria > Bacillati > Actinomycetota > Actinomycetes > Kitasatosporales > Streptomycetaceae > Streptomyces > Streptomyces sp. NPDC029526. The sequence continues at coordinate 52,979 of NZ_JBEZWE010000010.1, forward strand.
GGCCACCAGCAGGGCCACCGTGAGACCGAGCCGGAGCAGCAGGGTGCCGATCGCCGCACCGACGACGACGGCCATCAGTCCGGCGGCCCGGTAGCGCTGCAGTTCGCCCCCGCCGCCCCCGCCCACGGGCGAGGTCCGGATCAGCGTGACCAGGGTGCCGGTGACGAGGGTGGTGTTCAGCACCGCTCCCAGCCGCCACATCGTGGCGCTGCGCAGGCCCATCGCGGTCGCGGTGAGGGCGATCACCACGAGGTGGCGCGGGACCGGCGCACGCTGTTCGACCAGGTCCAGGCCGAGTGCGGTCAGCGCCGCCGCGATCAGCAGCACGGCCGCGGTACTGGCCGAGGTGAACAGCCACAGGCGGTACCGGTCGGCCGCCATCGCGGCGCCCAGCCGGCTGCCGACGACGGCGCCGACGGCGAACGCGGCGACGGCCGTGCCGCTGCCGAGCGGTTCCAGGCCCTCGGCCCCGGCCGCGGCGAAGCCGAGGAAGAGCAGGTTGCCGGTCATGAACGCGGTGAAGATCTGTCCCAGGCCGAGGAAGGCGACGGCGTCGACGATCGCGGTGACCGCGGTCACCGCGACGAGCGACTTCGGCAGCGGGTCGGAGGGGGCGCGCGGGGGCATGGGCCCAAGATCTGCGACGCCGTGGCCCCGCCGGGCCGCACGGCGGCGCGCGGCGGCCGTGCCCCACCCGAACGGACCAGGGTCCGTCGTCCGGGTCACGTACCGGAGGTCGGACGTCGGAGGTCGGGGCCGGCCGGTGCCTGGCCGGCACGCGGGTGGGGGCCGTGAACGCGGCTGCGGGACGGAGGGACCGTCGGCGGAGGGCCTGGCAGCCGGCGGCGCCGCAGCCGCGCGTGCCGGGCCGCGTGGTCGCGGATGGACCGCCCGACGGGCCCACGGGCCCCGTGGGCCCGGCGGGCGGTCGCATGGGGGCCGCCGCACGTCACCGGCGCAGCGAGGCGGCGTCCCCCATGACGATGACCGGGTGCTGTTCCGGGTCGAGAACCCGCAGCAGTTCCCTCATGTGTGCCTCGTCCAGGCTCACGCACCCCTGCGTGGGGCCGTCGTGGTCGACGTGCAGCCAGACCCCGCCGCCCCGGTCGGCGCCGAGCGGGCGGGTGCGGTCCAGCGGGGAGGTGCCCGGCTCCCGGTTGTAGTCGATCGCGATGACGTGGTCGAACGACCCCTCCAACGGCTCCCCCTCGAACCCCGTGCCGCTGATGGCGAAGCGGGGCGACTCGTCGTACGGCAGCCGGGTGCCGGGGTCGGGCAGGCGTCCTCCGGCGTCGCTCAGGGTGAACACGCCGATGGGCGACCGGAGATCGCCCATCCGGTGGTCGTCGGTCCAGCCGCGCAGCGCGTTGTGGGCGGGCCAGGCCGGACCCGCCCGCCAGCCGGCGGCGGTCCGCCGGTGCAACACCACCTCGGAGCGCGAGGAGTCCTTGCCCCGGCCGGTCACCACGACCACCTGGCCGGAGTCCCCGGGGATCTGTGCGAGGGTCCGCGGTCCCAGACCGGGCAGCCGACCGGCCCCCGGGACGCCGGGGGCACCGGCCGCGGGGGCCACGGCGGGCGGGGCGGACGTCGCCGGGGCAGTGGTCACCGAACCCGCCGTCGGCGTGGGCCCCGGTGCCGGGCCACCGGTGAGGACACCGCATCCGGCCAGCACCGCTATCACGACGAGGGCGACGGCCGCCGACGGCAGGCGGCGGCGCGCGCGGGCGCGGCCCGGGGCGGCGGCCCACCCGGTCCGGGCCGGAGGCCGGGGCCTGTGGCGGTCGCGCGAAGGGCGCTCGATCGTTGAAGCCATGCGCTCAGCCTGACTTCGGCATGCCGCAAACCGTCGGTTCGGCGCGCGGGTCCCCGACCGGTGCCCCGACTGGAGCAGCACCCCCGCGGGCGGGGAACATCCGTTCCGCTCCCCCCGTACGGGGCGGTGACCTCCCGGACCGGCCCCGACCGCGGTCGCCCGGCCGTACCATGACTGGCCACCAGGACCCAAGGGAGGGACACCGCCATGTCCGAGAGCACCACCGCCACGGACCTCACGTCCCAGTACACCGCCCAGGTGGCGAGCGACCTGGAACGCAACATGAAGGAGCAGGAACGTATCAGCGCGGACATCGCCGCCCTGCGACAACAGTTGACGGCGCTTCAGCGCGACCACGCCGTGCTGCTCAGCGTGCAGCAGGCCCTGGGAGCGGCCCCCGCACCGGTGGCTCCCGCCGCTCCGGAGCAGGAGCGGGAGCGGGATCCGGAGCAGCAGCGGGAGCAGGAGGACGCGGCCGCGACCGTTCCGGCACCGCGGCGGAAGCGGGCGACGGCCCGGCAGACCGCCGAGCAGCCGAAGCGGGGCGGGAAGAGCACGTCCACGACGCGCCGCGCACCGGGGCGCAAGGGCTCCGGCAAGCAGGCGACGGGCACCGCGGCCGAGAAGGCTGGCGCCGTAGCCGGGAAGGCGGGCACCGCGGCCGGGAAGACGGGCGCCGTAGCCGGGAAGACGGGCGCCGCGGCCGGGAAGACGGGTGCCGCGGCCGGAAAGACGGGCGCCGCAGCCGGAAAGGCGGGCATCCGTCCGACGAAGGGCACGAAGGCGGCGGCCGACGGCCCCAAGCTGGTCGAACTCGTCCAGGAGCACCTGGCCGGGCAGCAGGAACCGCGGTCGGCGGCGGAGATCGCCGAGGCGCTCGCGGCGGCCCGTCCCGGACGCACCGTCAAGACCACGGTGGTCCGCAGCACGCTGGAGGGGCTCGTCGCGCGCAACCGGGCCCAGCGCAGCAAGCAGGGCTCGTCGGTGTTCTACAGCGCGCCGGAGGCCGGTGCTCCGGGGGACCCGCTGGGCGGGGACGGCGCGTCCTGAGGCCGGGCGGGCTCCGTCTCACCCACCGAAGAGACGTTCCCGTCCGACCGTCACGGCAGCACCCGTGCACGCGCCCGGGTGCGGGCCGGATGCGGGCCGGGCACGGGCCGGGCGCGGAGGCGTGCCACGTCGACCCCGCGCCCCCGCGGGCCGGGCCGGTGTGCCGTTCAGGCGAGGAAGGGCAGGTCCTCGCGCCGCACCGGATGACGGAAGCCGGCACCGGACGCCCACCGTCCGGCCTCGGCGACCGCGAGGTCCGCGAGGCGGCGCCACTCGTTGCCGGACGCGCCGGCGACGTGCGGCGTGATGAGGACGTTCTCGCAGTCCCACAGCGGATGGCCGGGCGGCAGGGGCTCGGGGTCGGTCACGTCCAGCACGGCACGGATCCGCCCGGCGACGGCGGCCTCGGTCAGCGCCTCCTGGTCCACGACCGCACCGCGCGCGGTGTTCACCAGCACGGCGCCGGGCCGCATGGAGGCGATCAGTTCCCGGCTCACCAGCCCACGGGTGGCGGGCAGCAGTGGGGTGTGCACGCTGACGGTGTCGCAGGACCGGAACAGCTCCGCCGCCCGAACCCGCCGCGCGCCGAGGGCGCGGGCCTCGTCGTCGTCGACATGGGGATCGTGCAGCAGCACGTCGATGTCGTGGGAGCGCAGCAGGGCGATGACTCGGCGGCCGACGAGGGAGGCCGAGAGGATGCCGACGGTGCGGCGGTGGTTTCCCGTGGTGCGGGGCGTGCGCAGGCCGTCGGGGAGAGCGCGGGTGGCCCGGTAGGCGCGGGCGGACTCCAGGACCTGCTTGCCGGTGAGCAGGATCATGGCGAGCGTGTACTCGGCGACCGGAACGGCGTTGGCCGCGGCGGCGGAGGACACCTCGATGCCGCGTTCCCAGCAGGCCTCGGTGACGTGGCCGCGCACGCTTCCCGCGGTGTGCACGACGGCCCGCAGCCGGGGCGCCGACCGGAGCACGTCCTCGTCCAGGGGCGGGCAGCCCCATCCGGTGACGAGCAGTTCGGTCCCGGCGAGCAGGGAGCGCGCCCTGGGGGTGGTCAGGTCGTCCAGGACCGGGGGTGGGGCGAGGTCGCAGACCTCCGCGAGGGCCGCGAGCGGCTGGGCGTCGAGGACGGCGGCGGCCGCGTCCCGGGACATGGCCAGTGCGGCGCGCGGCCGGCGGCCGGGGAGCGACTCGGTCATGACGGCGACCCAACCGCCCCGCACGGCGGCCGGTCAAGCCGCCGGACCATCGACGCGCTGGTACGCAGGCGCGCCGGGGCCCCTGTCCCCGAGTGACGGGCCGTCACCCGTCGGCCGCCCGGGTCACCGCGACCGACAGGTCGTTGTCGACGGTGTAGTAGGGCCGCACCCCGGCCCCGCGGTGCGTGACCCGCGGGTACACGTGCACGTGTTTGCGGTCCGCGAGGTCGTCGAGCAGACGGCCGACCCGGATGGGCGGAGCGTCCTCGGCGGGCCGTACGAACACGTCCCACACGTGGTCACCGCCGTCCACCGGTTCCGGATGGGGCACGGTGAAGGAGACGTCCCGGCCGTCGACGTCCACCGGCAGGACGCGCACGGTGCCGGGGTGCCCGCGCAGCCGCAGCACGGCGGCGGCCCCGGCGCCGGGTTCGGCACCGTGGAGCCGGGCCCGCACGGTCAGCGCCCGGTCGTCGAGCGCGACCGGGCCGCCCTCCGCGTGCGCGGGGCGCAGCCAGGCCCGGACGGCGAGGTAGCCGTCCCGGGTGGTGTACGGGACGCGGACCGCCACCGGTGCCGTCCGGTCGCGCAGGGCGCCGTCGACGAGCGCCCGCACGTCCCGAAGCCGGGGCCGCACACGCAGCCGGGCGCCGTCCGGGCCGGTCAGCAGGAACACGTCCCAGCGGCCTTCCCGGAGCGCGGGCAGCGGGGGCAGTACGGCGGTGGGGCGGCCGTCGTCCGTGACCGGTCCGGGGGTGAGCAGGTGCGGCTCGCCCTCGGGGCGGCCCTTGCCGGGCCGCCGGACCAGGGCGGGGCGGGCACCGTCCGGCACGGGGGCGAGCAGCGCGAAGGTGAGGCGGCCGTCGGCGTCGGCCGTGCAGTCGGCGCGGGGGTGGAGGTCGGTGCTCGGGCCGGTCATCGGTGTCCCTTCCGCAGGGTGCGCAGCGCGGTGGAGGCGGCGGTGCGGGTGAGGTCGCGCACGGCGTGGCCGTGGCCGAGGAGGGCGCGGCGCGGGCCGCCCCGGCCCGCAGCGGGACGGCGGCCGTCGGCGCGGGCCTCCGTCGCCGCGCGCAGGAGGCGTTCCGCCCGCTCCACGACGGGCCCCGGGGCGTACCGTCCGGCCTGGGCGAGGGCGGCCCTGCCCATGCGGCGGCGGCGTTCACCGTCCCGTACGAGGTCCAGCAGGGCCGCGGCGAGCGCGTCGGCGTCGCCGGCCGGCACGAGCCGTCCGTCGACCCCGTCGGAGACGATCTCGCGCGGGCCGTGCGGGCAGTCGGTGCTGACCACGGGCAGTCCGCAGCGCATCGCCTCCACCAGGGTCATCCCGAAGGACTCGAAGTCGGCGGCGGCCGCCCCGATCGAGCCCTTGACCCACTCGGCCTCCATCGCGCTGACGGCGCCCATCAGGAACACGTTGTTCCACAGGCCGCGTCGCTCGATGAGGGAGCGCAGCCGGTCCTGTTCCTCGCCCTTGCCGTAGATGCGCAGCTGCCAGTCGGGGAACTCCGCCGCGACGCGGGCGAACGCCTCGATGAGCAGGTCGTAGCGCTTGACCGGGACCAGTCGCCCGGCCGCGACGACGACTTTCGCGGTGCCGTCGGCGGGCGGCAGCACGGGGTCGGGGACGCTGTTGGGCAGCGCCTCCACGAGGACGCCGGGCAGTCGCATGCGGCGCCGGTAGGCCTCGGCGTCCGCCTCGGTGACCGTGGTGAGCACGTCGAGGGAGCGGTAGGCGCGGCGCAGCGCGGTCCGCAGCCGCGGCGGGTGGTGGGCGAGGGTGAGGTGCTCCTGGCCGACCCGGGCGACCCGCTCGGGGGCCTGGAGCGCGAGGTGCACGTTGAGTCCCGGCCGGGTGCCGATGATCACGTCGGCGTCGGTGGTGGCGAGGCTCTCCGCGATCCGCTGGTCCGTCAGTTCGCTGTACTGGCGGTACCGGTACTCGGAGGCCGGATAGACGGCGGCGGGTCTGACGTGCAGGGGGTGGTCCCGTTCCCGTCTCAGGTCCACCAGGGCCCGCAGGGCGACACCGGGACCCGGGGTGAGGTTCGGGTGCTCCCGGTGCCGTAAGACGGAGACGATCTCCACGTCGTGCCGGCCGGCCAGCGCGGCGGCCAGGTTGAACGTGGTGCTGATCGTCCCCCCGATCCCGTAAGCGTTGTGGATCAGAAAGGAGATCTTCATGGCGGGCAAGACCGCATCGGCGGGTCGGGCGTTGTCTGTTGTTATCAGTTCGTGTCCCCGGCGGGGCCGGGCGAGGCGGGGGCGGGAGAACCGGGAGCGGACCGCTGGATGCGCATGCCGGGCCGGCGGCGGTGGACGGTCAGGTACGTCAGTCCGGCGGTGTCGGCGGCGAGGGAGCGGGTGGAGCCGTGCGGCAGCCAGGTGAGGCTGCCCTGCCGGAGGGAGTGCGTGCCGTCGGGGGCGGTGAGGGTGCCGCTGCCGGCGAGCACCAGCAGCAGGACGTCCAGGTCGGGTTCGCGGTGGGTGTCGACGCGCTGTCCGGGAGGGATGCGCACGACGTTCGCGTCGAGCTGACGGCCGGACTCGGCCAGCCGCCACAGGGCACCGGCCGGGGCGTCGTCGAGTGCGGCCAGGGCGGCCGTGTCGGCGAGGATCCTCGGGAGCGGGACGGCGTCACGGGGCGGCACCGGGATGTCGTCGCCTTCTGCCGTCATCTGGTCCACCCGTCCCGTGTGTCCGATCCCGTGTGTCCGGTCCGCCGGAGCGTGTCCGGCCGCGCGTAAAGATGAACGTAACATGCGTATTTGAGGGGGCGGCGAACCGCCGCACCGGGCCGGGAGGGTGCGACGGCGGCCGCGGACGGTCCGCGCTCCGACGGGCGTCCGGCCCGCGTCAGGACAGTCCCACGGGGTCCACCGCGTCGTCGGCCCGCGAGGCCGCGTCGTCCGGTGGTGTTCATGACGCCCGGGGTGCTGGTCTGCCGTTTGGGTGCTGGTCCGCCGTCCGGGGTGCTTGGGACGCCAGGGCGTTCATCTGCCGTCCGGACCGTGCGCGTCGGCGGCGACCTCCGTCCCGTCGTCCCCCGGCCGGGGCCGCGCCCCCGCGGCGGCCCGCTCACGGGTATCGATGGGCGGGCCGCCGTGCCCGTGGTAGCGCAGCAGGAGCATCGCGGCGTCGTCACCGGGCGGGCCCGCCGCGTGCTGGACGAGGTCCTCGCGCAGCGCCTCCAACGCCCGGTGGATGTCCGGCTCCTTGAGCAGGTGGGTGCGCTCGGCCAGCGGGTAGAAGCGGCCGTCGGCGTCGCGGGCCTCGGTGACGCCGTCGGTGTACAGCAGGAGTTGCTCGCCGGGCGCGAACCGGACCCGGTACGGCTGCGGTCCGTCGTCCGGAGCGGCCAGCGGGCCGAGCCCGAGCGGCAGCGCCGGGGCGGGCGGCTCGGGGAAGTCGGCGCCGCCGTCTCGCCGGACCAGCATCGGGGCGGGGTGACCGTAGTTGAGCAGGACGACCTCCTGGTCGGCACGGATCTCGGCGAGCACCGCGGTGACGAAGCGCTCGCCCTCCAACTCCCGCGCCACGCTGCGCTCCACGCGCGCCCCCAGCCCGAGGAGGTCCGGTTCGTCATGGGCGGCCTCGCGGAAGGCGCCGAGCACCACGGCCGCCGTCTCCACGGCGGCCAGGCCCTTGCCCTGGACGTCGCCGACGACGACGCGGACGCCGTGCGGCGAGGACACCACCTCGTAGAGGTCGCCGCCGATCCGGGCCTCCGCGACGGCGGAGGTGTAGGACACCGCGACCTGGACCGGGCCCGCGGTCAGCGGGACGGGACGCAGCAGTACCCGCTGCGACACCTCAGCGATCGAGCGCACGCTCGCGAGTTCCGCCTCCCGCCGGGAGCGCATCACGGCGGCGGCGATACCGACGCCGGTGACGCCGGCCACCGATCCCATCGCCGCGAAGCCCCGGCGTTCCGCGAACAGCCCGTTGAACAGGCCGAGGCCGACGCACAGGAGCAGGGCCAGCGCGCCGATCACGGCGGTCCTGCGCCAGCCGCCCACCAGGCCCGCGAAGGCCGGGCCCAGCGACACCAGCGGGAGCAGCCCCACCCCCGGGCCGGCCGTGAGGTCCATGACCGCGATCACCGCCATCACCACGAACGGCGTCAGGGCCAGCGCCGTCTGGGCCGGTGGCGGCTTGGTGTCGGTCATCCCCTGCTCCCGCGACGTCGAGGCGCTCGAGAACCTCCCGCTTCCGGCGCGGGCGTCCTTCTCCCCTCCTGAGACTATGCAAAGGCCGGCCGCGGCCCGGGACGCCCGGCACCGGTCTTTATCCGATCGAGTCCGCCCCCCGAGTCCGCACCCGGTCATGTTCTTCGCGGTCCTGCAAGCGGGCCGCCGGCCTCCGGGTCCGCTCCCCCGGCCGCTCCCCCGCCGTCCAGCGGGCGGCAACCACCCAGCGCCGCACGGGCGCAGGCCGTGCCCTCACGCGCTCGAATCCGTAGGATCTCCCGTGCCGGACCGGGAGCCGGCAGGTTCCGCCGGACCCGTCGTCGCCCTGTGCGATGATCCTTGCGGTGTTCAGGGGCGCTGGGGGCCTGCGGGGTGACCGGCGGACCTCCGCACACGAGAGGGAGCGACGGACGTGACCGCGCAGAGGCCGGACGACGACGGCGGGACGCCGGACGGGCGGGAGCCCGCGCCGTCGCTGCCCGACGACGTCTGGCAGCGGTTCCTCATGGACGACGAGCACGCCATCCGGGCTTCCGCGCCGAAGGAACCCTCGGCCGTGCAGCGGGCCGCGGCCCCCTGGCCCCGCCCGGCGGCGGCCCGGGAGACGGCCCGGCGCGGGCGGCGCCCGGCGGAGGCCGTCGGGGACCTGTGGCATCCGGACGACCCCTGGGAGGGCCCCTCCTGGCGGAACCTGGACGACCGGGCCCGGCGCCGCCGGGTCGGCCGGGTGGTGGGCGCCGCCGCCGCGTTCGCGCTGGCCCTGGGCGCCTGGTCGCAGTGGTCCACCGGTGCGACGCCCCGTCAGGAACGCCCCGGGGACACGATCCTGCAGCAGTCCGAGGAGGCGCCCGTGGAGCTTCCGGCGACGACGTCGCTGCCGACCGGTTCGCGTTCCGCGTCCCCGGCCACGCCCGCGGTCCAGCCCGGCTGACCGGGGCGGGACCGCGGGCTCGGCGTGCGGTCGCGGTGCCACGGACGGTGGCTCAGCCGCCGAGTGCGGCCAGCACCACCGACTTCGCCTCCTCCTGGACCCGGCGGAGGTGGTCGGTGCCCCGGAAGGACTCGGCGTAGATCTTGTACACGTCCTCGGTGCCCGAGGGCCGCGCCGCGAACCAGGCGTTCTCCGTGGTGACCTTGATGCCGCCGATGGCCGCTCCGTTGCCGGGTGCCTCCGTCAGGACGGCGGTCACGGCCTCACCGGCCAGGGTGTCCGCGGTGACCTGGGCCGGTGACAGCTTCGCCAGGCGGGCCTTCTCCTCCCGGGTCGCCGGGGCGTCGATGCGCTCGTAGGCGGGTTCCCCGAACCGGGCGGTGAGGGCGGTGTAGTGCTCGGACGGCGTGCGGCCGGTGACGGCCGTGATCTCGGAGGCGAGCAGCGCCAGGATGATGCCGTCCTTGTCGGTCGTCCACACCGAGCCGTCCCGCCGCAGGAAGGAGGCCCCGGCCGACTCCTCGCCGCCGAAACCGAGGGTGCCGTCGGCCAGCCCGTCCACGAACCACTTGAAGCCGACGGGCACCTCGACCAGTTCGCGCTTCAGGTCGGCCGCCACCCGGTCGATCATCGCGGAGGACACCAGCGTCTTGCCGATGCCGGCCGCCGACGGCCACTCGGGACGGTGGGTGTAGAGGTGGCCGATCGCCGTGGCGAGGTAGTGGTTGGGGTTCATCAGGCCGGCGTCCGGGGTGACGATGCCGTGCCGGTCGGCGTCGGCGTCGTTGCCGGTGGCGATGTCGAAGCGGTTGCGCTGCCGGATGAGGGACGCCATGGCGTGCGGCGAGGAGCAGTCCATCCGGATCTTCCCATCCCAGTCCAGGGTCATGAAGCGCCAGGTGGGATCGGTCAGCGGATTGACGACCGTCAGGTCGAGGCGGTGCTCCTCGGCGATCCGGCCCCAGTAGGCGACGGACGCGCCGCCGAGCGGGTCGGCCCCGATCCGCACCCCGGCCGCGCGGATCGCGTCGAGGTCCAGCACGTTCGGCAGGTCCGCGACGTAGCTGCCGAGGAAGTCGTGGCGGCCGGTGCCGTCGGCGGCGAGGGCGCGCGCGTAGGGGATGCGGCGGACGTCCTTCAGGCCGTCCCGGATGATCGCGTTGGCCCGGTCCTGGATCCAGGTGGTGGCCTCGGACCCGGCCGGGCCGCCGCTGGGCGGGTTGTACTTGAAGCCACCGTCGGCGGGCGGGTTGTGGGACGGCGTGACGACGACGCCGTCGGCGAGGCCACCGGTGCGGCCCCGGTTGTGGGTGAGGATGGCGTGCGAGACGGCCGGGGTCGGCGTGTAACCGTCGGTGCTGTCGATGAGCACCGTGACCCCGTTGGCGGCGAACACCTCCAGTGCGGTGACCCGCGCCGGCTCGGACAGCGCGTGGGTGTCGGCGCCCAGGTAGAGGGGGCCGTCGGTGCCCCGGTGCGCCCGGTACTCGCAGATGGCCTGGCTGGTCGCGGCGATGTGGTCGTCGTTGAACGCGCCGGCCAGGGACGAACCGCGGTGTCCCGACGTGCCGAACGCCACCCGCTGGGCCGGGTCCTCGGCGTCGGGGCGCACCGCGTAGTACGCCGTGACCAGCCGAGCGACGTCGACGAGATCCTCGGGGCCGGCCGGGCCGCCGGCTCGCTCGTGCTGCATGTGCCCACTCCTCCGCAGGGGTCGCATCCTTCGCTTGCGGACACATCTTTCCTCTTCGGGACGCCGACGCGCGAGTAGGGCCGGCGGCCGGCCGCTCCCGTCGGCCCCGGCGGCCGGGCCGCGGGACCCGGGCACCGGTACGGCGTCGCCGCCGCGCCCGGGCCCGGTGCCGTCGGCCCGGGTCAGATGCGTCCGCCGGTCATCCGGGTCAGCGGGCCCTGCGTGTGACGCCCGGCGCGCCGGCCCACGGCGTACGACGCGGCGCTCAGCGCGGTGAGCCCGGCGCCGACGCCCGCGGCGACCAGCTTGCGGTGGGCGACGACCGTCCAGGCGGTCTTGGCGCCGGCGGCGACCTGGCCGGTGGTGGCCACCACCGCGCGGCGGCCGGCCTCGACGCCCTTGGCCGCGGACTGCACGGCCCCGTTGGTCACCGCGGCGACGCGCTCGGTACCGGCCGCGACGGCCGACGTGGCGTCACCGGCCTTGGCGGCGGCGCCCTTGGCAGCGTCACCGGCCTTGGCCGTGGTTCCCTTGGCGGCGTCGGCGGCCGGCGCGGTCGCCTTGTCCGCCGTCTGCCGGGCCTTGTCGGCCGCGGTCCGGGTCGAAGTGGACTTCTGCCGTGTGTTCTTGCTCTGTTCACTCATGGAACTCCGACTTGCCTCGGACTCCCGCGGCAAACACTCCGGGTGACAATCCGTCCGGCGGACGGGGCTGCGGAGTGCCCCGAAGGGCTGGAAGGGACTGGGAGGGGCTGGGAGGGGCTGGGAGGGGCTCTGCGGGGCCGGGAGGGACTGCGCGAAGGGCTCCGGGCTTCCGGGCTTCGGGGCTCCGGGCCTCCGGGCCTCCGGGCCTCCGGGCCTCCGGGCCTCCGGGCTCCGGGCTCCGGGCTCCGGGCGCGAACGTCCGGCGGCGGGACGGGACTTCGCGGACGGGCGGGTCGTCGCGCCCCCCGGGGCCGGACGGAACACTGCGCCCAGGGCCGCAGGGACGGGGACGGTGTCCGGACGGCCCGGCCGGCGGGCCGGGGGCGTGGGAGACCCGCGTCCCGGTCACGTCCGGGGCGCGGGCTCCGGCACCGCGCCTCGCCGGGCCGTGTTCCCGTCTGCTCGGGTCCGGCCCGGCCCCTCCCCCACCGCGCGGCTCAGGGCTCCGGGGCCCCGGGCCCCGCTCAGCCGGGCCGGACCTGTCTGCTCGGGGTCGGCGGGGCCGGTCCCGTGTGCGCTCGGTCCGGCGGGACCGGTGCTGTGCGTGCTCCCGGTCCGGCGGGGCCGGTGCTGAGCGTGCCCTCGGTCCGGCGGGGCTGGTCCCGTGCGTGCGCTCGCTTCAGCGGGTCCGGTGCATGCGCTCGGTTCGCGGGTCCGGTTCGCTCCCGTGGGCAGGGCCGGGCGAACACTCCGGGGCTGACCATGGCCTGCGGGGGTATCCGGTCCGTGCGGGGACCAGGGCGTCCCCCGGACCTCGAAAGGAGCAGCCCATGCCGAGCATGCTGCAGCGCATCAAGGAGTTCAGCCGGAGCCCCCAGGGACGGCGCGCCGCCGAGCAGGCCCGACGGGCCGCCGCCGACCCCCGCCGCCGACAGCAGGCCCGCCGGCTGCTGAGCCGGTTCCGGGGCGGCGGTCACCGCTGACCGCGCCCACCGGGGGCTCGTCCCCCCCTCTCCGGCAGGCCCGGCGCTCCGCGGAGCGCCGGGCCGCGGCCGGTCAGGCTCCCACGTACGCGGCGAGGTGCTCGCCGGTGAGGGTGGAGCGGGCGGCGACCAGGTCGGCCGGGGTGCCCTCGAAGACGATCCGGCCGCCGTCGTGGCCCGCTCCGGGGCCGAGGTCGATGATCCAGTCGGCGTGGGCCATCACGGCCTGGTGGTGCTCGATGACGATCACGGTCTTGCCGGAGTCCACCAACCGGTCCAGCAGTCCGAGCAGTTGCTGGACGTCGGCGAGGTGGAGGCCGGTGGTCGGCTCGTCCAGGACGTAGACGCCGCCCTTGTCACCCATGTGCGTGGCCAGCTTCAGGCGCTGCCGCTCGCCGCCGGACAGCGTGGTGAGCGGCTGGCCCAGGGTGAGGTAGCCGAGACCGACGTCGGCGAGCCGCTCGAGGATCCGGTGCGCGGCCGGGGTGCGTGCCTCGCCGGAGCCGAAGAACTCCACGGCCTCGGACACCGGCATCGCCAGCACCTCGCTGATGTCCCGGCCGCCGAAGCGGTACTCCAGGACCGACGCGTCGAACCGCTTGCCCTCGCAGTCCTCGCAGGTGGTGGAGACGCCGGCCATCATGCCCAGGTCGGTGAAGAGCACGCCGGCGCCGTTGCAGGTCGGGCAGGCGCCCTCGGAGTTGGCGCTGAACAGGGCGGGCTTGACTCCGTTGGCCTTGGCGAACGCCTTGCGGATCGGGTCGAGCAGTCCGGTGTAGGTGGCCGGGTTGCTCCGCCGGGAGCCGCGGATGGGCGTCTGGTCGACCGCGACGACCCCTTCCTCGGCGGGGATCGAGCCGTGCACCAGGGAGCTCTTCCCGGAGCCGGCGACACCGGTGACCACGGTGAGCACGCCCAGGGGGATGTCGACGCCGACGTCGCGCAGGTTGTTGGCGGTGGCGCCGCGGATGGGCAGCTTGCCGGTGGGTTCGCGGACGGTCTCCTTCAGGGCGACCCGGTCGTCGAGGTGGCGGCCGGTGACGGTGTCGCTGGCCCGCAGGCCCTCCACGGTGCCCTCGTAGCAGACGGTGCCGCCCTCGGTGCCGGCGCCGGGGCCGAGGTCGACGACGTGGTCGGCGATCGCGATGGCCTCGGGCTTGTGCTCGACCACGAGCACCGTGTTGCCCTTGTCGCGCAGGCGCAGGAGCAGGTTGTTCATGCGCTGGATGTCGTGCGGGTGCAGTCCGATGGTGGGCTCGTCGAAGACGTAGGTGACGTCGGTGAGCGAGGAGCCGAGGTGCCGGATCATCTTGACGCGCTGCGCCTCGCCGCCGGACAGGGTGCCCGAGGCGCGGTCGAGGGAGAGGTAGCCCAGGCCGATCTCCACGAACGAGTCGAGGGTGTGGCGCAGCGCGGTGAGCAGCGGTGCCACGGACGGCTCGTCGAGCCCGCGGACCCACTCGGCCAGGTCCCTGATCTCCATCGCGCAGGCGTCCGCGATGGACATCTTGCCGATCTTCGACGACCGTGCGCCCGCGGTGAGCCGGGTGCCGTCGCACTCGGGGCAGGTGGTGAAGGTGACGGCCCGGTCGACGAAGGCCCGGATGTGCGGCTGCATCGCCTCCCGGTCCTTGCTGAGCATGGACTTCTGGAGCTTGGGGATCAGCCCCTCGTAGGTGAGGTTGGCCCCGCTGATCTTCACCTTGGTCGGCTCGCGGTACAGGAAGTCGTGCATCTCCTTCTTGGTGTACTTGCGGATCGGCTTGTCCACGTCGAAGAAGCCCGACTCGGCGATGACGCGTACGACCCAGCCGTCCCCGGTGTAGGTGGGGATGGTGAACGGGTCCTGGGAGAGCGACTTGGAGTCGTCGTAGAGCTGGGCGAGGTCGATGTCGGAGACGGTGCCCCGGCCCTCGCAGTGGGTGCACATGCCGCCGGTGCGGCTGAAGGTGACCTTCTCGGTCTTCGTCCTGTCGGCGCCGCGGTCGACCGTCATGCCGCCGCTGGCCGTGACGGAGGCGGTGTTGAAGGAGAACGCGCTCGGCGGGCCGATGTAGGGCTTGCCCAGGCGGCTGAAGAGGATCCGCAGCATGGCGTTGGCGTCGGTGGCGGTGCCGACGGTGGAGCGCGGGTCGGAGCCCATGCGCTGCTGGTCGACGGTGATCGCCGTGGTCAGCCCGTCCAGTACGTCGACCTCGGGTCGCGCCAGGGTGGGCATGAAGCCCTGGAGGAACGCGCTGTAGGTCTCGTTGATCATGCGCTGCGACTCGGCGGCGATGGTGTCGAACACCAGGGAACTCTTGCCCGAGCCGGACACTCCGGTGAACACCGTCAGGCGGCGTTTGGGGAGTTCGACGCTGACGTCCTTCAGGTTGTTCTCCCGCGCGCCGTGCACCCGGATCAGGTCGTGGCGGTCGGCGGCGTGCGGCTCGGACGGCCGCTTGTTCTTCCCCGTGCTGGTCATGTGCTCTCCGTCGGTGAGACGGGGCCGCCCCTCGGCCCCCTGGAACGCCCGGCTCGGTCGGGCCGTGCGGATCGGTGACTGTCCGCGGTCGCCCGCGCCCCGCCGACGCGGCGCGCGGGCACGGGGCGGGCGACCGCGCGGCCGGACGGCCGTCAGCGCACCTCTTGGACGCGGACCATGTTGCCCGCGGGATCCCGCACCGCGAAGTCACGTACACCGTACGGCTGTTCGGTCGGTTCCTGGACCACTTCGGTGTCACCGGCCTGGAGTTTCTCGAAGGTGCCGTCGAGGTCGCGGGTAGCCAGGATGATGCCGCCGTAGGTGCCCTTGGCCATCATCTCGGCGATGACGCGGCGCTCGTCGTCGGTGACGCCGGGGTCGGCGGCCGGCGGGTGCAGCACGATGGACGTGCCCGGCTGTCCCACGGGGCCGACCGTGATCCAGCGCATCCCCTCGTACCCGACGTCGTTGCGGACCTCGAAGCCGAGGACGTCCCGGTAGAAGCCGAGGGCGGCGTCCGGGTCGTCGTGCGGAAGGAAGCTCGAGTGAATGGTGATGTCCATGGCCCCCACGCTAGGCGTCGGTGGTGGTGCGCGCTTCTCGATTCCTGACCGGTCGGGTCACCTGCTTGGCCACGCACGACGGGATCCCCGCGGTGGCACGGGCCGCCTCGCGCCGGTACACGCTGGGCGGCATCCCGACGAGTTCGGTGAAGCGCGTGCTGAAGGTGCCCAGCGACGCACAGCCGACCTCGAAGCAGACCTCGGTGACGCTGAGCTCGCCGATGCGCAGGAGCGCCATGGCCCGTTCGACCCGCCGCGTCATCAGGTAGCTGTAGGGCGATTCGCCGTAGGCGAGGCGGAACTGGCGGCTGAGGTGCCCGGCCGACATGTGCACGCCGCGGGCCAGGGCCTCGACGTCCAGGGGACGCGCGTACTCCCGGTCGATCCGGTCGCGGACGCGGCGCAGCCGGGCGAGGTCCTTCAGGTGCTGCTGCGGTACGGGGGGTCTGCTGGTCACTTCTGCGATCGTGCCACGTCCCTTCCCCGTTGCCCAGGTTTTTCCGCTCTCCGCCTGAGGTCGCCGCCGGCGGGCGGTGCGGGCGGGCGGACGGACCCGTGGCCGGACCACCCGGTGCGGACAGACGACCTGCCGGCGTGGACGGGGGCCCAGGTGTGCGCGGGCCGAACCGGCTGGGCTGGACAGACGCCCAGGTGCGCGCAGACGGAGCCGACGGGGTGGACGGTTCCGGCACGGTCGGACCAGGGAGGGACTGCCCCATCCGGCGGGAGCGGACGGACCAGGGAGGGACGGCCCCACCCGACAGGGACAGCCCCGCTCGGCGGAAGCGGCCCGACCCGACAGGGCCGGACCGACCCGGCGGGGACGGGGGGAGGACCGAGCCGGCGTCGGCCACCGGACCCGGTCGGGGCCGGGCCGTCGCCCCGGCGTACGATCGGCCGGCCCTGTCCGACCCAGCCGAGGAGCACCGTCCGGTGACCGCCGCCCCGCCGCCCCCGACCGTCGACGGACTGCTGCCGCTGCGGCGGCTGAGCCGGGTCGAGGAGGGCGAAGCCCTGCACGCCCTGCTGTGGACCGCCGGCGCGGGCTGGCGGATGATCAGCAGCGCCGTCCTCGGCGGCGGACTCGGGGAGCGCGAGTGGATCCTCAACGCCCAGGTCTCCCACGGCTATCGGCGCACCGATCCCGACCGGCACCTGGCCGCGCTCGCCGCGGAGGCGGGACTGCGCGGGCCGGGGGTGGGTCTGATGACCGCCGCGGACGTCTCGGCGTACGGTCACGGCCGTGACGGGGGCGCGGAGGCCGTCGCAACCGTGGGCATCTCGGTGCGCGGCTGGGCCGCCTCGGCGCGGGAGGGCACGGACGGCCCGGCGCCCGCGGGCACGATCAACATCGTGGTGGCGCTGCCGGTGGCGCTCGGGGACGCGGCCCTGGTCAACGCGGTGAGCACGGCCACCGAGGCGAAGGTGCAGGCCCTGCTGGAGTCCGGCTACGACTGTTCGGGCACGCCCACGGACGCGGTGTGCGTCGCCGCGCGCGTCCCCTCCCCCGGTGAGGACGTGGTCGCGTTCGCGGGGCCCCGGTCGCTGTGGGGGGCCAGGCTGGCGCGTGCCGTCCACGGAGCGGTGCGGCAGGCGGCTCCGGCGCCCTGACGCGGGACCCCGGCGCCGCCGCCGCGGGTCAGGTCCGAGGCCGGGCGGCCTCCCGGTCGGCGGCGCCGCCGGCCCCCAGGAGACCGGTGTGCCGCAGGGGGTCCCGGGCCTCCAGCCGGCCCAGTTCCCGCCGGGTGGCCCACAGCACCACGGGCGGCAGCGCGGCGCGCGCCGCCTGCGCCAGACGCAGCCAGCGCGGCAGGTAGACGGCCGCGCTGCGGTGCTCCACGGCCGCGGCGAGCCGCTCGGCGGCCCGTTCCGGCGACAGCGTGCGCCGGGCGGGCGGCGGCAGGTGGGCGCGCAGTTCCCGCATCACCGGGTACCGGTCGGCGTCACGGATCATGGCCGTGTCGATCCAGTTCAGGTAGCCGATGCCGACGTCCACACCGCGGTGGGCGACCTCGGCGCGCAGGCTGTGGGCGAACGACTCGGCGCCGGCCTTGGAGGCGCAGTAGGCGCTCATCATGGGGGCGGCGGCGATCGACGCGAGCGAGGCGACCTGGAGATAGTAGCCCCGTGACGCCAGCAGGTCCGGCAGGAAGGTGCGGGCGGTGGCCGCGCTGCCGGTGAGGTTGACCTCGATCACGCGGCGCCAGTCGGCCGGATCCGAGTCGGCGAACGGGCCGCCCTCCGCGACGCCCGCGTTCGCCACCACCACGCTGGGCGGCCCGAGCCGCTCCCGTACGGCCGCGGCGGCGGCCTCCAGCGCCGCGTCGTCGGTGATGTCGACCTCGTGGGCGAGGGCGGGCGCCGGCAGGTCGGCGGCCAGCGCCCGCAGCGGCGCGCCCTCGTGCCCGAGGAGCGCCGTGCGGGCGCCGCGCCGGGACACCTCCCGCGCCAGCGCGGCTCCGACGCCGCGTGCCGCGCCGGTCACCACCACCGTGCGGCCGTGCAGGGACCAGCCGCCCGCGGCCCGCCTCACGCCGGGTCCGCCCGCTCGGCGTCGTTGCGCTCCTTCGCTCCGGTCTCGGTCTCCGGACCGGTCTCGGGGCGCGCGGTGTGGTCGGGGTGGCCGGCCGTGCGGCGGGCCTCCTTCATCTCGGCCTCGTACAGGTGGTCCCGTCCGTCGGCCAGTTCGTCGACGGCCGCGCGCTCGAAGTCGCGGAACGGCTGGTAGTAGGTGCCGTCGTAGGCCTCGACGATCTGGAAGGTCCAGTGGCCGGGGATCACGTTGCGGCCCAGCACCTGGGTGCGCACCGTCTCCGCCCAGTCCGGGTGCCCGGCCTTGTGGAGCAGTTCGACCGCCCGGTCCAGTTCCAGGTCGGCCGTGCCGGTGAGCTGGTGGAAGCTGTAGAGGTGCCCGCGGGCGCGTTCGGTGGTCTCCAGGGCCTTGGACAGCGCCCCGAGCGCCTCCACCGTCTCGGCGCTGACCCCTTCGGGGCGCCGGTGGGCACGGTCGGGTCCGTCGTCGTGACCGGTCATACGTCTCGCCTCCGTCTGTGGGTCGTCGTCAGGTACCCGGGCCGGTCAGGTGCCCGGGGTCCGGCGGCCCGGTACCGGGCGCTTGCGGCCGGTGCGGTCGCGGCGGGTCAGCAGGCGCTCCGCCAGAATCGGGACCGCCCGGCGGCGCAGGGCGGCGCGGGCCGCGTTGGCGCCCGGCGCCCCGTGGACGCCACCGCCGGGGTGTGCCGACGCCGACGCCAGGTACAGGCCGGGCACCGGGGTCTCCGGGCGGGCGGTGCCGGGCAGCGGGCGGAAGAAGAGCTGCTGGTGCATGGCGGCGGTGCCGCCGTTGATGGCGCCGCCGTGCAGGTTGCGGTCCAGCGACTCCAGGGTGGGCGGGGCCAGGATGCGGCGGGCCCGGATGCGGGAGCGGAAGCCCGGCGCGAACCGCTCGACCTGCCGCTCGACGCGGTCGGCCATGATCTCCTGCTCCCGGGCGTCCCAGGACCCGGTGAGCCCTTCCTCGCCCGCGTCGCCCACGACGTGGTGCGGTACGTGGGTGTACGCCCACGCGGACTCGGTGCCCCGGGGTGAGCGGGACGGGTCCGAGGTGGTCATCTGACCGAACAGGGAGAACGGACGGTCGGGGATCCGGCGCATGGCGAGCTGGGCGGCGAAGCGGGTGAGTTCGTCGACGCCGTCGGACAGGTGCACGGTCCCCGCGCGCGCCGCCTGCTCGGCCTGCCAGGGCACCGGGCCGTCGAGCGCCCAGTCCACCTTGAAGGTGGCGAAGTCCCACTCGAAGCGCCGCAGGTCGGACAGGACCTGC
Organism: Streptomyces sp. NPDC029526; assembly: GCF_040637405.1. Lineage (NCBI taxonomy): Bacteria > Bacillati > Actinomycetota > Actinomycetes > Kitasatosporales > Streptomycetaceae > Streptomyces > Streptomyces sp. NPDC029526. The sequence continues at coordinate 72,326 of NZ_JBEZWE010000010.1, forward strand.
GCGGGCAGGTGCTCGGGCGCGACGAGTTCGCCGTACAGGGCGGGGACGGCCACGTCGGCGAGCACGGCGCGCCCGGCGGCGACCGTCTCCCCGCCCGCGGTGCGCACGCCCGCGGCCCGGCCGTCGCGGACCAGGACCCGCTCGACCCGCTGCCCGCAGCGCAGGACGCCGCCGAGGGACTCCAGGCGGCGGACCAGGGCGCCGGTGAGGGCGCCGGACCCGCCGGCGGGCACCGGAAAGCCGTAGGTCTGGCCGAGCATCGACATCAGCCAGCCGTAGCCGCCGCTGCCCGCGGCCTCCGGGGCGAGGTCGGCGTGCAGGGCGTTGCCGGCCAGCAGCAGCCCGCCGCCTTCGCCGCCGAACTCCTCCTCCGCCATCCGGCGCACCGGCAGGACCAGGGTGCGTGCCATGCGCAGCCCGCCGGCGGCGCGCAGCCGCAGGGCGACGCGCGCGGCCGACCGCACGGGCGGGAAGGGCGTGAACAGCGCCTCCAGCAGGTCGGGGCGCAGCCTCTCCCACGTCTGGTGCAGCCGTGCCCAGGCCGCCCCGTCGCCCGGCGCGAAGGTGTCCAGGGACGCGGCCGTGACGTCGACCCGGCGGTCCAGGACCGCGCAGCGTCCGTCGCTCAGCGGGTGGGCGAGGACGTGCGGGGCGTGCTGCCAGCGCAGTCCGTGTTCGTGCAGCCGCAGCCCTTCCAGGACGGGGGACGCCGCGGCGAGCGGGTAGAAGGCGCTGAAGAGGTCGCTGACGAAGTCGGGGTCGACGCCCCGGTCGTGGCGCGCCGCACCGCCGGGTTCCGGTTGCTCCTCCAGCACCTCGACGCTCCATCCGGCGTCCGCCAGCAGGTTCGCCGCCACCAGGCCGTTGGGGCCCGCGCCGATCACCACGGCGTCAGGCACGGGCCGGCCCCCCGCCGTTGTGCGGCGCCATGAGGTGTCCCATCGGCCGTCGGCGTTCCTCCTCGGCCGCCACCTCCTCGCAGATGTCCGCCAGCCGGGCCAGCATGGAGCGGTGCCGCAGCTGGATCAGCGCCTCCACGGCGGTGTTGTGCACGGCGCCGCCCATGCCCCGCAGCGGGTGCTCGTCGACGACGACGAGGGTGTGGTCTCCCCACGGCTTGAGGGCGATGGCGATCCGCGCGCTGCCCAGGGGGCCGGCCTTGGCCTCCAGCTCCAGGTCGTTGCCCGGCTCGCAGCGTCGGACGACCGTGCGGTTGGTCAGGGACAGAGGCCCCAGGCGCACCTGGTAGCGGATGGCCGAGCCGAGTTCCGGCCACCGGCCCCGCTCCGGTTCCGTCGTCGCGGTGCCCACCACCCATTCCGCGTAGCGGCTCCCGTCCGAGAGGACCTCCCAGACGGTCCGCGGGTCCGTTTTGATCAGGCGATGACGAACCGCCACTGCGACCTCCCGTGTCCGGCGGGTTTTCGGTCAGCACTGAGTGCCCCGTCTGCGGCGCGTCAACCGGCGGCACCTGCCAAGGCCGGCCGGACGGGTGCCGCCGGAGCCGGGCCGGACGCCGGGTTCAGGCCCGGACGGGGCGGTGGGCGCGGGCGCGAACGGGACGGGGCAGTGGGCACTGGCGCGGGCGCGGACGGACGGTGGCGCCGGGCGGCCAGGGTCTTTCGTTCAGATCAGGACGGATCAGGGCGGATCAGGGAGCGGGGTCCGGTGCCCGTATCGCAAGGCGGAGGAGGGCGGCAGGGCCGAGCCCTGCCGACCGACGAACAACGCGGCGAGGCGCGGTGCCGGGGCCCGCGAGCCCTGCCTGATCCGAACGACAGACCCTGGAGGACGGGAGACCGGCAGATGGCCCGGACCGGAGGGGCCCGGACCGGAAGCGGCCGGACCGGAGGCGCCCGGCGGCGCGGGCGGAACGGCAGGGACCGCGAAGGAGCGGCCCTGGGATCACGCGAAACGGCCCAGGACCACGGCGGAGCAGCGCGGGACACGCGGAGCGGCCCGGGACCACGGCAGAGCGGCGCAGGGGCGCCCAGCTCACGCCGGGGTGCGGCCCTCCCGGGTCGGGGCCAGGGCCCAGCGGATGCCCGCGGTCACGGCCGTGCCGAGGGGACGGACGCAGACGCCCTCGGCGGGAGGTATCCGGGGGACCCCCAGCTCGCGGGAGGCCCAGAGCGGCAGCAGCGACACGGCGTTGGCGGCCAGGACGCCGTAGGGGAGGCGGGCGAGGAACGGCACGGGCGGGTTGAGCAGCAGGAACCGGGCGGTGGCGCGGGCCTCGGGGGTGGCGCGCAGTTCGGGGCGGTAGTCGGCGAGGCGGGCCGCGAGTCCGGCGCGGCTGACCGGCGGGTCGGGGACGCCGAGGGCGGTGGCGATGCGCGCCATGTCGGCGACGTACGCGTCGCAGCCCGCAGCGTCCAGCGGGCGGGCGCCGTAGCGCTGGTGGGCGCGCAGGAACGCGTCGACCTCCGCGAGGTGCACCCAGGCCAGCAGACGGGGATCGTCGGCGCGGTACGCGCGGCCGTCGGCGGCGGTGCCGCGCACGGTGGCGTGCACCGCCCGGACGCGGTCGACGGCGCTCTGGGCGCTGTCGGCGGTGCCGTAGGTGGTGACGGCGAGGAAGGTGCTGGTGCGCTGGAGCCGTCCCCAGGGGTCGCCGCGGAACCCGGAGTGCCCGGCGACGGCGGCCATGGCGAGCGGGTGCAGCGACTGGTGCAGCAGGGCGGCGAGCCCGCCGATGAACATCGAGGCGTCACCGTGCACCCTGCGCACCGGGCGTTCGGGGCCGAACCAGCGGGGGCCGGGCGTGCCGTGGATGCGGGCCCGGCTGTCCGGACCGTCCGGCCCGGCGACCCGGGTGAAGATGGCCTGCCCGATCCGGTCGCGCAGGGCCGGCCCGGCCTCGGTCAGACGTCCCATGGTGCCCCTTTCCGCCCTGCCGGCCCGGCCGCACGCGTGTCGGCCGCCCTACGACTCCGTGTGCCCGGGGCGGCGGCCCGGTACCCCTCGGGACACCGCGCCCGACACCCGGCACCGGCCCGGGACCCCTGGGCCCGTCGTCCCGGGGCATGTCGTCCGCCCGGTGGCCCCGCTCCGCCGGGCCGGGCCGAGCACCCGCTCAGGGCAGGTCACCCCGCCACTCGAAGACACGGCCCGGCCCCCTCGGCACGTACACCGCCCGGCCACCCGGGCCGTAGCGGCCTATCTCCGTGCGCAGGCCGATCCCGTCCGCGAACTCCGCCGGGGAGCGGTCGGTGACGTCCAGCAGCAGACCGTCCAACGGCCCGCCCGACAGTTCGGCGTACACCCTCCCGTCGCGCGGCCCGGGGTCGTCGTGGTCCGCCCCGTAGACCCGGCCGCGCATGAACTCCAGTTCGTCCATGACGGCAGGGTCGCACCCCCCACTGACAACGGTCCCGGCCACCGGGACACGCGGGGCGGACCGGTCCTGCTCCGGAAGGCCGCGGTGGTGCGCAACGGGCGTGTCAGGATGGCAGGAGCTGACCCCGCCGGCAGGAGGCCAACGGTGAACTGGCGTGACTTCGCACAGCAGATGGCCGTCATGGCCCGGAACCTGCTGGCGGAATCCGGGCTCGAACCCACCCTGGAGGAGATCACCGACTCGGCGGTCCGGCTCGTCCCGGGGTGCGAGGCCGCCGGGATCCTCGTCCTGGAGGGCGGCCGGGCCCGGTCCCTGGCGCCCACCGATCAGGTGGTGGTGGACAGCGACCGTCTCCAGGACCGGCTCCGGGAGGGACCGTGCTTCGACGTCGCGCGCCCCGAACTCGACGAACGGGTCTTCCGCATCCGCGACTTCACCGCCCCGGCCGAACGGTGGCCCGCCTACGTGCCCCGGGCACGGGACCTGGGGCTGGGAAGCATGATGGGCTTCCTGCTGTACACCCGGGAGGAGGAGCTGGGCGCCCTCAACATGTACTCCCGCAAGCCCGGCACGTTCACCGAGGACAGCGAGACGGCGGGCTGGCTGCTGGCCTCCCACGCGGCGGTCGCCTTCTCCACCGCCCTCACCGACGCCCAGCTCCAGGAGGCCATCGCCACCCGGCACATGATCGGCGAGGCGATGGGCATCCTGATGGGCCGGCACCACGTGACCGAGGAGCAGGCCTTCGAGCTGCTGCGCACCCAGTCGCAGCGCACCAACACCAAGCTGCGGGACGTGGCGCGCCGCGTCTGCGAGACCGGGAGCCCGGAGCCGTGAACCGGCCCGCGGGCGGCCGTCCGGGGGTGACTGCCCCGCACGGCCGCCCGCAGGCGGTGCGCAGCGGCCGTCCGGCCCGTACGTGCGAGCCGTCCGCTCGTGCGTGCGGGCCCGGGTCCGGGCGGGCCCCGCCCCCAGACCCTGTCGTCACCTTCCCGTCTGCCGTCTGCCGTGCGTCGGGCGTCGGGCGTCGGGCGTCGGGCGGACGGGAGGGATGCGACGACAGGACCTCTAGCGGGCGCCCGTCCAGTTGTGCGCCACGTCGATCACGACGCGGTCCTGGAGTTGCAGCACCCGGAACGGCAGCCGCGCCCGGACGCCCAGTCCGACCTGCGTGTCGCCCTCGAAGCTGCCGGCGAATCGGGCGTCCCGGAAGGTGCGGTACCCGGTGAGGTCCACTCCGGGCAGGGCGTGCCCGGCGCGCGCCGGGTAGGTGGCCCGGCCGGTCTCGGGATCGTAGGCGGGCGCGGTCACCCGGATCTCCAGGACGGCTCCGCCCGCGACCGGGACGGGGCGTCCGGAGCCGTCCTGGTGGAGACGGTCGACGTAGCGGACGGAGTAGCCCACGTCCCCGGCGCCCGGGACGTCCACGACCATGCGGTCGTAGCAGTCGTGCCGTCCGGTGCGGATGTCCCGCACCGGCGTGGCGGTGGCGGGCGTGCCGGTCTCGGGCAGGCTGCCCCAGCCGGTGGGGCAGGCGGTGGCCGCCGACACGGCGGTCCGGGTGGTCGCGGCGGCCGGGACCGCGGCGGTGCCCAGTGCGGTGCCGATGAGTGCGAGCGTCGCGCAGACGATGGCGGTGCGGGTTGTTCCGGTTCGAAGCATCTTCGCCCCCCGAGGTGGCCTGTTGCTGATATCGGGTGAGACAACCGGGTTCACCCGATGGTTGCCCTGCGGCTCAGCTTCGGTGTGCGGCCCGCACCCCCGTGTTCCGCCCGGCGTTCCGCGAGGAGCTGGACGGGCCGGGACGCGGGAGACCGGCCCGCACCGGGCGACCTCGTCGCCGCCCGCCCCCCGGCGTCCGGGCGACCTTGTCGCCGACCGGCCCGGGGTACGAGCGACGCGCCGGGGCCCCGGTGCGCGCATCCGCCGCGCCCCGCCGCCCGGCATGGCACATCCTGGAGAGCGAACGATGTTCCCGTGCGTCCGCACCGGGGAGGACGCGAGATGCCAGAGCCAGCCGCCGTACCGGACGACGGTCGGTCCGGCGCGCGCGGAAACGGCGCGGCGGACCATGGGGCCGAGGCCCCGCCGGACCGGCTGGAGGACGCGCTCGCGGAGCCGCTGGTCGCGGCCGTCCGGGAGACCGGGAGCTACGGCGGTCTGGTGTACCTGCGCTCCCGCGACCGGCGTTCGCTGGTGCTGTCGGTGGTCACCGGTGTCCCCCGGTCCTTGCTGAAGACGTGGTGGCGCGTCCCGGTGGGCGGCGCGCTGCCGGTGTCGGAGTGCTACCGCACGGGCGAGGCCCTGTGGCTGGCGGACGAGCGGGTGACCATGCTCCGCTTCCCCCAGTTCACGGCCGCGCTGCCGTACGCGTTCGCCTCCGCCCAGTGGCCGGTGCGGGTCGACGGCGAGACCGTGGGCGTGCTGGTGGTGCTGCGTTCGGTGCGCGAGCCGTTGGGCCCGGGCGGCGTGGGGCCGGTGCTGTGGGACGCCGTGCGGGACATGGAGGGCCGGCTCACCCGGTACACGCGCGGGGTCCCGCCCCCGGGCCCGGCGGACGCCGACGCCGTCACGTACGGCATCGAGTACGACGACCAGCCGGTGAGCGTCCGGCTGCCCACCCCGCCGGCCCACACCGTGCAGGTCGGCATGGTCGAGTGGGACCTGGACAGCGACCGGTGGTCGGCCGACGACGATGCCCTGCACATCCTCGGCCTGACCCGGGAGGACTTCGGCGGCACCCTGGCCGACGTGGAGGCACAGGTCTGCCCGGACGACCTGTACGAGCTGCGGGCGGGCCGGCGGGACGCGCTGACGCACGGGCAGGTGCGTTCCCGGCACTTCCGGGTGGTGGCCGAGGAGGACGAGGACGGCCAGGTGCGCTACCGGCCCGTCGAGCTGTGGGGGCACGTGGTCCGCGCCGGCGTGTCCGGGAGGCTGCTGGTGGGCGCGCTGGTGGACACGGAGGGCGGGGTCACCGCCGCCGAGGCCGCCGAGCGCCTGCCCGACGGTCTGTTCTCCCTGGACCAGGACGGCCGGGTCACCTACGCCAACCGCCGCTGCACGGAACTGCTGGGGTGCGAACGTCAGCAGCTGCTCGGCCAGCACCCCTGGCACGTCATCACCTGGCTGCACGATCCGGCCTACGAGGACCGCTACCGGGCGGCGATGCTGTCCCAGGAGCCGGTCACCTACCTGGTGCGCGATCCGCACGGCACCTGGCTCGGTTTCGTCCTGTACCCGGGCGTGCACGGGCTGACCGGCCGGGTCTTCCGCACCGCCGCGCCCGTGAGCCCGCGGCCCACGACGCCCGGCCGGGCCGGTGCGCTGATCGGGGGCGCCACGGCGCCGCCGGAGCCGGTCGTGGCGGCGCGTGCGGGCGTGCTGTACCACGTGGTGCAGATGGCCAGCGTGCTCACCGAGGCGGTGACGGTGCGGGACGTGTGCCGGGCCATCGCCGAGCAGCTGCTGCCGGCGTTCGGCGCCCAGGAGGTCGCCCTCTACACGGTCCGTGACGGGCGCATGCACCTGCTGTGGGAGGCCGGTTACCCGGAGGGCTTCCTCGACCCGTTCGAGGGCGTTCCGCTGGACGCGCAGCTGCCCGGGGTGCACGCGCTGACGACGCGGTTCCCCCTCTTCTTCGAGTCGCCGGACGCGCTGAGCAAGGCGTACCCGGGGATCGCTCTGGACCGGATGCACTCCTGGTCGTTCCTGCCGCTGATCGCCTCCGGTCACGCCGTGGGCTCGTGCATCCTCGGCTGGTCGGAACCGCACCGCTTCACCCCGGACGAGCGGTCCGCCCTGACCGCGCTGAGCGGGCTGGCCGCCCAGGCGCTGGAGCGGGCCCGGCTCTACGACGCCGAGTCGGCCGTGGCCCGCGGGCTGCAGGAAGGGCTGCTGCCGCACCGTCTGCCCGCCATCGAGGGGCTGGTGACCACCGGACGGTACCTGCCGGGCACCCAGGGCATGGCCATCGGCGGCGACTGGTACGACGTGATCCGGACCGCGCGGGGGGTCGCGCTCGTCATCGGCGACGTCGAGGGGCACAGTGTCGGGGCGGCGGCCGTGATGGGCCAGCTGCGCAGCGCGGTGCACGCCTTCGCGACCAGCGGGCAGCCGCCGCAGGAGGTCATCACCCACACCAACCGGCTGCTCGCCGAACTGGAGTCGGACGCCTTCGCCACCTGCTGCTACATCGAGCTCGACCCGCGCAGCGGGCGGGCCCTCGCGGTGCGGGCCGGTCACCCGCCGCCGCTGCTGCGGCATCCCGACGGCCGGACCGAGACCCTGGACCTGGTGGGCGGGGTGATGCTGGGCGTCGAGCCGGACGCCCTGTATCCGGTCACCGCGCTGACCCTGACGCCGGGCAGCGTCCTCGCGCTGTACACGGACGGCCTGGTGGAGCAGCCGGGCAGTGACATCGAGGCCGGCATCGAGGCGGCCCGCGCCTGTCTGGCCCGTACCCGCACGGACTCGGTGGACCATCTCGCCGACCAGTTGGTCAAGGCCGCCCGCCGGGCCGAGGACCGCCCGGACGACGTCGCGCTGCTCCTGACCGCGTTCGGCTGGGAGGCCCGTGAACCGCCGTCCGGCCGGACGGGCGCGGACCCTGGCACGGGCGGGACGGGCGAGACAGGCGCGACGGGCGGGTCCTGAGGCCGCTCGTCCCGACGAAGCCAGGACGACGCCGCACCGCGTCCCGTGGCGGAAGGGGTCCCGGTCCGGCTTCGTCGCGCCCCGGCCCGGCCGGCTCGGAGGCGCCCCCCGGAGACGCGCGGGGCGGGCGGACAGCGGACCGGACGGCCCTCGGATCTCCCGGGTACGAGCGGAACGGCGGGCCCCGGCCTCACCGCCCACGGTGGGCGGCGGCCCGTCGTGATGCGGCGTCCGGACCGGGAACGGCCCGCGCGCCGCGGCCTTCCTGCTCCGCGCGCCGGGTCCCCCCTGCTCCGCGCGCCGGGTCCCCCCTGCTCCGCGCGCCGGGTCCTTCCTGCTCCGCGCGCCGGGGGCGCCCGGACCGTGACGGGCCGCCGGCCGGGCATCTCGCGGCGGTGCCCCGAGATGCCGGGACGGGACCGCCCGCCTGTAATGGGATGAGGGCCGAGAACGGCTCGGCTGGGCAAAGGGGACGACCCATGCCTTCCAGACGGGACGACGCGGCGGGGGCGGGGAAGCACGCCACGGCGGGACAGCGGCAGGGCGCGGGGACGCGGCCGGCGGGGAGACCGAGGAGGACGGGGCTGCTGCGGCGGCTGGGCGAGTGGTGTGCCCGCCACTTCGTGATCGTGATCATCGCCTGGCTGGTGGCCCTGGTGGCGCTCCAGGTCGTCAGCCGTGCGGTGGGCGGCACCTACTCGGACAACTTCACGCTGCCCGACGCGCAGTCCCAGCGGGGCATCGAGGTGCTGCAGCAGCACGATCCGCAGGCCGGGGGCTACAGCAGTCAGATCGTGCTGCACGACGAGCAGCAGCAGCTGACCGCCCTGGGCTCGCAGATGTCCACCACCATCGGCGCGCTGGAGAAGCTGCCGCACGTCCTGTCGGCGCAGAATCCGCTGTCCGCCACCGGATCCTCCTCCTCCGACGAGCAGCAACAGTCGAACGTCGGACCGCTGTCCACGGACGGGAGGACCGGTTACATCACGGTCCGCTTCGACGTGCAGCCCTCGACCCTCGGGGACGACTACCTCGACGGCGTCGACCAAGCGGTGGAGCCGTTGCGGCAGGCCGGAGCGCAGGTCGAGTACGGCGGGCCGCTCGGGGAGCTGGCCCGGCCGGCGCCCGACGACCGGATGAGCGAGCTGATCGGCTTCGCGGTCGCCATCGTGGTCCTGCTGGTGGGCTTCGGCAGTGTGATCGCGGCCGGCATCCCGCTGCTGACGGCCCTCGTGAGCGTGGTGGGCGGCCTCGCGATCCTCGGCCTGCTGGCGGCGGCGTTCACCTTCGCCACCGTCTCCCCCACGCTGGCCACGATGATCGGTCTCGGGGTCGGCATCGACTACGCGCTCTTCCTGATCACGCGGCACCGGCAGAGCCTCATGGACGGCGCGGACCCGGTGCGGGCCGCGGGTCACGCCAACGCCACCAGCGGCCGGGCGGTGCTCGTCTCCGGCTGCACCGTGATCATCGCGCTGGCCGGACTGTCGGCGTCCGGTGTCTCGTTCATCGCCAAGCTGGGACTGGCCGCGGCCGTCACCGTGGTCTCGGCCGTCGTCGGGGCCGTGACCCTGGTGCCCGCGCTGCTGGGGCTGATCGGCACCCGCATCGACCGGTACCGGGTGCGCAGGCCGGTGGCCGAGACGGGCGCGGAGCCGGGGGCCGAGGCCCACGGCACCTGGCACCGGTACGCCCAGCAGGTGGAGCGCGGGCCGTGGTGGTTCCTGGCCGCGGGGGTGGTCACCATCGCCGTGCTGGCGATCCCGGTGTTCTCGATGCAGCTCGGCCACATCGGTGACGGGGCCGACCCCACGTCCGACACCGACCGCCGCGCCTACGACCTGATGACCGACGCCTTCGGGCCCGGGTCCAACGGTCCCCTGACCGTCGTCATCGACCAGACGTCGGTCGCCGCCTCCGACCGCTCCGCCCTCGCCTCGCAGGCCCAGAAGACGCTGGACGGGGTCGCCGACGCCGCCGCGGTCACTCCTCTGACACCCACCCAGGACGGGGACGTCCTGGTCGGTACGGTGTACTCGGCCGAGTCGCCGCAGAGCGCCACGACGACCGACCTGACCAACCGGCTGGTGCACGACACGCTGCCGGAGGCCGTGCAGGGCACCGACGCCGAGACCTACGTCACCGGCACCACCGCGGCCCAGGTCGACTTCCGCGACGTGGTCGCGGACCGGCTTCCGCTGATCATCGGCGTGGTCGTCGCCCTCGCCTTCCTGATCATCCTAGCCGTGTTCCGGGGCCTGCTCGTGGCCGTGAAGGCGGCGGTCCTCAACGTCCTGTCCATCACCGCCTCCTACGGTGTCGTCGTCGCCGTCTTCCAGTGGGGGTGGGGCGGGCCCGCGCTCGGGGTGTCCGGCACGGTGCCGATCGAGAGCTACGTGCCGATGATGATGTTCGCGATCATCTTCGGCCTCAGCATGGACTACGAGATCTTCCTGCTGTCGCGCGTCCACGAGGCGTGGCAGCGCACCGGTGACGCCAAGGCGTCCGTCGCGCACGCCCTGGAGATCACCGCCCGGGTCATCACCTGCGCGGCACTGATCATGGTGAGCGTGTTCGCGGCGTTCGTCGTCAGCGACAACGTCGTGGTCAAGATGCTCGGGCTCGGCCTGGCCGTCAGTGTGCTCATCGACGCCACCGTGGTGCGCCTGCTGCTGGTGCCGGCCGTGATGACGCTGCTGGGGCGGCACGCCTGGTGGACACCGCGGTGGCTCGACCGGATCATGCCGCACATCGACGCGGAGGGCGAGGACACGCCGGCACCGGCGCGGACACCGCCCTGACCGCCCTCGCCCGGACTCGATCGGCCGCGCCGGGGCGGGGCGGTCCGGCGAGGGTGCCGCGACGGACCGGGCACCCGGACAGCACGAGGCGGCAGGACCCGCGAGGGGGCCCTGCCGCCGTGCACCTGCCGTGCGGAGGGGTCAGGCGTTGCGCCTCACGCTCCGCAGGACGAAGAAGCCGAAGATCACCAGCACTCCGCCGACCGCGGCCGGCCAGAGCTGCGCGCCGGTCTCGGCCAGGCTGCCGCCCTGGGCCTGGGCCCCGGTCGTCCTCTCGACCTCCGGGAGGGTGCCGGGCACCTGGGCGGCCTGGGCCTGCTGACCGCCGTCGTCCTTGCCGTCCTCGCCCTTGCCGTCCTTGCCGTCCTTGCCGGCGTCCTGGTTGCCGGCGCCGGTGTCCTGGTCGTCGTCGGCGGGGGACGAGGCCTTCACGTTGGGTTGAGCGGGCTTGTCGGCACCCTTGTCGGCACCCTTGTCACCGGCCGCCGGCTCCTGGCCGCCGTCGCCCTGGTCGCCGCCCTTGCCGTCGTCCTGCTTACCGTCGTTCTGCTTGCCGTCGTCCTGCTTGCCGTCGTCGCCCTTGCCCTGGTCGCCACCGTTGTTCTGGTCGCCACCGTTGCCCTGGTCGGCGCCGTCGTTCTGGTCGCCACCCTGGTTCGGGTCCTCGGCGTCGTTGTCGCCACCGTTCCCGGCGTCACCGCCGCCGTTGCCGTTGCCGTCGCCTCCGTTGTCACCGCCGTTGTCGCCGCCGCCGTTGCCGCCGGCACCGCAGGTACGGCCCTCGTTGATGCAGTCGACCATCTCGTTCATCAGGTCCTCGTCGAAGACGTTGATGAAGTCGCCGTGGTCGGTGATCGGCTTGTGCAGCTGCTCGGGGAAGGAGTCCACCGCGAACAGCGGGACCGTCTTGCCGCCGTCGTCCAGGCTCGGCGCGTCGACGTCGTAGACGATGCGCTGCACCAGCTGGGGCACGGGCTTGAAGCCGGACGGGCAGTTGCCCTGCTCGTCCACGAACGCCATGTGGGTGCGGTGGTTGGCACTGTCGGTGTTGCGGCCGTCCCAGCAGCTCTGGAAGTCGAACGTGCGCACCACGTCACTGCCCTCGGGGCACAGCGGGTACTTGTCCGTCAGCTGCCGGTCCTCGAAGCCCGTGCAGCTCCAGGACGCGTTGGCGTTGGCGGGGCCGTTGACGAACGACTTGGCGTCACCGGTGATGATGCGCAGGAACCGCGGCATCGCGGTGACCTCGCCCTTCGGGTTGCCCTCGAAGCTCAGCGTCACCTCCTTGGGCGTGACGATCTCACCGACGTTGCCCTCGATGCCGCCGCCCGGGGAGTTCGCGTCGCGCTCCTCGACGCCGTTCTGCAGACGCAGCACCGGCCAGTAGTACGACGACTTGTCGCCCTGGTCCGCACAGCTGGTCTCGGCGCGCGCCAGGTCGTCGTCGCTGGAGAAGGCGTTGGTGGCCTGGTTGCCGATGTAGTCGTGGAAGTGGTGGGCACCGTTGGCGACACCGGGCGCCGCGATCACGTTGTCCGAGTTGAACAGCCCGTTGGCGTTGACGCCGCACTCGCTGACGAAGGTGCCGCGGGAGGCGTTCGCGGACGCTTCCGGCTCGGCCACGTTGGGCTGGATGCTCTTGATGTCGACGTAGTCGCCCGCCACGGGCCCGTTGCCCGCCTCGCCGCCGTTGCCGGCGTCGCCGCCCTGCCCGCCTTCCTGGTCCTGGCCGCCCTGGCCGTCCTGGCCCTGTGCGCCGCCCTGCTGGTCCTGGCCGTCGCCGGCGTCACCGCCCTGCGCGCCCTCGCCGCCGTCGCCGCCGCCCTCCTGGCCGGCGTCCGGCTGGGCGTTGCCCGATTCGCGCACCGCGCAGGCGGCGAGCTCGTCGAGGCCCTCGGGCCGGTCACCGACGCGGTCGATGGCGGTGGCGATGCGGGCGAGGGTCGCGGACCGCTTCTCGGTGAGCGGGCCCGCGATCGCGTTCTCGGCGAAGTTCGGGTCCTGCCGGAGGGCGTCGGCGGACTCCCCGATCCGCTTGTACGCGTCGGCGATCTGCGCGTCGAGCGCGGCGAGTTCCTTGTCCACCTCCGGCCGGGCCTCTTCGGGGACGTCGGTCAGCTCGGTGGCCACGTCCGGGCAGTCGATCGTGGCGCCGGCGAACACCTGCGCGGCGTCCGCGCCCTCTTCCGTCGCGGAAGCGTAGACGTTGGCCGCCATCATCCCGCCTCCGCCCAGGATCAGGGCGAAGGCGGCGAGCGTCGCGCGCTGTTTGGGGCGTCTGCGTGTGTTGCGTGCCAAGGCAGTACTCCTACGCTTGTGTCGCGGGGGGTCGGCATGGAATTCCCACGCCCCATACGCAGGGGGACCGCCGTGTGTTCAAGGGCCGCACGAATTCTTCGCCGCTCCTCCTCCCCGACGGGCCCCGCAGGCACCCTCCCGCCCCTCCCGACTCGCCTTCCTCGACGGGGAATTGGGCAGGTCGGCGCGGCGGCGGGGGGCGCGTGCGGCGCGCGGGGGCACGGCAGGAGGAGCGGGCGTATTCCTCAGCGGCGGCCGGCGTCGGCGGTCGTCCGGCCGAGACAGGCGACCGTCGCGTCGAGCGGGGTCTCGATCTCGTGGAAGCCCATCCGGTCGTAGAAGGCCCGCGCGGGCTTGTTGGCGGTCGACATCACCAGATGGACGGCCGGGACCCCGGCCTCGTGCAGGGCGTCGAGGAAGACCCGCATCAACTCCCGCCCGTGGCCGCGCCCCTGCCACGGGGGCAGCAGGTCGATGTGCAGGTGGGCCGGGTAGGGGGCCAGTTCGGGGACGACCATCCGCTCGGGGCGGTGCAGCAGCCGGGCCATCGCCTCGTCGGGCGTGGCGGGCTCCCCGGCCGGTTCGGGGTAGCGGTCGGCCACCCGGGGCAGCCAGTCGGTACGGAAGTCCGCGGCGAAGCGGGGGGTGTCGGCGGTGCCGAGGATGTACCCGACGGCCTGCCCCCGCCCGTCGTCCAGGACGAAGGCGAGCTGCGGTTCGAGGTGGACGTAGGGGGCCGCGAAGATGGCGGGCAGGATGCCGGGATCCCGGTAGTGGGGGCGGCTGTCGAGACCGTTGTGCGCGGTGCGGATGCAGATGTCGTCGAGGGCGGGGCCGTCGGCGGGGCGGTACGGGCGGATCACGGGGTGCGAGGTCATGCCCGTGATCCTGCCCGGATGGGAGCGCTCCCACAAGACCGAGTTCCGTGACTTTCCGAGGGCGGCTTAACCGGCGGTGCGGTGGTTACCCGGTGTGCATGAAACTGCATCTACCGGGGCGGAACACCCGGCACCAGGGCGAGGCCGCGGACGGTGACGTCCGCCCGGGTTCCGGCACGGAACCCGCGGCGGCTCCCGCGCCCGGCAGGGACGACGACGCGGGCCGGACGGCGGATGCCGGCATCGAGCCGCACGACGACGCGGGCCGGAGGACGGAGTCCGGGTCCGGCGCGCGCGGTGAACCGGGGCCGACGACCGGCTCACGGCCGGGCCCCGACGAGCACGTGCAGCGGGCGGCACCGGACAATCCCACGGGTCTGCCGAAGCAGTCGTGGGGCGCGGCGCTCAAGGGCAGTCTCCGCGAGTTCAAGGACGACGAGCTCACCGACCGGGCCGCCGCGCTGACCTACTACGGCGTACTGGCCCTGTTCCCGGCGCTGCTGGTCCTGGTGTCCCTGCTGGGTCTGGCCGGGCAGTCGACCACGGACAAGGTGCTGGAGAACGTCCAGGACCTCGCACCGGGTCCGGCCCGCGACATCATCACCCGGGCCGTGGAGCAGTTGCAGGGCAACGCGGGCACCGGCTCCCTCGTGGCGATCATCGGTCTGCTGCTGGCCGTGTGGTCGGCGTCCGGCTACGTGGCCGCGTTCATCCGCGCGGCGAACGCCGTCTACGACGTCCCGGAGGGCCGGCCGGTCTGGAAGGTCCTGCCAGTACGGCTCGCGGTGACGGTCGTGCTGATGGTGCTGGCGGTGGCCAGCGCGCTGATCGTGGTCTTCACCGGCGGGCTGGCGCGCCGGGCGGGCGACTTCCTCGGGCTCGGGGACACGGCGATCACGGTGTGGTCCATCGCCAAGTGGCCGGTGCTCGTCCTGCTGGTGGTCTTCATGATCGCCCTGCTGTACTGGGCCACCCCGAACGCCAAGGTCAAGGGCTTCCGCTGGATCACACCGGGCAGCTTCCTGGCCCTGGTGATCTGGCTGGTGGCGTCCGCGGGGTTCGCGTTCTACGTGGCGAACTTCGGCTCGTACAACAAGACCTACGGCACCATGGCCGGTGTCATCGTCTTCCTGATCTGGCTGTGGATCACCAACCTGGCCATCCTGCTGGGGCTGGAGTTCGACGCGGAGATCGCCCGGCAGCGGGCCATCGCCGGCGGCCACCCTCCGCAGGAGGAGCCCTACACCGAGCCGCGCGACACCCGTGCCTGGAACGACGAGGACCGGCAGCGCCTCGACGGCACCTGACCCGCACCCCTCACCGGCTGACCGCAGCCCTTCACCGGCTGACCCCGGCCCCGGTGGGCCGGGGTCAGCCGGTGAGGCCGGCGGCGAGCGTGGCGCCCAGTTCCCAGCAGCGCTCGGTGTCGGCCTTGTCCGGGCCGCCCGTGACGGTGACCGGGTCGGCGGCGCGGCGCCAGCCCAGCCCCGTGGTGACGGTGTCGAGGGCGCGCAGCGCGCCGGTGACGTCGCTGCCGCCGTGCACGAAGGCGCCGTAGGGCCGTCCCCGGGTGCTGTCCAGGCAGGGGTAGTAGATCTGGTCGAAGAAGTGCTTGAGGGCCCCGGACATGTAACCGAGGTTGGCCGGGGTGCCGAGCAGGTAGCCGTCGGCCTCCAGGACGTCGGTGGCGGTCGCGGCCAGGGCCGCCCGCCGCACCACCCGTACGCCCTCGATCTCCGGGGCGGTGGCGCCGGACAGGACCGCCTCGAACATGGCCTGGCAGTGGGGTGAGGGCGTGTGATGCACGATCAGCAGAGTGGGCACGCCCCCGACCCTGCCGTGGCCTCCCCCGCCCGCGCAAGCCGGGCCGTGGCGCCGCCGTACGGCGGCGTCCCGTTGTCAGGGCCGGTGGCGGATGGCAGCATGCGCGGCATCGGCAAGCGGAGACGGGGTGCGTGTTGACCGACGAGGATCGCAGGTCACCGGCGGCGGTGGTGTTCGACGCGCTGGGCGACGAGTACGAGAAGGCGTTCGCCGGTTCGCCGGCCCACCGGGCCTCGCTGGAGTGGCTGCTGGCACGGCTCCCGGCGGGCAGCCGGGTGCTGGACGCGGGCAGTGGCACGGGCCGGCCGACGGCCGCCGTGCTGGCCGAGGCGGGGCACCGGGTGCTGGGCGTGGACGTGTCGCCGGTGATGACGGAGCTGGCCTCCCGCCAGGTGCCGGCGGCGGAGTTCCGGTGCGCCGACGTCACGTCCATGGAGCTGGAGGAGGAGTCCTTCGACGCGGTGTGCGTGTACTTCACGCTGCTGCTCATGTCCCGGGCCGAGCAGGCCGCGCTGGTCCGGCGGCTGACCCGGGCCCTGCGTCCGGGCGGGCTGCTGGTGCTGGCCACGGTGCCCCTGGACGTCGAGGGCTTCGCGGGCGTCTTCATGGGCCAGGAGGTGCGGCTCACCAGCTTCGCCCCCCAGGACGTCGTGGCGATGGTGCGGGAGGCCGGTCTGACGGTGCTGTCGGAGCAGAGCGCCATGTTCCGGCCGACGCATCCGGACGCCGCGCCGGAACCCCACCTCTTCCTGCACTGCCGGCGGGGGCCGGAGCCGTCCGCGGGCTGACGGGCCGGGCACCGCGGCCCGGCGCGCGCTCGGGTGTCCGGTGCGGCGGTCGGAGCGCGCCCGCGCCACGGGGCCGCCTCGCGCCGCCCTACGGCAGCCGGCCCGGCTCGTCGTGCGAGGCGCGCAGGTCGGCGAGCAGTTCGGCCTGGCCGGCCAGCACGCCGGAGAGGATGGTCCGGGCCACCCGCAGCAGTTCGGCGATGTGCGGGCTGGTCAGCGAGTAGTACACGGTCGAGCCCTCCTTGCGGGCGACGACCAGGTTCGCCCGCCGCAGCACCGCCAGCTGCTGGGAGAGGTGGGCGGGCTCGATGCGCACCTCGGGGAGCATCTCGGCGACCGCGTGCTCGCGCTCGCTGAGCAGTTCCAGCACCCGGATACGGGCGGGATGGCCGAGCGTCTTGAAGAACTCTGCCTTCAGCTGGTACAGCGGCGTGGTCATCGTGCCGTTCCCTTCCCGGCGGCACGGCCCCGACGGCCGGCTCCGAGCCCCTCGCCCCATCCGTCCGCCGGCTCCCGGCCCCGACGGTTCCCGACATTAGCAATGGCCCGCGTGCGCGCCGTCACGCGGCCCGGCCACCCGCCCCTCACAGCGGGAGGGTGATCCAGATGCTCTTGCCCCGGCCGTCGGGGTCGCCCCGGACCACGGCGGTGCCGCCGAGGCCGTGGGTGAGCTCGGTGACCGTGGCGAGGCCGCCGGTGCTCCGGTCGCCGGGCGCGGGGGCGAGCAGGCTCGGCCGGTGGGGGTGGCGGTCGTGCACGGCGAGGACGAGGCAGTCCGGGCCCGCCGCGTAGACGACCGTGATCTGCGGGGAGACGGGGGCGGCGTGCCGGACGCTGTTGGTGACCAGCTCGCCGAGGATGAGCAGGGCGGGGTCGACCGCCGGGTGGCTCCGGGCGATGCCCCATTCCGCCAGGGCCGCCTCGGCGGTCTCGCGGGCGACGCGGACGGCGGCCGGCCGGGTCGGAAGGGTCAGTACGTGCCGGTGCGCGAGTGCGGCCGGCGGCAGGGTCGTCGTCATGATGTCTCCCGGACGGCCGCGGACGGCGCGGCGGAGGTGGACGCGGCCGGGCCGGGCGGCCCGGGGGCGGGGGCGGGGTCGTCCGCGGCGCGGGCCGACGGGAGGACACCGGTCAGGTGGAGGCGGTCGCGGGCCGCGCGGATGGCCTCGGGGGTGGTGGCGTACTCCCCGTCCTCGTGCCGGAGCAGGTCCAGGACGCCGACGGAGTCGAGGACCCGGCGGTGCTCGGGGCGGATGCCGGAGACCATGACGACGATGCCGCGGCGTGCCAGTTTCTCCATCACGTCCTTCAGCACCAGGGCGCCGGTGGCGTCGACGACGCTGACGTGGGACATGCGCAGGATGACCACCCGCACGTCGGCCAGTTCGGTCAGTTCCAGCAGGAAGCGGTGGGCGGCGGCGAAGAACAGGGGGCCGTCGACGCGGTAGGCCACGATGTGCTCGGAGAGCAGTTCGTGCTCCGCGTCGGTGTGGTCGCCCTGCCGGTCGAGGGGCAGCGGGGCGAGCCGTGCCTGGCGGGCGACCGCGCTGAGGGCCAGGACGCCGGCGACGGCCAGCCCGATGATGACCGCGAGGACGAGGTCGAGCACCAGGGTCGCCACCGCGGTCAGGACCAGGATCAGGGCGTCGGAGCGGGTGGCCCGGGCCATCGCGCGCAGCGAGCCGACCTCGACCATGCGGACGGCGGTGGCCAGCAGCACGCCCGCCAGGGCGGCGAGCGGGATGCGGGACACCAGCGGGGCGGCCGCGAAGACGATCACGGCGAGGACGGCGGCGTGCGCCAGGGACGCCAGCCGGGAGGTGGCGCCGGTGCGGACGTTGACGGCGGTGCGGGCGATCGCGCCGGTCGCGGGGACGCCGCCGAACAGCGGGGAGGCGATGTTGGCGATGCCCTGCCCGAACAGTTCGCGGTCCGGGTCGTGGCGCTGGCCGACGGTCATGCCGTCGGCGACGGACGCGGACAGCAGTGACTCCAGGGCGGCGAGCGCGGCCACGGCCACGGCGGGGGCGACGAGGCTGCCGAGGGCGGCGGTGTCGACGAAGCCGAAGGAGGGGGCGGGCAGCCCGGAGGGCAGGTCGCCGATGGGCCGTACGCCGAGCCCGGCGGCCTCGGACAGCAGGGTGGCCCCGATCACCGCGAGGATGGAGAAGGGCACGGTCGGCTTCCAGCGGGCGCCGAGCAGCATGACCGCCGCCACGGCGACGGCCAGGGCGGGCGCGGTCCAGTCCGGGTGAGCGGCGAAGTCCCGGGCGGCGCTCAGGGCCACCCCCAGCACGCGTTCGCCGTCCGGCTGGTCGACGCCGAGGGCGTTGGGGATCTGCTGGAGACCGATCACGCAGGCGATGCCGAGGGTGAAGCCCTCGACCACGGGGGCGGGCACGTAGCGCATGCTGCCGCCGGCCCGCAGCAGCGCGAGGGCGACCAGCATCAGCCCCGCCATCAGGCCGACGGTCAGGACCCCGGAGGGCCCGTGGTCGGCGACGATGGGCACCAGGACCACCGTCATGGCCCCGGTGGGGCCGGAGACCTGGAGGTTGGAGCCGCCGAACACGGCGGCGAGGGCCCCGGCGACGACGGCGGTGGCCAGCCCCGCCTCGGCGCCGAGTCCGGAGGACACGCCGAAGCCGAGGGCGAGCGGCAGCGCGACGACGGCGACGGTCAGGCCGGCGAGCAGGTCACGGCGCGGACGGCGCCGCATCTGCTCCAGGTCGCCGCGGCCGGGCAGCAGTGCGGTGATCCGGGTCAGGACTCCGGCCCGCGCCATGGGTACGGACACGATTCCCCGTTCTCCCGGTGGCTTGCGGTTCCCGTGACCGGCCGGGGCCGCGTGCGGCGGCGAGCGGGCCGGGCGGGGCACCGAGGCCCCACGGGACTACGACTTACAGCATGTATGCAATTGCTAAATTTTGCAACTGCGCAGGTCAGGGCATCGCGACCGTCACCTGGGATGACCCGGGGACCCCGTCCGCCCGTCCCGCGGCGACTGTCGGAGCAGGCGCACCAGGCGCCGCGAACGGGCAGCCGGCGACCGTCGGAGCAGGCAGGCACCGCGGGTGCCGAGAACGGGCATCAAGCACCGAGGAGCACCGGGCACCCGGGGTGTCCCGAACGTACGGCTCGGTCCCGGCACGGTTCCGGCCGCGTGCGTCAGCCCGGCATCCGCCCGCGTCAGCCCAGCATCCGCTTGCGCCAGGCCGGCTCGACCAGCCGCCAGGCGGACTCCCACTCCGCCGTCCGTCGCCGCAGCAGCCGGGTCCGCAGCACCCATCCGGCGATCAGGGCCAGTCCCCCGGCGGTGACCCCGACCGTGGCACCGGCCATCACGGTCTGGAAGCGGGCCTCGGCGCCGCCGGGCGGCTCGGAGACGAGCCGGCCTTCCCGGTCGGTCCACACCGTGACCTCGGTCCCGGCCTTCGCGTCGGCGTCGGCCCTCGCCATGCCGGTGCGCGCGGTGCCGTCGGGAGCGGTCCAGCGCACCTTCGTCCACACCCGGGTGTCGCCCTCCTCCGGCGCCGGCGCGGGCAGCGCACGGGCCGCGTCCTCCGTCAGCACGGCGCCGACCGCGTGGCTGTGCGCCCGGCGCTCGGCGAGCGAGGCGTCCACCGCTCCGGCGGCGGCCAGGGCCCCGGCGCACGCGAGAACGAGCCCGCACACCAGCGTGGCGAGCAGCAGCCACGCCTCGACCACGTCGCTGCGGCGCCGCAGCGGGTTCCGCCGCCAACGCCAGAACCACACCCTGCGGGGGCACGCACCCTGCGTCCTCGCCATGGGTCGTCACCTCCTCGCGCGGTCCCGCACACCGCACCGCGCCGGGCCGCCGTCCGCCGGAGGGGCGGCGGACGCATCCGGCGGCACGGTGTCACCCTTCCAGGGTGGGCCACCGGGCCGCCGGACGCATGGGCCGAAGGGCCCCGGCCCGCTCCCCCGCCGGTCACCGCATATCGCGCCCGCGCGGAATGCGGCCGGGCGGGCAGCCCGGCGAGCACCAGGGGTCGGGTCACCAGGGGGCCGCGCGCCACCGCCGCAGCCACCGACATCCCCACCGGCACAGCACCCGGCCCACGCCACAACGCCCCCGACGGGACGCGAACAGCCGACACACCGGCCCGGGCAACGCCCGTCGAACCCACCACCAGGCACGCGACACCGCCGCGGCGCCCGAACCCGTACGGCATCAGCCCGGACGTTCGGCGGTCCGGGCATCGGCACCGCCCGTCAGGCCGCCACGGGCCGCGCGACGCCGCTGTGCAGCAGGTGACGGAGCTGCTGGAGGAACTCGCCGAGCCGAGGGGCACCGCGGGACGCGCTCTCGTAGAGGCTGCGCACCGGGCGCAGCCGCTCGAGGCGCGGGGCGAGGGCCGACAGTGCGATGGCGAGGGCCACGCCCGCCCAGGCCACCGGGCCCAGCGGGGTGCAGCCGAAGAAGTGGCTGACGCCGGGCGTCATGACCAGCGCGGCCAGCACCGCGGCGGACCCCAGCGCGGTGAACCACACCAGGCGGCTGTGGCGGCGGCCGGAGAGGGTCTGCACGAGCTGGGCGCCGACGACCCCGCACAGCGCCATGGTGGTCGCCCGGCGCTCGGTGCCCGGGGTGAGGCGGCCGATGATGTACGCGGTGACCGCGCCCAGGCAGGTGGTCACGCCCCGACGCCGGATGGCGCGCAGCAGGGGCGCGCCGAGCACGTCCAGGCCCATCGGGCCGCTCTCGGCGTGCGCGGCCGTGGACGGGTCGTCGCTCGGGGTCACGGCGACGGCCATGGCGGGGAACATGTCGGTGAGCAGGTTGACCAGCAGCAGCTGACGGGTCGACAGCGGCGAGGCTCCGGCGAGGAGGGTGCCGAGCACGCTGAACCCGACCTCGCCGGCGTTGCCGCCGATGAGGATGCTCACCGCGTCCGCGACGCTGCGCCACAGCGCGCGTCCCTCGGCGACCGCGTCGACCAGCGGGGACAGATCGCCGTTGGTGACGACGAGGTCGGCGGCGTTCCGGGCGGCCGCGGAGCCGCGGGCCTCGATGCCGACGCCCACGTCCGCTGCGCGGATGGCGGCCGCGTCGTTGGCGCCGTCGCCGGCCATCGCCACGACCCGGCCGGCCTGTTGCAGGGCCTCGACGACGTGCAGCTTCTGCTCGGGGGCGACCCGGGCGACGACCGCGGCGCCTTGGAGGGCCCGGACCCGGTCGCGCCGCCCCATGGCGACCAGTTCGTCCCCGGTGACGACGCCGGTGTGCTCCGGCCAGCCCAGCTGCAGTGCGATGGCGCGCGCCGTCTCGGGGTGGTCGCCGGTCAGCATCACGGGGGCGATGCCGAGTCGGCGCAGCTCCGCGAGCAGCGCCTCGGAGGTGTCGCGCGGGACGTCCGCCAGGGCGACGAGCCCGGCGAACTCCAGGTCGGCCAGGCCGGCGTCGAGTTCGGCGGCGGGGTCGTCGCCGCGGCAGGGCCGCCGGGCGACGGCGAGCACCCGCAGTCCCTGCCCGGCGAGGGCGTGGGCCGTCTCGGTGGCGGCGTCGGGCAGGTCCCGGCAGGCGGGGAGGACGGTCTCCGGGGCGCCCTTGACGACGAGGACCTGCCCGGTGCCGGCCGCGTCGCCGTTCCGGCCGACGGCCGCCGCGTAGCCGCGACTGGCCTCGAAGGGCAGCTCCCCGGTGGGGGTCCAGTCCGGGTCGGAAGGGGCGGCGTCGAGGACTGCCTCGTCGGTGGCGTGCGCGATGCGGCGCCCCTCCCCCGTCTGCTCCTGCGGGCAGGCGCGGGCGGCCAGCCGGACGACCGGGAGGGCGTCCTCGGCGTCCGGCGCGTGGACCGTGCCGTCGGCGGTGGCCGCACGGACCAGCCTGAGCCGGTTCTCGGTGAGGGTGCCGGTCTTGTCGAAGCAGACGGTGTCGACGCGGCCCAGCGCCTCCAGGGTGCGCGGGGTGCGGACCAGGACGCCGCGCCGGGACAGCCGCCGGGCGGCGGCCATCTGCGCGACCGTGGCGACGAGCGGCAGCCCTTCCGGGACGGCGGCGACGGCGACCGCGACGCCGCCGCTGACGGCGCGCCGCACCGGGCTGCCGCGCAGCAGGGACAGCGCCGTCACCAGCGCGCCGCCGGTGAGGGTGACCGGCAGGGCCTTGCGGGTGAGTTCCTGCAGCCGTGCCTGCACGCCGGCGGGCGGCGGGGTGCGCGCGGCCAGGGCGACGGCGCGGCCGGCCTCGGTGCGGTCGCCGGTGTCGACGACGAGGGCGGTGGCGCGTCCGGCCACCACGGTGGTGCCCTCGAAGACCATGCAGGTCCGCCGGGCCACGGGGGCGCCGGGGGTCGGCGCGACGTTCTTGGTGACGGGCAGCGACTCGCCGGTGAGCGACGACTCGTCGACCTCCAGTCCCTCCTCCTCGAGCAGGCGCGCGTCGGCGGGCACCACGTCGCCCGCGACGAGGTCGATGCGGTCGCCGGGGCGCAGCCGGGCGGCGTCGACGGTGACCGTGCGCCGGCGGGCGTCACGGCGGCGGGCCTTGGGCTGCTGCCGGGACGCGAGCCGGGCCAGCGCCTGTTCGGCGCGCATCCGCTGGAGGCCGCCGGCCACGGCGTTGAGGTCCATGGCGCCGACCACGAGCAGCGCGTCGACAAGGGAGCCCAGCAGGGCGGAGGCGACCGCGCCGGTGGCGAGGACGGGGGTGAGCGGGTCGTCGAGTTCCCGGCGGACGGCGCCGGCCGCCTGCCAGGTCCAGCGGGCGGGGGTGGCCACGGGGTGCCGGGCGAGCCGGACCGCCTGCCGGCGGGTGCGGTCGGCGAGCAGGGCGGCACCACGGGGTTCGGTCGCGGTGTCGTCGCGGCGCAGCCGGTCGCGGGCCTCGTGGGGTTCGAGCGCGTGCCAGGGGATGTGGAGCCGGGGCTCGGGCGGGGTGGCGCGGGCCACCCGGACGGCTTCGAGCACCCCGGCGCACAGGGCGTTCACGGCGGCGATGTTGACGGGGGCGTGCCGGGTGAGCAGCCGCCAGGCGCGGCCGGCGGGGGTGCCGCCGCGGGCCACCATCAGCCCGGACAGGGCGGCTCCGGCCCGGGCGAGGGCCTGCGAGCGCCGGCCGACCCGGCGGGCGGCGGGGATCGCGATGAGCAGCCGCACCACCCCGGTCAGCCCGGGGACGAGCGCGTCGGCGCCCCAGGCGACGGACGCTCCGGCGTCGGTGAGGGCGAGGGCCACGTCCGCGGCCGGCAGCCCGTCGGCCACGTCGTCGTCGCCGTGCGCGGACAGCCGGGCGACGGCGACGACGGTGCGCCCGTCGTTCTGGAGGGCCCGCACGACGTCCCCGAACGGCATGTCGTCGGGGGCGGCCTCGTCGGCCAGGCGGGTGATCTCCTTCAGGCCGGGGCCGCCCGTGACGACGACGTGCAGTCCGGCGCGCCGGGCAGCGTCCAGGACGGCCTCGGCGAACGGGTCGACCGGGTCCTCGGTGGTCTCGTGTCGCTCGTGGCCGCCGTCGAGGGAGCCGGCGGCGTCCGGCCGTCCGCGCAGGACGTCGGCGTGCAGGACGAGGGAGTCGGCGATCTCCAGCTGTCGCAGCCGTTCGGGGTTGCGCACCAGGATGCCGTCCCGGGCGAGGAAGGTGCCGAGGGTGGCGCTGAAGGCGCCGGGGCCGTAGCGGGCGGCCTTCGGGGACCCGGCGAGGACGGCCTCGGCGGCCTCCCGGGTGTCGTGGGTGACGAGCAGGGCGGCGGCGGCTCCGGCGACGCTGCCGGTCCCGGCGTGGGCCGCGTACTCCTGGGCGGGGGTGACCCTGAGCGGCGGGCGGACGCCGGCGCGGGCGGGCAGGCCGGGCCGGTCCTCCCGGCAGTAGTCGTCGTGCAGGGCCTCGAAGGCGGCGGCCCTGGCCGTCGCCTCGGTGAGCTGTCCGGCGCGCAGCAGTCCGTCGAGGACGAGCGACACCGGCGACTGCCCGGCGCCGTGCGCGGCCGCGTTGGCGGCGGCGAGGAGGAGTTCCGTGCCGCCGGAGCCGAACCGGCGGCGCAGCACCGCCCGGAACCGGGGGTTCTCGCGCAGCAGCGTCACCGTGGCGGTGACCGTCCTCGGCGTGCGGGGCAGGCGCAGGGACCGGCCGGCGAGGGCCCCGGCGGCGCCGGCCGCGTTCAGCAGCAGCGCGGCGGCGGCGACCCGGACGTCACGGGGGTCGCCGGGGTGGGGGGCGGTGTCCTCCGGTTCGGGGCCGGTGCCCTCGCCCGGGCCGAAGCGTTGTGCGAGGGCGGTGGCCCGTTCGGCCACGCGGTCGGCGGCCGCCTCCTCCACGGCGGTCACGACCAGCCGGGACAGGCCCTCGTCCCAGTGGGCGGTCAGGACGTCCGGGTGGGCGAGGAGTTCGGCGGCGACCTTGCGGGCGAGGGGGACGACGTCGGCCCCGACCGTGTGCAGGGCCAGGTGGAGGCGGTGGCCCGCGCGCCAGTGCCGTCCGCCGGCCAGGGCGTTGCGGGCGACGTGGCCGATGCGGCGGGTGGTGGTGTGGACGGACGTCGCGCCCTGGGCGGTGGTGCGTGCCGCGCCCGCCGCGGCACCGGCCACGGCCCCGGCGAGGGGGGCGACGTCGATTCGTGTGAGCATCTGCGGTGATCCCCGTCCGTTCCCTCAGGCGTCGTGCCGGCCGTTGCCGCCGGCGGTGTCGTCGGCCCGCTGCCGGGTGGGGTGCGGCTCGTGGTGCGCGGTGGCCTCCGCGACCTGCTTGAGCGCGGACGCCGTCGCGGTGTCGCCCACCTTCGCGGGTTGTTCGTGCGCCGTGTGTTCCGGCGGTGCGGGGCGGTGGCGGGCGGACTCCAGGCGGTCGCCGGGGCCGTCCGCGTCCGGGCCGGCGGAGGGGTCGGTCGCGGGTCCCGTTTCCGTGCTCTCCGCGTTGTCGGTGGTCTCCGCGTCCGCCGGCGGGTGAGGGGCCGGGGCGCCGTCGGGGTGAGCGGGGCGGGGCCGGGTGAGCCAGGCGACGGCGGCGCCGGTGACGGCCACCGGCCATTCCACGATCCCGGCCACGCCGAGCACGCCGGCCCCCGTGTAGACGGCGACGCGGCGACCGCGCGGCGACACCGCGCCGATCGCGTCGAGCGCGCCGCCGGCCACCTTGCCGGCCTGTCCGGCACCGGGCAGGTGCCGCAGGCCCGAGACGACGGCCCGCAGTGGCTGCGGAAGACCGCGCGATGCGGATGTGTCCTGGTCCATGTCGACCTCCAGAGCGCCTGTCACTCGGGCCTGAGTCGGTTTCCCAGCCTCGGACCCCATATTCGGCCCGGTTCGGCCCGCGCGCGCTCCGTGGGCCCCGGGGATGTCCGGCGGCGGCCGTCAGACCACCGTCTCCCCGTCGTGGACGCCACCGGAGCAGCGCATGGTGAAGGTCTGCCCGCCGGGTCCCTGGGCCGAGACGACGATCATGCCGCCGCCCGCGATGCACTCCCGCGCGCTGACGTCGGCGGGGGCGGCCACGGCGGCGGGGGTGCAGAGCAGGGTGAGGGTGACGGCGGTGAGGGCGGCGGACGGCAACCGGTGCATGGGGGCTCCTGCGGGGTGCGGGGCCGGACTCCCGGCCTTCGGACGCGCCCAGCGTCACCGGGCCGGAGGTGGTCCGCCACCGGGGGACGCTGCCGGGGGCCCGCCGGGCGGGGCACCCGGGCGGACGCACGGGGCGCTGCCGGGAGCCCGCCGGGCGGGGCACTCGCTGCGGAGGCCCGGCGCACCGGCGGGCGCCCACCGGGTGGGCACTCCGGATGGCCCCTTCCCGCGCGGCCGTTCCCGGGAGCGGTCCTGCGTCCGTTCTCCGGCGTCGTCCTTCGGACGGGGCCGGAAGGACGCCGTGCCGGTCCGTGTCGTGGCGGGCGCGCCGGGTACCCAGCACGGGCGGAGCGGGCCGGCCGCGGCGTGACAGGGCGCTCCCGCGGTTCGGGGTTCAGGACGATCCGGGACGAGAGGAGTGGAACGGCGATGACGGAGAACGGCGACGAGAGCCCGTTCGCGGGCCGGACGGGCATCCCCGATCTCCGCCTGGCCACGGACGTGCCCGGGCCGCCCCCGGTGGGCGTGACGCCGTCCGACGGCCCGGAGGCGGACCTGCCGCGCGACCGCAACCAGGCGATCCTGGAGGCCGCCAAGCAGGTCGGTGCGGTCCTCAAGCGGGCGGGACACCCGTTCGCCCTGGCCGGGAGCGTCGCCGTGTACGCCCACGGCGGCAACGGCAACCTCCAGCACGACGTCGACTTCTGCGTCCGGCCCGAGGAGGCCGAACGGGTGGCGGCCACGCTGCGGGAGGCCGGACTGACGGTCTACGCCCCGCCGGAGGACTGGCTGCTGAAGGCGCGGTGCTTCGGCCAGGACGTGGACATCATCTTCGAGCTGGCGCACCGGCCCGTCTCGGCGGAGATGCTGGAGCGGGCCGAGGAGCTTCCGGTGGAGTCGGTGCGGATGCCGGTCCTGGCGCCGACCGATCTGCTGTGGAGCCTGACGGCCGCCTTCTCCGAGCACCACTGCGACTTCGGCGCGGTGCTGCCCATCGCGCGCACGCTGCGGGAGAAGGTCGACTGGGACCGGGTGCGCCGCGACTGCGGTGACGAGCCCATGCCGGCCGCCTTCTTCTACCTGCTGGAGCGGCTGAACGTGATCCCGCGCCCCGAAGGGTGAGGGACCGCGCCGCGCCGTGACGACTCGGTCCGGACGCGCGGGCGTCCGGGCCCCGCGGAAAGGAGCACCCCATGAGCAGCCAAGGCGCCGCGTCCGCGAGCGGTGTGCCCCCGGCGCAGAGCCCGGAGTACCGGGTCGCCCACCTCCAGGAGCGGCTCGCCGCCGGTGCGGCGGGTCAGCTCGGGGTGCACGTCGAGGTGCGCGGCGGGACGGTGCTGGTGACCGGGACCGTCCCGTCCGCGCCGTGCCGGGAGGACGTGCTGCGCACGGTCCACGAGGAGCTGGCCGGCCTGGAGGTGCACTGCGACCTGGTGGTCGCCGAGGCGTCGTCGCCCGACCGTGCGGAGGAGCTGTCATGATCCGGATCGCCGCCGTCGGTGACATCCACCTGGGGCCGGACAGCCGGGGGCTGCTGCGGCCGGCCTTCGAGACGCTGCCCGAGTGCGCCGACGTGCTGCTGCTGGCCGGGGACCTCACCCGGCACGGGACCCCCGAGGAGGCCCGCGTGGTGGCCGACGAGATCCGGGGGCTCGGTGTCCCGGTGGTGGCGGTGCTCGGCAACCACGACCACCACGACGACCGCCCCGACGAGGTGTCGGACCTCCTGCGGGACGCCGGTGCCCGGGTCCTGGAGGGCGAGGGCACCGTGGTGGACACCGGCGGCGCACGCGTCGGGATCGCCGGGACCAAGGGGTTCGGCGGCGGCTTCCCGGGGCGCAGCGCCGGGGAGTTCGGCGAACCGGTGATGAAGGAGTTCGTCCGGCACTCGCGCGAGTGCGCCGACGGGCTGCGGACCGCGCTCGAACGCCTGGCGGCGGAGGACTGCGACGCGCGGGTCGCGCTCACCCACTACTCCCCCGTTCCCCAGACGCTGGCCGGGGAGCCGCTGGAGATCTACCCGTTCCTGGGGAGCTATCTGCTGGCCGAGGCGATCGACACGGCCGGGGCCGACCTGGCCGTGCACGGGCACGCGCACGCGGGCACCGAGCACGGGATGACGACGGGGGGCGTCAAGGTGCGCAATGTCGCCCAGCCGGTCATCGGCCGGGCCTTCCACGTGTACCACCTGCCGGTCGCGGAGCGCGTGGGCACCGGTTCCGGTGCCCGGCCCGCCGGGTAGGCCCTCCCCGCCCCGCTCCTCCGGCGCCGTCCGCACCCGCGGGCGGCGCTGTTCGTCGTGCCGGGCGGGGGCGCGTACCGCCTTGTGTGTGAACTCCCCGCACGCCGCGCACCCTTTACGCATTTTGTCTGCTTAGCATTCAGGCGCCGCCTCCCGTGATCGCTGTCGCCACACACCGGGCACGGGCGGCGGACCGCGCCGGCCGGTCCGGGCTCGCCGCCGGCCCGCGCGGGGCGACCGCCGGGGGCCCTGTCGCTCGTCGGGCCGTTCGTCGTCGACCGATCCGCCCCCGCACGAGAGGACCCCAGATGGCGCCGACCGGCCGCCGCCTCGAGCACGCCGCCTCCCCGCACGACACCGAACTGCGCACCGCCGCCCCGCGCCTGGCCCGGCGTCGCTTCCTGACCGTCACCGCGGCGGCCGCCGCCCTGGCGTTCACCACCAACCTCCCCTCCCGGGGCGCGTTCGCGGCCACGGAACTCGACGCGGCCCGCATCACCACCGACCCGTTCACGCTCGGTGTCGCCTCCGGGGACCCGCTCCCCGACTCCGTGCTCATCTGGACCCGGCTCGCCCCGGCCCCCTTCGAGGCCGACGGGGGGCTGGGGCAGCAGCGGGTGTCGGTGTCCTGGGAGGTCGCCCTCGACGCGTCCTTCGCCGTGGTCGTGCAGCGGGGCACCGCGCTCGCCTACCCGGAGTACGGCCACAGCGTGCGGGTCGACGTGCGGGGCCTGGTGCCCGGCACCCCGTACCACTACCGCTTCCGCACCGGCGCGTGGATCAGCCCGGCGGGCCGCACCCGCACCGCTCCCCCGGCCGGCAGCGCCGTGACGAGCCTGCGGCTGGCCGCCGTGGCGTGCCAGGCGTACCACGACGGCTACTACACGGCGCACCGGCACGTCGCGGAGGAGGACGTGGACCTGGTGTTCCACCTCGGCGACTACCTCTACGAGTACGCGGTCAACTCCGCGGGCGGCGCCCGCCGTTACACCGATGTGGTGCTGCCGCCGGTGTTCAACCGCGAGACGTCCTCGCTGGCCGACTACCGGATGCGGTACGCCCTGTACAAGAGCGACCCCGACCTGCGGGCCGCCCACGCGGCGCACCCGTTCGTCGTCACCTGGGACGACCACGAGACCGAGAACAACTACGCGGCCGACCGGGACGAGAACGGCAGCGCGCCCGAGCAGTTCCTGGTGCGCCGCGCCGCCGCTTACCGCGCGTACTGGGAGAACCAGCCGCTGCGGGCCGCCCAGCTCCCCCAGGGCCCCGACGCGCGGTTGTACCGCCGGCTCCACTGGGGCTCACTGGCCCAGTTCGACGTCCTCGACACCCGCCAGTACCGCTCCGACCAGGCCTACGGCGACGCGCCGCACGTCCCCGGCCCCGAGACCGACGACCCCGCGCGCACCCTGACGGGCGACGCGCAGGAGCGCTGGCTGACCGACGGGTGGGCGGCGTCGACGGCGCTGTGGAACGTGATGCCCCAGCAGGTCTGCTTCTCGCAGCGCAGGCTGGACCTCAACGCCGAGGCCAGGCTGTCCATGGACGCCTGGGACGGTTACCGCGCGAGCCGCGACCGGGTCGTCGCGGGCGCGAAGGCCGCCGGCCTCGCCAACTGGCTGGTGCTGACCGGGGACGTGCACGTCGGCTATGCCTTCGACATCAAGGACGACTTCGACGACCCCGACTCCGCCACCCTGGGCACCGAACTCACCTGCACCTCGGTGGCCAGCGGCCGGGACGGCGTGGAACGGCCGGCCAACTGGGACACCTACATGCGGGCCAACCCGCACCTCAAGCACTACGACGGACGCCGCGGATACCTCCGCGTCGAACTGGGACGGCAGAACGCCCGCGCCGACTTCCGCACCGTCGCGGCCGTGACGACCCCGGGCGCCCCGGTGACCACCACCGCCTCCTTCGTCAGCGAGGCGGGAGCGCCCGGCCTGCGGCCCGTCTGACCGTGGCGGACCGCCTCCGTACTGCACATGGCGCCCGGCGGGGTCTCCTAAGCGCGAAAAGCCGCCGCCGGTGACATCCCCTCCGGCGTCGCGGGCAAGGACTGGGGCCGTGCCGGACGCCGCGGCCGGCGCCGGGCACGACGCCCGGACGCTCGTGGACGTCACCACCGAACGAACGCTCGTGGATGCCACCACCGAACGAAGGAGATCCCCCGCATGGTCCACAGACACGCCAGGACCGCCGCACGGACGGCCCTGGCCGCCCTCGGCGCCCTCGCCCTGGCCGCGGCGCCGTCCGCGGTGGCGGCCGAACCGGCCCCCACCGCCGGGCCGGTGCCCGGCGCCGCCCAGACCCTGGGCGCCGACCGGCCCCCGGCCCACCTGTTGCAGGCCCTCGGGCGGGACCTGGACCTGACCCCGGCCCAGGCGTCGGAGCGCCTGGTCAACGAGGCGGAGGCGGGCGCCCGCGCGGGCGTGCTCCGCAACTCCCTGGGCGACCGGTTCGCCGGGGCCTGGGTGCGCGGGGCGACCTCCGCCGAGCTCACGGTCGCGACCACGGACGCCGCCGACGTCCCGGCCATCGAGGCCCAGGGGGCCGAGGCCGCGGTCGTCACCCGGACCCTGGCCGACCTCGCGGCGGCCAAGGAGAAGCTGGACACCGCCGCGGCCGGCCGGGACACCGCCGACACCCCGCTGTGGTACGTCGACGTGCCCACCAACCGCGTCGTGGTGCAGGCGCGCAGCGCGGCCGCGGGTGCCGGTTTCATCGAGGCGGCCGGGCTCTCGGGCGAGGGCGTGGCGGTCGAGGTGGCCGAGCAACGGCCGCGTCTGCTGGCCGACATCACCGGCGGCGACGCCTTCTACATCAACGACGAGGCCCGCTGCTCGGTCGGCTTCTCCGTCACCGGGGGCGAGCGGCCCGGCTTCGTCACCGCCGGGCACTGCGGCGACCCCGGCGACCCCACCACCGGCTTCGACCGCACCGCGCAGGGCACCTTCGAGGCGTCCGTCTTCCCGGGCAGGGACATGGCGTGGGTCGCCACCGACGACCCGTGGACGCCCACCGCGGGCGTGAAGGCGCAGGACGGCGAGATCGTGCAGGTCACCGGCTCGGTGCAGGCGCTGGTGGGCGCGTCGGTGTGCCGTTCCGGCTCGACCACGGGGTGGCACTGCGGCACGATCGAGCAGCACGACACGAGCGTGAGCTATGCGGAGGGCCGGGTCGACGGTCTGACCCGGACCACGGTGTGCGCCGAACCGGGCGACTCCGGCGGGCCCTACCTCGCGGGGTCCCAGGCGCAGGGCGTCACCTCGGGCGGCTCCGGCGACTGCACGAGCGGCGGCACGACGTTCTACCAGCCGGTCAACCCGATGCTCGCGGACTTCGGGCTCACGCTGACCACGGCCGCGGAGGGGGCGGCGGCGCCCCTCCCGCAGGACGGCGACACCCGGGCGTGGACGGCCGGCCGGGTCTACGAGGCGGGTGCCACGGTGACCCGCGACGGCGTCAGCTACCGGTGCCTGCAGACCCACCAGGCGCAGAGCGGGTGGGCGCCGGCGGGCACCCCGGCCCTGTGGCAGCGCGTCTGACACCTGTCCGTACGGCCCGCTTCGGCGCCGGCGGCGGCCCCCGGGCCGCGGCCGGCGCCGCCGTGTGCGGGGCGGGCGGTGCGGCGGAGCGGGCGGGCCGGCCGTACCGCTGAGGTCTGCCGCACGGCCGGGGCGGGCGAGCCCGGTCCGTCAGTCTTCCGCGAGGAGGGCGTAGGCACCCGCCACGAAGGGGTCGCGGGCACGGAAGCGGCGCGTGCAGACCGCGGCGAGGGCGGTGCCGGTGTCCGGCCGGAAGCCGAGGAACGCCTGCTGGCCCAGGGTGGCCCCGCCGTGGAAGTAGAGCGGTCCGCCGTCCGCGGGGTGGCGGAACCAGGCCGCCGTGTGGACGTGCCGGTGCCCGAGGCCCCGGCGCAGCACGGGGGTGCGCACGGCGTCGAGTGCTGCGGCCAGGTCCGGCGACCGGGACGGTTCGAGGTGGGCCTCCAGGAACGTCAGCAGATCGTGCGGGGTGGCCCGGACCGCCCCGGCCGCCTGGAAGCCCCCGGGGTCGAAGGGGGGAAGGCGCCGCCCGTCCGCCCGGTGGCCGGTGGCGTCCCGGTCGTCGGCGGCGGACCGCACGGTGGTGTCGTCCAGGCCCAGGGGGCGCAGCAGAAGGCGGTCCGTGAGGTCCGGCCAGGGGCTGCCGGTGGCGGTGGCGAGCGCGTGACCGAGCACGGCGACGCCGAAGTTGGAGTAGCGCCAGCGGGTGCCGGGCCGGTGGCGGGGACGGTGCCGCAGGAACGCGGCGACCACGCGGTCGTCGGGGAACCGGGCGTAGGGGTTGGTGTGCCAGGCGGGCAGGGCGCGGGCGAGGAAGCCGGGCGGGAGGGCGGGCAGTCCGGCGGTGTGGGTGATCAGGTGGGCGAGCGTCACGGGCGCGTCGGTCCGGGCCGGGTCGCCGCCCAGCAGGGGTGCGGCCGGTTCCCCGCCGGTCAGCCGGCCCGCCTGCACCAGCCGGGCCAGCAGGAGGCCGGTGAACGCCTTGGTGGCCGAGCCGATCTCGTAGCGCAGGCTCTCCCGGGGGCGGCCGGGGGGCGGGGCGGTGCCGCCGGAGCAGACGACGCGCCGGCCCCCGCGGGAGACGGCGAGGACGACGTCGGGCGCGTCGGCGGCGGCGACGGCCTCGGCGAGGCGGGCGCGCAGGCGTGCGTCACCGGGGTCCGGGGCCCGGCCGTTCCGCTGCGCGCGGTCGAAGGGCGTGCCGTCCGGGCGCGAGCCGTCCGGGGGCGCGGGGGGCGGCTCGTCGGGCGGCTGCGGGCGGCCCGGCCAGGGGGTGCGGACGGTGCCGGTCATGAGGCGCGGGCCAGTGCGCTCAGGGCCCGGGAGGTGGCCAGCACGGACGCGAACGCCGCGACCAGGGTGGGGTGGTAGACGATGTCGAACACCTCGTCCCGGTCGCCGAGGGGCATGTCCCGGACCGCGGGCATGGCGCCGTCCGGCTGCTGGGCGGCGGCGAACGCCGTCCACGCCGCCTCGTCGATCGTGGGGCGGGGCAGGCAGGCGTCGACCACGAGGAGTTCGCCGAGCAGGTCCCAGCGCCGCAGGTCGCACCAGTCGTCGATCCACACCGGCAGCCAGGTGGCGAGGTAGTCGGCGAGGTCGGGCGGCAGGCCGTCGGGGTTCTCCCCCCAGTCGGTCAGGTGGAACACGCAGTGGGTGATGTCGTAGGCGATGTGCCCCTCGACCGTCCAGGGTTCGGGCGTGCGGGCGAGCCAGGTGCCGCGCAGGGCCTCGGCCTCCGGGGGCCGGGGGGTGAGGCCGAAGCGGCGCTGGAAGGCGGACAGGCCCAGCCGGCGGGTCGGGGTGGTCTCGAAGGCGACCCAGCCCTCCAGCCGGTGGTTGAGGACCGCCGCGCGTTCCACCTCCGGTTGGCTGTAGCCCAGTTCGCGGAACGGCAGGTACACCTCGAACGGGATCGGGGAGATCGGCTCCTCGCGCTGGCCGCGCACCAGCATGCGGCCGCCGTCCAGGCTCTCCCGCCAGGCGTGGTCGAGGAGTTGGCGGGCGAGCCGGGTCTGGCGGGAGCCGGACACGCCCTCCCGGAACAGCACCTTGCAGATCAGGGCGAGTTCGCCGATGGGCTTGAAGCGTTCCAGGAAGCCCACTTCGGGGTCGGCGTCGGTCTCCAGCCGGAAGCCGTCGCGGTGCGCCCACAGCCATTCGAGGGCATCGGCCGAGACCTGGTGGATCAGACGGGTGTCGGTCATGCGGGCACTCCTTGTCCGCCGTGGGGTCGCACCGCGGCGGCGAGCGGGCCGACCGGCCGCGCGGCGGTCAGGACGGCCGCGAAGGCGGCCATGAGGGTGGAGTGGTAGTGGCCGGCGAAGTAGCGCTCGGCGGTCGGGGCGTCGGTGCCGTCGGCGCCGTCCGTGCCGCCCGAGCCGTCGGCGCCGTCCGTGCCGTTGGTGCCGTCGGTGCCGTCCGTGCCGCGGGGCGGGGCGGCGCCCGGGACGGCGGCAGGGGCGGGGGACGGCCCCGCCTCCTCCTCCGGCAGCGCGCCGGAGGGACGCTGGGCCGTCCGGACGCGCTGCCAGCCCTCGGTGAACAGGGGGTCCTCCGCGGGGTGCGGGACGGTCGCGGCCACGGCCAGCAGTTCGCAGGCCAGGTCCCACATCCCCGCCTCCAGGCAGGTGTCCAGCCAGGCGGGGAGCCAGTCGGCCAGGTAGGCGCCGAGGTCCGCCGGCAGGGCGCCCGCGGCACGGCCCCAATCGGTGAGGTGGAAGACCACGTGGGTGAGCGCGTACCCGGCGGAGCGCTCGAAGGCCCACGGCTCCGGCAGTCCGCCCAGCCAGGTGTGGCGTACGGCCGGCGGGTCCTCGCCGGGCCGCCGGATGCCGGCGCGCCGTTCCGCGTGCAGGACGCCGAGCCGGCGGGTGGGCTCCTGTTCGGTGAGCCGCCAGCCCCGGGTACGGCCGACGACAGCGGCGGCCGCCTCGAAGCGGGGGTGGCGCAACCCGGCGGAGGCGAAGGCCGCGTACACCTCCAGGGGGTACGTGGCGAAGGGTTCCAGGCGGTGCAGTCCGAGGAACAGCTCGCCCTCGGCGGTCTGCCGCCAGGCGAAGTCCAGCAGGCCGGCCGCCCGGGCGTGCAGGGGGTCGGCCGGGGCGGTGTGACGGGTCACCGTGGCGCACACCTGGGCCAGTTCGCCGAGCGGCTTCCAACTGCGGTCCACCCGCCCGTCGGCGGCGAGGGCGTCGTCGCCCAGCAGGAAGTGGTCGCGGTGGGCGGCCACCCACCCGAGCGCGTCCTCGGCGACCTGTCGGGCCGGTCCGTCGCCGTGCCCGGTCACACCGGCGCTCCGGCCGTCCGGGCCAGGCGGGCCGCCTGGACGTGCAGGGCCACCATGGGGTCCTGACCGCCCATCAGTTCCACGAAGTCCAGGCCGGAGGCGAGGCCGAGGGTGTCGGGAACACCGGGCAGCAGGGTGAGCCAGCGTCCCGCGCCGGCGGCCTGCCGCCAGTCCCGTCGGCGGACCGCGCGGACGAAGCCGCGGGCGACGTCGACCGGGCGGTGCGCGGCTACCCGGGCCACGGCGCAGTCCTCGCCGGGAAGCGCCAGTGGTGCCAGGACGGCGAGTTGGTGGGTGAGCAGGCGCCAGTCCGCCCCGTCGAGCCAGTCGGCGTCGGGGTGTGCGGCCGGCCCCTGGGGGACGGAGGGATCCAGCGTGCGCAGCGTGCGGACCATCGCCCAGTGGCTCCACCGGACCGTCGGAGCGGCGTCCGCGCCGGGCGGGAAGGCTTCCACCGCCTTGCGGAACACCGCGAGCCGTACCGGGTCGGGCGGGGTGTGCAACAGGATCTCCGGCAGCAGCGTGTCGGCTCCGACCACGCGCACCGCCGCGAGCGTGAGGCTCGCCGCTTCGCCGTCGGCCCCGTCGGGGGGCACGTGCGCGTGGTCCCCGCCCCGAAGGGCGGAGACCACACCGGAAGCGAGGTCCTGCACCGCGCCCTGCAAGAGGGTCGAAGTGCCTGACTGCTCCATCATTTCACTCCCGTCGATCCGGTCAGCCCTTCTTCGGCCGCGGGGTGGGCGGCGACAGAAGGAGCTGCGTCGTCCCGGAGGACAGGGCCAGCGCGGCGCACTGCCGGCTGTCGCGGTACACGCCGTCGATCTCGGCCGGGTCGAGTGCCGCCTCGATGTCGGCGCTCCGGATTCCGGTGAGTTCGTCGAGGACCTTTTCTTCGGAAGGCATAACACCATCTCCCTGAGACGTAGCGGTCACCTTCACCATTCGAATCACCCATATCGGGCGAAGCATGCCAACTTCCTCAGAAATAACTTCTGTCACATTTTGAACTTCTCGGACATCAGGCCATATTGCCCCCGCAGCCCACCCCGGGCGTCGGCGTGGACAGCAGCGACGCCCGGCCGGGTGCACCGCACCTGACCGAGCCTCACCGGCCCGGACCCTCGGCCGCCGCCCGGCCACCCGGCGCGCCTCACGGGACCGTCCGCGACCGGCGCTCCCCTCGCCCCTCGGAGGGCACCGCACGAGCGTGGGAGGGCACCGCACGGCGGCCCCCACGCCGGGCGGCCGAGAGGCCAACTGGCGGGCGACGGAACGGAGATGAGAGCGCACTACCGACCGCGGGCGGGAGGCCGGCCGTGGCGCCTGCCCGCTCAGGGCCAGGGCACCGATGGCCCGGCCGCACGCGCGGCCACCTCGTGGGCCCCTGCTCGCGCGGGGTCGCGTCCGGCGGCCCGCAACGGTGTCGCCGCGGGGCCCGGGGCGGGAGCCGGACCCGGGGCCCGGGGTGGGAGCCGGGACGGGGCGCGGGGCGGGCCAGGGGGCCGGGGCAGGCCGGGGGCCAGGGTCCGCGCCCGCTACCGGGCCCCCTGGGGGACGGCCCGACCGGGGTTCGGCCGTCCCCCAGGGCGCGCACCGTCCCGCCGAGCCCTCAGGCAGGCGGTCCGCCGTGCGCCGACGGTGGCCCCGGGCCGGTACACCGACCGCTCCCCACGACGGCCGGAGCCGCGCCGACCGCCCGACGCGGCCGAAAGCGCGCCGACCGTCCCACGGCAGCCGGGGGGACGCCGACCGCCCGACGACAGCCCGACGGCAGCCCGAAGGGCGCTACCCCTCCGACGGTGGCCGGATCCCGGTGAGGACGACGCCGCTGCGGGGGCGGGTGGGGACGCGGTGCAGCGGAATCGTCAGGTTCTGCTCGGGCACGGTGTACTCCAGGCGGGCCAGGCGCACCGTGAGCGCCTCCAGCACGCCGACGGTGACACCCTCACCGGGGCAGCGGTGCCCGGTCCGCGGGGAGCCGCCGCCCTGGGGGATCAGCGTGTCGCCCTCGGCGGGCCCGCCCAGGAACCGCTCCGGGCGGAAGGCGTACGGGTCACCCCAGAGGTCCTCGTCGTGATTCTGCCCGTACACGTCGAGCACCACCAGGCCACCGGCCGGCAGGGTCTCGCCCCGCCACTGGAGGTCGCGCACGGCCAGGCCGCCGAGGAACGGGACGAAGGGGTAGAAGCGACGCACCTCGTGGGTGAAGGCCACCGCGAACGCGGGGTCGCCCGCCCTCAGCGGCTCGCGGTGTTCCGGGCCTCGGCGCAGGGCGTGCGCGGCGAAGGCGACGAACCAGCTGACGGCGACCGTCGGGCGGAGCACGTTGAGCAGTTCGACCGCGGCGGTCTTCGCGTCGAGCCGCCCGCCGTCCGCGTCCCGGTGCCGGGCGACCAGGTCCAGCACCGAGCCGGCCGGGGCTGCGGCCCGCCCGGAGCGCACCTCGGCCACCAGGCGGGCCAGCCGTTCCTCCTGCCGGGTGCGGGCCCGGTGGGCCCGCAGGTGGCGGGGTCCGGCGGTGGCGAACCCGTCGACCATGGCGATCATGTCCCGCGCCACCGGTTCGGCCTCGGTCTCCTCCAGCGGGACGCCGGCCCAGCGGTGGACGCCGCGGGTGAGCACGGTGCTCACCTCGTCGAAGAGGGTGACGGCCGCACGTCCGCTCCAGCCGGGGAGCGCCTCGTCCCAGGCCGCGGTGACGTGGTCGACCAGTGCGGTGATCCGGTCCGGCTCCAGCAGGGGCAGGAACAGTTCCTTGCGGGCCCGGTGGGCGGTGCCGTCGAGGGTGTGCACCGCCCCGTGGCCGAACAGGGTGCCGAGAACCGGCTCGGGGATCGCCCGGTGCCGCTGCACGTTGCGCTCGTCGTAGAAGAAGCGCACGGCGTCGGGGCCGCGCAGCGCCAGGGCGGGCCGCCCCAGGAGCCGGGTGCGGACCACCGGGCCGGCGCTGTCGCGCATACGGTTGGGCAGCCAGCCGTAGCCCTCGACGAGCAGGGGCAGCGTGCGGTCGCCCAGGGGGCGGCTCAGGAGATCCATGGCCGTCGGGTGCCCCGGCCGCGCCTCGGGACACTCCGCCCGCCGGGTGACCGTCCGCCCCCACCGGTGTGGCCGACGCCACGCCGTGGAGGAGGTTTGGGTCACTCCGGAACCGTCACGTTCGGCACTACCGTGCTTAGGGAAGGCGCCCCTTACTTCCGACGTTCGGACGGCCCGCAGTGCACACAGATCTCTCCCCGGTCGTCGCGGCGACCGCCCAGTGGCTGACCCGCTCCTTCCCCGCCTGCGGCGGGGCGCTGTCCGCCGCCCTGTGCGAGGTGCAGGCCCGGCAGGCGGTGACCGTGGCGGCGCTGCTCCGCTACCCGACGGCCATGGACGCCGCGCTCGTCTCCCTGGCGGGCCCCGCCGGGTCGGCCCGGCTCGACTGGGTCACCGGCGCCGACGCCGCGGAGGCGGACGGGACCGGAGCGGCGGACGACACGGGTGCCTGGCGGACCTGGGTGGACGAGGTGGTGGCGAGCTGGGCGGCCTGTCTGCTCGGCGACCCCCGGCTGGCGGCGCGCGCGGTGGCCTCGCTCGCGGGCGACGGAAGCACCGGCGCGCCGGGCGAGTTCCGGCGGCTGCTCGCCCCCGACGACGCCGACAGCCGCGCCGCGGTCCTGCTGCGCCACCCCGACCTGCTGGCTCCCGTGCGCGCGCTGCACCAGGACGGCCTGGTCGCGCGGCTGGACCCGGACCACACGCTCACCGCCTGACGCGGACCCGCCTCGCCACTCCCCCGCCCGACGCGGACCCGCCTCTGCACCCCCCGCCCGACGCAGACGCCTCTCCACTCCCCGCCCGAAGCGGCGCGCTCCCCGCCCGCGCGCCGCGCCCCCGTGACACACCGACCCGCGCTCCGCCCGCGCCCCGCCCTCACGCCGGGTGATTCACCGGTTCGTACCAGCCCGCCGTGCCGGTGCGCGGTGGGGGGCCCACGCTGACACGGGGTCCGACACGCTGGGTACCCGGGCCCGTCCACCGACGTGCCGGAGGGCTGAGCACATGACCACCGTCATCTCGCGGGAGTGGGAACACGTCGTCGTCACCGGCGGCGCGGGCTTCGTCGGCTCCCACCTGTGCACCGCCCTGCTGGACGCGGGCGCCGCCGTGACCTGTGTCGACGACTTCTGCACCGGCCGGCCGGAGAACATCGCGCCGCTGCTGGACCGCCCGGGGTTCACCCTGGTGCAGGCCGACGTGTCCGAGGAACTGCCCGTGCGGCGCTCCCCCGATCTGGTCCTGCACTTCGCCTCCCCCGCCTCTCCCGCCGACTATCTCCGGCTTCCGCTGCACACCCTGGCCACCGGCAGCGACGGCACCCGCCACGCCCTCGAACTGGCCCGGGGCGCGGGCGCCCGCTTCGTCCTCGCCTCGACCTCCGAGGTCTACGGCGACCCGCAGCAGAACCCGCAGGACGAGCGCTACTGGGGCAACGTCAACCCGGTCGGCCCCCGCAGCGTGTACGACGAGGCCAAGCGGTTCGGTGAGGCGCTGACCACCGCGTACGCCGACGCGCACGGCGTCGACACATGCATCGTGCGGCTGTTCAACACCTACGGCCCGCGGATGCGGGGCCACGACGGGCGCGCCGTGCCCACGTTCGTGCGGCAGGCGCTGGACGGGGAGCCGCTCACCGTGACCGGTGACGGCGGACAGACCCGCTCCCTGAGCTACGTCGACGACACGGTGGCCGGCATCCTGGCCGCGGCCGCCCACGGCATGCGCGGCCCCGTCAACATCGGCAACCCCGGTGAGATCACCATGCTGGAGCTGGCCGAACTGGTCATCGAACTCGCCGGGTCGGACTCGGAGATCCGTTTCATCGAGCGGCCGGTGGACGACCCCGCCGTGCGCTGCCCCGACATCACGCTGGCCCGCGACAAGCTCGGCTGGCAGCCGCGGGTGGCCGCCGAGGACGGGCTGCGCCGCACCATCGACTGGTTCCGCGCCGAGTCGGCGGCCTGACCCCCGGCGGCCCCGCCCCGTCGGCGGGTCGGCGGGGCCGGCCGCCGGGGTCAGGCCGCGCGGCTCAGCGCGGGACGGACGGCGAGGTCGCCCCGGTCTGCGGGCGCGGGCGCGAGCACGGGCTCGGACGTGGGCGCGGGCGCCGGTGCGGGGGTGCGCCGGCCGCGCAGCAGGTGACCGGCTCCGATGGATCCGGCGATGATCAGTCCGCCGGTGACCAGGGCACCGCGCGGCCCGGCGAGCTCCATGAGGAGACCGAGGGCGGGCGGACCGCCGAGGCCCCACACCGTGCCGATGCTGCCCCACACGCCCAGCACCCGGCCGCGCAGATGGGCGGGCGGGTCGGTCTGCAGGACGGCGGTGCCCGCGGTGTCGGAGACGGACTCGACCACCGCCATGGGCAGCACCAGGACGAGCAGCACCGCCAGCGAGGGCGACAGTCCCGCCACCACCTGCAGCAGCGCCCCGGCCGCCGCGAGGGCCCCGACCAGCCGCACGGACGGCCTGCGCAGGCGGGCGCCGAGCAGCGCCCCGATGATGCCACCGACCGCCAGGACCGTGGAGACCGTGCCGAACGCCCCGGCACCACCCGCGAGCGGGCCGGTGACCAGGACGGCCAGGGTGAGCGCGTAGTTCCGGCCGAAGACCGCGCTGACCCCGGTGACCCCGGCCAGGGCGAGGAGGCGGGGGCGGCGCGCGAAGAAGGCCAGTCCCTCGCGCACGCTCATGCCCCGCCCGCGGCCGGCCCGCCGCTCCTCCGCGACCCGCCGGGCGGCGCCCCGCACGGGACGCAGGAGGGGGATGACGGCGGTGACGAAGAGGAACGAGAACCCGTTGGCGAAGTAGGCGGCGGCCGTCCCCAGGAGGCCGACGGTGACGCCGGCCAGCGCGGCACCCGCCAGACGCCCGGCGTTGTGCACCAGCGCGCCCACGCCGATGGCCGAGGGCACGTCCTCGGCGGGCACCAGGTCGTTGCCGAGCAGGGCGCAGGCGGGTCCGTCGATGGTGGCGACGACGCCGGTGACGGCGGCCAGGGTCATCAGGGACGCCAGGTCGAGCCGGTCCAGGGCGACCAGGACCGCGGTGGTGAAGGCGATCGCGCCGAGCAGGGCCTGGCTGACGGCGGCGGTCAGCTTGCGGGGGAAGCGGTCGACCGCGGCGCCGCCGAGGAGGCTCATCAGCAGCGCGGGGGCGGCCTGCACGGACATGGACAGACCGGTCGCGGCGGCCGATCCGGTGATCTGGAGCACGAGCAGGTTCTGCACCGTGAGCTGCATCCACGTGCCGGCGTTCGACACGAAGTTGGCGAGGGACCACCAGCGCATGCTGCGGTGGCGCAGGGACCGCCACGGCGAGCGGGCCCCCTTTCCGGCGCCGGTCGGCGGACCGGGGTCCGGGGCAGGGGTGGGCCGGGCGGGTACGGGTGAGGATGACACTGTGCGCTACTCGGGGACGAGCCGGAGGACTCCGGGCGAGGGGGCGCGGGGGGGCGGAGCACCGGCTGCGTCGCGCGGCGGCCCCCGGCACCGCGGGACAAGGCGCGGACCATCGTGGCAGACGGGGGCGGCGAGTCCTGTCCCGCGGACCGCGCGGCGGGGCCGGACGCGAGCCAACGGCAGGGGCGCACAGGGGGCTTGGCGGCGTGAGTGGGGTTGATCACAGCGGCGGCCCGGACGGGGGCGGGCACGCGAGGAGGGGCCCGCCTGGTGCGGGCCCCTCCTATGACGGTCCGGCGTCGTGCCGGTCGCGCGGGTCTGCGGTTCAGTCGGCCTTGCCGCGACCGCTGAGCGCGTCCCGGATCCGGTCCACCATGCCGGCGCCCGGCGCGAGCAGCTTGTTCGCCGGGGGCTTGTCCGGGGCGGCGGGGTGCGGACGGGTCGGCGCGGTCTTCTTCGCCTGGCGGACCTTCTCACCGAGCCGGTCCAGATCCTCGGTGCCGCAGGCCGCCCGGAGCTGGGGGAACAGGTTCTGCTCCTCGTCCGCGATGTGTTCGCGGATCTCGCTCATCAGCATGCCGATGAGCCGGTCGAACTCGGGGTCGTCCGCGTCGCAGCCCTCCAGATCCTTCATGATCTGCTCGGCCTCGGCGTGGTCCCGCAGTTCCCGGTCGGCCAGGGCGGCACCGCCGGGGACGTGCTCGCGCACCGCCGGGTAGAGGTAGGCCTCCTCGGCCACCGAGTGCCGTACCAGCTCCATGGTGGCCTGGTCGGCGTAGAGCTTGCGGTCCTTGTGACCGGGCGGCAGCGCCTCGATCTTGCCGAAGAGTTCCTCGACCTCCCGGTGGTCGGTCACCAGCTCGTCGATGACGTTTCCGCCGTGTCCCATCGTCTTCACCTCCGTATCGGCAGTGGCACCCGGCCGGGCGCCACTGTCCTCCCCCGGGTCCCCAGGGCCCCGCCGGGCTAACCACGGTGTTCCGCCGTCGCGACCCGGTCCTCCGCCGTCGCGGCCCGATGTTCGGCCGTCGCGGCCCGGCCGTGGTCAGCCGGGCAGTTTGGCGCGGACCCGGCCCGCCACGGCGGCGGGGCGGGCGCCGGCCCTGACCGAGCGGCGCACCAGGTGGGCGTCGCGGCGCAGGTCGTGGGCGGCGTGCCGGCCGCGCCACAGCAGGGAGGGGGCGGCGCCGGTGTCGTCGGCGGCGATCAGGAGCCCGCCGAGCATGGACAGGTTCTTCAGGAAGTGGACGCGCTGCGCGGAGCGCTCCGACGGGTCGTCCACCTCCCAGAAGCGGTGGGCCGCCAGGGTCGTGGGGACCAGCGTGGCGGCGACCGCGAGGGCGGCGGGCCGGGGCAGGCGCCCGGTGGCGAGGAGCAGCCCGCCGACGACCTGGACGGCGCCGCTCAGCCGTACCGACTCCTCGGTGCGGTCGGGCAGGACCGCGACGCGCTCGGTCACCGGCTGCACGACGGGTTCGGCGGCCGGTGCCACGCTCTTCGGGTTGCGGACGGACTCCAGACCGCCCGCGACGAACATCGAGGCCAGCATCGGGCGGCCGAGGACGCGCAGCAGACTCATGCCTTCTCCTGAGGTTCCGTGGGTGCGGGACGGGGCGTCGGGTTCCCCCACGGGGTGCGGGCATGCGACGGGCGGGGCGTGCTCACCAGTAGCGGGTGGTGAGCGCGGGCTGGTGGAGGGCCTCGACGGCGTCCCGGAGTGCCAGGGCGACGCTGATGGTGGCGCGCAGGGCCGAGGGCCGTACCTGCTGCGCGGTCTCGGTCGCCAGGACCAGCAGGCAGCCCGCGGCCTGCTCCACCACGGAGACGGGGAGGGTGTAGTCGCTGTCCGCGGCGGAACGGAACGCCTTCAGCGGGATGCCGGCCCCGTCGACGGTGCGCCGGGCGGCCTGTTCGAGGTGGTGCGCGGCCTGCTCGCAGACGGCGGCCGGCAGGATGAGGGTGCGCTGGAACGAAGAACTCGTCATGGTCCCATCAGTCCCACGGCGCCCGGCGGTTCGATCGCCGGCGGACCGGATTTCACCGTCCCGCGTGACCGGCGGCGGGTGCATCCGGAGCCGGTCCCGCGCGGGCCGCCCGGCCGGCCGTCGGCGCGCCTCGGCCGTCCCACCGCGCGTGGCGGGCCGTGGGCCTGTGGGCGCTGCGCGGTCGGCCGCGGTCCCCCGGCGGCCCGGGGCCGGGCACCCGCGTGCGCCGGCCGCCCTCATGGGTGGCCGGCGCACGCCTGTGCCGGGATGCGACCGCCGAGCCGCGGCCGGGTCACCGCCCGACGGCGCCGTCGGTGATCGGGGTGATCACCGGGACGCACGCCGGGGCGGGCCCGAGCACGTCGGTGGGGCGGCGGGTCAGCGGGTCACCACGTGCCGTTCGTTGGGCACGCAGTGCGTCATGGTGAGCCCCTCGACGTCCCGCGGGGGGTTGTCACCGAGGTTGGCGAGCCGCTTGCGGTCCTCGTCCGTGAGGTCCTGGCTCTGCAGCGGCTCCAGGTGGGCGATGTCCTCGGGCGTGATGC
The DNA here is from genome assembly GCF_040637405.1 of Streptomyces sp. NPDC029526. NCBI lineage: Bacteria > Bacillati > Actinomycetota > Actinomycetes > Kitasatosporales > Streptomycetaceae > Streptomyces > Streptomyces sp. NPDC029526. The sequence goes on from NZ_JBEZWE010000010.1 coordinate 116,485, forward strand.
CCAGCCCCTCGGCGACCCGGCGGCCGAGGTCGTTCTCGGCCATGTAGCAGTGCCACACCATGCGGTCGCGGACCTCCTTGTCGCACTGGCCAAAGAGGTCGACGAAGTTCTTCACCAGGTCGTCGCGCTCCCAGTCCTCCATCAGGCAGTAGCGCTGGCCCGCCTGGAGGTAGTCGTTGGTGCGGGGGATGCGCTTGCGGGTGAGCCGGCCGCGGATCTCCGGGCCCTGCTCGTCGTGCGTCGGGAACTGCCCCTCGCGCAGACCGCCGGTGATCGACGGCTCGTAGTTGACCTGCGGGTTCTCCCCGCCGCCGTCCACGTGGTACGTCATCTGGCCGTCGCGCTGGTTGGTGCGCACCGAGGCGTTCTTCGCCTGGTTGACCGGCAGCTGGAGGTAGTTGGGGCCGACGCGGTAGCGCTGGGTGTCGCTGTAGGAGAAGGTCCGGCCGACGAGCATCTTGTCGTCGGAGAAGTCCAGGCCGTCGACGAGGACACCGGTGCCGAACGAGATCTGCTCGTTCTCGGCGAAGTAGTTCTCCGGCATCCGGTCCAGCACCATCCGCCCCACCGGCTTCGGCGGGAAGTCCTGCTCGGGCCAGGTCTTGGTGTCGTCCAGCGGGTCGAAGTCCAGCTCCGGGTGGTCGTGGTCGTCCATCATCTGGACCAGCAGTTCCCACTCGGGGTACTCGCCGCGGGACACGGCCTCGTACAGGTCCTTGGTGGCGTGGCCGAGGGACTCCGCCTGGACGTTGGCCGCGTCCTCCTCGGTCATGGACCGCACGCCCTGCTTGGGCATCCAGTGGTACTTGACCAGCTTGGTCTCGCCGGCCTCGTTCACCCACTTGTAGGTGTTCACGCCGAAGCCCTGCATGTGGCGGTAGTCCGACGGGATGCCGCGCGGGCTGAACAGGTTGACCAGCATGTGCATGGACTCCGGCGACTGCGACATGAAGTCGAAGATCCGGCGCGGCTGCTGCTCGAAGGTGACCGGGTCGGGCTTGAGGGCGTGGATGACGTCGGGGAACTTGATGGCGTCCCGGATGAAGAAGACGCCGAGGTTGTTGCCGACGAGGTCCCAGTTGCCGTCCTCGGTGTAGAACTTCACGGCGAAGCCGCGCGGGTCGCGGGCCGTCTCGGAGGAGTCGCGTCCGCCGATGACCGTGGAGAAGCGGACGGCGACGTCGGTCCGCTTGCCCTTCTCCTGGAACAGCTTGGCGCGGGTGTAGCGGGAGATCGGCTCGTCGCCCCAGGTGCCGTACGCCTCGAAGTGGCCGTAGGCGGTGACGCCGCGGGCGTGCACGACGCGCTCGGGGATGCGTTCCCGGTCGAAGTGGCTGATCTTCTCCAGGAACTGGTAGTTCTCCAGCGTGGCGGGGCCACGGGCGCCGACCGTGCGCTGGTTCTGGTTGTCGTAGACCGGGTGGCCCTGTCGGTTGGTGAGTACCTCGCGGTCGTCGCCCGGAGCGGGGCCCCGGCTGGAAACGTCCGTCATGATCGTGGGCTCCTTCGAACTGCTCATGGCTGGGCGGGCCGGTGCACGGTGAGCCGGCCACCGGCCGCCGTGGCGGGGGCCGGGTATCCCCGCGGGGCGGGGTCACGCATACGGCCCGCGTCCGGTTCGCCCGATCCGTCCGCCGGGCGGACGACGCGGGGCGGGGCACCGGGAGGCGCGCCGGGTGCGTACGCGGCCATGGTGCCGTGGATCACCCTCGACGGCGACTCGGCGCGCAGCGGTAGTTACTTTCCGTGACGGGCCACCGAGTCATTGCAAAGCGGAACAGCGATCCGTATCGTAAGCGGAGCAGTGTTCCGTTTCTCCTCGGACGGCGGTGCGCCTCCGGCGTGCTGCCCGGAAGGCCCCTCATGCATCCTGCGCACACCCGTCACCCGAACCCCGTGATCTCCGTCCAGCCGGTGGTCCTGCCCGCCCCCGGCCGGGGTGCGGACCTCCAGGTCCGGGTGTCCGCCCCGGCGGCCGGCGACGGCCTGCCGGTCGTCGTCCTCTCGCACGGCCACGGCTGCTCGATGCGCCACTACGGCCCGCTGGCGGACCACTGGGCCGCCGCCGGCTTCGTGGTCCTCCAGCCCACCCACCTCGACTCCCGCACGCTCGCCCTGCCCGCCACCGACCCGAGGACACCGCGGATCTGGCGGTACCGGGTCGAGGACCTGGTCCGCGTCCTGGACGGTCTCGAGACGCTGGAGAAGGCCCTGCCCGGGCTCACCGGGCGGGTCGACCGGGAGCGGGTCGCCGTGGCCGGCCACTCGTGGGGCGCCCAGACGGCGGGCGTCCTGCTCGGCGCACGGGTCCTCGGAACCGACGGCGAGCCCGGCGAGGACCTGTCCGACGCCCGGGTCGGCGCGGGCGTCCTGCTCGCCGCGGCCGGCCTGGGCGACGACCTCACGCCGTTCGCCGTCGAGCACCTGCCCTTCATGCGGCCGCACTTCGCCACCCTGACGACGCCGACGCTGGTCGTCGCCGGCGACCACGACCGGTCCGCGCTCACCACCCGCGGGCCGGACTGGTTCACCGACGCCTACCTGCACAGCCCCGGCGCCACCGACCTGCTCACCCTCTTCGGGGCGGAGCACTCGCTCGGCGGGATATCCGGCTACGAGGCGGCCGAGACGACCGACGAGAGCCCGGCCCGGGTGGCCCTCGTCCAGCGGCTCACCACCGCCTACCTGCGCAGCGCCCTGCGGCCGGAGGACACCTCCTGGAAGGAGGAGGCGTCGGCACCGGGGGCCGGGGCGGAACGGCTCGGGCAGCTGCGGAGCAAGTGACCGGCGGGCGCACCCGGTTCCCGCCGGGGCCGCCCTACGCGCGCGGTTCCGGGGCCGGGGCGGTGAGGAAGCGGTCCAGGGCGGCGGTGAGCGCCGCGGGCTTCTCCACCGGGAGTTCGTGTCCCGCGTCCACGATGCGGATCACCGCGTCCGGGTAGCGGGTCGCCATCCGCAGCATCTGCCGCACCGGCAGCTGGATGTCGTGCAGGCCGTGCACCAGCAGGACGGGAACGCGGATCTCGCCCACCCGGTCCAGGACGTCGAAGGCCCGCATCGCCGCGTACAGCGTCATCACCACCTCGCGGGGCGTGGCCGCCGAGTCGCGGACGTACCGCCTCACCTCCTCCCGGGGGTGGCCGGGGGCGAAGGCCCGCCGGATGTTGGCGGCGACGAACAGCTTGAAGGGCACCCGGGTGGACGCCGCCATCAGCAGCCCCCGCCCCCGGCTGTAGGTCACGCGGCTGATGGAGTTCACCAGCACCAGGCGTTCGACCCGGTCGGGGTGGGCGAGGGCCAGGGTCTGGGCGATCATGCCGCCCATCGAGTGGCCGACGGGGACGCAGCGGTCGACGCCGAGGTGGTCCAGCAGCGCGACGACGTCGCGGGCCAGCACGTCGATGGTGGGCACCCCGGCGCCGCCGCTCTCGCCGTGTCCGCGCAGGTCGAGGCGGATCACCCGGCGGCCGGGGGTGAAGTGGGCCATCTGGTGGTCCCAGCGGTGCCGGTCGGCGGTCCAGCCGTGGAGGAACACCAGGGGGACGTCCGCCGCGTCGCGGGGCCCCTCGTCGTCGTACGTCAGGTCCGCGCCGTCGACAGCGAACTGGGGCATGGGCGTCGCCTCCTGGGTGCGGTCCGGCGCGATCCGGTACGTCCGGCGCGATCCGGTTACTGGCGGGTAGCGTAGCGGGCGGCGGGACGGTCGTCAGCGCCGTTCGGCGAGGAAGTCCAGGATGTGGCCGTACACGTCCAGGGCGGCCCCGCGGCCGAGGAACGTGTCGAGGTGGCCGTAGCCCGGGATCTCCGTGTACCGCACGTCCAGGTGCGGCCGGCGGCGGGTCAGGACCTCGTGGCAGAGCTTCTGCGAGTCCAGCCACAGCCCGTTCTCGCTGCCCGACAGCAGCAGCACCGGCGTGTCGATCCGCCCGGCCGCGTCCAGCGCGTTGGCGGGCAGGGCGCGGTAGCGGTGGTCGGTGTCGTGCCAGCGGACCACGGTGCGGGCCAGCTCGATGCGCCGCAGGTGGGGCAGGATCCACAGCGGCGCGGGACCCAGCAGGTCGGCGAGCCGGTCGTGGGTGGCCGCCGCGAGGTTCTCGTGCCGGAACAGTGACGCGCCACTCCCCCAGGCGGAGTGGTGCAGGATCCGGCAGGTGGGGTCCGGGCAGCCCTCCCCTCGGGAGGCGAGGGCGAACAGCGGGGTGTACTTCGACCACAGGCCGACGGTGCGGAAGTCGACGGGGATGTGGTCGATCCGGTTCCTGAGCAGCTCCCCCGCCAGCGACATCCGCAGGGAGGTGCGGCCGGACAGCTTGGGGGTGAGGAACACCCCCTGGGTGACCACCCCGGCCAGTCCCGGCACCAGGCCCGCCGTCATGCTCAGGGACAGCGAGAGGGCGCCGATGCAGTGCGCCACCACGAACAGCGGCCGGTCGCCGACACGGGCGCGGACGTGCTCGACGGCGGCCGGGATGTCGTACAGGGCGACGTCGTCGTAGGTGTAGCGCGCGCCCGTCTCGTTGTAGGGCAGCCGGCAGCTGCCGCGCCAGTCGAGCAGCCAGGGCTCGCAGTCGTCGTCGAGCAGCACATCGACGAGGTTGCGGACCTCCGGCAGCAGGAACATGTCGGCGGAGGCGGTGTGGCCGTGCAGCAGCAGCACCGCCGGACGGTTCGGGCCGCCCCCGGGGCCGACGCGGGTGAGGGCGAGGCGCACGCCGTCGCCCGCGGTCAGGGGGATCTCCTCGACGGCGGCCGGGTCGAGCCGGTGCCGCAGCGGGCGCGGGGCGGGGCGCGACCGGACCCTGCGCAGGGCGGGCCGGGGCGCGGGGCGGGCGGTACGGAAGATCATCGGTGGCGCTCCGTGAGGGTCGTGGTGCGGCGCAGGTCGAGGAGGTCCGCGGTGACCCGGGCGAAGGGGGCGAGCAGGCCGCGGCCCATTTCGAGGCCGAACCAGGCGAGCCAGGCCAGCTTGGCGGCCCGCGCCTCCCGGTCCGTCAGCCGCGGGTCGGTCCGCAGGCCGTCGATCTGGTCCCGGACGTAGGAGTCGGCGGGGACGACGACCTCACCGCGGAAGGCGGCCGGTTCGCCCTCGCGGCCGATGCGGACGCTCAGCGCGCGGGCCTGCCGCCACAGGTCGCGGCGCGCCCGGGCGTGCTTGCGTCCCTCCAGCCACCAGATTCCGCCGTCGGGGTCCCGCAGCCGCAACCGGTAGCGGATGAGCTGGTGCGTCGTGCCGTGCTCCTCGGGGATGCCCTCCTCGGGGCGTACCCACAGCTCGCCGTGGGCCACCGTCAGCGGCCCGGTGTGCACAGCGGGACATGTGACCTCGCCGCGGACGTCCACGCGGCGCTCGGTGACCAGTTGGTGCATGCTCGCCACGGACAGCGTCAGCGCCATGGAGCACGGGCCGGTGGTGTCCTCGCCGACGGGCCCGACGGTGCCCTCGGTCGTCTCGGTGAACCACAGCAGGGGCGGGTCCGCGGCGCCCGGCAGCCGCCCCAGGCCGTCCTCGGCGAGCCGCTCGAACGTCCTCAGCTGCGCCCGGGCGTCGTAGCGGGCGGCGCGCGGCAGGTCCAGGGCCTCGACGAGGGCGGCGGTGCGTTCCGCTCCGGCCGCGGGTCCCGTGAGGGTCGCCTCGCACAGCTTCAGGGCGGTGGGGCTGCGCAACACGCGGGTGAGGAAGTCCAGTCGGGGGACCGGATCGGCCTCGAGCCGGGCCAGGACGTCGGTGCGCCACTCGTCCCAGTCCCGCACCCGGACGTGCAGGCCGCCGGACGCCATGTCCCGGACGACGTCGTCGAGGGTGTTGGGGACACCGGTGAGGTGGTAGTCGAAGCCCCACGCGTCGGGTTCGCAGATCACGGCGACGGCCGTCCGGCTCACCCAGTCGACGGGCGCCACGTTGAGGTGTCGGAAGGCGGGGACGGTGCGGAAGCGGCCGAAGGCCGAGATCAGGCCGCTGCTGAGGTCCTGCGGGTTGTAGGCGCCGGTGCGGGTGTGGCCGCCGATGCCGCCCGGGCGCAGGGCGGTGACGACCAGCCCGTGGTCGCGGGCCCGGCGCAGTGCCACCTCGGCGGCCCACTTGCTCTGGTCGTAGCCCGCGACGAGGCGGTCGACGTGGGCGAGCGGGTCGTCCTCCCCCATCGAGACGATCCCGACCTGGTTGAACACGGCGATGGAGGAGACGTGGTGCAGCGGCTTGGGGCGCCCCGTCGCGGCCAGTTCGGCGAGGGTGAGGGCGCCGAGGACGTTGCTCTGCCGCAGCGACGGGTAACCCCGCAGGAAGTCGACGGCGGCGGCCACGCCGACGATGCCGTCCAGGTCGTCCGCGAGGCGGGTCCAGGTCTCGTCGGTGAGGCCGAGACGCGGGCGGCGCAGGTCCCCGGGCAGGACGGTGATCCGGCGGCGCACCTCCGACGACCAGGGCAGGCGGTAGTTCCGGAGGGCCTCGCCCAGACGGTCCTGTGCGGCTCGCTCGTCGGCGGCGCGCACCAGGCAGTACACGTGGGCGTCGCTGTGCCGCAGCAGGTCCAGCAGCAGGTGACCGCCGAGGAAGCCGGTGGCGCCGGTGAGGAGCAGACGCCGGGGCGGCACCGGCTCCGGGTCCGCCGTGAAGGGCAGGCGGTCGGCCAGGGCCAGGTCGGCGAGGATCTGGTCGAGGTCCTCGCGCCGGGCCCCGGCGGGTGCCCGATCCGTGACGGCGACGGGCGCGGGGCTGCGGACGGGGGGCGGTGGCGGCGGGCTCTGAGGCGTGCCCGACGTGCTGACGGTGCCGGGCGTGGCGCCCTCGGGGGCCGCCGGTGACCGCGGCGCGGATCCTGCTGCGGGGACGGGGACGCTCGCGGGCGGCGACGCCTCGGCGGTGGACGCCGAACCGGTGTCCGGGGCCGGTGCGACCGCGGTCGTCCGCGAGCCGGCCGCGGGGCCCGCGGCGGGCCGGCAGCGGCGGGCGAGGCTGTTCGGGCGGGCGTCGGCGAAGAGGTCGTCGAGGTCGAGGACCAGGCCCAGTTCGTCCTCCAGGGCGGCGGCGAGCTCGACGGCCTGCACGGAGGTGCCGCCGGCGTCGAAGAAGTCGGCGTCGGCGGCGAGGTGCCCGTCGGGCAGGAAGCGGGCGGCCAGCACGGCGATGGCGGCAGCGAGGTCGTGCGGAGCCCCCGGGGAACGCGGGGCTCGCGGGGTGGGAGCGTCGGGTGGGGATGTGCCCGCCGTGGCCGGGCGGGGCGCCTCCGCCGCCGTGGGGACCCCGGGCTCCGGCGTGGCCGACGGGGCGTCCGCTCGGGCGGACCGTGTCGCCTCGGCCGCCTCGACCCGGGTGAGCAGGTCCGACACTCCGAGGGGGCCGCCGCCCCGTTCGATCGCCTCGGCCCGGGCCGCCGCGTCCTCGTCCGTCCCGCGCACGGGGTCCCCCGCCGCCTTCGGTGCCGTCACTGGTCGGTGTCCTTTCCGTTCCGCGGTCGCGGGTGGTGGTCGGTCGCCGGTCCCTCGTCCGTGAGTGCCGACGGGGCGTCGGCGTCCGTGAGTGCCGACGGGGCGTCGGCGTCCGTGGGCGCCGGCGGGGCGTCAGCGTCCGTGGGCGCCGGCGGGGCGTCAGCGGCGCGCCAGGACCGGAAGGTGCGCAGGTGCTCCGGGGTCACGATGGCCTCCAGCCGCTCGTCGTCCGGGGTGCCGCCGCCGAGCGCGGCCAGCAGCCGACGGGCGGGGGCGTTGCGCGGGGTGCGGTCGGCCGTCAGCCGCACCTTGGTGCAGCCCAGGGCACCGGCACGGTCGGCCAGCCACTGGAGGAGCCGTTCCTCCACACCGCGGCCGAGGGCCCGGCAGCTCATCGACCAGGCGAGGACGTCGAGCAGGTCGCCGTCCGCCCGGACGGCGAGCAGGGCGATCTGGCCGTAGTCACCGAAGCGGTCGCGGGCCGCGGCCGTCCACACCTCGCCGGCCGCCCGCCACCGGTGGAGGTCGCGGCCGTCGGCGGACCGGGCGCGCAGCGTGAACTGGTTGGTGCGGCGGACCAGTTGCTCGCCGCGCCGCACGTCGGCGTCGGCCAGCGGGCGGACGTCGACGGTCAGGCGCAGTCCGGCCAGGAAGTCCTCGAAGCCCTCCTCGGCACGCGCGGCGTCGCGCTCGCGTTCCTGTGCGTAGAAGCGGGCCCGGAGGCCGTCCTCGGCGGTCGCCGCGGCCGGGACCAGCGGCCACAACCGGTGGAGCAGGTCCGGCAGTCGCGCGGCCGGCGGGCAGGTCACCGACAGCACCCGCGGGTGCGCGGACCGCATGCGGGCGATCTCGGCGGGGTTGTCGTCCAGGAAGAGGAAGGTGTCGAGACCGAGGCCGAGATTGCGGGCGGCGCGGGCGAGGCGCCCGGGCTTGGGCTCCCAGCCGGCGGACAGCACGCTGAAGTCTTCGGGTGCCAGTGGGCTGTCGGGGCGGTCGAGCACCGCGCGGACGACGTCCTCGTCGTTGTTGCTGACGAGCACCAGCAGGGTCCCGGCCCGCCTCCACTGGAGCAGGCGGCGCGCGAGCAGGGCCCGCGGTCCGGTGAGGTCCACGGCCTCCGGGCCGATCTCGCCGGCCACGCCGCCCCACAGCGTCTCGTCGCCGTCCACGGCGATCACCTTCGGGACCGGGCGGCGCACCGCGTCCACGACCTCCGCGAGGGTCAGGGCGACGGCCGCCTGGAACTCGGGCGTGAAGGGCAGGTGGGCGAGCCGTTCGGTGCGCTCGTCGAAACGTTCCCCGACCGGGTGGTGCCGGGTCCAGTCCTCCGGGCCGAGGACCGCGATGCCGGGCTGCTCGGCGAGGGCCTCCGTCACGCCCCGCTCCCACGCGGTGAACCGGTCCTCGGGGCGGGCTGTCGGCAGGACGCCCACGACGAACGGTTTCCCCGTCCGGGCGGCCAGCTCGCGGAGGGCGTCCGGGAGGGCGGTGCCCAGTTCGGCGAGTACGGCCTCGTCGACGGGGCCGAACCGGGTGAGGTCGGCAGCGCGCAGCAGCACGACGCCCACGGCCGTCCGCGGATCGGCGAGGACACCGGACGGGTCACGGAGCGCGGCGAGCACCTGGTGGTACGGGGCCTCCGCGACCGTCACCCGGCCGTCCTCCCCGGTGCCCGGCGCGTCCTGCCGCCGGGCCTCGACGGCCGTGGCGCACAGCAGGGGCAGCCGGCCCGTGGCGAAGGTGGCGGCGAGGGCCAGGCGGAGCTCCGTGTCCCGGCCGGGGGGCCCGGCCTGACCGGCTGTGGCACCCCTCGCATCGGAACCGACACCGGAATCGACACCGGGACGGGTAGCGGCGACGGGGGCGGAGGCCGCGTCGGAGCCGGCATCGGCAGCGGCATCCGCACCGGCACCGGCACCGGCACCGGCACCGGCACCGGCACCGGCACCGGCACCGGCACCGGAAACGCTGTCGGCCTCGGTGCCGGCCTCGGTGTCGGCCTCGGTGTCGGCCTCGGCGTCCGCCCCTCTGCCCGTGCCGGATTCCGGCTCCCGGGCGACCGTCGCCGAGGGGTCGTCGGCCGCCGCTCCCAGCAGGTCCAGGAACGCGCGGGCCACGTCGCCCGTCGCCCGGGCGTCGAGGATGTCGAGGTTGTGGTCCAGCCGGATCCGCCCGGCGTCCGGGGTCATGGTGACCATCAGGTCAAGGTCGGACCAGCCGATGCCGGCGGGCAGCACCTCCAGATGCTCCGGCCGGGCGGCACCGGAACGCACGTAGTTGAAGTAGACCTCCACCAGGGGTGCCTCGGGCCGGTGCAGCCCCTGCCGGGCCAGGAGCGGCAGCACGTCGGAGAACATGGCGCCCCGGGCGAGGATCCGCCGCAGCCGCCGGTCGGTGCGGCGCAGCACCTCCTCGATCCTCTCCCCCTCCCGGGCGCCCGCCGGGAACGGCACCGGTACCCCGAAGAAGCCGACGGCGCCCTGGGCGTCGGCGTGGATGCGGGTGTCCACGGGCACGGCGAGGACGAAGCGTTCCCGCCGGCGCAGCCGGGCCAGCAGGACGGTGAGGACGCCCAGGCAGAAGGCGGCGGGGGTGACGGCCAGCCGGCTCGCGGCGGTCGCGATGCGTGCGGTGAGGTCGTCGGGGAGGGGCACGGTGACGCTGCCCGCCCGGTAGGTCCGGCGGGCCGGGCGCGGGCGGGTGAGCGTCAGGTCCAGCCGGGCCGCGCCCTCGAAGGCCGCACGCCACTCGGCGGCCCCGGCATCGCCCGTCCCGGAGCCCGCACCGGGGCCGGCCACGGCGGGGCCGGCCACGGCGGGATCACCCGAGGCAGAGCCGACCACGGCGGGATCACCCGAGGCGGGGCCGACCGCGGCGGGATCACCCGAGGCGGGGCCGGCCGCGGCGGGTTGCTGGGCCTCGGTCAGCAGGGCGAGGTCGTGGTTGTCGGGCGTGCCGTCCAGCACGGTGCCGGACAGTTCCGCGTCGATCTCCCCGGCGACGAGCAGCAGGGACTGCAGGTCGCCGACGACGTGGTGGGCGCCGTAGAGGAGGAAGCGGCCGCGGGCGCCGCCGTCCACGAACTCGAACCGCCACAGGGGCGTGACCGCCAGGTCGAACGGCGGCTCCAGCAGCGCCCGGAGCCGTTCGGCGGGGTCCAGGTCCTCGGGGTCGGGGACCGTGGTCCAGCGCAGCAGCGGCCCGCCGGGTTCGCGGTCGGCGCGCAGCAGCGGGCCGCCGCCCGCGCCGGGCACGACGGCGGTGCGCAGGGCGGCGTGGCGGGCGGCGAGGCGGGCGAGGACGCCGGTGAGGTGCTCGCGGGTGACGGGGGTGGTGACGCGGACCGCGAGGCCGATGGCGTGGGCGGCGGCGGGCATGCCGGGCCGGGCGCTGCGCAGCAGGCGGACGACGTCACGGGTCGCCGGGAACACCTCGCGGTCGGGCACCGGCACGGGAGGGCGCGTCCCGGGGCCCGGTGCCGGTCGCGGTGCCGGGGCGGCCGTCCGGCCGGGGAGGGCGGAGGCCAGCATCCTGGTGAGCCCGCGGGTGTCGGTGGCCGCGAACACCTCGGCGGCGGGGATCTCGATGCCCAGGTCGCGGGCGAAGTCGTTGCGCAGCCGGACCAGCATCAGGGAGTCCAGGCCGAGTTCCTTCAGTGCCGCGGTCACCGGGACGTCGAGGGCGCCGCCCGAGACGGCGGTGATCCGGGCGCGTACGTACGCCTCCAGCCAGGTGGTGCGGTCGTCGTCGGTGGTGGCGGCCAGGGCCTTGGCGGCGAGGCCGTCGGCGGCGCCGGGTGCGGCCGTGCCGTCGGCCAGGTCGCCGAGCAGGGGGCGGGTGCGCACCAGGTCGGGTGCGAGCGCCAGCAGTTCCCGGTCCAGGGCGAGCGGGGCGAGCTGGCGCCGGGTGCTGCCCAGGACCCGGTCGAAGAGGGCGCCCCCCTCCTCCGGGGTGAACGCCGCGAGACCCGAGCGGCCGGTCCCGGCGGCCCGCGCGTCGGACGCGGCCACCATGCCGACGCCGCTCCAGGCGCCCCAGTCCAGGCTCAGCGCGCGGCGGTCGGCGCGGGACAGGTGGTGGGCCCAGGCGTCGAGGAAGGCGTTGGCGGCGGAGTAGGGCGCCTGCCCGGCCGAGCCGAGGAGTCCGGCGGCGGAGGCGAACAGGACGACGCTGCGCGCCTCGGGGGCGAGTTCGGTGAGCAGAGCGGTGCCGAGGACCTTGGGTGCCAGGACGCGGCGGACGCGGGCCTCCGTCAGGTGGGCGAGCGTGGCGTCGTCGAGGACGCCGGCCGCGTGGACGATCGAGGCGAGGGGCCCGGCGTCGCGGCGCAGGGCGTCCAGGGCGGTGGTGAGGGCGGCGCGGTCGGCGACGTCGGCGCGGGGCAGGTGCACGGTGACGCCGCGGGCCTCCAGCCCGGCGATCCAGGCGGCGGTGTCCGCGTCGGGCGTGCCGCGGCCCAGCAGGGCGAGTTGTCGGGCGCCGCGGCGGACCAGCCGCTCGGCGACGACCCGTCCGAGGCCGCCCAGGCCGCCGGTGACGAGGTGGACGCCGTCCGGGGAGGTCGGGGCGCCGTCGTCGTCGGGGCGGGTGCGGGCCAGGCGGGGCACCAGCCGCCCGGTGTCGCGCAGGGCCACGAGGCGTTCGTCGTCGGCGTGGGCGAGGGCGGTCCACAGGGCGTCGGTGCCGCCCGTCTCCGGCAGGTCGATCAGGGTGGTGGTCAGTTCCGGGTGCTCCTGGGCGACGGTGAGGCCGAAGCCCCAGGCGAGGGCCTGCTGGGGGTGGGCGACCCGGGTGCTGTCGCCGGCCGCCTGGCTGCCCCGGGTGACCACGAACAGGCGGGGCGCCCGGCCGCGTCCGGTGAGCGCGCGGACCAGGTGGAGGGTGGTGAGGCAGCACAGCCGGGCCGCCTCGTCGGCGGTGCGCCCGTCCGCGATGCCCGGGGCGTCCAGGGCGTTGAGCTGGACCACGCGGGCGGGCGGGGTGTCGGCGAACGCCTCGTCCAGGAGCCGGGTCAGCTGGTCCGGGTCGGCGGGGTCGAGGACGTAGCGGCCGGGGCCCTCGGCGGCGAACTCCGGCCCGCGCCGGGCGACGACGTGCGGTGCCGCCGGGCCGAGCCGGCCGGTCAGGTCGGCCGCGACGCCGGTGTCGTCGGCGAGGATCAGCCAGCTCCCGTCGGCGGGCCGTCCGGACGGCTCGGGGCGCGGCTGCCAGCGGGTCTCGAACAGGGCGCCGTCGAGGGGCGACAGGGCGGCGAGCCGGAGTTCCTCGGCCTCCAGGACGAGCTGTTCGTCGGCGTCCCACAGCCGCAGGTCGTACCGGGCTCCGTCACCGGACGCCGAGCGCAGGGCGCAGGTCACCCAGGCCGGGGCGGTGTTCCGTCCGGTGAACCGGAGCCGGCCGATGCCGGCGGGGACGAAGGCCCGCCCCTCGGGTGCTCCGCCGGGCAGGGCGGCGGTGTGGAGGGCGGCGTCGAGGAGCGCCGGGTGGATCAGGTGCCCTTCGGAGGGCCGTCCGATGAGGCGGGCGACGGCGAGGCCGTCGGTGCGGTGGCCCTCGGCGAGGCCGCGGAAGGCGGGGCCGTAGTCGATGCCGAGGGCGGCGAACCGGTCGTAGAGGGCGGGCAGGTCCGCCTCCTGGGTGCAGCGGGCGCGCAGCGCGGTGGGCGGTTCGGGGGCCGTCGGGGCGGCGGGGGGCGCGGTGCGCAGGCGGCCCGTCAGGTGCCGTTCCCAGCGGGCGCCGGGGGCGGCGGCCAGGGCGGTGACCTCGTGGCCGCCGTTCTCGGCGGGCCGCAGTACCAGTTGCAGCCGCACCGGTCCGTCCTCCGGCAGGCGCAGGGGGCGCAGGAAACCGACGTCGGTCAGCTCCGCGCCTTCCCCGGGACCGAGCACGGCGGCCGCTTCCAGGACCGCCTCCAGGAAGGCGGCGGCGGGCAGCCACACCTCACCGGTGACCCGGTGGTCGGCCAGGTGGGCGAAGCGGCTGTCGCGCAGGTCGATCTCGCTCTGGAACAGGTGCCGTCCGGGCTCGTCGGCGGCCTCCACGTGGGTGCCCGCGAGGGGCTGGTCGCCGGGGACGGCGGCCGGGGCGGGGGCGATCCAGTGCCGGGAGCGGGCGAAGGCGTAGGTGGGCAGGACGACGGGCCGTCCGGTCGGGAACAGGATGGTCGGGTCGGGTGTGAGGCCGCCCGCGTAGAGCTCCCCGGCGCGGCGCAGCAGTACGTCCCGGCCGTCCTGCTGCCGTCGCAGCGAGCCCACGACGGACACGGTGGTCCCGGCCTCGGCCGCCACCGCCTCGACGGCGGCGGTGAGCGAGGGGTGCGGACTGAGTTCGACGAAGTGCCGGTAGCCGTCGTCGAGCAGGCGGCGGACGGTGTCGGCGAAGCGGACGGGGCGGCGCAGGTTGTCGAACCAGTGGGCGGCGTCGAGCCGTTCGCCGGGGACGGGTTCGGCGTGCACGGCCGAGTAGACGGTGAGGCCGGCCGGGCAGGGCCGGACGGGGCCGAGCCGTTCCAGGAATCCGTCGCGCAGGGGCTCCATCAGCGGCGTGTGGGAGGCGAAGGGCGTCGACAGGGGGCGCACGCCGACACCTCGCTCCTCCAGGTGCGCGCGCAGCGCGGCCAGCGCGCCCGACTCGCCGGAGACGGCCGTCGCGTGCGGGCCGTTGACGGCCGCCACGTACAGCCGTCCCTCCGCGGGGGCCAGGAGGGCCTCGGCCTCGTCCGGCGGCAGTTCCAGGGCCAGCATGCCGCCGTGTCCGACGTGCGGGACGACGGCGTGGGCGCGGGCGGTCACCACGCTCACCGCGTCGTCGAGGCCGAGGGCGCCCGCGGTGTAGGCGGCGGCGATCTCGCCGAGGCTGTGCCCGACGACCGCGTCCGGGCGGACGCCCAGGCCCCGCCAGGCGGCGGCGAGGGCCGCGTTGAGCGCGAACAGCACCGGCTGGAGGTACTCGGTGCGCTGCAGCGGGGAGAACTCCTCGGGTGCGCGCAGCACGTTGAGCACGGACCATCCGGCGTGCCGCCGCACGGCCTCGTCCACGCGGTGCAGTTCCTCGTGGAACTCCGGTGACTGGCCCAGGAGTTCGAGGCCCATGCCGGGCCACTGCCCGCCGTGTCCGGCGAACACGAAGGCCACCTTGCCCGCCGGGTCGGCGGCGGCGGGCGCCACGGGCACGCGTCCGCTCGCCAGCGCGTCGAGGTGGGTGAGGAGCGCGTCGCGGTCCCGGGCGACGAGTCCGGCGCGCCACTCGAAGTGGCCGCGGTGCCGGGCCAGGGTGCGGGCCACGTCCGGCAGGGACGTGGCGTGGTCCAGGTGCCGGGCCAGCCGGGCGGCCTGGCCGCGCAGGGCGGGTTCACTGCGCGCGGACAGCAGGAACAGGTTCCGTCCCGGCGCGGGCGGTTCGGTACCCGGGTCGCCTCCGGTCCCGGCGGCCGCCACCGGGGCGGGCGGGGCCTCCTCGACGACGACGTGCGCGTTGGTGCCGCTGATGCCGAAGGCGCTGACCCCGGCCCGCCGCACCCGGTGGCCGGGCGGCCACGCCACGGGCTCGTGCAGCAGCCGCAGCCCGCTGTAGTCCCAGTCGACGTGCCTGCTGGGGGTGCCGGCGTGCAGGGTGCGCGGCAGGGTTCCGTGCCGCAGCGACTCGACGACCTTGATGAGTCCCGCGATCCCGGACGCCGCCTGCACGTGGCCGATGTTCGACTTGAGCGATCCCAGGTACAGCGGACGGCCGTCCGGGCGTCCGCCGCCGAAGACCCGCGCCAGGGCGTTCGCCTCGATCGGGTCGCCGAGGGTGGTGCCGGTGCCGTGTGCTTCGACGTGGTCGATGTCGGCGGGCCGGAGGCCGGAGCGGTCCAGCGCGCGCCGGATCACGTCCTCCTGGGCCGGGCCGTGGGGGGCGGACAGGCCCTGGCTGCGTCCGTCCTGGTTGACGGCGGTGCCGCGCAGCACGGCCAGTACCAGGTCGCCGTCGCGGTGCGCGTCGCCCAGCCGCTTCAGGACGACCATGCCCGCGCCCTCCGCCCACACGGCGCCGTCGGCGTCGTCGGCGAAGGAGCGGCAGCGGCCGGTCGGGGACAGCCCGCCGAGGCGGCTGAACTCGACGAAGGTCTGCGGGGTGACCATCAGGGTGGCGCCGCCCGCGAGGGCCAGGTCGCACTCCCCGGAGCGCAGCGCCTGCACGGCGAGGTGGGTCGCCACCAGGGACGAGGAGCAGGCGGTGTCCACGGTCATCGCCGGGCCGTGCAGCCCGAGCGTGTAGGCGAGGCGGCCGGAGGCCACGCTGAGCGCGGAGCCGGTGCCGACGTAGCCGTCGAGCCGGTCCAGCCGGGTGCCCGCGCCGTAGTCGCTGCCGAACATGCCGACGTACACGCCGGCGGTGCTGCCCGCCAGGTCGCCGGGCACGATCCCGGCGCGTTCCAGTGCCTCCCACGCGGTCTCCAGCAGCAGGCGCTGCTGGGGGTCCATGGCCGCCGCCTCCTTGGGCGTGATGCCGAAGAACCCGGCGTCGAAGGACTCGATGTCGTCCAGGAACCCGCCCTCGCGGACGTAGGACGTGCCGGGGGTCGCGGGGTCGGGGTCGTAGAGGGACTCCACGTCCCAGCGGTCGGCGGGGAACGGGCCCACCGCGTCCCGGCCGTCGGCGAGCAGCCGCCACAGGGCCTCGGGGTCGTCGGCCCCGCCGGGCAGCCGGCAGGCGGTGCCCACGACGGCGATCGGCTCGTCGGCCGGGGCCGGTGCGGGAGCGGCGGGTCCGGGGCGGGCGGGGGCCGGGTGGCCGGTGCGGAGGTGGGTGAGCAGGTGGGCGGTGAGGCGCGCCGGGGTGGGGTGGTCGAACAGCAGGGTGGCGGGGAGCCTGGTTCCGGTGCGGGCGCCGAGGCGGTTG
The DNA here is from genome assembly GCF_040637405.1 of Streptomyces sp. NPDC029526. NCBI lineage: Bacteria > Bacillati > Actinomycetota > Actinomycetes > Kitasatosporales > Streptomycetaceae > Streptomyces > Streptomyces sp. NPDC029526. Next base: position 132,793 of record NZ_JBEZWE010000010.1, read on the forward strand.
CGCAGTTCGACGGCCGTCACCGAGTCCATGCCGAGGTCGCGCAGCGGCTCGTCGGGCCGGACCGGGCCGGGGTCGGGGAGGCCGAGCACCCGGGCGGCCTCCTCGCGGACCAGCGCCAGGACGCGTGCGCCGCGTTCGGCCTCGGGGAGCCGGGCCAGCCGTTCGGCGAACGCCGTGCCGGAGCCCGGGGCCGGACGGGGCGCGGGCAGCAGGTCGCGCCAGAGCGCCGACGCGGCGGCGGGGCCGGTCGTCACCGCCTCCCGCAGGCGGGGCAGGTCCAGAGCCGTGGCCACCAGGTGGGCGGAGTCCCGGCGCAGGGCCAGCGCGAGGAGGTCACTGCCCTGCTCGGGGGTGAGGGCCCGGTGGCCGAGACGGGCCAGCCGGTCCCGGTCGGCGTGTCCGGCGGCCAGCCCGGCGCCCGCCCAGGCGCCGAAGGAGACGGACACGGCGGGCAGGCCCAGGGCGCGGCGGTGGTGGGCGAGTTGGTCGAGGAAGACGTTGGCGGCGGCGTAGTTGGCCTGGCCGGCGTTGCCCATGACGCCGGCCGCCGAGGAGATCAGCAGGAACAGGTCGACGGGCAGGTGCGCGGTGAGGCGGTGCAGGTGGGCGGCGCCGTCGGTCTTGGGGCGCAGCACCTCCGCCAGGCGGTCGGCGGTGAGGCCGTCCAGGGCGGCGTCGGCGAGGGTTCCGGCGCAGTGCACGACCCCGCGCAGCGGCGCGTCGTCGCCCAGCGCGGCGAGGAGGGCCGCCAGGGCGTCCCCGTCGGCCGCGTCGCAGGCGGCGATCTCCACCCGGGCGCCCAGCGCGGTGAGTTCGTCGGTCACCTCCCGCGCGTGCGGGTGGTCCGCGCCCCGGCGGGAGGTCAGCAGCAGCCGCGGCACGCCGTGCCCGGCGAGCAGGCGGGCGGCGGCCCGGCCGATCGTGCCGAGCCCGCCGGTGATCAGCACGGTGCCGTCGGCCGGCACCGCGACCGTGCGGCCCACGAGGTCGAGGACGACGGGACGGGCGGCCCGGGAGCGGGCCCGGCGGGCGGCTTCGCCGGCGGAGGTGACCGGCAGCACCTGCGGGAGCGGGCCGGCGGGGCCCGTCCCGGCAGCGCCGACGGGGAACGGCACGCCGTCCGGCAGCACGGTGACCGACGCGGCGTCGGCCGGGGTACGGGGGCCGGGTGCGGCCCCGGCGGGAGCGGTCACCCTGGTGCCGGGGGCGAGGTGGCCGACGTCGGGGCCGCACTCCGTGATCACGCCGGCGACGGTGCCCGGCACGCCCTCGTCGGTGAGGGCGAGGGCCCGGACGTCGACCAGCACCTGCCCGGGGCCGGGTGCGGGCGCCGGGGCGGGGTGCGCCCGCGGGTCGTCCGGGAAGCCGGTCAGCCGGTGGTCCCCGGCCGGGCGGCGCAGCCCGGCACCGGGACGGGTCCGCACCAGCCGTGGGACGAGCACCGCCCCGTCCCGCAGCGCGAGTTCGGGCTCGTCGTCCGGGGCGGCGGCGCGCAGGAGGGCGGGCACGGCGGCCGGGGCGGGGACGGCAGCCGGGGCGGGCACGGCGGCCGGGGCGGCGTCGTCCGGCTCGCCCGCGTCCGCGTCGGTCACCGTCGCGGCGGCGGATCGCGGGGTGGCGGCGGATCGCAGCGCGACGGTGGCGGCCGGGTCGTCGGCGGTGGGGTGGTCGGCGGCGGGGTCGTCGGCGGTGAGGTCGTCGGCGGTGGGGTCGTCGGCGGTGGGGTCATCGGCGGCGGGGTCGAGGTCCAGCAGCGTGAGGCCGAGGCCGGGGTGTTCGGCGCGGGCGCCGCGGGCCAGGCCCCACAGCACCGACTGGGCGAGTCCGGGCACCGTGTCCCCGGCGCGGGCCGCGACCGCTCCGCGGGTCACCCACAGGATCCGGTCCGGTGCCCGGTCCGGCGGCAGGGCGGCCGCTTCCCGTACCTCGGTGAGGGCTTCGGCGGCCAGCGCGTGCGCGGCGGCGGCCGGGTCGTCGTCCTCGCCGGGGAGCGGCCAGAGGCGTACCAGGACGTCCGGACGGGTGCCGGGCGCGGCCGGCGGCACGCCCGCCGCCGTGAGGGCGGCCGTGAGGGTCGACGCGTCCTGTGCGGGCCCCCGGACGCTCCAGGCGGCGCCCTCCGCCGGCGGGGCGGGTGGCGGTGTGCCGGGCAGGGGCGTCCAGGTCACCTCGTACAGGTGCCGGGCGGTCCCGGAGGCGTCGGCCAGGTCGGCCGGGTCGGTCGCCCGCAGCCGTACGTCCTCCAGCCGGCCGGCGGGCAGCCCGTCGGTGTCCCAGAGACGGACGTCGAGGGTGACGTCCGTGCCGGAGGCGCCGGTGCGCCGCACGGCCGCGGTGAGGTCGCGCGCGCCGCCGGGCGGCAGGGAGCACCGGCCCACCGCGACGGGGAGCAGCACCCGGCGGCCGTCGGCGTCGAACGCCGCCGCCACCTGGAGCGCCGCGTCCAGGAGCGCGGGGTGGACGGGGTACGCGGCGGTGTCGCCGGAGCCGTCAGAAGCGGTCCGGGGCAGGGACAGCCGGGCCAGGAGCGTGTCGTCGTCGGTGCGGACCACCTCGCGGACGCCGCGGAAGGCGGGGCCGTAGCCGAGTCCGAGACCGGCGAGCCGGTCGTAGGTGTCCTCCGGCCAGAGGGAGTCGGCGCCCTCGGGGCGGAGCGGTGGGCGCTCCCCCGGGTCCGGGGGCGCCGGGTGCCCCGAGGCGGTGGCGTGCAGCACCCAGTCGGTGCCCTCCCGGCCGCGCGGCCGGCTGTGCACGGTGACCTCCGGCACGGGCAGGGCCGTGACGACCTCGACGGACACCTCGACGGTGCCGGTGGCGGGCAGGGCGAGGGGCGCCGACAGCAGCAGGCCGGTGACGTCCGGCGGGCTCTCCGGGCGGGCGGCGGCGAGGGCCGCGCGGCACAGCTCCAGCAGGGTGGTGCCGGACAGCAGGGTGCGCCCGAAGACCTCGTGGTCGGTCAGCCAGGGCGCGGTCGCGGGCGACCACTCGTTGCGGAACGTCCAGCGGGAGGCGTCCGCCGAGCGGAGCTGCACGCCGAGCAGGGGGTGCTCGGCCCGGTCGAACAGGCCGGATGCGGTGGTCGCGCCGGCCGGCTGTGCCCAGTAGCGGTGCGGGTCCCAGGCGTACGTGGGCAGGTCGGCCGGGGCGGTGCGGGGCACCAGGCGCCGCCAGTCGACCGGCAGCCCCCGGACGTGGAGTTCGGCGGTCGCGCGGTCGAGGCAGGCGACGCCGTCCTCGTCGCGGCGCAGGGAGCCCACGGCGACCACGCCGTCGGTTCCGTCCGGGCCGGCCCCGTCGTCCGTCTCCCCGGCGACCGTGCGCACAGCGGTGAGCAGCGCGGGGTGCGGGCCGAGTTCGACGAACCAGCGGTGCCCGTCGGCGATCATGCGCGCCACGGTGGGTCCGAACCGGACGGGTTCGCGCAGGTTGGTGTACCAGTACCCGGCGTCCAGTTCCCCGGTGACGGGTTCGCCGGTGACGGTGGAGTACCAGGTGACGGGGGTGGGCGAGGTGAGGACGCCGTCGAGTTCCGCGAGGAGTCCGGGGCGCAGGGGTTCCACCCCGGCGGTGTGGGAGGCGTAGTCGACGTCGAGGCGGCGGGCGAAGATCTGCTCGCGGTGGAGTGCGGCGAGCAGGCGCTCGACCGGTTCGACGTCCCCGGCGAGGACCGTGGAGCGGTCGCTGTTGACGGCGGCGACGGACACCCGGCCGCCGAACCCGGCCAGGCGCGCCTCCGCTTCGGCGTGCGGGAGGCCCACCACGGCCATGGTTCCGGTGCCGGACAGGCGGGTGAGGGCCTGGCTGCGCAGGGCGACCACCGCGGCCGCGTCGTTGAGGCTGAGGGCTCCCGCGATGCAGGCGGCGGCGACCTCGCCCTGGCTGTGGCCGATGACGGCGTCGGGCCGGACGCCCCGGGCCCGCCACACGGCGGCGAGGGAGACCATGACGGCGAACAGGACGGGCTGGACGACGTCCACCCGCTCGATCCCGGGGGCGCCGTCGTCGCCGCGCAGGACGGCCGCCGGCGACCAGGTGGTGTACGGGCGCAGGGCGGCGTCGCAGCGGTCGAGTTCGTCGGCGAAGACGGGGTCGTGGGCGAGGAGGTCGCGGGCCATGCCGGCCCACTGGGAGCCCTGGCCGGGCAGGACGAAGGCCACCTTGCCGCCGTGCGGGCGGGTGCCGGGACCCACGACGGCCTCGGGCAGCCGGGCGTCGGGGCTGTCGGAGGCGAGGGACCGCAGGGCGGTGAGCAGGGTGGGGTGGTCGGCGGCGGTGAGGACGGCCCGGTGGGCGAAGTGGGTGCGGTGGTGTGCCAGGGCGGCCGCCACCGCGTCGAGGGGCGTCCCGGGACGGGCGGTGAGGGCTTCGGCGAGGCGGTCGGCCTGCCGGCGCAGGGCGGCCGGGGTCCGGGCCGACAGCGGGAACAGCAGCGGGCGGGGCCCGGGCGGCGGGGTGCCCGGCCGGGCCGCCCGGGGGCCGGCCTGCTCGGCGGCGTCGCCCGGGGCGCCGTCCGGTGCGGGGGTGTCCGGCTCCTCCTGCGTGCCGGATGGCGCGGGGGCTTCTTCGAGGATCACGTGGGCGTTGGTGCCGCTGATGCCGAAGGCGCTCACGCCCGCCCGCCGGACGCGGTCCGGATCGCGGGGCCACGGCTCGGGGGCGCCGACGACGCGCAGCGGTCCCGCCTCACGGTCGGCGGGCTCGGCCGGGTTCCCGGCGTGCAGGGAGGCGGGGAGGGTCTCGTGGCGCAGGGCCAGGATCGTCTTGATGACGCCGCCGATCCCGGCGGCGGCCTGGGTGTGGCCGAGGTTGGACTTCAGGGAGCCGACGGCGAGCGGCCGGCCGGCGGGGCGGTCCGGCCCGAACACCCGGGTGAGGGCCCGCAGTTCGATCGGATCGCCGAGCCGGGTGCCGGTGCCGTGGGCCTCCACGTGGTCCAGGTCGGCGGGTTCGAGTCCGGCCGCGTCGAGCGCGGCGCGCACCACCCGCTCCTGGGCCGGGCCGCTGGGGGCGGTCAGGCCCTGGCTGCGGCCGTCCTGGTTGACGGCGGAGCCCTTGACCACGGCGAGGACCCGGTCGCCGTCGCGCCGGGCGTCGGCCAGCCGCTTGAGCAGCACCAGGCCGCAGCCCTCGGCCCAGACCACGCCGTCGGCGTCGGCGGAGAAGGGGCTGCACCGCCCGCTGGGCGACAGGCCCCGCAGCCGGCTGAACTCCACGTGGGCGCGCGGCGTGACGAGCAGGGTGGCGCCGCCCGCCAGGGCCAGGTCGCAGGTGCCGTCCGCCAGGGCGCGGGCGGCCAGGTGCAGGGCGACGAGGGAGGAGGAGCAGGCGGTGTCGACGGTCACGGCCGGGCCTTCGAGGCCGAGGGAGTAGGCGATGCGCCCGGACGCCACGCTGGGGGCGGAGCCGGTGCCGACGTGGCCGTCGAGGCGGTCCAGGGCGGCCGAGGCCAGGTAGCCGCTGTCGTAGAGGCCGATGTAGACGCCGGTGGCGCTGCCGTGCAGCGTGGCGGGCACGGTCCCGGCGCGTTCCAGGGTCTCCCAGGCGGTCTGGAGCAGCAGTCGCTGCTGGGGGTCCATGGCCTCGGCCTCGCGGGGCGGGATGCCGAAGAACGGGGCGTCGAACCGGTCGATGCCGGTGAGGTAGCCGCCGCGGAGGCTGTACGCCGTGCCGGTGGTCTCCGGGTCGGGGTCGTACAGGCCGTCGGTGTCCCAGCGTCCCGGGGGGACGTCGGTGACGGCGTCGCGGCCCTCGGCCAGCAGCTGCCACAGCGCCTCGGGGTCGTCGGCGCCGCCGGGGAAGCGGCAGGCCATGGAGACGACGGCGATGTCGTCCCCGGCGGCGCCGGGCCGGGCGGCGGGGCCGGGGGTGGACGGCGCGCGGGAGGCGGCGTCCCGCGTGCGGGTTCCGGGGGTGGAGCCGGGCGGGGCCAGGACGGCGGCGGCCAGGGCGGTGATCGTGGGGTGGTCGAAGACCGCGGTGGTGTCCGGCCGGTGGCCGGTGTGGGCGGCGAGTTCGGCGGCGATGGTGACCAACTGGCGGGACCCGAGGCCGAATTCGGCCATCGGGCGGTCGGGGTCGACGGTGCGGGGGTCGAGTCCGGCCGCCTCGGCGACGGCCGTCACCAGCCACTCCCGCACGCCGTCGACGGTGGTCGGGAACGGCTGGTCGGACGGGTGGGGACGGTCGTTCGCGGGCGTGTTCGGCACGGGTTTCCTAGGCGGCTCGGGCGCTGGGCGGGACGGTCCCCGGGCGCCGGGCGGGACGGTCGGGCGACGGGAGCGGGCGGAGGGGGCGGAGAGGGCCCCGGCGGCGGGCCCGCCGAGCGCGGTCCTGGGTGGCGGCCGGGCGGCGGGGTGCGCCGGGGCGGGGCCGACGGGGTGCCGGAGGGCGGCGTCGGCCCGGGGTCACCCGGCGGGCCGCACGTCGATGCGGGAGAGGGTCCCGTCGAGGAGCGCCGTCCGGCAGGCGTGGCGCCGGATCTTGCCGCTGGAGGTCTTGGGGATGGTGCCGGGCCGCACCAGGACGACGTCGCGGACGGCGAGGCCGTGGGCGTCGGCGAGCGCGCCGCGGACCACGTCGATGATCTTCTCCGCCTCCTCCGCCGCCTCCGGTGCCGTCTCGGCGACGAGGGCGGCCCGTTCCCCGTCGGTGCCGGTGTCGACGGCGAAGGCCGCGGTGCAGCCGGGCCGGAGGGCGGGGTGGGCCGTCTCGGCGGTGAGTTCGAGGTCCTGCGGGTAGTGGTTGCGGCCGTCGACCACGATGAGGTCCTTGAGGCGGCCGGTGACGAAGAGTTCGCCGTCGCGCAGGAAGCCGAGGTCGCCGGTGCGCAGGAAGCGTCCTTCCCGGCCGTTGACCCCGGCGCGGAACGTCTCGCGGGTGGCGAGGGCGTTGCGCCAGTAGCCCTGGGCGACGCTCGGCCCGCCGACGCGGATCTCGCCGACCTCGCCGTCGGGCAGTTCGTCGTGGGTCACGGGGTCGGCGACGACCACGGTCAGGCCGGGACCGGGCCGCCCGGTGCCGACGGCCGCCGCGTCGGCCGCGCCGGTGTGCGGGCCGTCGTCGTCGGCGCGCAGCAGGGTGGGCGGGGCCCCGGCCGGGGCGGAGGTGACCATGAGGGTGGCCTCGGCGAGTCCGTAGCAGGGGGTGAGGGCCTCGGGGCGGAACCCGGCCGGTGCGAAGGTGTCGGCGAAGCGGCGCAGGGTGGCCGCCCGTACCGGTTCGGCGCCGTTGAAGGCGACCCGCCAGCGGCTGAGGTCGAGTCCGTCGAGGAAGGCGGGGGTGGCGTGCTTCAGGGCCAGTTCGTAGGCGAAGTTGGGGGCGCCGCTGGTGTGCGGGCGGTACCGGCCGACGGCGGCGAGCCAGTGCCGGGGCTGCCGCAGGAAGTCCAGCGGGGAGAAGAGGGTGCTGGTGGCACCGGTGTGGACGGTGTTGAGGACCGGGCCGATGAGCCCCATGTCGTGGTACACGGGCAGCCAGCTGACGAACAGTTCGTGGTCGTGCGCGGCGAGGGCGTCGGGGGTGTGGCCCAGCCGTTCGGTGATGACGCGCTGGTTGTCCAGCAGGTTGCCGTGGGTCACCATCACCCCGCGCGGGGCGGAGGTGGAGCCGGAGGTGTACTGCAGGAAGGCCACCGTGTCGGGGCCGAGATCGGGCTCCCGCCAGGCGGCGGACAGCTCGTCGGGGATGTCCTCGGTGGCGACGCGGACGAGGGCACCGCCCGGCTCCGGCTGGTGGTCGGCCAGGGCGGACGGCCCGGTCACCACCTCGCGGTCACCGAGGACGACCGTCGCGTCGGCGTCGGCCATCAGGCGCTTCATGCGGGTCAGTGCCCGGTGGTCGTGGGTGCGGCCGCGCGGCGGCACCCCGGGGACGGCGACCACGCCGGCGGCGAGGCAGCCGAGGTAGGCGGAGACGAACTCCAGGCCGGGCGGGTACAGCAGCAGGGCGCGGGCGCCGGTCAGGCCGCGCTGCTGCAGCCAGGCGGCGACGGCGCGGGACCGCTCGGCGAGCCGGGCGTAGGACACGGTGCGGATCTCGCCGTCGCCGTCCCCGGAGACCAGGAAGCGGAAGGCGGTGCGGTCGGGGTGCTCGGCGGCGTGGTGGAACAGCAGGTCGACCAGGGATCGGGCCATGGAGGAGAATCACCTGTTCTGCGTCGGTGCGTCGGTGCGAGGAACCGGAGTGAGGGCCGCGTTTCCGGGTACGCGCGACGCCGCGGCCGGCCCAGCCCCCTTGCCAGGCCCTGCCGTTGACACCCCGGGGAGCACCGGTGTGGTCAACACCCGCTCCCCGAGCCCCCGTTGGGCGTGCTACCGGCGCGTGGCACGGTAGCAACCGCTTCCGCCCGGCACAGCGGGCGGAGATGAACGCTGCGTGACCAAGCGAGTTGGACGCGTATGCGACCGTAGCAGATCCGTGCGACTCCACCGGGGGAAAGACGAAGGCCCGGCCGACGCGCGATGCGCGCGCGGCCGGGCCCGGTGGGACGGAGCGTCAGCCTCCGCTCAGCCGGCCCCGCAACAGGTCCTTGCCCAGTTCGGCGCCCTTGCGGCTGTCGGCCTGCGCCTTGCGGAACAGGTCCGCGACCTCCTTGTCCCCGGCCCGCTCGGCGTCCTGGATGTAGCTGTCGAGGCGGAGCGCGTTGCTCAGGCAGGCCTCGACGTACCAGATCAGGTTGTAGTCCTTGTCCTTCGTACCGGTGACGGTGCCGGTCTCCGACTCGCTGCCCATTCCGACCTCCTCCATAGCGGTGCTTCGGTCGGGGTCCTCCGCCGGTCACGGCGCGGTGGGCCGCCCCGCGACCGGGGCACCGGACCCCACACTGCGGCGGTCGGGTACCCGCCCCGCACGGGGACACACGGTGCGCTCGGCACACACGGCGGGGGCTCGGGGCGGTCCCCGGTGCGGCTGCCGGGAGGACGCCCGGGCGAAGGGCGGTGTGGAGGGTGAGGACCGGCCGGTGCGCGACGCCGGGGCCGACGCGGAAGGCCGGACCGGCAGGCGCAACGGGCGGTCCGACAGCGACGGCTGGATGCCGACGGACGGACGGCGACGGACGGGAGCGGGCCCGGGGCGGGAGCCGGGCCAGGGACCGGAGCCGGGAGTCCGGCGGATCGGGGCGAGGCGGCGGACGGACGAGGGCGGGCCTCGGGGCCGGGCGAACGACCAGGGCCCGACGACGCGCCCGACCGCGACCGCGACCACGGACGGGACAGGGACGAGGGACGGGACCGCGACCGGGACCCCGAACCGGACCAGGACCACGGACGGCGCGGGAGTCGACCGGTCCCCCGTTCCGGTCGCACTCCCGCGCCACGCAGAAAAGTACGTGACCTGCTTCGCGCCCCGGTACCGCGTCCGTGCCCGGTGCGGCCGTCGGAGGACTCAATCGTGCACAACCGCGTCCGATCCGTCCGGATATGTCCGCCGAGGCCCGGACGGCCCCTACGGGTGCGCCCGCCGGGCCCGGACGGCCCCAGGATCCGTGGAGGACTCCCCGCGCCGAGGCGGGCGCCCGCTCGGCCGCCGCCGGAGGCAGCGGCGGTCACGCGAGCGGCGGCCGGGGTTCCGGCTCCCCGCAGAGCACCGGCCGCGGCAGGTCGCCCACCGCCAGGTGGGCGAGGACCACCTCGTAGAGGTCCGTGCCGAAGGCCGGCAACTGGCGTTCCAGGACCGGCTCCGCGCTGCGTACGTGCTCCCGCACGGTCTGGGCGTGGACCCCGAGGGTCTGGGCCGCCCGCTCGGCGTTCCCGCCCGCGGCGATCCAGGCGCGCAGGGTGCGGCGCAGGGTGCGGGCGTCCTCGTCGAGGCGGCCGAGCAGCTGCCCGGCCCAGGCCCGGACGGCGGGGCCGGCCAGCAGGTCGGCGAGCCCGGTGGGCGGCGCCCCGGGGTCGGTGCCCGCCCTCCCGTCCTGGAGGTTGATCTGGGTGCGCAGCGCCAGGTGCACGACGGCCCGGGCCGCGATGTCGTCGAAGTCGGCGCCCAGCATCGACTCGACGCGCTCCATGCGGGCGCGCACGGTGTTGCGGCTGACACCGAGGATCTTGGCGGTGTTCACCGCGGTGAACTCCAGGCCGAGTCGGGTGGTGCCGACCAGTTCGGCCCGGGTGTGGTGCGGCAGCGCGTCGAGCGGGCGCAGCACGGCGGCGGTCCAGGCGCGCAGGGCCACCGGGTCCATCAGCCGCTCGGGGCGGGTGCGTTCGGCGTACACGGCGGCCTTGTCGGGCCGGAAGCGGGCGACGGCGAGGGCGCTGACCGCCTGCCCGTACGCGGTGGCGGTGCGGGCGAGGCTCTGCCGGACGCTGCCGCCGAGGTAGGTGTCGGGGTGGCGCCGCACCAGGGAGCGCAGGGCGGCGGCCGTGGCCTCGCGGGGACTCACGACGATCACATGACCGTCCATGGCCGGGCACCGCACGACCAGGGCCTCCTCCTCGGTGCTGTCCAGGCACTCCTCGGCGAGCCGGTCGCGCCGTGCGGCGTCCGACTCCATCACGTAGACGCACGCCGTCTCCGCGTCGAGCAGGCCGGGCCAGAGACCGGCGGCGACCCGGCGGGCGGAGACGGTGTCCTCGACCATGAGCAACTGCAGGATCGCCAGCCGCAGGTCGGCGGTGGCGCGGCGCAGCCGCCGCCCGGCCAGCGCGCTCTCCCGCGCGGCGAGCAGGAGTTCGATCACCTGTGCGGTGTGGGTGACGGCCTCGGAGGCGTGCCGCTCGAAGGGGGCCCGGCGGGAGGCCGCCAGCACGTGGATCCGGTCGGCGTGCTCGACCTTGGCCAGCCGCAGGTGGTGTCCGTCCCCCTCCCAGGCCGCGGAGGCGAGCCGTCCGGAGGTGAGGCCGTGGACGAGGTCCCGGTCCAGCGGCAGGGGCGCGCCGGCGAGGAGGGCGCCGTCGGCGTCCTGGAGGCTCGCGGCGCCCCGTACGTTTCCGGCCAGCCAGTCGACGACCCTCCCGACGTCGCGTCCGGACGGGCGGAGGTGCTCCAGCAGTTCCCGCGCCCAACCGGGAGCGGCACCTGCCCCGGGGGCGGACCGTCCCGGCACCGCACCGCGCGGGGTGGTCGCCCCTGCCCCGGCGGACTCCCCCGTCTCCTCCGTGCCTGCCGTCCGCGCCTCACGGGCCCCGTCCGTCCCACCTTTCCCACCGGGCCGCCGGACACCGTCCCTACCGCCTGTCACCTCGGCCTTCCCCTCGTCGCACTCACTGTTCCGGCCAGTTCGGGGACGGTACCCCACCCCCGGTCCGGGCTCATCCCGAGCGGATCGGAAGCCCCTCGCCCGCCTGCCCCGGGTGGTGCGGGACGGCCCTGCCCGAAGGCCGGGGGACAGCCTCCGCCGTGGCGGGATACCGCCGCGGGCTCACCCCGAGCGGGTGGCGAGTCGCCTCGACCGGGCTCCGCGGGAGGTGCGGGACGACCCCTGCCGTAGGGGAAGACCGCTGCCACGGCCGCGGCTCGGACAGCGGCCACGGCTCGGACAGCGGCCACGGCTCGGACAGCGGCTGCGGCTCGGACGGCGGCTGCGGCTCGGACGGCGACGGACGGCCGCTGTTCGTCCCCCCGAGCGGGCCACGGGCCGACGACCGACGCCCGGGTCCGGAACCGGCCACGGCCGACCACCCCGGGGAGACCGTGGCCGGGCCTGCCCGCGGGGCGGCGGGGGCCGGTGGTGCTGCGCTGTCGTGCGGGAGGCATAAGCTCGATGAATGGCGAAGTACTTCGACGTGCACCCCGACAACCCCCAGCCGCGCACCATCTCCCAGGTGGCCGAGAGCATCCGCTCCGGCGCGCTGGTCGCGTACCCGACGGACTCCTGTTACGCCCTGGGCTGCCGCCTCGGCAGCAGGGACGGCATCGACCGGATCCGCACCATCCGCAAACTGGACGACCGGCACCACTTCACCCTCGTGTGCCGCGACTTCGCGCAGCTCGGTCAGTTCGTCCGCATCGACAACGACGTGTTCCGCGCGGTCAAGGCGTCCACGCCGGGCAGCTACACCTTCATCCTGCCCGCGACGAAGGAGGTGCCGCGCATGCTCCAGCACCCGAAGAAGAAGACCGTCGGAGTCCGCATCCCGGACCACGTCGTCACGCAGTCCCTGCTCGCCGAGCTGGGTGAGCCCCTGCTGTCCAGCACCCTGCTGCTGCCCGGCGAGGACGAGCCGATGACCCAGGGCTGGGAGATCAAGGACCGTCTCGACCACGTGGTGGACGCGGTGCTGGACTCCGGTGACTGCGGCACCGAACCCACCACGGTGATCGACTTCTCCGGCGGCGAGGCCGAGATCGTCCGCCGGGGCGCCGGCGACGTCTCGAGGTTCGAGTGACCGTGAGCGCCGTGCGGGGCACCGACGTCGCCGTCCCCACCACCGACGGTGCCGCCGACGCCTACCTGACGCATCCGGCGGACGGGAGCCCCCGCCCGGCGGTGCTGGTCTACACGGACGCCTTCGGCCTGCGCCCGGCGGTGCGCGAGGCGGCGGACCGGCTCGCCGCGGCCGGCTACACGGTGCTGGTGCCCAACGTGTTCTTCCGGCGCGGACCCGCCCCGGTGACCGAGGTGCCCGCGTTCGTCGACGACCGGTCACGCGGCCTGATCCTCCGTCGGATGATGCCGGTGATGCGCCAGTTGACGCCCGAGCGGGCGGTGCGCGACGCCGACGGCTACCTGCGGTGGCTGGCCGCCTGCCCGGCGGCGGACGGCGGCCCGGTGGCCGTGACCGGCTACTGCATGGGCGCGGCGCTCGCCCTGCGCACCGCGGGGGCCCACCCGGACCGCGTCGCGGCGGCTGCCGGGTTCCACGGGGGCCGGCTGGCCACCGACCGGCCGGACAGCCCGCACCGCGTGGCGGACCGGGTCACCGCCGAGCTGTACTTCGGCCACGCGGACCGGGACCCGTCGCTCCCCCCGGAGCAGATCGACCGCCTGGAGAAGGCCCTGACCGACGCCGGGGTGCGCCACCGCTGCGAGGTCTACACGGGGGCCGCCCACGGCTTCACGCAGGCCGACACCGCGGCCTACGACCGGGCGGCCGACGAGCGTCACCGGGCGGCACTGCTGGACCTGTTGCGGCGCACCCTCTGAGCCGCCCGCCGGACCCGCCCACGAGTCGCGCCCCCATGCCCGGCACGGCGTCGAGGTGACGACCCCTCACCAGCGGCCGGGGGCGGTGCCCGTCAGCGGCTCGGACGGGCGGCCGTCCACCCCGACCGGGACGTCCCCGGCGAGCATCACGCGGTGCATCACGCGCGGATGCCCGAGGTGGGCGGCGTCGGACGGGGCGAGGTGGATGGTCGCCCGGTTGTCCCAGAACGCCACGCTCCCCGGCTCCCACCGGAAGCGCACCGTGTACTCCGGCCGGGTCGCCTGCTCCAGCAGCATCCGCAGGACGGCCGCGCTCTCCGGCCGCGACAGGCCGGTGATCTGCTCGACGTAGTAGCCGTTGACGAACAGCACCCGCTCCCCCGTCTCCGGGTGGACCCGCACCAACGGGTGCTCGGTGGCGGTCTGGTGGTCCAGGAGGTGACGCAGGTACGCGTCGTCGCCGGGACGGGCCTGGTAACCGACCCCGAGGCGGTGCTCGGCGCGCAGGCCGTCGGCGAACTCCCGTACGGGCGCCGACAGTCCGGCGTAGGCCGCGGCCAGGTTGGCCCAGGTGGTGTCGCCGCCGTAGGGCGGGACGGACTCGGCGCGCAGGAGGGTGGCGGCGGGCGGGTCCACGCGGGCGCCGTGGTCGCAGTGCCAGCCGCGCAGCAGGCTGTGCCGGCGGCGGCGCAGCCACTCGTCGTGCTCCATGCCGTACCGGCCGCCCAGTTCCAGCCGGTCGGCCGTCGTCTCGACCTCGGGGAAGTCCGCCGGTGAGGCGGTGCCGCGCCGGGGCAGGACGACGGGTTCGCCGAACCGGCGCGCCAGCGCGACGTGTCCGGCGTGGTCCAGGCGCTGGCCGCGGAAGAAGACCACCTTCCACCGCAGCACCGCCGCCCGGATCGCCGCGATGACGTCGTCGCCGGGGTCGCCGGCCAGATCGACTCCGGTGATCTCCGCCCCGATGTGCCCGGCGGCCGGTCGCACCTCGACCCCGGGCACCGCCGGCCCTCCGCCGTCCCACACGGCCGGTGCGCCGGGCCCGCCGCTCCCCGTGGCCGGGGCACCGGACCCGTTCGCCGCGGCCGGGGGGCCGTCTCCGCCCGGCACACCGTCCGACGCCGGGCCGGCGCCCGTCCCGCCCGCTCCGCCGGTCACGGGGCTCGCGTGGCCCCCGCCCTTCGGTCCGCTCGCGTCCGTCACGTCACTCCGCTCCGTCATGCCTCTCCCGTCGGCCGGCCGGTCGGTTCCGATGGTGACAGGAACGGGGCGGTACGGCGACGGTGCCGGGGCCCGCGCCGGGCCGGCGGCGCCCTCCGGTTGATCACCCCCCGTCCCGTCCAGGAGGGTGGAAGGACGACACCCCCACCGGAAGGTCCCCCCGTGAGCAGCATCCCGAGCCACACGCTGAACGACGGCACGACGATCCCCGCCCTGGGCCTGGGCACCTGGCCGATGGACGACGCGGAGGCGGAGCGGGCGGTGACGACCGCCCTGGAAGCGGGCTACCGCCTGATCGACACGGCGGTGAACTACCGCAACGAGGCCGGTGTGGGCCGTGCGGTCGCGCGGTCGGGTGTCCCCCGCGAGGAGATCGTCGTGACGACGAAGCTGCCGGGCCGCCACCACGGCTACGAGGAGACCCTCGCCTCGTTCGAGGAGTCCCGGGCCCGGCTCGGCCTGGACCACGTCGACCTGTACCTGATCCACTGGCCGCTCCCCCGGGTCGACCGGTACCTCGACTCCTGGCGGGCGATAATCGAGCTGCGCGAGCGGGGTCTGGTGCGGTCGATCGGCGTCTCGAACTTCACCGCCGACCACATCGGCCGGCTGGAGCGCGAGACGGGCGTGCTGCCCGCGGTCAACCAGATCGAGCTGCACCCGTTCTTCCCGCAGGAGGAGCTGCGGGCCGACCACGCCGAGAGGGGCGTGCTCACCGAGAGCTGGAGCCCCCTGGGCCGGGGATCGCAGCTCCTGGACGACCTGGCGGTGGCCGCCGTGGCGGAGGCCCACGGGGTGACGCCCGCCCAGGCGGTCCTGCGGTGGCACGTCCAGCTCGGGGCGCTGCCGGTCCCGAAGTCCTCCGACCCCGCGCGGCAGCGGGCGAACCTGGACGTGTTCGGCTTCACCCTCGACGACGCCCAGATGCGGACCCTCTCCGACCGGGCCCACCGGCGGCTCGGCGGCGACCCGGAGGTGCACGAGGAGTTCTGAGGCCGCGGGGCGGGTACCCGGGGCCCGCACGCGGGGAGGGCCCGCACGGAGAGGAGTGCCACCGTGGGCGAGCGGGACCGGCTGCGGGACTACCACGCCAAGCGGGACTTCGGACGCACCGGCGAGCCCCGGGGCCGGAGCGCGGACGGGGACGCGGAGCCCCGCTTCGTGGTGCAGATCCACGACGCGCGCCGGATGCACTTCGACGTCCGGCTCCAGGTCGGCGACGTGCTCATGTCGTGGTCGGTGCCCCGGGGCCCGTCCGCCGATCCCCGGGACAAGCGGCTGGCCGTCCCCACGGAGGACCACCCGCTGGAGTACGAGGAGTTCGAGGGCGTGATCCCGCGCGGCGAGTACGGCGGCGGCACGGTCATCGTCTGGGACTTCGGCACGTACGAGCCGCTCAGCCACGACCGCCGGGGCCGCCCCGTCGACTTCGCCGAGTCGCTGCGCCGCGGGCACGCCACGTTCCGGCTGCACGGCAGGAAACTGCGCGGCGTCTACGCGCTCACCCGCTTCCGCGGGGACGGGGAGGGCGACGGCGAGCAGGCGTGGCTGCTGGTGCGCAAGGCCCGTTCGGGGGGCGGTGGCCGCGGGGCGCCCGATCCCCGCCGGGCCCGGTCGGCCCGGTCCGGCCGCACGCTGGCCCAGGTCGCCGCCGACGAGGGGAGCTGAGCCGGGCAGCGGAACACCCGCGGTCGGTGCGCGGTCCGGACGTCGCCGGTACCGACCGGCCACGGCACCACCCGGGCCGACGCGCGGCGGCAGCCGTCGCCCGGACGCGGGACGCCTACGGGACGCCTACGGGCCGACGCGACCGCCGTGGTCGCCGTCGTGGCCGCCGCTGCCGTCGCCTTCGCCTTCGCCTTGCCTCGCCCTCGCCCGGGAGCGTCAGCCGGCGGCGTGGGCCCTGAGCGCGGCGAGCGCCCGGTCCGCGTGCGCGTTCATCCGCAGTTCGCTGCGGACCACGTCGAGCACGGTGCGGTCCCGCGCGAGGACGAAGGTGGCGCGCTTGGTGGGGGCGAGGGCGAAGCCCCGCTTCACGCCGAACCGTTCCCGCACGGTGCCGTCGGCGTCGGAGAGCAGGGTCATCCCGAGGGTGTGCCGCCCGGTGAACTCCGCCTGCCGCTCCACGGCGTCGCCGCTGATACCGACCGGCCGGGCGCCGACGGCCTCGAACTCGGCGGCCAGGTCCCGGAAGTGGCAGGCCTGCGCGGTGCAGCCGGGGCTGAGCGCGGCGGGATAGAAGAACAGCACCACCGGCCCGTCGGCGAGCAGGTCCGACAGCCTGCGCTCGGTACCCGTCTCGTCCGGCAGCGCGAAGTCCTCGACGACGTCGCCGACGGCGACACCCCCGCTCACGCGGCGCCCTCCGCGCCCTCGCCCGCCGAGTCCGCCCACGGCCGCGCCGGCGGCAGGTGTCCGGGTAGCCGCGCGGGGGCCGGGGCGCACCGCGGGGCACTCGGCACGATCCGGCGCGAGGGGCGCCGCGCGGCGGCGGGGTCACCGCCCGCGATCCGGGGGCAGCGGGCGGGTGCGGGGCCCGCGGCGGCCGGAGGGCCGGCGAGCAGCGGGGACGTGCGGGACGACCGGGACACGGTTCCTCCTCCGGAGACGTGCCGCAACATTACCGGACGGTAAGTGGGCGTCCGGTGCGCCGGGGAGGACGGACGGTGCGCCGGAGAGGGCGGGCGGTGCGCCGAGCGGGCGGGCGGCGGCAGGAGCGGGGTCCCCGGACCGCCCCCGGGTGATCCGCCCGCCGACGTCACCGCAACGGTGGCCGGCCGCTGAGACACCCGGACCGCCCCCGGGCCCCGTTCGGGGGAAACCGCCGGATGCCGCGCGTGACGGCCCGGGCAGGCGTCCACACCTGTCCCGTGACCCTGCCGCAGATCGCCCCCATGCTCGCCACCCCCGGCTCCCTCCCGTCCCCCGCCGCGGACGCCCGGTGGGCCTACGAGACCAAGCAGGACGGTCAGCGCGTGGTGGTCTATCTCCCCGGGGACGGCGGCATCGTCCTGCGCGCCCGGTCGGGTCACGACATCACCGGCGCGTATCCCGAACTGGCCCCCCTGGCCACCGCGCTCGGCCGCACCCCGGCGGTGCTGGACGGCGAGATCCTGGCCCTGGACGAACAGGGGCGCGCCAGCTTCCAGTTGCTCCAGTCCCGGATGGGCCTGGCGCACGCCCCCGGCAGGGCGGCACGGCGGGCGGCGGCCGTCCCCGTCCACCTGATCCTGTTCGACGTGATGCACCTGGACGGCCGGTCCCTGCTCCGCCTCCCGTACGCGGGGCGCCGCGAGACGCTGGACGGGCTGGGCCTCGACGGGCCCTCCTGGTCGACCCCGTCGGCGCTGGTGGGACACGGCACGGAAGCGCTGCGGGCCACCCGGGAGCACGGGCTGGAGGGACTGGTCTGCAAGCGGCTGGACTCGGTGTACGAGCCGGGGGTGCGGTCCCGGGCGTGGATCAAGATCCGCAACATGCGCAGTGAGGACGTGCTGGTCGGCGGCTGGCTGCCCGGCAAGGGGCGGCTGACGGGGCTGCCGGGTTCGGTCCTCGTCGGACAGCGGTCCGCGGGCCGGCTGCGGTACGTCGGCGGGGTGGGCACCGGCTGGAGCGAGGACGAACGGACCGAGCTGGCGGGCCTGTTGCGGGCGGCGGCGACCGACGTGTGCCCCTTCGACCCGGTGCCGGCGGTGCCGGGCGCGCACTGGGTGGTGCCCCGGATCGTCGGCGAGGTCCGCTACAGCACCCGTACCCGGGACGGCCGGCTGCGCCAGCCCTCGTGGCTGCGCCTGCGCCCGGACCTCGCCCCCGAGGAGTCGGCCGCCGACATTCCGGACGACGCGGGCTGATCCGGAGCGGATCACACCCCTCTCAACGGCCTTGCTCCATAGGGCTCTTGGCACCGATGCGTCCAGCCGCAATGCTGAACGCCCTTGCCCCCCACAGCCGTTGGGCTGCGCCCGAGCCAGGAGGAGGACGCAGTGTCGTCGAGCACGTCCCGGACCCACCGCAGGAGATGGCTGACCGGCCTCGCCGGAGCCGCCGCGCTGGTGCTGGCCTTCCCCGCCACCGCCTTCGCCGCACCGCCCCCGGCGCTGCCGGCCGACGCGAGCGAACTGGAGCGAACCTTCCAGCCCGCCTACGACTACGACAAGGACGGCTGCTACTCCTCCGCCGCCATCGGTCCCGACGGCTCCGTCAACGCGGGCCTGAAACCGACCGGTGCGCTCAACGGCAACTGCCGGGACGCCTCCGACCTGGACAACACCAACGGCTACGCGCGCTCCACGTGCAACAACGGCTGGTGCGCGATCGTCTACGCCCTCTACTTCGAGAAGGACCAGGCGCTGCCCGGCGTCAGCCTCGGCGGACACCGGCACGACTGGGAGCACGTGGTGGTGTGGGTGCGGGACGGGCGGGCGGAGTACGTGGCGACGTCCAACCACGGCTCGTTCTCGGTCCACGCCCGCTCGGCGGTCCGCTTCGAGGGCACCCACCCGAAGGTCGTCTACCACAAGGACGGCATCGGCACGCACTGCTTCCGCCTCGCCACCGCGGGCGACGAGCCGCCGGAGAACCACAAGGGCACCTGGCAGTACCCGCCGCTGGTCGGCTGGGACGGCTATCCGCCCGGGCTGCGCGAGAAGCTGGTCTCCCACGACTTCGGCAGCGCCCACTTCGGGCTCAAGGACGGCAGCTTCTCCTCCCACCTGGCCAAGGCGAAGCCGGCGGGGATCCCGTTCGACCCGAACGGCTGAGGGGCGTGAGTCCGCGGGCGTCCACGCCGCCGTCACCGGGCCCGTGAGGGCGGTGGCGGCGGCGCGGACGCCCCCGTCAGGCGGTCCCCTCCTCCGCCTGGCCCTGAAGGAAGACGCTCACCTGCTGGGCGAGGCTCTCCCGGCCCGCCGCCGGCTGCGTCTCCGGGGTCCTCTCGTGCACGCCGATGCCGCCGGTCCACAGTCGGCGGCCGGTCCACTCCTCGTCCACACGCAACTGGACCTGGACGTCGACGTGGCTCAGCGACGCCTCCCGCCCGGCCGCGTACACGACGGCGGTGGCGCGACGCAGCGGATAGACGTCGAATCCCTCGATGAACTGGGAGTTGCGCCAGTCGATGAAGGCACTTTCCCCGTCGGGGCCGACGCGCACGTCGATCTGTCCGTCCTCGAGATGAATTCCGACAGCGCGCCGTCCGCGATTCTCGACGGTCACGCGGACACTGAAGTACGTCAGCCCTTCGGCCGCCTCGTCGCGCCCCCGCGGCGGTTCGCCCGTTTCCAGACGGTGGACGCGGACGCGCAGACCGGCATGCTCGTCGTACTCCTGCCAGTCCCCGACCACGTTCGGCTCGTACACAGTGCCCCTCTCGACTTCTGTGGCAGCTTCCTATCTGTGGGCTCAGCGCACTGTCAAATGGGCAGAATGCGTGGTGGACAGGCAGTTCGCCCCTTCTGATCGATGATCAAGCGCTGCGCTGGAGCGATGGGACGGGTCCCGGCGCCCGGCCCCGGAGCGGCGTGCCGCACATCACGTCCGGACGCCCGCCGCCGTCGGCGCGGGCGCGCCCCACGGCGCGCCGGGCGCCTCCCCGGCCCGTCACCGGGCGTCCGGCCCGGGAATTTCACCCTTCGCATTCCGCCGGTTCCTTACCGTGTACGGCCGCGGGTGTTTTTCCGTTCCGCGCCCGCCCGCATTCCGCGCGGCCTTTCCGGACGGGTTCCGCATATCACCGCGGCACCGTTTCGGAATGCCGCGCCGCGGGAAAGGATTGCTCAGTGCTTCGGACAGGAGGCACGTCCGAGGGAACGGCGCGCCGGGTCCCGGATGTTCCCGTGATCCGAGTCCGCGCCTCCGCGGTGTCTGTCCCCCGGCACCCCGCTCAGGGAGGTGCGCATCATGCGTATCGCCGCCAGCACCACCAGGACCACCGGCAGCACGAGCACGCCGCATCCGCACGACGACGCCCCCGACACGGCCGAGGACTTCGCCCGGCTGGTCCGGCTGCCCGACGGCCCGGAACGCCGGGACCTGCGCAACTCCCTGGTACGGGCCTGGCTGCCCATGGCGGAGCGGCTCGCGGTCCGCTTCCGGGGCCGCGGCGAGACCCTGGAGGACCTGTACCAGGTGGCGTCGCTGGGTCTGGTGAAGGCCGTCGACCACTACGACCCGGCGCGCGGACACGCCTTCGAGGCGTACGCGGTGCCGACCATCACCGGTGAGATCAAGCGCCACTTCCGGGACCACATGTGGACCCTGCACGTACCGCGCCGCGTCCAGGACCTGCGCAACCGGGTGCGCGCGGCCGTCCGGGACCTGGCCCAGACCACGCCCGGCCGGGCTCCGACGGTCGCCGAGATCGCCGCGCACGCGCGGCTGACGGAGGACGAGGTGCGCACCGGCGCGGAGGCCCTGGAGTGCTTCACCGCGCTGTCGCTGGAGGCGGAGCTGCCGGGCACCGACGGCTACGCGCTGGGGGACGCGCTGGGCGGCCCCGACCCGGCGTTCGACCAGGTCGTGGACCGGGTGGCGGCCCGCCCGTGCCTGGAGGCGCTGCCGGAGCGCGAACGGCTCATCCTGTACCTGCGCTTCTTCCGCGGGATGACGCAGAGCGACATCGCCGAGCAGCTCGGCATCTCGCAGATGCACGTGTCCCGGCTGCTGAGCGGCTGCTTCGCCCAACTGCGGGCGGAGCTGCTCCCTGAGGGCTCCTGACGGCCGGCTCGGGAGCGGCCGGAGCGGGATCCGGCCGGCGGGGCGGCGGCCGGAGCGGGGCGGCCTCCGGAGCGGGAGAGCTGCCGGAGTCCTGAACGGAAGTCCGGCCGCGCGATCAGGACTCCAGGGGTCACGACTCCAGGGGTGCCCCGGGGACGTGGGTGGGGCCCAGCCGGTCCAGGGCGTCCTCCAGTTCCGCGCGCACCTCGGGCGGCAGGAGCCCCGTACGGCCCCAGACCAGGATCAGGTCGGCGACGTTGCGGAGTTTGATGTTGGTGCGCTGGGAGACCTCCCGCAGCACCGTCCACCCCTGGTCGGGTGTCACGCGCCCGAGGGCGACGACCATGCCGATCGCCTGGTCCACCACCGCGTGGGAGACCACGGCGTCCTTGAGCTGCTGGACCTCTTCCTCCAATCGGAGTATGCGGTCCGCGCTCTCGTCCGTGGGCATCGTCACGGTCACCTCCGGATCCGGTGTGCCGTCGTCGTGTTGCCGTCGTTTCGCCGTCGTGTTGCCGTCGTGTCGGCGTCGCAGAGTGCTTGAGTGCCTTCACCCAGTGTCCGCCCTCTCCATGGTCGCCACTCGTCCCGCCCTCTGCCACCGGGGCGGACGGCGGCATTCCGGATCTTCGTTTCGCTGGTGCCGCCGGGGTACTCGGCAGGCGCCCGAAGCGGTCCGGGCCGGACACTGGTGTCCATGCGGTGGCTGCCCGGCCGAAGAGATCAGGACGCGACTTCCATGAACCACGACATGCCCTCCCCCACCGGCGCGACGGACGTCGTCTCGACGCACGCCGTGTACGGCGCGCCCTGCTGGGTGAGTCTGACCAGCCGCGACGTGAAGACGACCGAGGAGTTCTACAGCGCCGTGCTGGGCTGGCAATGGCGGCCGGCCCGGCTCGGCGACCCGTTCCGGGTGGCCCTGGCGGACGGGTCGCCGGTGGCCGGCCTCGCGGCGGTCGCCACGATGTGGCAGATGGCCGTGGTCTGGACCCCGTACTTCGCCGTGCGCAGCGCCGACGAGGCGGTCTCCCGGGTGCAGGAGCGGGGCGGCACCCTCGCGGTCGGTCCGCTCTCGCTGCCGCCGGGCCGGGCGGCACTGCTGGCCGACCGGGACGGCGCGGGCTTCGGGATCTGGGAGGGTGAGCTGTTCACCGACTGGCTGACCTGGCACCGCGCCCAGCCGGTCTCCATCAGGCTGCACACGCGGGACGCCTTCGACGCCGCCATCTTCTACGGCGAGGTCTTCGACTGGGGCACGCAGGGCCCGGACCTGTGCGAGGTGCGCTACGAGAGCGACGAGGTCGTGCTGCGCAGCGGCGGGGACGTGGTGGCGCGCATCGAGTCGGGGGCGCTGGAGTCGGCGCCGGACCCGGCGATCCGGCCGCACTGGCGGGTCCACTTCGCCGTGTCCGACGTCGCCGCCTGTGCCGCTGCCGCCGCGCGGCACGGGGGCGCCGTCCTCTCCCAGGACGAGGACGAGGCGGTGCTGAGCGACCCGGACGGCGCCCGGTTCACGGTGAACCGGCGCCGCGGCTGACTCCCGCCCCCGGCCCCTCCGCGGCCGGCCGTCCGACCCCGCGCGGGGTGGGACGGCCGGCCGCCGCCGTCAGGGGGTCAGCCGGCGGTGCGGGACGGCCGGGAGAGCACCATCAGGCTGCGGGCGCCGACCGTGAGCCGGGTGGCGGCCTTGTACTCGGACTCGTCGGGCGTGCCCTCCGGGTCGGCGGTGTCGATCAGCGCCGTCCAGCGCTCCCCGTACGTCTTCGGGGGCAGCCGGAAGCCGACGGGCTCCCAGTGGCTGTTGAACAGCAGCAGGAAGGAGTCGTCGACCACCCTGCCGCCCCGCTCGTCGCGCTCGGCGATGGCGTCCCCGTTGAGGAAGACCCCCACCGAGTGGGCGTCGGCGCGCTGCCAGTCGTCGTCGGTCATCTCCTCGGCGGTCGGCAGCAGCCACACCAGGTCGGGCAGGGGCTGCCCGGCGTGCCGCACCGTCTCGCCGAGGAAGAACCGCCGCCGGCGCAGGACGGGGTGGGCGGCGCGCAGGGCGATCAGGCGCCGGGTGAAGTCGAGCAGGTCGCGCTGCTCGTCGCCGAGCCGCCAGTCGATCCAGGAGATCTCGTTGTCCTGGCAGTAGGCGTTGTTGTTGCCGCGCTGGGTGCGGCCGAGCTCGTCGCCGTGGGAGAGCATCGGGATGCCCTGGGACAGCAGCAGGGTGGCGAGGAAGTTGCGCTGCTGGCGGGCCCGCAGTTCGAGGACGGCGGGGTCGCGGGTGGGGCCCTCGACGCCGCAGTTCCAGGACCGGTTGGTGCTCTCGCCGTCCCGGTTGTGCTCGCCGTTGGCCTCGTTGTGCTTGTCGTTGTAGGAGACCAGGTCGCGCAGGGTGAACCCGTCGTGCGCGGTGACGAAGTTGACGCTGGCCCGCGGGCGGCGCCGGCTGTGGGCGTACAGGTCGGCCGATCCGGTCAGGCGGGAGGCGAACGCGCCGAGGGTGTGGTCCTCGCCGCGCCAGAAGTCCCGTACGGCGTCCCGGTACTCGCCGTTCCACTCCGACCAGAGCTGGGGGAAGTTGCCCACCTGGTAGCCGCCCTCGCCCAGGTCCCAGGGCTCGGCGATCAGCTTGACCCTGCTGATCACCGGGTCCTGCTGGATGAGGTCGAAGAACGCCGAGAGCCGGTCGACCTCGTGGAACTGCCGGGCCAGGGTGGCCGCGAGGTCGAAGCGGAACCCGTCGACGTGCATCTCGGTGACCCAGTACCGCAGCGAGTCCATGATCAGTTGCAGGACGTAGGGGTGGCGCATGAGCAGGCTGTTGCCGGTGCCGGTGGTGTCGTAGTAGTGCCGCCAGTCGCCGTCCACCAGGCGGTAGTAGGAGGAGTTGTCAATGCCGCGGAAGGAGAGCGTGGGGCCCTTCTCGTTGCCCTCGGCGGTGTGGTTGTAGACCACGTCCAGGATCACTTCGAGGCCGGCCGCGTGCAGGGTCTTGACCATCTCCTTGAACTCGGTGACCTGCTGACCCCGGCTGCCGGCCGCCGCGTAGGCGTTGTGCGGGGCGAAGAAGCCGATGGTGTTGTAGCCCCAGTAGTTGGCCAGGCCGCGCCCCTGGAGGACCCCGTCCTGGACGAACTGGTGCACCGGCATCAGTTCGACGGCGGTGACGCCCAGCGAGGTCAGGTGCTCCACCACCGCGGGGTGCGCCAGACCGGCGTAGGTGCCGCGCAGCTCGGGCGGCACCTCGGGGTGGGTGCGGGTGAGTCCCTTGACGTGGGCCTCGTAGATCACGGTGTCGGCGTAGCGGCGGCCGGGCCGGGTGTCGTCGCCCCAGTCGAAGGCGGGGTCGGTGACCACGCCGAGCATGGTGTGCCCGGCGCTGTCGCGCGGGTCGGGCCCGTGCGGGTCGCGTTCGTGCAGCGAGGCGTGGTTGTCGATCTGCCCGTCGACGGCGGTGGCGTACGGGTCGAGGAGCAGCTTCGCCGGGTTGCAGCGGTGCCCGGCGGACGGGTCCCAGGGGCCGTGCACCCGGTAGCCGTAGCGCTGTCCCGGGCCGACGCCCGGGAGGTAGCCGTGCCACACGAAGCCGTCGACCTCGGTCAGCGGGACGGTGCGGTACCGGCCGTCGTCGTCCACCAGGACCAGGTCGACGCCTTCGGCGACCTCGCTGAACAGGGCGAAGTTGGTGCCCTCGGCGTCGGGGGTCGCACCCAGCGGACAGGGGCGCCCGCTCCACGCGGGCGCCCCTGTCCTGTTCTTCCGCCGGGTCACCGGGCCTCCTCCAGGACACCGGTCGGCGTGCGTACGAGGCCGGTCGCCTGGGCGACGGTCAGTTCGCGGGGCAGGTCGAGGCCCTCGCTGGTGCGCGGGTCGGGCGCGGTGGGCACCAGCGGGACGCGTTCCCCGGCGCGGGCGCGCTGGGAGAACCAGATGACCTTGCTGCCGCCCTCGGTGGCGCAGCAGCCCCAGCCGTCGCTGCTGGCGGCGATGCGCCGCAGGCAGTCGCGCAGGTCCGGGTCCGGGCGCAGGGCGCGGTCGTGGTCCCCGATGGCCGTGATGAGGTGCTGGCCGGTCCACCACATCTCGATCGACGTGTTCTTGTCGGTGGCGTGCTCGTCGATGGCGCGCAGCAGCATCTCGGCGCCGTCGCAGACGCGCTCCACCAGGTTCTCCAGGTGCCAGAACCGGAGGTGGGCCGCGAGAATGCGGCTGACCTGGTCGACCTTCTCCGGGCCGACCTCCACGTCGAGGTGGTAGTAGCGGGGCACTGCGGTCTTCATCGTCGTTGGCTCCTCACCGCGAAGCTCGGGCGTTCCTCTCGTCCGTGGGGACGGACCCCGAGTACGGAACGTGAGCGGTTGGCGCTTCTGAGTCACCTTCAGCGTGAGGGGGTTGGTCCATTCGTGCAACACGAGCGCACAGCTGAGGCAGATGGGGCGACATCCGAGCGCGCACCGGCCACGAACGCCACCCAAAACGGTTGAATTTCCAACAAGACGCGGAGTGATCGTCCGTGCACCATGTGTGAAGACCTCGATCGCCGTTACGGGTCCGTGCCGTCACGTGCACGGCCACCGCCCGACCGTCGGGACAACGTGCCCTCATCGAGCCCCGGAAAGGTGAACGGCGCCATGCTGCTACCCGCCAAAGCCGAAGTTGCCCGGCAGTTGCGTCGCTACCGGGCCTGGGAACGCGTGATGCTCGCCGCCCCGGCGGACCTCACCGTGCGGGCCACCTTCGAGGATTCCGGTTACACCCTCTGCGTGCTGATGGGGAAGCGCTGCGCCCGGGAGGCCGCCGACGCCGCCGAACGGTATCTGCGCACCACTCCCGTCACCTATCTGCAGGAGCAGGGCGACAGGCCGCGCCCGGCCGCGACGGTCCGCGGGGGACCGCCGGTCGGCGAGCGGCACTCCACGGCGGGAAGGTGAGGACCTTCCCGCCTCGGTTTGGTCCCACGACCGGGCGCGGGCCCGGCGTCGAGCACGGCGGAGGTGCAGATCCATGAAGACGACCCACCCCATCGGCCGCATCCCGGTACGGGACGTCCGCCCGTCCGTCGAGTGCGGCCGGCGGCCGGCGAAGGCGGTGGTGGGCGAGACCTTCGAGGTCTCGGCCACCGTGTTCCGTGAGGGGCACGACGCGGTGGCGGCCAACGTGGTGCTCAAGGACCCGGAGGGCCGGCCGGGTCCGTTCACGCCGATGCGGGAGCTGGCGCCGGGCAGCGACCGGTGGGGCGCGGAGGTCACGGCCGACGCCGTCGGGCTGTGGACCTACCGCGTCGAGGCGTGGGCCGACCCGCTCGCCACCTGGCGCCGCGTCGCCGGGGTGAAGGTGCCCGCGGGCATCGACACCGGCCTGGTGCTGGAGGAGGGCGGCGACCTCCACGAGCGCGCGGCGGCCGGTGTGCCCCGGGAGGACGGGCGCGACCTCGTGCTCGCCGCGGCCGAGACCCTGCGCGACGACTCCCTGCCCTGCGCCACCCGGCTGGCGGCGGCGTTGACGCCCCGGGTGTGCGCGGTGCTGGCGCGGTATCCGTTGCGGGAGCTGGTGACCAGCAGTGAACCGTTGCCGTTGCTGGTGGAGCGGGAGCGGGCGCTGTTCGGGTCGTGGTACGAGTTCTTCCCGCGCTCGGAGGGCACCGAGCAGGAGCCGCACGGCACCTTCGAGACCGCCGCGCGACGGCTGCCGGCGATCGCGGCGATGGGCTTCGACGTGGTGTACCTGCCGCCGATCCACCCGATCGGGACGACGTTCCGCAAGGGCCCGAACAACACGCTGGACGCGGGCCCGGACGATGTGGGGGTGCCGTGGGCGATCGGGTCGGCGGAGGGCGGCCACGACGCGGTGCATCCGCGGCTGGGGACCCTGGAGGACTTCGCCCGGTTCGTGGCGCGGGCCGGTGAGCTGGGCATGGAGGTGGCGCTGGACTTCGCGTTGCAGTGCTCGCCGGATCATCCGTGGGTGCACAAGCATCCGGAGTGGTTCCACCACCGCCCCGACGGGTCGATCGCGTACGCGGAGAACCCGCCGAAGAAGTACCAGGACATCTATCCGGTGGCGTTCGACGCGGACATGGACGGGCTGGTGGCGGAGACCTGCCGGGTGCTGCGGCACTGGATGGGGGTGGGGGTGCGGGTCTTCCGGGTGGACAATCCGCACACCAAGCCGGTGGTGTTCTGGGAGCGGGTGATCGGTGAGATCAACCGGACCGACCCGGACGTGATCTTCCTGGCGGAGGCGTTCACCCGGCCGGCGATGATGCACACGCTGGCGCAGATCGGCTTCCAGCAGTCGTACACCTACTTCACCTGGCGCAACAGCAAGCAGGAGCTGACCGAGTACCTGACCGAACTGTCGGGGGAGGCCGCCTCCTACATGCGGCCCAACTTCTTCGCCAACACCCCCGACATCCTGCACGCCTATCTGCAGCACGGCGGCCGGCCCGCCTTCGAGGTCCGCGCGGTCCTCGCCTCCACCCTCTCCCCGACCTGGGGCATCTACAGCGGCTACGAACTGTGCGAGAACACCCCGCTGCGCGAGGGCAGCGAGGAGTACCTCGACTCCGAGAAGTACCAGCTCAGGCCCCGCGACTGGGAAGCCGCCGAACGCGAGGGCCGCACCATCGCCCCGCTCATCACCACACTCAACACCCTCCGCCGCGCACACCCCGCGCTCCGACGGCTCAGGAATCTGCGCTTCCACGGGACCGACAACGACTCGGTCATCGCGTACAGCAAGCGCAGCGGCTCCGACGTCGTCCTCGTGGTCGTCAACCTCGACCCGCACCACACCCAGGAGGCCACGGTCTTCCTGGACCTGCCGCACCTCGGACTGGACCCGCACGAGCCGGTGCCGGTGCGCGACGAACTCACCGGTGAGACCTATCACTGGGGCAGCGCCAACTACGTGCGGCTGGAGCCGGGGCGGGCTCCCGCGCATGTCCTGCACGTCCAGCGACCGCCCGCCGCACCGCGAAACGGAGGGTCACCCACACCATGATCGTCAACGAGCCCGTCCCGGACACCTTCGAGGACACCCCCGCCCGGGACCGGGACCCCGAGTGGTTCAAACGCGCCGTCTTCTACGAGGTGCTGGTCCGTTCCTTCCAGGACAGCAACGGTGACGGCGTCGGCGACCTGAAGGGCCTGACCGCCAAGCTCGACTATCTGCAGTGGCTCGGCGTGGACTGCCTGTGGCTGCCGCCGTTCTTCAAGTCGCCGCTGCGCGACGGCGGTTACGACGTCTCCGACTACACCGCCGTGCTGCCCGAGTTCGGCGACCTCGCCGACTTCGTGGAGTTCGTGGACGCCGCCCACCAGCGCGGCATCCGGGTGATCATCGACTTCGTCATGAACCACACCAGCGACCAGCACCCGTGGTTCCAGGAGTCCCGCACGGACCCCGACGGCCCCTACGGCGACTTCTACGTGTGGGCCGACGACGACACGGGCTACCCGGACGCGCGCATCATCTTCGTCGACACCGAGGCGTCCAACTGGACCTACGACCCGGTGCGCAAGCAGTACTTCTTCCACCGCTTCTTCTCCCACCAGCCGGACCTGAACTACGAGAACCCGCGCGTCCAGGAGGAGATCCTGGCCGCCCTGCGCTTCTGGCTGGACCTCGGGATCGACGGGTTCCGGCTGGACGCGGTGCCCTACCTCTACGCGGCCGAGGGCACCAACTGCGAGAACCTGCCCGCCTCGCACGCGTTCCTGAAGCGGGTGCGCAAGGAGATCGACGCGCAGTACCCCGACACCGTGCTGCTGGCCGAGGCCAACCAGTGGCCCGAGGACGTGGTCGACTACTTCGGCGACTACTCCGTCGGCGGCGACGAGTGCCACATGGCCTTCCACTTCCCCGTCATGCCCCGCATCTTCATGGCCGTCCGCCGCGAGTCCCGCTACCCCGTCTCGGAGATCCTCGCCAAGACCCCCGCCATCCCCTCCGGCTGCCAGTGGGGCATCTTCCTGCGCAACCACGACGAGCTGACCCTGGAGATGGTCACCGACGAGGAACGCGACTACATGTGGGCCGAGTACGCCAAGGACCCCCGCATGCGCGCCAACATCGGCATCCGCCGCCGGCTCGCCCCGCTGCTGGACAACGACCGCAACCAGATCGAACTCTTCACCGCCCTGCTGCTCTCCCTGCCCGGTTCGCCGATCCTGTACTACGGCGACGAGATCGGCATGGGCGACAACATCTGGCTCGGCGACCGCGACGCGGTGCGCACCCCCATGCAGTGGACCCCGGACCGCAACGCCGGCTTCTCCTCCTCCGACCCCGGCCGCCTCTACCTGCCGACGATCATGGATCCGGTCTACGGCTACCAGGTGACGAACGTCGAGGCGTCGATGGCGTCCCCGTCCTCCCTGCTGCACTGGACCCGCCGGATGATCGAGATCCGCAAGCAGAACCCCGCCTTCGGCCTGGGCACCTACACCGAGCTGCCCTCCTCCAACCCGGCCGTCCTCGCCTTCCTGCGCGAGTACGAGGACGACCTGGTGCTCTGCGTCCACAACTTCTCCCGCTTCTCCCAGCCGACCGAGCTGGACCTGCGGGAGTTCGCCGGGCGGCACCCGGTCGAGCTGTTCGGCGGGGTGCGCTTCCCCGCCGTCGGGGAACTGCCGTACCTGCTGACCCTCGGGGGGCACGGCTTCTACTGGTTCCGGCTCACCCGAGTCGCATCCCGCATCGGCCGCCGCGCGTGAGCGTGCGCCGACGTCAGGAGGCGTCACCATGACGAAGACCGCATTCCTGCGCCCCCGCAGCGCCCCCGCCGAGCCGACGGAGTCGCTGGCCGGGCTGCTGCGCGACTGGCTCCCCGGCCAGCGCTGGTTCGCCGGCAAGGACCGCCCCGTCACCGACCTGCACGTGCTGTCGATGACGGAGCTGTTCCCGGGCTGCCTGCACGTGCTGGTCCACGCGGGCCACGGCGGCGTGCCCACGCCCGGGAACACGCCCCCGGCCGGTGACTGCTACCAGCTCTTCCTCGGCGTGCGGGACCACCCCTCGCCGCGGCTGGGCCGGGCCCTCATCGGCCGGGTCCAGGACGGGCCGCTGGCCGGCCGCACGGTCCACGACGCCCTCCACGACCCGCGCTCCGCCCAGCTGCTGCTGGAGCGGCTGCGCACCCCCGGGGCGGCGGGCCCGCTGCGCTTCGCGTGCGACGCCCGCGAGCCGCTGCCCGCCGGACTGGTGCCGCGGCTGCTGGACGCCGAGCAGTCCAACTCCTCGCTGGTGTACGGCGACGAGTACATCCTCAAGGTGTTCCGGCGGATCCAGCCGGGGGTCAACCCGGACCTGGAGGTGCCCGGCGCGCTGTCCCGCCAGGGCTGCCACCGGGTGCCCGCGCCGGTCGCCTGGTTCCACACCACGCATCCCTTCAAGGCGACGCTGGGTGTGCTCCAGCCCTACCTGCGGGACGCGTCCGACGGCTGGACGCTGGCCCTGGCCGCGCTGTCCGCGGGCGACGACTTCACCACCCAGGCGTACGCGCTCGGCCGGGCCACCGCCGACGTCCACCTGGCGCTCGCCTCGGCGTTCCCGCTGGGCGGTCCCGGTGAGAACGGGCGCACGGCGGCGGCGATGACCGAGCGGCTGACCGCGGCGGCGCACTCGGTGCCGGCGCTCCAGCCGTTCGTGCCGGGGCTGCGCGCCGCGTTCGCCGCCCTCACCACCTGCGACTCGGGGCCGCCCGCCCAGCGCATCCACGGCGACCTGCACCTCGGCCAGGTCCTGCGGGCCGGGCGCGAGTGGTTCGTCATCGACTTCGAGGGCGAGCCGTCCCGTCCGCTCTCCGAACGGCGCAGCGCCCACTCCCCCGTGCGGGACATCGCCGGGATGCTGCGCTCCTTCGACTACGCCGCCCGCCAGCGCCGCCCCTGGCGCCCGGAGTGGGCGCGCCGCTGCCGCGAGGCCTACTGCGCGGGCTACGCCGCCCGCGCCGGCTGGGACCCCCGCAAGAAGCACGGTCTGCTCCGCGCCTACGAGACGGACCGTGCCGTGTACGAGGTGCTGTACGAGGCCCGGCACCGACCCGACTGGCTGCCCGTACCGATGGCGGCGATCGAGCGCCTCGCCGTGAGAGGAGACTGAGCCGTGGCCCTGCGTGACACCCCACTGCCCGAAGCCGCGGGGCCCGCCCCGTCCGCCCCCGTGGCGGGCGGGACCGCTCCCCCGCTGGACCCGGCCGACCGGGGCCGCCTGCTGGCGGGCGCCCACCACGATCCGCACGCGCTGCTGGGCGCCCACCCGGTGCCCGGCGGGATCGCCTTCCGCGCGCTGCGGCCGTTCGCCCGCGAGGTGGGGGTCGTCGTGGACGGCGAACACACCCCCCTGGTGTCGGAGGGCGACGGCCTGTTCTCCGGTGTGCTGCCGCTGGACGCGATCCCCGCGTACACGCTGGCCGTGGCCTACGGCGACGGCCCGGCCGAGCGGACGCACGACCCGTACCGGTTCCTGCCCGCGCTGCCCGAGTTCGACCTGCACCTGATCGGCGAGGGCCGCCACGAGGAGCTGTGGACGGCGCTCGGCGCGCACCCGATGACCCACCAGGGCGTGACCGGCACCCGGTTCACCGTGTGGGCCCCCAACGCCCAGGGCGTGCGGGTCGCGACGGACTTCACGCACTGGGACGGCACCGCCTTCCCGATGCGCTCGCTCGGGTCGACCGGGGTGTGGGAACTGTTCCTGCCGGGCGTCGGTGAGGGCACCCGGTACAAGTTCGAGATCCACTCCCGGCACGGGCACCGCTTCCTCAAGGCGGACCCGATGGCGCGCCGCGCGGAGGAGCCGCCGAACACGGCGTCCGTCGTGACGGCCTCGCACTACGAGTGGAACGACCGGGAGTGGATGGAGGGCCGGGCCGCCACCCCCGTGCACGAGGCGCCGTTCTCGGTGTACGAGGTGCACCTGCCGTCGTGGCGGCCGGGGCTGACCTACCGCGAGCTGGCCGAGGAGCTGCCCCGCTACGTCAGGGACCTCGGGTTCACGCACGTGGAGCTGATGCCGGTCGCCGAGCACCCGTACGGCCCGTCCTGGGGCTACCAGGTCACCGGCTTCTACGCGCCGACGGCCCGGCTCGGCACCCCCGACGACTTCAAGTACCTGGTGGACGCGCTGCACCGGGCGGGCATCGGCGTGATCATGGACTGGGTGCCGGCGCACTTCCCCAAGGACGACTGGGCGCTGGCCCGCTTCGACGGGGAACCGCTGTACGAGCCCGGGGACTCCCGCCGGGCGGACCACCCGGACTGGGGGACGTACACCTTCGACTTCGCGCGGACCGAGGTGCGCAACTTCCTCGTGGCGAACGCCGTGTACTGGTGCCAGGAGTTCCACATCGACGGGCTGCGGGTCGACGCGGTCGCCTCGATGCTCTACCTGGACTACTCGCGCGAGGACGGCCAGTGGGAACCCAACGCGTACGGCGGCCGGGAGGACCTGGCGGCGATGGCGTTCCTCCAGGAGATGAACGCGACCGTCTACCGGCGCTGCCCCGGGGTGGTGACGATCGCCGAGGAGTCGACCGCCTGGGGCGGGGTGACCCGGCCCACCGACACCGGCGGCCTGGGCTTCGGGCTGAAGTGGAACATGGGCTGGATGCACGACTCGCTGGAGTACGTCTCCCACGAGCCGGTGCACCGCAGGTACCACCACCACGAGATGACCTTCTCGATGGTGTACGCCTACAGCGAGAACTACGTGCTGCCGATCTCGCACGACGAGGTGGTGCACGGCAAGCAGGCGCTGGTGACGAAGATGCCCGGCGACTGGTGGCAGCGACGGGCGAACGTGCGGGCCTACCTGGGCTTCATGTGGGCCCACCCGGGCAAGCAACTGCTGTTCATGGGGCAGGAGTTCGCCCAGGGTGCCGAGTGGTCCGAGGAGCACGGCCCGGAGTGGTGGCTGCTCGACGACGGCTACCACTCCGCGGGCGACCACCGCGGTGTCCAGGACCTGGTCCGCGACCTCAACGCCCGCTACCGCGACACGCCCGCGCTGTGGCAGCGGGACACCGACCCGGCGGGGTTCCGGTGGGTGGCGGTGGACGCGGCGGACGACAACGTCTTCGCGTTCCTGCGGTTCGACGCGTCGGGCCGGCCGCTGCTGGCGGTCACGAACTTCTCCCCCGTGGTCCGGCACGACTACCGGCTCGGGGTCGGTGACGAGGTGGTCGCCTGGCAGGAGGTGCTCAACACGGACGCCGCCCGCTACGGCGGGAGCGATGTCGCCAACCCCGGCCCGGTCAAGCCGGAGGACGGCTGCGTGGAGCTCACCCTGCCGCCGCTGGCCACCCTGTGGCTGAGTCCGTCCCTTCCGTGAGAACGGCCGCCGACGTGAGGTGTCCGATGCCCTGAGCGGGGCATCAGGGGTCGTACGGCCGGGGGCACCCCGGCGTCGACGCGGCAGTTCACGGGAAGGCGGCCACACGTGCGCACGGTGGGAGTGGAGGAGGAACTCCTCCTGGTCGATCCGGATTCC
This sequence comes from Streptomyces sp. NPDC029526, assembly GCF_040637405.1. Taxonomy (NCBI): domain Bacteria; kingdom Bacillati; phylum Actinomycetota; class Actinomycetes; order Kitasatosporales; family Streptomycetaceae; genus Streptomyces; species Streptomyces sp. NPDC029526. The sequence continues at coordinate 166,292 of NZ_JBEZWE010000010.1, forward strand.
GGCGAGCCACGGGCCCTGTCCACGGCCGTGCTCGCCCGGGCCGCCCGGGACGAGGCGGACGACGTCTTCGAGCGGGAACTGCACGAGCAGATGCTGGAGTTCGCCACGCATCCGCAGTCCTCGATGGAGCGCCTGCACGACGAGATCGTCCGGTGCCGCAAGGAGGCCGCCGGGCACGCCGGGGAGATCGGATGCACGGTGGCGGCCCTCGCCACCTCACCGCTGCCGGTCAGCCCCTCCATCGGGGTGAACCGGCGCTACCGGTGGATGGAGGAGCAGTTCGGCATCGCCACCCGGGAGCAGTTGGTCATGGGCTGCCACGTGCACGTCTCGGTGGAGTCCGACGAGGAGGGCGTCGCGGTCGTGGACCGGCTGCGGCCCTGGCTGCCGGTGCTCACGGCGCTCAGCGCCAACTCGCCGTTCTGGCAGGGCAACGACTCCGGGTACAGCAGCTACCGCAGCCGGGTCTGGCAGCGCTGGCCGTCGGCCGGGCCGACCGGGCTCTTCGGCACGCCGGAGCGGTACCACCGTCTGGTGGCGGACATGGTGGCCACCGGCGTCATCCTCGACGAGGGCATGGTCTACTTCGACGCGCGGCTCTCCCCGCGCTACCCCACGGTCGAGATACGGGTCTCCGACGTGTGCCTGCACGCGGAGACCGCCGCCCTGATCGCCACGCTGACCCGCGGCCTGGTGGAGACGTCGGCCCGCGCGTGGCGGGCCGGGCGGGAACCCCTCGACCCGGGGGTGAGCATGCTGCGCCTGGCCGCCTGGCAGGCCGGCCGCTCGGGCCTGTCCGGCGAACTGCTGCATCCGGTGACCCTGCGCCGCTCGTCGGCCGAGGCCGTGGTGCGGGCCCTGCTGGACCACGTGGGCGAGGCGCTGGCCGACAGCGGGGACCTGGAGCGGGCGCGCGAGGGCTGCGCCCGGCTGCTCCGCGAGGGCAACGGGGCACAGGTGCAGCGCGCACTGCTGGAGAGCACCGGCAGTCTGCGCGACGTGGTCACGCGGTGCGCGCGGCAGACCCAGGCCTGAGGCGTCCGGGCGGGCCGGACGCCGGCGGTCAGAGGATCAGCACCAGGGCGTAGGCCAGGAAGAACGCGGCGACCAGCACCGCGACGACGATGATCGCGGTCAGGGGGCCCTTGCTCCAGCCCTTGGCCGGGTTGTGCCGTTCCAGCGGGCCCGCCTCGGGCATGCTGCTCTCCCCGGGCGGGGTCTCACCCGGGGGGACGCCGCCGCCGGGTTCGAGGCCGGTGGTGCGCTCGGGTTCGGGATCGGGATTGAAGTGGCTCATGTCGTACGGGTCCCCCGTCGGGCCGAGATCATCGGTCCGGGAACAATCCGCCGTACCCGGCCCCGCGCGGCTCCGGCTGGGCTACATTCAGGCACCGCCGATGACCGTCCCCGTCGGCCCAGTCACACCGCGTACCTGTCAGGAGCAGTGCATGCGCGACCTCGCTCTGGCTCCCCCATCCACCCCGCCCCTGACCGGGGGCCTCGCCGACAGCCTCTTCGAGACGGCGGTCCGCACGCCGACGCTGCCGATGCTCGCCCGCCGCACCGGTCCGGCGTCCTCCACCTGGGAGGAGATCACGGCCGTGGAGTTCCGTGACGAGGTCGTCGACCTCGCCAAGGGGCTCATCGCGTCCGGGCTCTCCCCGGGCCACCGCGTCGCGATCATGGCGCGTACCCGCTACGAGTGGACCGTCCTGTGCTACGCGCTGTGGGCGGTGGGCGCCGAGGTCGTGCCGATCTACCCGACCGCCTCCCGCGACCAGGTGGAGTGGATCCTGCGGGACGCGGAGTGCGTGGCCGTGGTGGTGGAGGACGAGCAGGGCGTCATGACCGTGGGGTCGGTGTGCGCCGGCCTGCCGCGGCTGCGGCACGTCTGGCAGCTGGACGCCGGGGCGCTGGAGCAGCTGGTGGCGCACGGCGAGTTCATCCCGCAGGCCACGGTGGACTCGATGCGCCGGATCGTGCTGCCGGACGCCACGGCCGTGGTCGCCTACACCTCCGGCACCGCCGGGCACGCCATGGGCTGCGCGCTCAGCCACCGCGGGATGGCCTCCGTGTGCGACGTCCTGCTGGCCGGCTGGGGCCACACGGCCGCGCCGCCGGGGCAGCAGGCCGCCGTCCTCGCCTTCCTCCCCTTCTCCCACGTGTACGGGCTGATGGTGCAGGGCCTGTGCGTGCGCGGGGGCCTGCTGATGGGGCACGAGCCGGACCTCGGCCCGGAGGCGCTGTCCTCGGCGCTGCGCACCTTCCGGCCCACCTATCTGTACGCGGTGCCCTCGCTGCTGGAGAAGATCTACAAGAACTTCCTGCGGGCGGCGCAGCAGGCCGGCCGCGGCGCCCTGTTCGAGAAGGCCGCCGGCACGGCGCGGGACTTCGCCGCCGCCGTGGAGCGGCAGCGGCTGGGGCGCGGTCCGGGGCCGGGCCTCGACCTGCGGCTGCAGCACGCGCTGTACGAGCGGACGGTCTACCGCAAGCTGCGGGCGTCCCTGGGCGGCCGGGTCTGCCGGGCCACCTCCGGCGGCTCGCCGCTCAGCCGCGACCTGTCCCTGTTCTACGAGGGCATCGGCATCTACGTGCACGACGGTTACGGCCTGACCGAGACCAGCGGCGGGGTGACCATGCAGCCCTTCGGCCGGGAGAAGTCCGGCACGGTCGGACGCCCGCTGCCGGGCAGCGAGATCCGGCTGGCCGAGGACGGGGAGATCCTGGTGCGCGGCCCGTCGGTGTTCCAGGGCTACGTCAACGACGAGGCGGCGACGCGTGCCACGCTGCGCGGCGGCTGGCTGGCGACCGGCGACCTCGGGCGGCTGGACACCGAGGGGTACCTCACCATCACCGGCCGCAAGAAGGACATCATCGTCACCAGCAGCGGCAAGAGCGTGGCGCCGGCTGCGCTGGAGCAGCGGCTGCGGATGCACCCGCTGGTGCACCAGGCGGTGGTGGTGGGCGACAACCGGCCGTGTGTCGGTGCCCTGATCACGCTCGATCCGGAGTTCCTCAGCCACTGGCGGGCGGCCCTGTCCCTGCAGGGGGACGCGCCGACCCGGCAGGCGCGGGAGGACAACGCGCTGCGCGAGGAGATCGGGCGGGCGGTCGCGGCGGCCAACAGCGCCGTCTCCCCGTCGGAGTCCATCCGGGTGTTCCGGGTGCTGCCGGAGCCGTTCGACGTGGCGAACGGGCTGCTGACGCCGTCGATGAAGCTGCGCCGGGACGAGATCGTGCGCCGTCACGCACTGGAGATCGACGCGATGTACCAGTCGCGGGTGCGGCCCGGGCGGACGCCGGCGGCGGAGCTGCCGCCCGGCTGGGACGACGCGGACAACGTCTTCCGCTGAGCCGGGCCCCTGAGGGAGCCGCTCGGGAAGGGGCGTGCGCTTGGCATATGCCGGGCGCACGCCCCTTCCGTATGCCCGGCCACCGCCGTGTGCCGCCCGGCCGCGCCCCGCGGGGCGCGGCCGGGCGGTGACGGGTTTGTCACCGGCCGCTCTCGGGCATGCGGGCGCGTAGGCTCCGTCGGCGCGGGAACCCACAGACCGAGAAGCCTCACTGACGACACGGGGAAAGCAGCAGGGAAAGGACGCTGCCCCGCCGAGGGGCCGGGAAGGCGAGATGGCATTCGAGTCGCGTTGGGACAGGACACTGGCTGCCGAGGAGATCACGAGTCGCGTCGCCGGCTTCCCGGGGGAGCTGCACGATGTGACGGACGCACGCCTGGTCGCGGAGGAGTTCCTCTTCGACCTGGCCCGGTTGCAGGCGCCGTCCGCTCCGGAGCACTGGGACGACATCCTCCTGGTGGTCACGGAGCTGGCCGCCAACGCGGTGCAGTACGCGCCCGGACCGTTCGAGCTGCGGTTGCGCCGGACGTTCGACGGTGTGCACGTGGTGATGCACGACACGAGCACCACCGAGCCGGCGCCGAGGCCGTTCCATCCCAGTCACGGAGGGGGCGGCATCGGCTGGCACCTGATCCACACGCTGTGCGACCAGGTCAGTGTCGTCACGCAGGACGAGGGCAAGGACATCCACGTCTTCCTGCCGTGGTGACCGGCGCCGGTGAACCGGCGCCGGTCCGCGCGGTCGTGACGGGTCAGCAGGTGGGTCCGGCTCCGCCGGACAGGCCCCGGTAGTAGTCGCCCACGGACGTCAGGTAGACCGGGTCCTGCGTCTCGCTGTCCGTGCGGAACCTGGGCGCGGCCTTCACCTCCGCGCGCGTGCAGGCGAGCGTCACCTTCCGCTCCCCGGTGTCGATGCCCTCGACCACGCCGACCGGCACGAGCTGGCTCCGGCCGAACACCCACACCCCGGTGTCGACGACCAGGTGCCGCATGCCGTGGTGGTCGGCCTGCCGGTCCACGTGCCCGATCGTGCCGTCGCTCGCGGCGACGGAGTAGCCGGTCAGATCGTGGTCCCGGGCGGGACCCAGGTCCGACGCGTAGGACCAGATGGTGTCGTTGGGCACGCTGTCCCCTGCCTTTCGGTGCGTGACGGTTCCGTGGAGCCGGCGGCGCGGGGGGCGCGCGGTCGGATCTGCGCGGTCCGCGCGACTCACAGCACCGGATACCCGGCTCCGGGCCTGCGCATACACCGTGTCAGGTCCGGGAAACCCGAGTGCTTCGACATCCCGTCGGAACGCCCGGCCGCGCGGACCCGAAACCGGTCCGATTACCCCCTCACGCCCCGGTCATGCCTGCCGTCCGTCCCTTCTTCCGGCTCGCTCCCGCACGGGTGCCCGCGCTTTGGTCCGGGCCCGCGAACTGGGTTAGCCTTCGGCGTATTTCTCATCTGGCGAAGCCGTGAACTGCACAAACGCGGGCACGGCTGCCGGGTCGCGCGGCGGCCCGGCAGGGGTGGTCGAGTTCCCGTCGGCGGGGACTCCCGGGGAGCGGAACGAGGGTGCGCATGACCAGCGGCAAAAGTCCCGAGAGCACCGAGGCGGTGCCCGGGGACCAGGAGCTGCTCCGGCTGCTGGCCGGGCTCACGGCGGTGCGGGACGGGGACTTCGGCACCCGGCTGCCCGACGACGCCGACGGACTCCTGGGCGACATCGCCAAGGTGTTCAACGGGATGGTGGACCAGCTGTCGGTCTTCACCTCCGAGGTCACCCGGGTGGCGCGCGAGGTCGGCACCGAGGGCACCCTGGGCGGTCAGGCGCAGGTGCCGGGGGTCTCGGGCACCTGGGCGGACCTGACCGACTCGGTGAACGCCATGGCGGGCAACCTGACCTCCCAGGTCCGGGACATCGCCCAGGTGGCGACCGCCGTCGCGCAGGGCGACCTGTCGCAGAAGATCGACGTCGACGCGCGCGGCGAGATCCTCCAGCTGAAGAACACCATCAACACGATGGTCGACCAGCTCTCCGCCTTCGCCGACGAGGTCACCCGCGTCGCCCGCGAGGTCGGCACCGAGGGCCGCCTCGGCGGCCAGGCGGACGTGAAGGGCGTCAAGGGCACCTGGCGCGACCTCACCGACTCGGTGAACTTCATGGCGGGCAACCTGACCGGCCAGGTGAGGAACATCGCACTGGTCGCGACCGCCGTCGCACAGGGCGACCTGTCGCAGAAGATCACGGTCGACGCGCGGGGCGAGATCCTGGAGCTGAAGAACACCATCAACACGATGGTCGACCAGCTCTCCGCCTTCGCCGACGAGGTCACCCGCGTCGCCCGGGAGGTCGGCACCGAGGGCCGCCTCGGCGGCCAGGCCCAGGTGCGGGGCGTCTCCGGCACCTGGAAGGACCTCACCGACAACGTCAACGTGATGGCCTCCAACCTGACCGGCCAGGTCCGCTCCATCGCCCAGGTGGCCACCGCCGTGGCCCGGGGCGACCTGTCGCAGCGGATCACCGTGGAGGCGGCGGGCGAGGTCGCCGCGCTGGCCGAAGTGATCAACACCATGGTCGACACCCTGTCGGCGTTCGCCGACGAGGTCACCCGGGTCGCCCGGGAGGTCGGCACCGAGGGCCGCCTCGGCGGCCAGGCCCACGTCTCGAACGTGGCGGGCACCTGGCGCGACCTCACCGACAACGTCAACTCCATGGCGAGCAACCTCACCGGCCAGGTCCGCAACATCGCGCTCGTCACCACGGCGGTGGCCCGCGGCGACCTGTCGAAGAAGATCGACGTGGACGCGCGCGGGGAGATCCTGGAGCTGAAGACGACCATCAACACGATGGTCGACCAGCTCTCCGCCTTCGCCGACGAGGTCACCCGCGTCGCCCGCGAGGTCGGCACCGAGGGCCGCCTCGGCGGCCAGGCCGAGGTGGAGGGCGTCTCCGGCACCTGGAAGCGCCTGACGGAGAACGTCAACGAGCTGGCCGGGAACCTCACCCGTCAGGTGCGGGCCATCGCCGCCGTGACCAGCGCGGTCGCCGAGGGCGACCTGACCCGGTCCGTCGACGTGGAGGCGTCCGGCGAGGTGGCCGAGCTCAAGGACAACATCAACTCGATGGTGGAGTCCCTGCGCGAGACCACCCGCGCCAACCAGGAGCAGGACTGGCTCAAGACGAACCTGGCCCGGATCTCCGGGCTGATGCAGGGCCACCGCGACCTGCCCGTGGTCGCCGAGCTGATCATGGACGAGCTGGTGCCGCTGGTGTCGGCGCAGTACGGGGCCTTCTACCTCGCGGAGGACGGCGACGACGGGCCCGAGCTGCGGCTCGTCGGCTCCTACGGCTACCCCGACGACCTGGAGCGGCCCGCCCGCATCGCCTTCGGCCGCACCCTGGTGGGCCAGGCGGCGCGCAGCCGCCGCACGATCATGGTGGAGGACCTGCCGCCGGACTACGTCACCATCTCCTCCGGTCTGGGCCGGGTGGTGCCGACCGCGCTGGTGCTGCTGCCCATCGTGATGGAGGGGCAGGTCCTCGGCGTCATCGAGCTGGCCTCGGTGACCCCGTTCACCCAGATCCACCAGGACTTCCTGACCCAGCTGATGGAGACGGTCGGCGTCAACGTCAACACCATCGTCGCCAACGCCCGGACCGACGAACTGCTCGCCGAGTCGCAGCGGCTGACCGGCGCGCTGCAGGAGCGGTCCGCGGAGTTGCAGGTGCAGCAGGAGGAGCTGCAGCGCTCCAACGCCGAGCTGGAGGAGAAGGCGTCGCTGCTGGTGGCGCAGAACCGGGACATCGAGGCGAAGAACCTGCAGATCGAGCAGGCCCGGCAGGAGCTGGAGACGCGGGCCCAGCAGCTGTCGCTGGCGTCCAAGTACAAGTCGGAGTTCCTGGCCAACATGAGCCACGAGCTGCGCACCCCGCTCAACAGCCTGCTCATCCTGGCGCAGCTGCTCTCCCAGAACCCCTCGCGCAACCTGACCCCGAAGCAGGTCGAGTACGCGCAGATCATCCACTCGGCGGGCTCGGACCTGCTGCAGCTGATCAACGACATCCTCGACCTGTCCAAGGTCGAGGCGGGGAAGATGGACGTCAGCCCCGAGCGGGTGGAGCTGGGCCGGCTCATCGAGTACGTCGAGGCCACCTTCCGGCCGATGACGATGCAGAAGAGCCTGGACTTCACGGTGACCACCGCCCCGGGCGCGCCCGCGGACCTGCTGACCGACGACTCGCGGCTGCGGCAGGTGCTGCGCAACCTGCTGTCGAACGCGGTGAAGTTCACCGAGCGGGGCAGCGTCGAGCTGCGGATCGAACCGGCCGCGGAGGACGAGGTGCCGGCCGGCGTGCGCGGTCACGGCGCGGTGGTGGCCTTCCGGGTCCGCGACACCGGGATCGGCATCCCGGAGCAGCACCTGGAGACGATCTTCGGGGCGTTCCAGCAGGCGGACGGGACCACCAGCCGCAAGTACGGCGGCACCGGGCTGGGCCTGTCCATCACCCGCGAGATCGCGCACCTGCTCGGCGGTGCGGTGAGCGTGGACAGCGTGCCCGACCAGGGCAGCACCTTCACCCTGTTCCTGCCGGTGGCCCGGCCGGACTTCGAGGACCTGACGCGCGCCCCCGGCGCGGGGGTGCCGGGCGACGCGTCCGTGCTGCCCGCCGACGCGCCGTCCCGGCCGGTCCCGGCCCTGGAGAGCGGTGGCGGCGCGCAGCGGCGTCCGCGACGGCTGCTGGTGGTGGAGGAACGCCCGCGCGGGCTGCTCACGCTGGTCGCGGAGAGCGTCGTCCAGGACGTCGCCGGGGCCCGGGGCCACGGGGGAAGCCGGCCCGTGGTCGACATCATCACCGCCGTCGGCGCCCAGGAGGCGGCCGGCGCCCTGGCGGCGGAGCCGTGCCACTGCGTGGTGCTGGAGCTGGGCATGGAGGGCGAGGCGGCCCGCTTCCTGGAGGCGCTGCGGGGCGACGCCGCGCTGGCCGCCGTCCCGGTGCTGGTGCACAGCGGGCACCGGGCGGACACCGCCATGGAGGACACGCTGCGCTCCCGCTCCGCGGGGACCGCGCTGGAGTTCCTCTCCAGCCTGGACGAGCTGCGGGAGCGCATCGCGCTGCACCTGTCCGCCGAGGAGCCCGGTGACGTGCTGTCCCTGGTCCGGCCGGACGACCCGCAGCGGCAGACGCCGGACCCGGTGGTGGACGTCTCGCACGCCGGCCGCACGGTGCTGGTCGTCGACGACGACGCGCGCAACCTGTTCGCCCTCAGCGGGATCCTGGAGCTGCACGGCTTCCGGGTGCTGCACGCGGAGAACGGGCGTCGGGGCATCGAGACGCTGATGGCCAACCCGGACGTGGCGCTGGTGCTGATGGACGTGATGATGCCCGAGATGGACGGGTACACCGCGACGGAGGAGATCCGGGCCCTGCCGCAGTACGCGGAGCTGCCGATCATCGCGGTGACCGCGAAGGCGATGCCCGGGGACCGGGAGAAGAGTCTCGCCTCGGGCGCCAGCGACTACGTCACCAAGCCGGTCGACACGCACGCCCTGATGGCGTGCGTCCGGCGCTGGCTGCCGGCGTGAACCGCCCGCGCCCGTCCCACCGCGCCCCAGGTCCCCGCAACCGAGGAGCATCCGCACCGTGAGCACCACCGACCGGCCGATCCTGCCGCCGCACGAGGAGCCGCAGGGCGGCTCCGGCCTGCCGGCGGCCGCGCACCGGGCCGGGCCCGCCGGAGTGGCCGCGGACTCCCCCGTGGGGCGGCTCGCGGCGACCGTGGACCGGCTGAGCCGGGAAGTGCGGGCCGCACAGGCGGAGGCCGAGGGGCGGGCCCTGCTGGAACTCGCCAAGGGCATCCTCGTCGAGCGGCTGCAGTGCGGTCCCGCGCAGGCGGCCCGCCAGCTCGCCGAGCTGACCGAGCAGGCCGGGACCACTCCGCTGGAGTTCGCCGTCGAGGTGATCAACCAGGCGGCACGGGACCGGATGTCGGAGGTGACCAGCGCGTTCCTGGCCGCCACCCGGGCGGCCGGGGAGGCGGAGAGCGAGGCGGCGGCCGCCGTCCGGCTGCGGGCGGCGGAGAGCGGGGTGCTGGCCGCCGACGACACCCAGGCCGTCGCGGAGTCCCTGCTCCAGCACGCGCTGCGGCCGATCGGGGCGACCGCCGTGGCCATCTGGTCGGCGGGCTTCGACGGCTCGCTCACCCTGGCGGGCAGCGCCGGGTTCTCCCCCGCGGAGGCGGCGCGCTGGCGGTACGTGCCGCCGGACGTGGCGACGGTGGCCCGCTCGGGTCTGACCGAGCGGGACGGGCTGTGGATCACCTCGCTGTCCGACACGGGCCTGCCCAGCGTCGGCCGTCACCAGCATCCCGACGGGGGCCGGGCCGCCGTGCCCGCCGGGACGGGCGGCCGGATCCACGGCGTGCTGGAGATCGCCTGGCCGGCGCCGCTGCCAGAGCAGCCGCCGCAGATAGTGCGCCAGGTGGAGGCGCTGGCGGAGCTGTGCGCGCACACGCTGGAGACGTACACGGCGCCGGGCGACCCGGCCCAGCCGCCGCGGGTACTGCCGGACGCCGCCGAACTGATGGACCTGGCCGACGGGCTGCAGGACCCGGCCCTCGTCCTGGTGCCGCACCTGGACGCCTCCGGGAACCTGGTGGACTTCCGCATCCAGCACGTCAACGGCCGCTTCCAGGACCCGGCGGGCCGCTCCCGGGCGATGATCAACGGGGCGCTGCTGCTGGAGGCGTACCCGCTGGCCGCCGGGGAGAGCGGGCTGTTCCAGCGGATCGAGCGGGTCTACGCGACCGGTGAGCCGTTCCGGGCCCGCCGGACCAACCTGACGGCGCTGGTCGACCAGGTGCCGCTGTCGGCGGTCGCCGACCTCAGCATCAGCCGGCACGGCTCCAGCGTGCTGTTCATCTGGCGGATCGAGGACGAGGCGGCGCGGCTGGCGAGCCTGCTCCAGCACGCTCAGCGCCTCGGCCGGATCGGCGGGTTCGAGGAGAACCTCCTCACCGGGGAGATCACCTGGAACGGCCAGCTGTTCGACCTGTACGGGCGCCCGCCGACGAGTCTGCCGGTGGCGCTGGAGGACCTTCCCGCGCACGCCCACCCCGACGACGCGGTCCCTATCGGCCGCTTCCTGCGGACCCTGATGCACCACGGCCGGCCCGCCTCCGCGGCCTTCCGGCTGCAGCGCCCCGACGGGGTGACCCGGCACATCCGGGTGGTCGCCGAGCCGGTCACGGACACCGACGGCCGGGTGCTCACGGTGCGCGGCGCCTACCAGGACGTCTCGGCCCAGCACTGGACCGAGGTGGCGCTGGCCGCGACCCGGGACCAGCTCGCGCACACCGAGCAGCACGCCAGCGAGCGGGACCGGCTGGCGCTCCAGCTCCAGCAGGCCATCATGCCGCCCACCCAGGCCCCGCTGCGGGTGCCGGACCTCTCGGTGGCGGTCCGCTACCGGCCGGCGGAGGCGGAGCAGCTGGTGGGCGGTGACTGGTACGACGCGGTGGTCCTGCCGTCGGGGCTGGTGCTGCTGTGCGTGGGCGACGTGGCCGGGCACGGCATCGAGGCCGCGACCAGCATGGTCGTGCTGCGCAACGCGCTGCGCGGGCTGGCCGTCACCGGGGCGGGGCCGGGGCAGCTGCTGTCGTGGCTCAACATCGTGGCCCACCACCTGACGGGCGCGGTCACCGCCACGGCCGTCTGCGGGCTGTACGACCCGGACGTGCGGAGCCTGCGCTGGGCCCGCGCGGGCCACCTGCCGCCGGTGCTGGTCCGCGGTGACGGTGCCGCGCCGCTGCCGACGGTCAAGGGGCTGCTGCTCGGTGCGGTGCCGGAGGCCGACTACGAGGAGGCGGAGGTGACGCTGGCGGCCCAGGACACGCTGCTGATGTACACCGACGGCCTCATCGAGCGCCGCGACCGGACCATGGAGGAGGCGCTGACCCAGCTCCTGACCACGGTCGGCACCGCCCCGAGGTCGCTGGACCAGCAGCTGGACCGCATGCTCACGCACAGCAGGTCGGACACGGACGACGACACCTGCATCGTCGGCATCCGGGTGGGCTGAGACGGGGACGGGGACGGGGGCGCCTGGGGTGCCCCCTGCCGCCGGCGGGGGCCTGCCGGAGCCGCGCGGCCCTCGCCTGGCCCGGGGCCGGGTCCTCCCGTCCCCCCGCCGGGGCCCCGGGGCCGGCTCCGCCCGTCCCCCGGCCGGACCCCGCGTCCGGGTCCGCCGTCCCCCGCCGTCCCGGCCGGGTCCGATTCCGTGCGGGTGGTGCCGGGCATGAAACGCGGATCAGGGGGTACGCGCGGCTGCGCGGTGCGACTCGGCCGGGAGCGAAGGAGTGCGGATGGCAGGCGGCACAGGGGTTTCGGGCCCCGCAGCGGGGACGTGTCCTTGCAGGTCGTCGCCGTTGAGAGCTTGATCACTTCCGCGTCCCGGCCCCGTACCGCGTGGCCCCCGGGGTGACCCCCGCCCCGGACGTCCGTACTTGTTGGAGGTACCCGTGCCCATTGCCCAGAACCCGCTGTCCGTCGAGGTGACCCTGCCGCGCGAGGACGTCGCCCTGCTCACGGTGGAGGGGTACTTGGACGTCGACACCGCGACCGAGTTCCAGCACCACCTGGCGAACCAGCTCCACCACGGCCGGCGCCACTTCCTGCTCGACCTGTCGGCCGTGCCCTTCATGGACTCCTCCGGCATGAACATCATCCTCCGCGTCTACCAGGAGGCCCGGGAACTGCCGGGGAGCGTGCACATCATCTCCCCCACGTCCGCGGTGCGACGCATCCTGGACCTGACCGGGGTCAGCATCACGGTCCCCGTCTCGGAGAGCGTGGACGAGGCGCTGGAGCGCGTCGACGGGATGCGGGACGGGGCCGCCCCCCGGGAGGACCCCGAGATCTGAGCGGACCGGCCCGGCGAGCGAGGACCGGGCACCTCACGAGCAACACCACCACCCGACGGCGTGCCGCCGGCCGGTGCGGGCGGCCGGCGGCCGCACGGCCCGGTCGCCGCGCCCGCACGCGGGGGACATCGAGACGACGAGGAGAAGACAGGTGCCGGAGCACGAGGCGGACGGGGCGCTCGGGACGCCGTCGCACGAGGTCGCGGACTTCCTGCGGCGACGACGGGAGCAGATCGCCCAGCGGTGGGCGGACGAACCCCTGTTCCGTACGGTGTTCACCGTCTCGCGGGACGAGGCCGTCGAGGCGGGCCGCACGGTCGTGGACGCCCTGGCCGTGGTCGCGGAGGCGGGGAAGGTCGAGGACCCGGACGCGGCCGGATTCAGCGGGGTGCGTGAGCAGCTCGCCCGGATGGGGGCGTCCCGGTCGCGGGCCGGGCTGTCCTCGACGCAGGTGTCGGCGGAGCTGTCCGCCCTCTGGCCGCCCGCCGAGAACCTGCTGGTCGCGGACCTGGAGCAGGCGGAGCCCGAGCGGCTGCGGAGCTGCTCGACCACGCTGAGCCGGCTGATGGGGACGCTGCGGCTGGTCGCGATGCAGACGGCGCTGACCGAGGGGCAGGCGCTCATCGACCGGCAGCGGCTGCAGCTGATGGAGGTCGCCACTCCGGTGATCAAACTGTGGGACGGGATCGTGGCGGTCCCGCTCATCGGCACGCTGGACAGCGCGCGCAGCCAGGTCGTGATGGAGACCCTGCTGGACGCGGTGGTCGAGCAGCGCGCCCGGTTCGCGATCCTCGACATCACCGGGGTGCCCACCGTCGACTCGCTGGTGGCGCAGCACCTGATGAAGACCGTCGCGGCGGCCCGGCTGATGGGCGCGGAGTGCGTGGTCTCCGGCATCCGGCCCGCCATCGCGCAGACCATGGTCCACCTCGGGCTGGACCTCGGTTCGGTCCTCACCCGGGCGAGCCTCGCCGACGCGCTGGGCTACTGCCTGCACGAGCTGGGCGCCGACATCGTGACCGCCTCCCCGACGGCCGAGGGGCGGCGGTGAGCGCACACCCGTCGCACGGCGCCCCGGGCCAGGTGGCCGTGCCCGTCCTGCGGCTCGGCGACGTCCTGCTGGTCACCCTCCAGGGCGACCTGTACGACAGCACGGCACAGCAGCTCCAGCAGGACCTGGCGGAGACCATCGTGCGCAGCGGGGTCACCGGGGTCGTCATCGACATCTCCGGCGTGGAGATGATCGACTCCTTCCTCGGCCGGGTGCTCGCGGAGATCGCGGCGCAGACCGAACTGCTGGCCGCGCGGACGGTCGTGGCGGGCATGCGGCCGGCGGTCGCGATCACCCTGGTCGAGCTGGGGCTGACGCTGCCCGGCCTGCGCACGGCGCTGAGCACGGAGGTCGCGCTGGAGATGCTCTCCCAGCCGGTCGTACGGTCCCGTCCGGGCGGCAGGCGCGGGGAGGGCGCGTAATGGACACGTCGGCGGGCGTGGATGCCTGCTTGCCGATCCGGTCGGACATGGACCTGGCGTGGGTGCGCCAGCACGTGCGGCAGTCGGCGGCCGCGCTCGGGTTCGGGCTGGTGGACCAGACGAAGCTGGTCACCGCCGCCAGCGAGCTGGCCCGCAACACGCTGGTGCACGGCGGGGGCGGCCGGATGGAGAGTTCCGCGATCAGCACCGCGGGCGTCGCCGGGCTGCGGCTGGTCTTCGTCGACGACGGCCCGGGCATCGCGGACCTGGACCGGGCCCTCAGCGACGGCTACACCTCGGGCGACGGCCTGGGCATGGGCCTGGGCGGGGCCCGGCGCCTGGTGCACGACTTCGCGGTGGACAGCTCCCCCGGGTCCGGAACCACCGTGCGGGTGACATCCTGGGTGTCCGGGCCTCCCCGGACGCGGGAGGACGTCTGATGCCGCGCGTGTGGGAGGTGCCGGTGCGGGACTCGACCCGGGTGCGGGACGCCCGTGTCGCCGCCGAGGAGGCGGCAGCCGTGGCCGGACTGGACGAGCGCCGGACCGCCGCGGCGGCGCTGGTGGCGACCGAGCTGGCCACGAATCTGCTGAAGTACGCGGAGGGCGGGACGATTCTGATCGACGTGGTGGATCCGCCCGTGCTGCCGGAGGGCCCCGCGACCCGGTCCGTGCAGATCGCCGCCCTCGACCACGGGCCGGGCATCCCGGACGTGCCCGCCGCCCTGCGGGACGGCTACACCACGACCCGTTCCCTGGGGGCGGGGCTGGGCACCTGCCGGCGTCTGTCCGACGACTTCGCGGTGCACAGCGCGCCGGGCCGGGGCACCGTGGCGGTGGCCCGGCTCTCCCGCGGCCCGGCCCGCGGTGCGGCCGGGCGGTCCCCCGGCCCGCTCGCCTCTCCCCCCGGTCCCGGCGGGACCGGAGGGACCGGCGGGTGGCGGGCGGCGGGCGTGCGGGCCGGCGGCGTGAACGTCCCCTACGCCTCGGCCACCCATTCCGGGGACGCGTGGGCCTGGCACCGCGACGGCGACCGCTGCACCCTGCTGCTCGCCGACGGGCTGGGCCACGGCACCCAGGCCGCGCGGGCCTCGACGGCCGCGGTGGACACGCTGCGCCAGTGGGCGCACCTGCCGCCCGGCGAGATCCTGGGCCGGCTGCACGAGGCGCTCACCGGAACCCGGGGGGCCGCCGTCGCGGTCGCCCAGGTGGACACCCGCACCGAGCGGCTGCGGTTCTCCGGGATCGGCAACGTGGGGGCCCGGCTGCGCGAGGGCGACCGGTGGCGGGCACTGCTGTCGAGACCCGGCATCGTCGGCGTCCACCGCCCGGGCCGGGTACGGGAGGACGACCTGCCCTGGACCGGAGACAGCCTGCTGATCCTGCACAGTGACGGCCTGCCCAGCCGCTGGAGTCCCGCCCCGGACGCCGGACGCCCGGCGACCGACCCGGCGGTGACCGCCGCGGTGACGATCCGGGACGCGAGCAGTTCCGCCCTGCCGGTCCGGGACGACACCGCCGTGGCCGTCCTCGCCCCCGACCCCCCGGACCGCCCATGACCCGGACCTGGCAGATCACCGGCCCCGCCGACGCGGCCGGCGCGCGGGCCGCCGTGACGCGGACCGCCGCGCGGTGCGGAGTGCCGGCGGTCGAACGGGCCCGGCTGGCCGCGTCGCTCACCGAGCGGCTGCGGCGCTGCCTGGCCAAGGGGGGCACGTGGGTGCTCACCCTGGAGCTGCCGTCCGCCGGTCCGGCCGCGGGGTCGCTGCGCGTGGTGGTGACGCCGCCGCGGGACCTCGCCGAGGCCGGGGAGATCCCGTGGGAGGTGGCGGTCGCCGCGCCCGACGTGGGACAGGCCGCGGACCTCGGGTCGGAGGGGGCCGCGGACCTGGCCGAGGCGCTGCTGGACGCCGACGAGGACACGGCCGCGGTGCTGGACGAGCTGACCGCGCAGGAGGCGCTGGTCGCCTTCCACCGGGAGGAGCTGCACCAGACCAACCAGGGCGTGCTCGCGCTCCACGCCGAGCTGGACGTCGCCGGGCGGGCGCAGCGCACGGCGTTCGCCGCGGAGCGCAGGGCGCGCAAGGAGGCGGAGAACGCCCGCCGCCGGCTGACGTTCCTGGCGGACGCGAGCGCCGTGCTGAACGCCTCGCTGAACCTCGACGAGATCGTGCGCCGGCTGCCGGAGCTGCTGGTGCCGTCGTACGCCTCGTGGGTCGACGTGTGGCTGTTCGACGACGAGAGCGAGCAGGTGCACCCGGCGTCCCACGCCGCCGCCGCGGTCCGCGCCGCCCGCACCGGGCGTCCGCAGTACGCGGCGCCCCACCCCGGCGGGCTGCCCGGGGTCGACGACCACCCCCCGTCGGCGCTCGACCCGCAGCGGCCGCTGCTGTGCGTGCCGCTGCTGACCCGCCGGGCCCCGCTGGGCGTGCTGACCCTGTCGCCGCCCGGGGAGCGCTGGGCGCCCGACGACGCGGTGATGCTGATCGAGCTCGCCCGGCGGGCCAGCATCGCCCTGGACAACGCGCGGCGCTTCGAGCACAACCGTGACATCGCTCAGACCCTGCAGCGCGCCCTGCTGACCGAGCTGCCCCACATCCCCCGGCTCAGCCTCGCCGCGCGCTACCTCCCGGCCACCCACGGGCTGAACATCGGCGGTGACTGGTACGACGCGTTCCGGGGCCCGGACGGCAGCCTGATCACCGTGGTCGGTGACGTGACGGGGCACGGGCTGCACGCGGCGGTGATGATGAGCCAGCTGCGCACCGCGCTGCGCGCCTACGCCGTCGACGGCAGCAGCCCGGGCCGGCTGCTGACCCGGCTGCACCAGTTCCTGCACCAGCTCCAGCCGGACCTGTTCGCCACCGCGGTCATCGCGCGGTTCCACCCGGACGAGCCGACACTGACCTGGGCCGCCGCCGGCCATCCGCCGCCGGTGCTGCGGCTGCCCGACGGGCGGGTGCGCATCCTGGACGCCAAGCCGGGCGCGATGCTGGGCATCCCGCTGCACCAGGAGATCGCCGACCACACCGAGCCGCTGGCGCCCGGATCGACGCTCGCGCTGTACACCGACGGGCTGGTGGAGCGGCGCGCGCAGGGCATAGACCCCGGGATCGCGCGGCTGTCGGCGGCGCTCGGCTCCCTCGGCAGCGGCGACCTGGACGCCGATCCGGACGCGTCCGCGGACCGGCTGCTGAGCCCGCTGCTCAGCGATTCCGAACGCGACGACGACATCTGCCTGCTGCTCTGTCACCTGCACGGGTGAACGGCGGCGGCGCTGCCGTTCGCGGGGCCCGCTCCCGCCGCTCCGTGCGGGCCCCCGCCCCGTCTCCCGCGCCGCCGGCCGCCTCTCCCGGTGCGCACGCGCGTGCCTGCGGGCATCGTGGTGCGATACGGGGGCACGCGAAGGGCGTCGACGTACGAGGCAGGACACACGCAGCCGGAGAGGGATGACCACCGTGACTCGACCCAGGATCCTGGTTGTGGGCGCAGGCTTCGCCGGAGTGGCGTGCGTCCGGCGGCTGGAACGCAGGCTGGCGCCCCACGAGGCGCGCATCACGCTGGTGACGCCGGTCTCCTACCAGCTCTATCTCCCGCTGCTGCCCCAGGTCGCCTCCGGCGTGCTGACCCCGCAGTCGGTCGCGCTGTCGCTGCGCCGGAGCACCAAGTACCGCACCCGGATCATCCCGGGCGGCGCCATCGGCGTGGACCTGCGGGCCAAGGTGTGCGTCATCCGCACCATCACCGACGAGATCGTGAACGAGCCGTACGACTACATCGTGCTGGCCCCCGGCAGCGTCACCCGGACGTTCGACATCCCGGGGCTGACGGACCACGCCTTCGGCATGAAGACGCTGGCCGAGGCCGCGTACATCCGCGACCACGTGATCGCCCAGCTCGACCTCGCCGACGCCAGCCACGATCCGGCCGAGCGCGCGTCCCGGCTGCAGTTCGTGGTGGTCGGCGGCGGCTACGCCGGCACGGAGACGGCGGCCTGCCTGCAACGGCTGACGCACGCCGCCGTCGAGCGCTACCCGAGGCTGGACCCGGGTCTGATCAAGTGGCACCTGATCGACATCGCCCCGAAACTCATGCCGGAGCTGGGCGAGAAGCTGGGCCGCAGCGCGCTGGAGATCCTCACCCGGCGGGGCATCGAGATCTCGCTCGGGGTGTCCATCGCGAAGGCGGGCCCGGAGGAGGTCACCTTCACCGACGGCCGGGTGGTGCCCACGCGCACGCTGATCTGGACGGCCGGGGTGGTGGCCAGCCCGCTCATCGCCACGCTCGGCGCCGACACCGTCCGGGGACGGCTCGCGGTCACCGCGGAGATGACCCTGCCCGGCTACGACGGCGTGTTCGCGCTCGGCGACTCGGCCGCGGTGCCCGACCTGGCGAAGGGCGAGGAGGGCGCCGTCTGCCCCCCGACCGCCCAGCACGCCCACCGCCAGGGCCGGACGGTGGCCGACAACGTCATCGCGACCCTGCGCGGCCAGCCGCTGCGCCGCTACACCCACCACGACCTGGGACTCGTGGTCGACCTCGGCGGCACCGACGCCGTCTCCAAGCCGCTGGGCGTCGAACTGCACGGGCTGCCCGCGCAGGTGGTGGCCCGCGGGTACCACCTGGGGGCGCTGCGGACCGGTGTCGCCAAGACGCGGGTGCTGACGAGCTGGCTGCTGAACTCGGTGGCGGGCGACGACTTCGTCCGCACCGGCTTCCAGGCGCGCAAGCCGGCGAAGCTGCGGGACTTCGAGTTCACCGACGCCTATCTGACGCCGGACCAGGTGCGGGCCCACGTCGAGGAGGAGGGCCGCCCGGTACGGTGATCCGGACGGTGGTCCGGACGGTGCGGCGGGCCGGGCCGGGTTCCGGTCCGCCGCGGGTGACAGGAGAGAGTGCGGGGGCGTGAAGGCTGCGGGACGACCGGCGCGGACCGGGCTGCGGGAGCGCTTCGTGGCGTCCGACCCGGGACTGCTGCGACTGACGGCCGCGCTGCGGACCGTGGGGGCCCTCGCCCTGACCCTGGCCGTGCTCGGCCTCGCGGGCGCGTCGACCAGCCTCATGGTGGCGGGGGCCATCGCCGCGATGGTCTCCACCTTCTCCATCCGGGAGCGGCAGCGGACGGCCCAGGCCGTCACCCTGGCCCTCGGTCTGCCGGTGGCCTTCGCGTCGGTGTCGCTGGCGGCGCTGCTCAGCGAGCGGGTCGTGGTGGGCGACCTGTGCTTCGTCGTCCTGATCTTCTGCGCGGTCTACGGGCGGCGGTTCGGCGACCGGGGCACGGCGCTGGGGCTGATCGCCTTCCAGGTCTACTTCCTGTCCCTGTTCGTCGGCGCGGATCCCGGCGGGCTGCCCGGCCTGTGGGCGGCCATCGCGGTGGCGTTCGCGTGCAGCGCCCTGGCGCGGTTCGCCCTGGTGCCGGTGACGCCGACGGGCCTGATGGGGCGGCTGCGGGACGCCTTCCGGGCGCGGCTGGCGCAACTGGTGACCGCCCAGCTGACGCTGCTCGACGCCACCCCCGAGCAGGCCGACAAGGCGCTGGAGGACCTGCGGGAGGGCACCGCCCGGCTGCACGAGACCGCCCTGATGATCCAGTCCCGGCTGGAGGAGGGCACCCCGGACGAGTCGACGGCCCGGCTGGTGCAGCGCCGCATCGCGGAGGCGGAGATCGCCGCCGAGCGGCTCGGCCTGCTGCTGCTGTCGGCGCGCAGCGCCCAGCGGGCGGACACCCTCACCCTGCACCTGCCGGGCGCGCCGGCGCCCGAGGTGGGCCGGCTGCCGGGACCGGACGAGGCCGTGGCGTCCCTGCGCCGGGACCTGCTGGCGCTGCGCACCCTGATCCTGCACACCGGGGCGCAGGGAACCGCGGTGGCCCACCTGCGCAACCGGCTGCTCGCCTACCGCGACGAGGAGAACCTGCCGCCCGCCTCCCGCGCCGTCCAGGACGTCTTCCGTGCCGTCGGTGAGACCGCGCGGGCCGTCATGGGGCTGCGGATCGCCCTGGACGGACCGCAGGACGAGTCGGACGACACCCCCTCGACCACCCGCTCCCGGGAGGAGCTGGACGCCGAGGACGCCGCCATCGACGCCCCGGCGGAGCCCGACGACGAGGAGACGGGGCTGCGGCGGCCCACCACCAGAGCGGCCGTGCAGGTGGCGGTGGGCTCGTCACTGGCGATCGTCGGCGGCGAACTGCTGTCGGCGCACCGCTGGTACTGGGCCGTCCTCACCTGCTGGATCGTCTTCATCAACACCGCGTCGACGGGCGAGATCCTGGTCAAGGGCTACCGGCGGCTGCTGGGCACGGTGTTCGGCGTCGTCGCCGGGATCCTGCTGGCCGCCGTGGTGGGCCGGAACACCTGGGCGGCGTTCGCCCTCGTGCTGCTGCTGATCTTCGCGATGTTCTACACGGCGCCGCTGTCCTACACGCTGATGTCGTTCTTCGTGACCGCGATGCTGGGCCTGCTGTACACCCTGCTGCACACCTACAGCTGGGAGGTGCTGGTGCTGCGCCTGGAGGAGACGGCGCTGGGGGTGGCCTGCGGGGTGGTCGCCGCGGTCCTGGTCCTGCCGATCCGCACCGACCGGCGGACCAACGAACTGCTGGGCACCGTGCTGGAACGGCTCGCCGAGGTGACGGAAGCGGCCGCCGCGCAGCTCAGCGGCGGGGACGTGACGGACCTGCTGGAGAAGGCGCGGGAGCTGGACCAGGCGCTGGGCGACCTGCGCTCGGCCACCAAGCCGCTCACCCACCCGGTCACCCCGATGCGGGCCCGGCGCGCCAACGCCCGGTACGTGGTGGCCCTCCTGGAGACCTGCGCCTACCACGCCCGGGCCCTGGCGGCGACGGCCGAGCTGCTGCCCGCCCACCCGTCCATCGCGGCGGACCCCCGGCTGAGCGGGGCGGCGGGGCGGACGGTGCGCAACATCCAGGCGATCGCCGCCCGGGTCGCGGAGGAGGACACCACCGCGAAGATCGAGACGGGTCCGAGCATCGCGTCCCTGCTGGAAGGGGTGGCCGCGGACGGCACCCCGCGGTTCGGCCGGGTCACCGACCGCGTGCTGCGGCACCTGCAGCGGCTGGACGAAGCCGTGGTGGGCCTCGCCCGCCCGCTGGAGGTGCCGCTCGCGCAGCAGGACGGGTGAGGACGGGCGCCGGGCGCGTGAGGTCGGTGACCGGCGGTCGGTGCCTCGGAGGGCGGTGCGCCCGGGGGGACGGGGCGCCTCGGAGGGCGGTGTGCCCGGAGGGACGGGGCGCCCGGGAGAGCGGGGCGCCCGGGAGGGGGTGCGTGTCCGGCGGCCGGGTCACCGGCCGTGCGTGCCACCAGGCAGGACCGCGGCGAGCCGGCGGCGGGCCCGTACGACGGCCCGGCGGCCGGTGGCCCGGCGGCGGCGGACGGCGCCGGCCCGGACGCCGGATGCAGGCGGCCGGGCCGGGATCGTACGGGGCCGGTGTCGGTCGGTGCGGTGTCGGGCCGGTGCGGCGCGGGTCGTGCGACCGGAGGGGCGTCGGGTCCCTCAGAAGTCGGTGGGCAGCCCGCTGGCGGCGGCGATCCCGCGCAGTTCCTCGTTCTGCCGGTGCCGGTCCCTGATGTAGTCCGCGATCTCTCCCAGGCGGGAGGGGTCGGCGGCGGTCTGGGCGTCGGTGACGACACGCACCGGGCCGGTGTCGTCCACCTCGAGTTCGACCACCTCGTTGTCCAGGCGGCCGGTGACGGCGGTCGCGATGACGAGGGCGGCCTCGTCGCGGACCTCCTGGGGCAGTTCGTCGTCCCCGCTGTCGAGGGCGAGGTCGAGGCCGGAGAGACGATGCTCCTCGATCGCCTCCAGGACCGGCTCCACCACTCGGAGCAGAAGCCGGTAGTCCTCGGTGTCCATCCGGACGCGCAGGAGGTCGAGGTAGACGTCCACGGGCCGGCCTTCCGGGGGTATCTCGGATTCGCTCATGACACCCGGGTTCCCCACAAGCGGCCCGCCATACGGGCGCCGCCGCACCGGGGTGCGGCGGCGCGGCCGTGGGGCGCGGTGCCGTCAGACGCGGCGCCAGCGGGCCAGGGCGAAGGAGAACGCGCCGAACAGCACGAGTCCGGCGGCGACGGCCACCAGCAGCCACGGCCCGGCGGGGGTGTCGGCGAAGCTGCGGAGCGTGTCGTCGAGGCCCTTGGCCCGGTCGGGCTCGTAGTCGACGGCCGCCCGGACGGCGAACGCCCCGGCCGCGGCGAACACCAGGCCGCGGGCGATGCCGCCGCCCACGCCGGTCACGTCCACCAGGGTCCGGGCGCGGCGGCTCAGCTCGCCCAGGCGGAGCTGGTCGTGGTACTTGCGGCGGGCGGCGCGTACGCCGATCCACACCCCGGCGCCGGCCACCACGGCGCCGCCCAGGGCGACCAGCCACGGCCCGGCGGGCAGTTCCAGGGCCCGGGCGGTGACGTCCCGGGACTGGCGGTCGCTCGAACCGCTGCCGTTGCCCCGGTCCAGGGCGAAGGCCAGGACCGAGAAGGCGACGAACGTGTAGAAGCCGCAGCGGGCCGCGGAGGTGAGCCGTTTGCGGGCCTTGCGGCCGTTCTTGCCGGCGGCGCCGAAGAGCGCTTCGGTCAGGCGCCACACGGCCATGCCGACCAGTCCGATGCCGAGCGCCCACAGCAGGACGGCGCCGAACGGCTTGTCGGCGAGTTCGGCCAGGGCGCCGCCCCGGTCGGCCTGGCGTTCCCCGTCGCCGAAGGCGATCCGCAGCGCCAGCACGCCGACCAGCAGGTAGATGACGCCCCGGGCGGTGAGGCCGGCGCGCGCGGCGCCTTCGCGTACCGAGCCGTTCGCGGCCCGCCGGGCGTCCGTGCGGCCTCTGCGGGCCAGCGTGCCCATGTTCATGTGTGCCCCCCACGTCGGTTCCTGCGGCCCCGCTCCGGGGGCCGCGCTTCGAGATGTCGGCAGACCTGCGGATGCCCCGGTCTCCGGCGCGCACACGTGGGGCGCCGGACGGCGGTCCGGCGCCCCACGTGTCGGACGTCCGCGCTCTCAGTCGGCCGCCAGGGCCGCGGGGCGGGGGCGCGCCGTGTCGGCGGTGGTCCCGAGCCCCTGGTGCGCGGTCTTGTCGGCGGTGGTCCCGAGCCACTGGTGCGCGGTCTCCAGTGCCCGTCGCACGTCCCGGGTGCCCGTGGACACGCACAGCGTGTAGGCGAGGTCGCGCACCCGGGGGTTCGGCCCGGCGGGGCCCGGGAGGGTGTCGGCGCCCACGAGGGCCTCGTACTCGTCGACGAGACGGCGCAGCACGACGGGGTGTGGCTTCAGCATGGGTTTCGTTCTCCGGTCCGTGGGACGAGGACGTCCGTGTCGTACGGGGGTGGGACGTACCGCACGGGCCGCGCCGGGCGGTACGTCCGGGCGGTCCGTGCAGGCGGTGCGTGCAGGTGGTTCGTGCGGGGGGTGCAGTGGTGCGGGTGGTCGGTCCGTGCGGCTGAGGCGGTCGCTCGCTCGCCCGGCCGCCGCCCGGGGGGTCAGGCGCCGGGCGTCCGGCCCGTGGAGCCGTGGCGGCCGGGGCGCTGCCCCATCGCCTCGGCGCGCACCCGGGCACAGCTGCGGCTGATCAGGCGGGAGACGTGCATCTGGGAGATGCCCAGCCGGTCGGCGATGCGGCTCTGGGTCATGTCCTCGAAAAACCGCATGTAGAGGATGGCGCGCTCGCGCTCGGGGAGACGGCGCAGGCCCTCCTTGGCCGACTCGCGGTCGATGACCGTGTCGTAGGAGCCGTCCGAGGCGCCGAGCGTGTCGGCCAGGCTGTAGCCGTCGTCCTCGGCGGACAGCTCGGCGTCAAGGGACAGGGTGCTGAAGCTCTCCAGCGCCTCCATCCCGGCCCGGACCTCGTCCTCGGTCAGCCCGGTGTGGGCGGCGAGGTCCGCGACGGAGGGCTCGGGGCTGCCGGGGTTCTGGGTCAGTTCGCGACGGGCGACCCGGACCTTGTTGCGCAGTTCCTGTACCCGGCGCGGCACCCTGAGGGCCCACATGCGGTCCCGGAAGTGCCGCTTGACCTCGCCCGTGATGGTGGGGACGGCGTAGCTCTCGAAGGCTCCGCGGGACGGGTCGAAGCGGTCGATGGCCTTCACCAGGCCCAGCGCGGCGACCTGGCGGAGATCCTCGACGGACTCGCCGCGGTCGCGGAAGCGGCCGGCGATGCGGTGCGCCATGGGCAGCCACGCGGTGACGAGCTCGTCGCGCACGGCGTCCCGCTCCGGCCCGTCCTCCAGGGCCGCCAGGCGGCTGAACAGGGCGGCGGTGTCAGGGGCGTCGTCGTGCCGCCTGCGACTACGGGCCGTCTCGGCGGGCTGGGTCACGGGGCGGGCGGCCGGGGTGTCTATGAGCATTGCGGTATCGCTCCCGAGCGGTGGTTGGGGGGTTCTACCGCGGGACGCCGACGCCGGGGACACCCGGAGGGAGTCCACAGCAGTCACAGTGGTCCCGCTGGCGCGCCTCCGGTCCGAAGCACGAAACTCCGGTTGCCCCGCCCCCAAACGAACAAACACCCCTGTGCCGGACAATCGTCGGAAGCGTTCCGGAGCCTGGTGACGTCGGGCCGGGACGTCAGGAGAGGGGCACCACGGCGGTGATGCACTTGCCGCCGGTGGGCAGGTCGGCGACGAGCACGTCGCGCGAGAGGCGGCAGACGATGGGCCAGCCGTGTCCGCCGGGCCGCCGGCCGCCCCGGGCCCGCTCGGCCGCGGTGCGGGTGACCGGCAGCTCGTCGCTGCGGTCGCTCACCGAGACACGGACCGACGGTCCGGTGACATCGACCCGGACCTCGGTGACGCCGCCGCCGTGCAGGATGGCGTTGGTGGTCAGTTCGGACGCGACGAGCAGCGCGTCCGAGAGTGCGTCGGCGTCGCACGACGCGTGGGAGGTCCGGCACTGCTCGGACACCGCGCGGGCGACGGCTTCCCGGACATCGCCCGGCCGGCACGGTGACGTGCGCCGGACCGGGCCGTCGTCCGGCGGATCGGCAACGGGCAGGATCGTATGCGCCTCTCGCATCCTCGGGCTCCTGGTTCTCGCTCGGATCGGCGGCCCGCCCGGACGGACAGATGCCGCGTACTTCCTTTTTCGGCTCACCTGTCCCGGTGGCGGCAAACCTCCCGGACCCCATCCGGGCGCCGCTGTCATGCGGTCGGCAGGCCGGGGTACCCGGCCCGACATGGCGGATGTGGTGGACTCGGACGAACTGTTGCGGCGCATCCAGCGGGCGCGGGCCTGCGCGGCGCAGGAGGAACGGGCACTACGGACCGGGGGCGGCCCCGGAGCGGGCGGCGGCACGGACGCCGGCGACACCGAGGCACGCAGAGTGGCCTACGAGGTGGTCCTGCGCGTGCTGGACGAGATCCTCACCCCGGGCCGGCGCACGGTGCGCGACTGAGGCGGGAGCGCGCGCCGGCCGGGAGCACGCGCAGGCAACGGCCGCGAGCACGGGCGGCGGTAGGCGCGGGCAGGAGCGCGGAGGGCACGGAAGCGGCGCCGGGACCTCGGAAGGCAGCGGGCCGCAGCAGCGACCGCGGGCGGCGGGGCAAGCGGCCCAGGGGAACGCGGACGGGCGGAATGGCTCCGTGCCGCCCGGGCACCCGGCGCGCATGACTGCCGATCACCACCGGGCACCGGTTCTCGAAGCACTGCAGGAGTACCGCCGTACGGGGCAACTGTCCTTCACACCCCCGGGTCACAAGCAGGCCCGTGGCGCCGACCCCGAGGTGCGCGAGGTCCTCGGCGACGCGGTGTTTCTCGGCGACGTCCTGGCGATCGGCGGCCTGGACGACCGGCTCACCCGGGGCCGCGTGCTGCAGCGGGCCCAGGAGCTGATGGCGGACGCGGTGCACGCCGACCACACCTTCTTCAGCACCTGCGGCAGTTCCCTGTCGGTCAAGGCGGCCATGCTCACGGTGGCCGGGCCGCACGAGAAGCTGCTGATCGGGCGGGACGCCCACAAGTCCGTGGTGTCGGGCCTGATCCTGTCCGGCATCGAACCGGTGTGGGTGGAACCCCGCTGGGACGCCGAGCGGCACCTCGCCCATCCACCGTCGGCCGCGGAGTTCGAGCAGGCGTTCCAGGATCATCCGGACGCCCGCGGCGCGCTCATCACCAGCCCCACCCCGTACGGAGCCTGCGCCGACCTGGCGGCCGTCGCCGAGGTCTGCCACCGGCGCGCACGTCCGCTGATCGTGGACGAGGCGTGGGGTGCCCACCTCCCCTTCCACCCGGATCTGCCGTCGTGGGCGATGGACGCGGGTGCCGACATCTGCGTGACCAGCATCCACAAGATGGGCAGCGGTCTGGAGCAGGGATCGGTCTTCCACCTGCGCGGGGACCTGGTGACACCGGCGCTGCTCGGGATCCGGGCCGACCTCCTGGACACCACGAGCCCTTCGGTCCTGATCCACGCCGGCCTGGACGGCTGGCGGCGACAGATGGCCCTGCGCGGCGAGGAGCTCATGGGCGCCGCGCTGGAACTCTGCGGCGAGGTGCGCGCGGCCGTCGAGGAGATCGACGGGATGCACGTGAACGACCGCGCCGACTTCTGCGGGCCCGGCCGCGCGGACGACTTCGACCCGCTCCCTTGCGTCATCGACCTCGACGGACTGGGCGTCAGCGGGTACCGGGCGGCCGACTGGCTGCGTGAGCACCGCGGCGTGGACGCCCATCTGGTCGACCACCGCCGGATCGGCATGCAGATCACCCACGCCGACGACCGGGAGACGGCCGGTCAGCTGCTGTCCGCACTGAAGGACCTGGCGCGGGCGGCACCGGAACTGCCGCGCGGGTCCCGCGTCGAGGTGCCCGACCCTGGCGAGCTGCGCCTGGAGCAGGTCCTGCTGCCGCGCGACGCGTTCTTCGGCCCGGCCGAGGAGGTTCCCGTCGGCGAGGCCGCCGGCCGGGTCGCGGCCGAGATGATCACCCCGTACCCGCCGGGCATCCCGGCGATCCTGCCCGGCGAGCGGCTGACCGAGCCCGTACTGCGCTACCTGCGGACGGGCCTCGACGGGGGCATGTTCCTGCCCGACCCGACGGAGCCGTCGCTGGAGACCGTCCGGGTCGTCGACGAGCGTACGGGGTGAACGCCCCCGGCCGGCGAGGTCCCGCCCCCGGCACCGGACCGGGGCCACGGGAGTGAAACAGGTCACGTGACCGGGTTCCGGCTCCACATATGGACGGTGGTTGGTTTATCGTTCATCTACACGTGGTCACGGAGTCGACGCCCGGTCCTCCGGCACCACTTCATACGGCCCTGGCTGGTTTCCCCCGTCCAGCCAGGGCTTTTTCATGCCCGCTCGGCGTACCCCACCTGACCCCTTCCGCTCCCCGACGTGCCCCGGAGGCCCGGGGCGGCTCCCATGGAAGAGGAAGAAGCGGGAGAAGAGGGGCAAAGGCGAGCAAAGGCGGGTATGAGCCCCGGAACCGTCCGTACGGCTAGGAGCGCCGCGTCATGACCCAAGCGATCAAACTCCTGACCGTCCTCCCTCCCGACCAGCGCGAGCGCCTGATGCGCATCGCCCGGGAGGTCCACTTCCCCGAGGACGCCCGGATCTTCGAGGCAGGCGGCACCGCCGACCGCTTCTGGGTTCTCCGGTCCGGCGCCGTGTCCCTGGACCAGCGGGTCAACCACCTGCACCGCACCACGGTCGCCGGTCTCGGCGCGGGCGACCTCCTCGGCTGGTCCTGGCTCTTCCCCCCGTACCGCTGGGACTTCGGCGCCGTGGCCTTCAGCCAGGTACGCGCCTACGAGTTCGACGCGGCGGCCGTGCTCGACCTGTGCGAGCAGGACCCACGGCTGGGGCTGACCCTGGTGCGCGGGGTCGCGGAGATCCTCGCCCAGCGGCTGGAGATGACCCGCGGCCTGCTGCTGGAGCAGTACGCGCTGCACCGGCGGGGCGTGGTGCCGTAGGCGCGGCCCCGGCAGCGGGCCGGGCGGCGCGGGCACGACAGCGATGACGGCCCGCCGACGGGATGCGCGCGGTACGGCCCCGGCGACGGCGCTCCCGACGGGCTGCCCGCCATGGCCATCGCGCCGGCGGGCGGGCCGTGCGCCGCTGGTGCCATGGTGGCCCGACGGCCAACGGGCGACGGGCTACGGCGACGGGCGACGGTCCGGTCGTTCGGCTCCGTCAGGCGCCGGCCAGCAGGCTCACCCCCAGGACGATCATGGTCGCGGCGACCAGGCCGTCCAGCACCCGCCAGGCCGCGGGACGTGTGAGGAAGCGGCTCAGCAGCCGGGCGCCGAAGCCCAGCGCGGCGAACCAGCAGACACTGGCCAGCACGGCACCCAGGCCGAAGGTCCAGCGCAGCGGACCGTGATCGGCGGCCACCGAGCCCAGCAGGAACACGGTGTCCAGGTACACGTGGGGGTTGAGCCAGGTCAGCGCGAGGCAGGTGAGCACCGCCCGGCGGCGCGAGCCGGCCGCCTCCCCCTCCGTGCGCAGCCCCTCCGCCTCCGGCCGGACGACCCGGCGCGCCGCCAGGGCGCCGTAGCCGAGCAGGAACAGCCCGCCGATCCAGCCCACCGCCGTCAGGGCCCCCGGCCACGCGACCACCACCGCGCCGATGCCCGCCACGCCCAGGGTGATCAGGGCCGCGTCGGAGAGGGCGCAGATGCCGACGACGGCGAGGACGGCGTGGCGGCGGACCCCCTGACGCAGCACGAAGGCGTTCTGGGCGCCGATGGCCACGATCAGGGACAGGCCGGTGCCGAAGCCGGCGGCGGCGGTGGTCAGGCTGCTGGTCATGGGAAAGAAGCTAGTCGCGAGGGGTGTGTGCAGTACACCTAAGGATTCTTACGTACCCTTAGACACCGTGATGTCAGAGCCCTCACCACCGGTTTCCTCCGCGACCGCCCCCTCCACCGGTCCCGCGACCGGTCCCGCGACCGCCGGCGGGGGCGGGGCCGTGCCCTCCCCCGCGTCGGAGCTGCCGCTGGACCAGGTCAGGACCCTGCTCGCCGTGGTGGACGAGGGGACCTTCGAAGCAGCCGCAGCCGTGCTGCACGTGACGCCCTCCGCGGTCAGCCAGCGGGTCAAGGCGTTGGAACAGCGCACCGGGCGGGTCCTGCTGCTGCGCTCCAAACCGGTGCGGCCGACGGAGTCCGGCCAGGTGCTGGTGCGGCTGGCCCGGCAGGTGGGGCTGCTGGAGCGGGACGCGCACGCCGAACTGGGCCTGAGCGGCACCGGCCGCGCCACGCGGGTACCGGTGGCGGTCAACGCGGACTCCCTGGCGAGCTGGTTCCTGCCCGCCCTCGGCCGGGTGCCGCCCGAGGCGCGGATCTGCTTCGAGCTGCGCCGGGAGGACGAGGGCCACACGGCCGCACTGCTGCGGGAGGGCACGGTGATGGCCGCGGTGACCTCCTCACCGGAGCCGGTCCCGGGCTGTTCGGTCCGGCACCTGGGGCGGATGCGCTACCTACCCGTCGCCCACCCGGACTTCACCGCGCGGCACCTCGACGGGCCGCTGCGCGAGGTGCTGCCCGCGGCGCCCGTGATCGTCTTCGACCGCCTGGACGACCTCCAGGACGGTTTCGTCCGGCGGGTCACCCGCGGACGCTCGGGAGCGAGCGCCGACCGGCACTGGATCCCGACCTCGGAGGGGTACGCCGACGCCGTCGCGGCGGGACTGGGGTGGGGCATGGTCCCCGAGGCGCAGGCCGTCCCCCTGCTGCGCGCCGGGCGGGTCGTCCGCTTCGCCTCGCAGCTCCAGGTGGACGTGTCCCTGTACTGGCAGCAGTGGAAGCTGGACTCCCCGGCCCTGGCCGCGCTGGCCGAGGCGGTCACCGCGACGGCAGCGGAGGAACTGCGTCCCTGACGGGACCGGCCGTCCGGCCCGGGCCGGACGGTTCTCGGCGCCCCGGGACGGACCCGGGTCCGGACGGATGTCCGCCCGGCGCCCCGGACACCTCCGCCGACTCCGCGCCCGACCCGCCGTCCGAAGCACCCGCCTGCCTGGGACCGACCCCCGGCCCGCCGTCCGGAGCACCCGCCTCCCTCGGACCGACCCCCGGCCCGCCGTCCGGAGCACCCGCCTCCCTCGGACCGACCCCCGGCCCACCGTCCGGAGCACCCGCCTCCCCCGGACCCGCGTCCGGCCCGCCGGGCGGGCGGAGGCGGCCGGCCGCGCTGTCCAGCAGCATGTCCAGTGCCGTCGGATACGCGCTGGTGACCATGCGGGCGGCCAGCAGCGGAGCCACCTCGGCGATGCGGGGATGGGTGGCGGCGGGCAGCCGGGCGTAGGTCGACTGCCACATGTCCTCGTCGGCGCGCCGGGCGTCGCCGGGCAGGGCCAGGGACGCGGCGTCCAGTGCGGCGAAGCCCAGGGTGGTGTCGATGAACGCGTGGTAGACGCGGACCGTCTCCGCCGGGGAGAAGCCCGCCGAGCGCAGGATGTCCAGTACGGCCTCGTCGGCGGCGAGTTCGTGGGCGCGGCCGGAGACCCGGCCGGCGGTGAGCACCGCGGCCTGCGGGTGGGAGAGGTAGACCTCGTGGATGCGCAGCCCGAGGGCGCGCAGGTCGGCGCGCCACCGGCCCGTGGGCCGCCAGCCGCCCAGCGCGCGTCCGACGAGCGCGTCCCCGAGGGCGAGCGTCAGGTCGTCCATGCCGCGGAAGTACCGGTACAGCGTGCTCGGGTCGCAGTCCAGGGCGAGGCCGAGCCGCCGGGCCGTCAGACCGGTACTCCCGTGCTCGCGCAGCAGGCGCAACGCGGTCTCGACGATCAGCGTCTCGGACAGCACCCGGCCGCTCCGGGTCGGCCGGCGGCGACGGCGCTTCTCCTCCGGAACCACCCGCTTGGCCATGTCCGGCTCCTTCCCCCGTCCCGGCACCGGGCGGGCGTCCGCGGCCCGCGTCCGGTACGAGGACCTCCTTATGCCAACGCAATTGACCTTACGTCGCCGCGAGGCGTTGTATCTGCCTCACAGGAGCTCCTCGTATCGTCCTGATACGTCACGGAAAGGGAGTGTTCGTCATGCGTGTACTGCTGGTGGGAGCGGGTGGGGTGGGAACGGCCATCACCCGGGTGGCCGCCCGGCGGCCGTTCTTCGAGCGGATGGTCGTCGCCGACTACGACCCGGCCCGCGCGGAGGCCGCCGTGGCGGCGCTCGGCGAGGAGGGCGGCCGGTTCCGTGCCGAGCGGGTCGACGCCGGCGACCAGGCGCAGGTGGCTGCCCTGCTGCGGGAGCACGCGTGCGACGTGCTGCTCAACGCCACCGACCCGCGGTTCGTGATGCCGCTGTTCCGTGCCGCGCTGGACGCCCGGGCCACCTATGTCGACATGGCGATGTCGCTGTCCCGGCCGCATCCCGAGCGGCCGTACGAGGAGTGCGGGGTCAAGCTGGGCGACGAGCAGTTCGCGCTGGCGGAGGAGTGGGAGCGGGCCGGCGCGCTCGCCCTGGTCGGCATGGGGGTGGAGCCCGGGCTGTCCGACGTGTTCGCCCGGTACGCGGCCGACGAACTCTTCGACCGGATCGACGAGATCGGCATCCGGGACGGCGCGAACCTCACCGTCGACGGCTACGACTTCGCCCCGTCCTTCAACATCTGGACCACCATCGAGGAATGCCTCAATCCGCCGGTCGTCCACGAGGCCGGCCGAGGCTGGTACACCACCGAGCCGTTCAGCGAGCCCGAGGTGTTCGACTTCCCCGAGGGCATCGGGCCGGTGGAGTGCG
Organism: Streptomyces sp. NPDC029526; assembly: GCF_040637405.1. Taxonomy (NCBI): domain Bacteria; kingdom Bacillati; phylum Actinomycetota; class Actinomycetes; order Kitasatosporales; family Streptomycetaceae; genus Streptomyces; species Streptomyces sp. NPDC029526. Next base: position 197,704 of record NZ_JBEZWE010000010.1, read on the forward strand.
TGAACGTCGAGCACGAGGAGGTGCTGCTCGTTCCCCGCTGGGTGGACACGCAGCGGGTGACCTTCAAGTACGGCCTGGGCCGCGAGTTCATCGACACCCTCAGGACCCTCCACCGGCTGGGCCTGGACAGCACCGAGCCGGTGACCGTGCCGGGCCCGGACGGACCGGTGGCGGTCTCGCCGCGGGACGTGGTGGCCGCCTGCCTGCCCGACCCCGCGACGCTGGGCGAGCGGATGCACGGCAAGACGTGCGCCGGGACCTGGGTGCGCGGGGTCCGGGACGGGAAGCCGCGCGAGGTGTACCTCTACCACGTCGTCGACAACCAGTGGTCCATGGCGGAGTACGGCAGCCAGGCCGTGGTGTGGCAGACCGCCGTCAATCCGGTGGTCGCCCTCGAACTCCTCGCCACGGGTGCCTGGTCGGGGAGCGGGGTGCTCGGCCCCGAGGCGTTCCCGGCCCGTCCGTTCCTGGACCTGCTGAACGACTACGGCTCCCCCTGGGGTCTGCGCGAGCAGTGAGTGTGTGCGCCGCCGCGGTTTCGCCCGGCGGCGACAGGTCACCCGAAATCCGGTAAGGCATCCCAGGGTGCGGATCTACTGCGATCGCAGGTGACTCTCGACATGGACAACTGGCGGAATCGCGCGGCCTGCCGGACCGAGGACCCCGACCTCTTCTTCCCGATCGGCACGTCCGGCCCGGCCCTGTTGCAGACCGAGCAGGCCAAGGCGGTGTGCCGGCGCTGCCCCGTCCAACAGCAGTGCCTGGACTGGGCGCTGGAGAGCGGTCAGACCCTCGGCGTGTGGGGCGGAACGGGCGAGAACGAGCGGCGTGCCCTGAAGCGGCGCGCTGCGCGGCGGACGTCCGGCTGACACGGCGCGCACGGCCGGCGTCCCGGCCGGCGCGGTGACTCCCGAAGGGCCCGGCGCGCCGCGGCCGACCTCCAGGGCCGGACCCCGCCCGTCAGAAGCCCGTCAGAAGCCCGTCGGACGTCCGTCAGAGCCGGGGCCCACCGAGGAGGGAGCCGCGCGCCCGCCGCCGTGCCCGCCACCGGGCACGGCAGTACGCTCGCAGGACACCTGACCCGATCGGAAAGGGGCCCGAGCATGACCGTGCGGGTGCGGCGGGTCTACGAGCCGCCCGAGCCGGAGGACGGGGTCCGGGTCCTCGTCGACCGGCTGTGGCCGCGAGGGCTGGCCAAGGACGCGGCCCGGGTGGACGAGTGGCCCAAGGAGCTGACCCCGTCGACGGAGCTGCGCCGCTGGTACCACGCCGAGGAGCGGCCGTACGAGGAGTTCCGGGCACGGTACGAGGCGGAGCTGGCCGCTCCCGGGGCCGCCGGACTCCTGGACCGGCTACGGCAGTTGGCGCGGGAGGGGGACGTGACGCTGCTGACCGCGTCGAAGGCCCCGGAGCGCAGCCACGCCGAGGTCCTGCTGCGGCTGCTGGAGGACTGACCGCGGGCGGGCCGGGGGCCGTACGTTCCCCCGGACCCGCCCGGCGGCTCAGGCGGTCCGGTCGGCGGCGGCGCGTCCCGCCGCCCGGCCCGAGAAGAGGCAGCCGCCGAGGAACGTGCCCTCCAGGGCGTTGTACCCGTGGACCCCGCCGCCGCCGAAGCCGGCCACCTCGCCGGCCGCGTACAGGCCGTCGACGGGGCGGCCGTCCGCGCCGAGGGCGCGGGAGTCGAGGTCGGTCTGGATGCCGCCGAGGGTCTTGCGGGTCAGGACGTGCAGCTTGACGCCGATCAGCGGGCCCGCCGACGGGTCCAGGATGCGGTGCGGGGACGCCACCCGGCCGAGGCGGTCGCCGAGGTAGCGGCGGGCGTTGCGGATGCCCTGCACCTGGGCGTCCTTGGCGTAGGAGTGGCCGATCTGCAGGTCCCTGGCCTCGATCTGGCGGCGTATCCGGGCCGCGTCGAGCAGCGGCTCGTCGGTGAGCGCGTTCATCTTCTCGACCAGCTGCTCCACGGTCGGGGCGGACACGAAGTCGGCGCCCCGGCGCAGGAAGGCGTCGACCGGTCCGGGCGCCCCCTTGCCCAGCACCCGCTCGCGCAGGAAGGCGGCGCGGTCCTTGGCCGTGATGTCCGGGTTCTGTTCGGAGCCCGACAGCGCGAACTCCTTCTCGATGATCTTCTGGGTGAGCACGAACCAGGAGTGGTCGTACCCGGCGATGTCCTCGGTGGTGCGCAGGTGCCGGAGCGTGCCCAGGGTGTCGTAGCCGGGCAGGCAGGGCGCGGGCAGCCGGCGGCCGAGGGCGTCGAACCACACGGAGGAGGGGCCGGGCAGGATGCGGATGCCGTGCCCCGGCCAGATCGGGTCCCAGTTCCGTACGCCTTCGGTGTAGTGCCACATGCGGTCGCGGTTGACCAGCCGGGCGCCCGCCCGGGCGGTGATGTCGAGCATCCGCCCGTCGACGTAGGCGGGGACGCCGGTGACCATCTCGCGGGGCGGGGTGCCGAGCCGCTCGGGCCAGTACCGGCGGACGATGTCGTGGTCGGCGCCGATGCCGCCGCTGGTGACGATCACGGCCTGGGCGGTGAGTTCGAACTCGCCGGCCGCCTCGCGGCTGGAGGCGACGCCCCGGGGCGAGTCGTCGGGTGCCAGCACCGTGCCGCGCACGCCGTGGGCCCGGCCGTCCGTCATGACCAGGTCGTCGACGCGGTGGCGGTGGTGGAAGGTGAGCAGCCCGTCGCGCGCGGCCTGTCGGGCGGAGCGGACGAAGGGGTCGACGACGCCGGTGCCGGTGCCCCAGGCGATGTGGAAGCGGGGGACGGTGTTGCCGTGGCCGTCGGCGCGCAGGTCGCCGCGTTCGGCCCAGCCCACGGTCGGCAGGAAGGTGATGCCGTGGCCGTTCAGCCAGGACCTCTTCTCGCCCGCCGCCCACTCCACGTACGCCCGTGCCCAGCGGACCGCCCAGCTGTCCTCGTCGTCGAGCCGGTCGAAGCCCGCGCTGCCCCGCCAGTCGCTCCAGGCGAGGTCGAAGGAGTCCTTGATGCGCAGGCGCCGCTGTTCGGGCGAGTCGACCAGGAACAGCCCGCCGAAGGACCAGAAGGCCTGTCCGCCGAGGTTGGCGGCGTTCTCCTGGTCGACGAGGGCGACCCGGCGTCCCCTGCTGGTCAGTTCGTGGGCCGCGACGAGGCCCGCGAGTCCTGCTCCGACGACGATGACGTCGGCGTCCATGGCGACCGTCCCTTCCTTGGTCCGGGCCGCTGCGCGGCCGGCTCGGCGCTGCCGTCGGTGAGCAGCGCGGTCAGCAGTTGTCCCAGCCAGGTGCGGGCGCCCGCCGTGTCCCGGTCCAGCAGCAGCCGGGTGGTGACGCCGTCGTAGGCGGCGACCACGGCGTGCGCGGCGCCGTCGGCGTCGCCGAGCACGGCGGGCAGCGGGGTGCGGGCGCGGCGGAGCCGGTCCGCGATGGCCCGGCGCAGCCGGTCCCGGTGCTCCAGCAGGCCGCGCGCCACCTCGGGACGGCGGGCCGCGTGCACCAGGAAGTCGGTCTTCACCAGCAGCCAGTCCCGGTCGAGCAGCAGCACCTCGGTGACCCGCTCCACGGCGGCCGGCACGTCGAGGCCGGGTCCGTCCTGGGCGAGGGCCTCGGTGATCTGGTCGGCGATGAGGCCGGCCCGCTCGCGGTAGAGCGCGAAGAACAGCTCGTCGAGGGTGGTGAAGTTGGAGTAGAAGGCGCCCCTGGTGTAGCCGGCCGCCGCGCAGATCTCCTCGATGGAGACCCGCCCGAAGCCCTTGTCGGCGAACACGGCGAAGGCGGCGGCGAGGAGCCGGGCCCGCGTGCGCGCGCGGCGCCCGGTGGCCGGGCCGTCCGTGCCCGGTGTCGTCATGCTCGCCTCCCCCCGCGTTCGATACGAGAACGTATCCGATACGGCGGTGTATCCGAAGACCCCCGGACCCGTGACTTCGCACGGACCACCGGAGGCCGCCCCACCGACTAGAACACCTTTTCGATTAGGCGTACGCTGTGGCCATGACCACGCACCACCCCGAAGCGCTCCAGGCCCTCCAGGGCTCGCTCTTCGACCAGACGGACGAGGTGCGGCTCGGCCCGCTGGACGGGGTGCGCCGCACCGAACTGGGCCACGGCGCCTGGATCGACGTGCTGCCGGGCTGGCTCCACGGCTCCGACGCGCTGTTCGCGCGGCTGGCCGCCGAGGTGCCCTGGCGGGCCGAGCGCCGCCGGATGTACGACCGGACCGTGGACGTGCCCCGGCTGCTGTCGTACTACGGCGTCGGCGACCCGCTGCCGCACCCCGTGCTCGAGGAGGCGCGGGACGCCCTCGGCCGGTACTACGCCGACGAACTGGGCGAGCCGTTCGCCACCGCCGGGCTCTGCTGCTACCGCGACGGCCGGGACAGCGTCGCCTGGCACGGCGACCGCATCGGGCGGGGCGCCCGCGAGGACACCATGGTGGCGATCCTCTCCGTGGGCACCCCCCGCGACCTGCTGCTGCGGCCGGTGGGCGGCGGCCGGACGGTGCGCCGTCCGCTCGGACACGGCGACCTGATCGTGATGGGCGGCTCCTGCCAGCGCACCTGGGAGCACGCGGTGCCCAAGAGCACCCGCGCCACCGGGCCGCGCATCAGCGTCCAGTTCCGCCCGCGCGGGGTCAACTGACGTACCGCACGCGCCGGAAGCCTGTCCTCCCCCGCCGCGCTCCCCCACACTGGTGCGCACACCGTGCGGGGAGGGACCATGGGCGCGGACCCCGGGCAGCGGGAGGGCACCGGACGGCGCGGCGAACTGGACGTGCTGCGGGCCCTGGTCGTCGTCGGCCTGGTCTTCTTCCACGCCGCCCTGGTCTTCTCCCCCGACGACGACTTCTACGTCAAGAACGCCGAGACCACCGGTGCCGTGACCGTGCTCGCCGGGTTCGGCGTGGTGTGGGCGATGCCGATGCTGTTCCTCGTCGCGGGGCTGGGCGCACGGCACTCGATCCGCCGCCGCGGGCCGCGCGGGTTCGCCCGGGAACGCCTGCTGCGCCTCGGCGTCCCCCTCGTCTTCGGCACCCTCGTCCTGTGCCCCCTCCCGCAGTGGCTGCGGCTGCGCGCCGCCGGGAGCGCCGACGGCCTGTCGTACGGGGAGTTCTGGCTCCGGTTCCTCAGCGTGCGCCCGGACCTCGCGGACTTCCCCTTCGTGCTGGACGGGGAGCACTTCGAGACCGGGCACCTGTGGTTCGTCGTCCTGCTGCTCGCCTTCAGCCTGCTGCTCGCCCCGGTCGCCGGGCGGCTCGCCGACGCGGCCGGCCGCGCGGTGCCCGCGCTGCGCCGCCGGCCGGCGCTGCTCCTGCTGCCCGCGCTGCCCCTGGCCGCGGTCAACGCGCTGCTCGGCATGGAGGAGGGCTTCGCCGGCTGGAACCGCTGGGCCTACCTGCTGTTCCTCCTGTACGGCTTCGCCCTCGCCGACGACGGGCAGGTCCGGGCCGCGACCCGTCGCGCACGGCTGCCGGCCGGGCTGCTCGGCCTGGCCCTGTTCGCCGGGACGGCACCCGGATTCCTCGCGGGCGACGACCCGTTCACCGCCTGGACCCCGGCCGCCGTGACCACCCGGGCCCTGTTCGGCGCGGCGGGCTGGTGCTGGGTGCTGGCCATCCTGGGCCTGCTCGACCGGCCCCGCGCACGCTCCGGCGGTTCCCCGGACGGGCCCACGGAACGGGCCGCCGCCGACGTGCCGGACGGCGGGCGGCCCGCCGCCTCCCGCCGGGCCGCCCTCCTCGGGTACCTCGCCGTCGCCGCCCTCCCCCTGTACGTCCTGCACCAGCCGGTGGTCGTCGCCCTCGCCTACGGGGTGACCGGATGGCGGGCGCCGATCGCCGTGGAGTACACGGTCATCGTGACCGGCTCGCTCGCGGTGACCCTCCTCCTGTACGAGGCCGGGGTGCGCCGCAGCCGCCCCACCCGGTTCCTGTTCGGGATGCGTCCCCCCTCCCCCGCGCCGCCCGCCCGCAGCCCGGCATCCTGATCTGCCGGTATGTTCGACCAGGGACCAGGAACCACGAACCAGGAACCACGGATCACGACCGGGCAGCCGCGGTGGCCTCCCCCGGCGCCCCGGCGTCCCGGCGGACCCGGACGGCGACCTGCTGCCGCCCGGACACCGGCCCGCACACCGCGAGCCCGTGGTGTACGGCCCTGAGCACCCGCGAGCAGGCCCCATAGGCTGACAGCACGACCACCGCGAGAGGACGACGCGCGACCCATGGCCCTGCAGATCAACGCCACCAAGCCGGAGCACCCCGCGCTGCTGCTGGAACTGCCGTGGCACCTCCCCCTGGAGGAGTGGCCCGAGGAGTACCTGGTGCCGCTGCCGCGCGGCATCTCCCGGCACGTGGTGCGCTACGCCCGCGCCGGTGACGAGGTGGTCGCCGTCAAGGAGCTGGCCGAGCGCCCCGCCCAGCGCGAGTACGGGCTGCTGCGCGACCTGGACCGGATCGACATCCCGGCGGTCGACCCGCTCGCCGTGGTCACCGGCCGCACCGACGCCGCCGGGGAGCCGCTGGAGTCCGTCCTGGTCACCCGGCACCTGGCCGGCTCGCTGCCGTACCGGTCGCTGTTCGAGACGACGCTGCGCCCGGCGACCATGCACCGGCTGATGGACGCGCTGGCCGTGCTGCTGGTGCGGCTGCACCTCGCCGGGTTCGCCTGGGGCGACTGCTCGCTGTCCAACACCCTGTTCCGGCGGGACGCGGGCGCCTACGCCGCCTATCTCGTCGACGCGGAGACCGGCGACCTGCACCCGGAGCTGACCTCCGGGCAGCGCTCCTACGACCTGGAGCTGGCCCGGGTCAACATCAGCGGCGAGCTGATGGACCTGGAGGCGTCCGGGGCGCTGCACCCCTCCGTCGACCCGGTCGAGTTCGGCTCGGAGATCTGCGCCCGCTACGAGGGCCTGTGGCAGGAGCTGACCCGCACGTCGGTGTACCCGGCGGGCAAGTACCACTACATCGAACGCCGCATCCGGCGGCTGAACGCGCTCGGCTTCGACGTGGCCGAGATGCAGATCGAGCACTCCCCGCTCGGGGACTCCGTCACCTTCGTGCCCAAGGTGGTCGACGCCGGGCACCATCCGCGCCAGCTGCTGCGCCTGACCGGGCTGGACGCCGAGGAGAACCAGGCGCGACGGCTGCTGAGCGACCTGGAGAGCTGGATGGCGACCCAGGACGACTACGCCCCGGAGACCGGCGGGGACCGGTCGAACGGCGGCGGCGCCCGCACCGAGGTCCTCGCCCACCGCTGGGTGCGCGACGTGTTCCGCCCGACCGTGCGGGCCGTCCCGCCGGAGCTGCGGGGCGGGATGGACCCGGCGGAGATCTACCACGAGCTGCTGGAGCACCGCTGGTACCTGTCGGAGCGGGCCCAGCACGACATCGGCCTGGACACGGCCGTCGCCGACTACATCGAGAACATCCTGCCCCGCACCCGGTCGGTGCCGGGACCTCCCGGCGACTGAGTGCCGGGCGGCCGGGAGCGGGCCGGACGGGCCCGCTCCCGGAGCCCCTCAGACCTGCGGCACCACGGCCACCGGGCAGTCCGCGTGGTGCAGCACGCCGTGCGCGACCGAACCGATCCGGGCACCGACGGCGGTGCGGCGGGCGCGCCGGCCGACGACCATCAGCTGGGCACTGCCGGCCACCGACAGCAGCACCTGCCCGGCACTGCCCATCTCCACGTGCTCGACGACGTGCACGTCCGGGTGGCGCTCGCGCCACGGGGCGAGCGCCACCGCCAGCGCGTTCCGCTCGTACGGCTCCAGCCCGCCCGCCTCGTCCATCAGGCGCAGCGCACCGGGGCTGTAGGCGAACACCGGCGGAAGCGTCCAGGCCCGCACGGCCCGGACCGTGGCGCCGCGCGCGGCGGCGGTGCGGAAGGCGAAGCCCAGGGCGGCGGCGCTGTCCTCCGGGTCGCCCTGCTGGCCGACGACGACCTCCCGCCCGGCGACCTCGCCCGAGGGACGGTCCTCCGCCCGGACCAGCACGACCGGGCTCGGCGCGTCGACGATGACCTGCTGGCCGACCGAGCCGACCAGGAAGCCCATGATGCGCCCGTGCCCGCGCGAGCCCAGCACCAGCATCTCCGCGTCCGCGGCCACCTCGACCAGGGTGTCGACGGCGTCCCCCTCCAGGGCGTCGCCGCTCACGTCGAGGCCGGGGTGCCGCCCGGTCACCTCGCGCACGGCCTCCGCCACGGACTCGCGCACCCACCGCTCCTGGGTGGCGGCGTCCCCCGCGTCGACCGTGTCGTACGCCTGGAACCGCCAGGCGTGCACCACCCGCAGCGGCAGCCCCCGGCGGACCGCCTCGCGCGCCGCCCAGTTCAGTGCGGCGAGGCTCTCCCCGGTTCCGTCGACCCCTGCCGTGATCGGGCGCGTCATGCGGCCCCCTCCTCGATTCCCTGATGCGTCTGCGCGCGGCGGGCCGGTCTGTCCCCCGCGCGGGCCCCAGTCTTCCCTACGCTGTGCGGATGGGTTTGCAGTGGGATCAGGTGGTGGTGGACGCGGCCGATCCGCACGCCCTCGGGCGCTGGTGGGCCGAGGCGCTCGGCTGGGTGGTGGTGGACGAGTCGGCCGACGAGCTGGAGATCCGTCCGGCGCCGGACCGGCTGCCGGGGCTGCTGTTCGGCGCGGACCCGGGACGCAAGACGGTCAAGAACCGCCTCCACCTCGACTTCCGGCCGGACGACCGGGACGCGGAGGTGGACCGGCTGCTCGCCCTGGGCGCCCGGCACGCCGACGTCGGCCAGAGCGGCGAGGAGCCCTGGGTGGTGCTCGCCGACCCCGAGGGCAACGAGTTCTGCGTGCTCGCCCCCCGCTCCGGCCGGGAGCCCGGCGCAGGCTGAGCGGACCCGCGCGGGGGCCCCTACGATGGGCTGGGTCGGCGCGGTGACCGACGTCGCAGCGGGGGCCGCCGTGCCGGACCCGACCACGCGATGTGGGGGACCCATGGCAGAGGCCACCGACGCGGCGCGCACCGTCATCCTGACCGTGGACGACGACCCGGGGGTCTCCCGTGCCGTGGCGCGGGACCTCAGGCGGCACTACGGCGCCGCGTACCGGATCGTCCGCGCCGAGTCGGGCGAGGCCGCCCTGGACGCGCTGCGCGAGCTGAAGCTGCGCGGGGACCCGGTGGCCGTGCTCCTCGCCGACTACCGGATGCCACGGATGAACGGCATCGAGTTCCTGGAGCAGGCCCTCGACATCCATCCGGGCGCCCGCCGGGTGCTGCTGACGGCGTACGCGGACACCGGCGCGGCGATCGACGCGATCAACGTGGTCGACCTCGACCACTACCTGCTCAAGCCCTGGGACCCCCCCGGAGGAGAAGCTCTACCCGGTCGTCGACGACCTGCTCGCCGCCTGGCGGGCCGGCGACCACCGGCCGGTGCCCAGCACCAAGGTGGTGGGGCACCGCTGGTCGGCGCGGTCCTCGGACGTGCGCGAGTTCCTGGCCCGCAACCAGGTGCCCTACCGCTGGTACTCCTCCGACCAGCCCGAGGGCCGCCGGCTGCTGACCGCCGCGGGCGAGGACGGCACGCGGCTGCCCGTGGTGATCGTCCCGGACGGCACGCCGCTGGTGGAGCCCGAACCCGTGGACCTGGCGGCCCGGGTGGGCCTGGCGACCACCCCTGAAGCCGACTTCTACGACCTGGTGGTGATCGGCGGCGGCCCGGCGGGGCTGGGCGCGGCCGTCTACGGCGCCTCGGAGGGGCTGCGCACCGTGCTGGTGGAGCGGTCGGCGACGGGCGGCCAGGCGGGACAGAGCTCCCGCATCGAGAACTACCTCGGCTTCCCGGACGGGGTGTCCGGGGCGCAGCTCACCGACCGGGCGCGCCGGCAGGCGACCCGCTTCGGGGCGGAGATCCTGACCGCGCGGGAGGTGACGGGGCTGGAGGTGTGCGGCTCCGCCCGGGTCGTGCGGTTCTCGGACGGTTCGGCGGTCGCCGCGCACAGCGTGATCCTGGCGACCGGGGTGTCCTACCGGCGGCTGTCGGTCCCCGGCTGCGCGGACCTGACCGGCCGCGGTGTGTACTACGGGTCGGCGCTCACGGAGGCGGCGGCCTGCCGGGGCGAGGACGTGTACATCGTGGGCGGCGCCAACTCGGCCGGGCAGGCGGCGATGCACCTGGCCCGGGGCGCCGAGTCGGTGACGCTGCTGGTGCGCGGGCCGGACCTGTCCGCGTCGATGTCGTACTACCTGATCCGGCAGATCGAGCGGACGGCGAACATCTCGGTGCGCACCGGCACCGAGGTCGCCGCCGCGCACGGCGACGGGCACCTGGAGCACCTGACGCTGCGCGACACGCGGACCGGCGCGGGTGAACGGGTGGACGCGCACTGGCTGTTCGTGTTCATCGGAGCTGACCGGCTGGCTCGACGGCACGGTGCGGCGGGACGGGAGGGGCTTCCTGCTCGCCGGTCCCGACCTGACCGCGGACGGGCGGCCACCGGACGAGTGGGAGCTGGACCGGCCGCCCTACCACCTGGAGACCAGCGTGCCCGGCGTGTTCGTGGCGGGGGACGCGCGCGCCGAGTCCGCGAAGCGGGTCGCGTCCGCCGTCGGCGAGGGAGCCATGGCCGTGATGCTCGTCCACCGCTACCTGGAGCAGTCGTGAACGGCGTGCCGGGGCCGTGCAGCCCGCGGGAGATCGGCTCGCTGTTCCTGTTCGAGCGGCTCACCCCCGAACAGCTCGGCCGGCTGTGCGACGAGGGGCGGGTGGAGTGGTTCGGGCCCGGCCCGGTCTACGGCGAGGGCGAGCCCGCGACCTGCTTCTACGTGATGCTGGAGGGCACGGTCGTGCTGTCGCGCCGGGTCGGCGGCCAGGACGTCGAGGTCAACCGCACGTCCCAGCGCGGGGTGTACGCGGGGGCGATGCAGGCCTACCTGGGCGACCGGGTGCCGCAGGTGTACACCAACACGATGCGGGTGACGGAGCCGTCGCGGTTCTTCGTGCTGCCCGCGGACACGTTCGCGGCCGTCATGCGGGAGTGGTTCCCGATGGCCGTCCACCTGCTGGAAGGACTGTTCTTCGGGTCCAAGAGCACCCAGCGGGCCATCGGGCAGCGCGAACGGCTGCTGGCGCTCGGCTCGCTGTCCGCCGGTCTGACCCACGAGCTGAACAACCCCGCGGCGGCGGCCGTGCGGGCCACCGCCTCGCTGCGCGAGCGGGTGGGCCGGATGCGGCACAAGCTGCGGGTGATCTCCACCGGCACGTACGAGCCGGAGACCCTGGGCAACCTCATCGACATCCAGGAGCGCACCGCCGAACGCGTCGCGAAGGCGCCCGCCCTGAGCCCGCTGGAGGCGGCGGACCGCGAGGACGCGCTCGCCGACTGGCTCGACGACCACGGGGTGCCCGAGGGCTGGCGCATCGCCCCCACCTTCGTGCAGGCCGGGTTGGACCCGGACTGGCTGGACGGGGTCGCCACCGTCGTGGACGAGGATCTGCTGCCGGGCGCGGTGGGCTGGCTCAACTACACGGTCGAGACCGAGCTGTTGATGGGCGAGATCGAGGACGCGGCGAAACGCGTCTCGCACCTCGTCGACGCGGCCAAGCAGTACGCGCAGCTCGACCGGGCGCCCTTCCAGGTCGTCGACGTGCACGAACTCCTGGACAGCACGCTGGTGATGCTGTCCGCCAAGACCGGGCAGCACATCGAGGTCGTCCGGGACTACGACCGCACCCTGCCGAGGATCCCCGCCTATCCGGCGGAGCTGAACCAGGTGTGGACGAACCTCGTGGACAACGCGGTCGCCGCGATGGACGCGGCGGGCGGCCGGGGCACCCTGACCGTGCGCACCGCGCGGGAGGCGGGGCGGCTGCTGGTGGAGTTCCGCGACACGGGCACCGGCATCCCCGAGGACATCCGCGACCGCGTCTTCGACCCCTTCTTCACCACGAAACCGGTGGGTGAGGGCACCGGGCTCGGCCTGGACATCTCGTGGCGGATCGTGGCGGGCAAGCACCACGGCGTGCTGCGGTTCGACTCCCGGCCCGGTGACACGCGCTTCCAGGTGCTGCTGCCGCTCACCGCCCCGTCCCCCGACGACGAGACCTCCGGGTCCCCCGACACCCCGACCCCTGCGAGTCCCCCCGAGTTCCCCGAGCCCCCCGAGGAGCAGGCATGACCAGCGTCCCCGTCGACCCCTCCGTCCCGCCCAGCGGCCCCGGATGCGCCGACTGCGAGGCCACCGGCGGCTGGTGGTTCCACCTGCGGCGGTGCGCCGCGTGCGGCCACGTCGGCTGCTGCGACAGCTCGCCCGGGCAGCACGCCACGGCGCACTACCGCGCCAGCGGGCACCCGCTGGTGCACAGCTACGAGCCGGGTGAGGACTGGTTCTTCGACTACACCACCGAGGAGCTGTACGAGTCCGGCCCGGCCCTCGCCCCGCCGGACAGCCACCCGGCCGCGCAACCCGCCCCCGGACCGGCGGGCCGGGTCCCCGCGGACTGGACCGCCCGGCTGCACCACTGACCTGCCGCACCCGCTATACGACCCCCGCCCCGGACCCGACAGACCGGACCGCCCGGCCACACCCCCGACCTGCCGCACCCCGCTGCCCGGCCCTCTGCCCGGCCCTCTGCCCGGCCCCGCCCCGGGGCCGCTGCCCCGTGCCAGGATGGGGGCGTGTCACCGACCTCCTTCGCCGGTCCGCTCGTCGGCCGGGACGACGAACTCGCCCGTCTCGCCGGGGTGCTGGAAGGCGCCCGGCGCGGCCAGGCGCGTGCCGTGCTGCTCGCCGGGGACGCCGGGGTGGGCAAGACCCGGCTGCTGGACGAGGTCGCCGTGCGGGCCGCCGCGGACGGGATGACGGTGGTCACCGGGCACTGCGTGGACCTGGGCGACGTGGGCCTGCCGTACCTGCCGTTCACCGAGGTGCTGGGGCGGTTGGCCGCCGACGAGCGGTTCGCGGCCGTCGTCGCGGGCCGCGAGGCGGTCGGCCGGCTGCTGGGCGGCGGCACCGACGCGGTGCGGGACGCGGACGCCCGGCTGCGGCTGTTCGAGGGCGTGGCCGAGCTGCTCGCCGAGATCGCGGACGTCGCGCCGCTGCTGCTGGTGCTGGAGGACCTGCACTGGGCCGACCAGTCCTCGCGCGACCTGCTCCGTTTCCTGCTGGGCCGCGGGGTGCTGCAGGGCCCGGCGGTGGGGTCGCCCGCGCCCCGGCTGGCGGTCTGTGCCTCGTACCGGGCGGACGACCTGCACCGGCGGCATCCGCTGCGGCCGGTGCTGGCGGAGCTGGTGCGGCTGCCCGTGGTGGAGCGGCTGGAGCTGCGACCGCTGCCCGACGCCGACGTGGCCCGGCTGGTGCGGGCGCTGGAGGCGCGGCCCCTGCCGGACGCCACGGTCCGCCGGATCGTGGAGCGCGCGGAGGGCAACGCCTTCTACGCCGAGGAACTGGTCGCCGCCGCCGGCACCCCCGCCGCCGGGGTGCCCAGCGGCCTCGCCGACGTCCTCCTGATCCGGGTGGAGCAGCTGTCGGAGACCGCGCAGCAGGTGCTGCGCACCGCGGCCGTCGCCGGACGCCGGGTGCACCACGAGGTGCTGCGCGAGGCGGTCGGGCTGCCCGAGGACGAGCTGGAGCCGGCCCTGCGGGAGGCCGTGGGACGGCAGCTGCTGGTCGCCGGGGAGGGCGGCACGTACTCCTTCCGGCACGCCCTGGCCCGGGAGGCGGTCTACGCGGACCTGCTGCCGGGCGAACGGGCGCGGCTGCACGGGGCGTTCGCCCGGCTGCTGGCCGAACGCGGGCCGCGGGGGGAGACGGCGGCGGAGCGGGCGCACCACCACCGGGAGAGCCACGACCCGGCGCGGGCGCTCGCCGCGTCGCTGGAGGCCGCCGACCACGCCCAGCGGCTCGGCGCGCCCGCCGAGGAGCTGCGGCACCTGGAGACCGCCCTGGACCTGTGGCCCGCGGTGGGCGCGGAAGGGCTGCCCGAGGGCACGGTGGCCGATCCGGTGGCGCTGACCCTGCGGGCGTCGGCCGCGGCGGCGCACGCCGGTGAACTGCACCGCGCGGTCGCCCTCACCCGGTCCGCGCTGGCGGACCTCGGGCGGGACGCCGACCTGGAGCTCGCCGCGCGGGTGCGGTACACACTGGCCGGGAACCTGCTGCGGGTCGACAGCCTGGCGGCGGCCTTCGCGCACAGCAGCGAGGCGCTGGCGATGATCCCCGCGGAACCGGCGTCGCCGACCTGGGTGTGGGCGGCGGCCACGCACGTCATGACCGCGCGGCAGGTCGGGGAGAACGACACGGCCCTGTCGGTGGCCCACCGGGCGCTGGCGGCGGCCGAACGGCTGGGCATGGCCGACGCGCAGGCCGACCTGCTGATCTCGGTGGTCGGTCTGGAGGAGTTCAGCCGCCACTCCCCCGAAGGGCGCGAACGCCTCACCCGGGCGAGGAAGCTGGCCCGGGAGGCCGGCAACGCGGCGGTGGAGCTGCGGGCCCTGTACAACCTGGCCATGGGCGCCCACGAGGCCGGGGAGCTGGAGGCGTGCCTGCCCCTGCTGACGGAGGGCCTGGACCGGGCCCGCCGCGCCGGGCTGCTGGCGTCGCCGTATCCGCTGGCGATGCGGTACCTGCGGCTGCTGGTGCTGTACGGGACGGGCCGCTGGGACGCGTGCGTGGAGGCCGCGGAGGCCGATGCCCGGGTGCTTCCACCGCTGGGCGGGTACGCGGTCGCGCCCGCGCTGTACGTGGCGCTGGCGCGGGGCGACTTCTCGGTCGTGGAGCGGGTCCGGGCCACGCTGGACGGGCCGTTCGACTGGATGGCGACGCTGGTGGCGGGGATCCTGCTGACCGACGCGGCCGCGCTGCGGGGAGACCCGGAGGAGGCCGTGCGGTGGATGGACGGCACGCTCACCGCCCTCACCGACGCGTCGGGGGCGCAGCCGGACGTCACGGTGCGGCTGGCGGCCCTCGCTCTGGGGGCGGTCGCCGACGCGGCGGCCGAGCGGCGTGCGGCCGGTGACGAGGCCGGCGTCCGCCGGTGGGCCGGGACCGCCGACGACCTGGTGGCGCGGGCCCGGGCGTCGGCCGCGCACAGCGAGGACGGCATGCCGCAGGGCAGCGAGGGCCAGGCGTGGCTGGCCCGGGCGGAGGCCGAGTGGCGCCGGGCGGTGTCGGGGCCGGAGACCGCCGCGTGGGAGCGGGCGGTGGCCGCGTTCGCCGTCGGGGACGTGTACGAGCGGGAGCGGTCCCGGCTGCGGTACGCCGAGGCCCTGCTGACCGCCGGGCGGCGGGAGGAGGCGACGGCCGAGGTCGCCGCCGTGCGCGAGGCGGCCGTTCGGCTGGGTGCCGTACCACTGGTGGAGCGGGCGGAGGCGCTGGCGGCGCGCGGTGGGCTCGACAGGCCGTCCGGGGCGGGGCGGGCCGGTGTGCTGACCGCGCGCGAGCGGGAGGTGCTGCGGCTGCTCGCCCGGGGGCGCAGCAACCGGCAGATCGGCGAGGAGCTGTTCATCAGCGGCAAGACGGCGAGCGTCCACGTGTCGAACATCCTCGGCAAACTGGGCGCGGCGGGCCGTACCGAGGCGGTGGCGATCGCCTATCGGGAGGGGCTGGTCGGCCCGGAGTCCGACGGGCCGGGCCGGGTGGCCGACACGCCCCGACGCCCCACGTCCGCCTGACCGTTTCCGCCGCGTCGCGTCGCCATACTGTGGCGATCGGCGACGCTAGGTGACCATGGGGTGACCTTGCGTCGTCCGGGCCCGGTTGACGGTGCGGCAGAAGCGGAGCGGCGGCGGATGGTCTCGACAGCGGCGACGATGCGTACGGGTGCGGTGGCGGCGGTGGCCGCCCTGTCCCTCCTGACGGTTCCGGCGCACGCCGCCGGCGGGGCGGCCCCGGCGTCGGCCCCGGCGCTCGACGCAGCGGCCCCTGCGTCGGCCCCGACGCTCGACGCAGCGACCCCGGCGCTCGACGCGCCCGATCTGGCCGGTCTGGAGAAGCTGCTGGGGACGGCCCGGACGCAGGGCGCGCCGGGGGCGATGGCGCGGATCGACGACCACGGCACGGTGCTGCGGGCGGCCACCGGTGTGGCGGACCGCGCGACGGGGCGGGCCCTCACCGACGCGGACCGCTTCCGCATCGGCAGCGTGACCAAGGTGATGACCGCCGTGGTGCTGCTGCAACTGGTCGACGAGGGGCGGCTGGAGCTGGACTCCCCCGTCAACCGCCATCTGCCGGGGCTGCTGCCCGACGACCGCATCACGGTCCGTCACGTCCTGAGCCACCGCAGTGGGTTGTACGACTACACCAACGACATGTTCGCCCGGACGGTGCCCGGTTTCGAGGCGGTGCGTACGAAGGTGTTCACCCTGCGCGCGCTGGTGCGCAGGTCGCTGCAGCACCCGCGGACCACGGCGCCGGGCGGCGCCTACCGCTACTCGAACACCAACTTCGTCGTCGCGGGGATGCTGATCCGCACGGTGACGGGCCGGTCCCTGGCGACCGAGTACCGGGAGCGGATCGTCGGACCCCTGGGACTGCGCGACACGTTCTACGTGCATCCGGGCACCGCGCTCCCGGGCCGCCACACCCGCGGCTACCTCACCCCGGACGCGGCCGGCGGGGCGCTCGTCGACGCCACCGAGCAGACGGTGTCCTGGGCGCAGAGCGCGGGCGCCGTCATCTCCACCACGCGGGACGTCAACACGTTCCTCACGGCGCTGATGTCGGGGCGGCTGGTCTCGGCCGCGGCCCTGCGGGAGATGCGGCGCTGGGTGCCGGCGGGCACCGGGCAGGCGTACGGGCTGGGGCTGCGGCGCCGCGACCTGTCGTGCGGGGTGTCGGTGTACGGGCACACCGGTGCCGTCCAGGGCTACTACTCCTACGCGTTCACGTCGAAGGACGGGCGGCGTTCCCTCACGGCGCTGGCCACCACCTCGAACAACGCGAAGGTGATGGGCACGATGCTGCGGACGCTGGACGCCGCGTTCTGCGGGCGCTCGGCCGCCCGCGCCGCCGCGCCGTCCGTCCCGGTGCACGAGGACGTGGCGCCGCAGGTGGCCCGGCACTGAGGGCGGGCGGTTCCGCCGGGGGCGGACGGCCCCTCCCGTTTCTTGGCGGAGGGCGGGTGTCCGGGTGAGGATGACGCCATGAAGGGTGATCTCTTTTCCAGCCGGCACATGGTGCAGCCCGCCACGGCCCCGGGCATGACCGTCGAGAACGCGAAGTGCATCCGGTACGTGGTCAACGGGGAGATGCTCGCCCGGCAGGGTGCGATGGTCGCCTACCGCGGCAGCCTGCAGTTCGAACGCAAGGGCCAGGGCGTGGGCGGCATGCTGAAGCGGGCCGTGACCGGTGAGGGGCTGCCGCTGATGGCGGTGCGCGGGCAGGGCGAGGCGTGGTTCGCGCAGGAGGCGCAGAACTGCTTCATCGTCGACGTCGAGCCCGGTGACGAGTTCACCGTCAACGGCCGCAACGTGCTGTGCTTCGACCCCACCCTGGCGTATCGGATCAGCACGGTGAAGGGCGCCGGTATCACCGGCGGCGGCCTGTTCAACAGCGTGTTCACCGGGTACGGCCGGCTGGGGCTGGTGTGTGACGGCAATCCCCTGGTCATCCCGGTCTCGCCGCAGCAGCCGGTGCACGTCGACACCGACGCCGTCGTGGGGTGGACGGCGGGGCTGGCCACCTCGCTGAACCGGTCGCAGTCGTTGGGGTCGATGCTCCGCGGGGGCTCGGGCGAGGCGGTCCAGCTGGTGCTCCAGGGTGAGGGGTACGTCGTGGTGCGGCCCAGCGAGGCGACCCCGCACAAGCCGCAGCAGCACTGAGGGGAGCGGCCGTCGGGCGGTGCCCGTCGCGCCGCAGGCCGGGCGGCCCGACGGACGGTCCGCCGCGCGAGGGCCGCGCGGTCCGGTGCCGCCCGTCCCGGTTGACCCGGGCCGCGCACCGGGGTGAGAGTGCGTCACGGCGTGGATCACGACCCCCGCGCCGGAAAGGTGACCGACATGATCGGGATCTCGCGGATCGAGGCGGCGGCCGAACGGATCGCCGGGCACGTGGTGCGGACGCCGACCGTCCCCAGTCCTGGACTGTCGGCCCTCCTGGGCGTCCCGGTCACGGCAAAGCTGGAACTGCTGCAGCGCACCGGGTCGTTCAAGGCCCGGGGAGCGGCCTCGAAGCTGCTGGCGCTCGGGGAGGCCGAGCGGGCCGCCGGTGTGGTGGCCGTCAGCGGCGGCAACCACGGCATCGCGCTCGCGGTCATGGCCTCCGCCCTGGACGTGAAGGCGACGGTGGTGATGCCGCGTTCGGCTCCGGCGCGTGCCGTGGAGGTCGCCGAGTCGGCCGGGGCGACGGTGCGGCTCACCGAGGACATGGACGGCGCCTTCGCGCTGACGGCCCGGCTCCAGGAGGAGGGGCTGACCCTGGTCCACCCGTTCGACGATCCCGAGGTGATCGCCGGACAGGGCACCGTGGGACTGGAGTTGGCCGAGGACGCCGACGAGGTCACCGACGTGCTGGTCAGCATCGGGGGCGGTGGGCTGATCTCCGGCGTGGCCGCCGCCCTGCGGGCCCGGCGGCCGGGCGTGCGGGTCTGGGGGGTGGAGACCGGGGGCGCCGAGGCCATGTCCGAGGCGCTGGCCGCGGGCGGTCCGGTGCCGGTGGCGCTGTCGTCGGTCGTCTCCACGCTGAGCGCCCCGAGCGTGTCGACGCTGACCTACGAGCACGTCGCCGAGCTGGTCACCGAGGTGCTGGTGGTGCCGGACCGGGAGGCGGTGCGCGGGTCGCTCGACCTGGCCGAGCACGCCAAGGTGTGGACGGAACCGGCCGCCGGCTGTCTGCTGCCCGCGGCCCGGCAGGTGCGGGAGCGGGTCGGCGACGGCGCCCGGCTCGGACTGGTCGTCTGCGGCGGCAACGCGACCACCGCCGACATGGCGGTCTGGGCCGACCGCTTCGGACTGCGCTGACCGCACGGGCGGCGCCGGTGGCGCCGGTGGCACGGGCGGCGCCGGTGGCACGGGCGGCGCGGGCGGCACGCGCGGCACACACGGCACGCGTGGCGCGGCTGCCGCCACGGGCGCTCCCGCCGGCGGCGGCCGAACCCGGCGGGCCGCCGCCCGCCGGCAGGGGCCGTATCCCGGCGGGCCGCCGCCATTTCCTGCTTCCTTCGCATTCCGCCTTACCGGGTGGCCCGCTCCTTTTCCCTCCCCGCTCCGGGCTTTACCGCGGGTTACTCCAGGTGGGCCGGGGGCGGTTCTTTCACCGCCCCCGGAAAGGAGGGGGGACGGCCCGCCGAACGGCACAGCGTGCCAGGTGGGCCGCGTCCCGCCCGCTCCCGGGAGATCCGCCGATACCTGCGCGGGCCACGGTTTTGGAAATACGGGCCGGAAAACTCCGGCGCCGCGATCCGGCCGCGTTTTCATTGAACCGATCGGGCCCCCTTCTCCGTACCTGTGCCCAAGGCGGAAACAGCGGTCGGACGAGGGATGACCATGGGCAGGGCGCACGTCTCCACGCACGAGTCGGTCGGTGGTCGGTTCCGGCTGGTCGAGGTCCTCCACCGGGAGACCAACCGCGTCTGCTGGTACGCCGACGACATCCGGTCGGGCCGCCCCTGCCTGGTCACCCGGACCGGTCTGCCCGAGGACACCTCCGACGACACCGCGCGCCGGGTCCTGTCGCGCGTCCTGCGCACCACCGAGAGCGTGGACCGGCTGGCACCGGGGCGGGTGGCGACCGTGGTGGAGGCCTTCGACGAGGACGGCGCGCTGTGGACGGTCACCGCGTGGATCGACGGCATTCCGCTCGGGCAGCTCCTCGCCGAGCAGGGCACGGTCAACCCCGTGCGGGCCGCCCGCATCGGCCTGGAACTGCTCGACGTGCTGGACGCCGCCCACGCCCAGGGCGTCACGCACGGCGAACTCAGCCCCGGACAGGTCTTCGTGCGGGACACCGGCCCGGTCGTCGTCACCGGGTACGGGCTCGTCGGCGCGACCCTGGCACCGCGGCTGACCGCGCCGTCGTACGCCTCGCCGGAGCAGGCCCGCGACGAACGCGTCGGCCCGGCCGCCGACCTCTGGGCGCTGGGCGCCCTCCTCTACACGATGGTGGAGGGACGTCCGCCGTTCCGGGACCGGGGGCGGCCCGAGGCGACGCTGCGGGGCGTGGACCGGCTGCCGCTGCGCTCCCCCGTGCGGGCCGGGCCCCTCACCCGGGTCGTGCAGGGACTGTTGCGCAAGGACGCGCGGGAACGGCTGACCCGTCAGGTGGCGCGCGAGGCCCTCACCCGCGTCCTCAGCGAGGAACCCGGGGCGGGAGCGGTGGCGGAGGCCGGACGTCCCCGGCTGCGTGGTGTCGGCTTCGCCGTGGTGCGGCGCGCGGGCCGGAGGTGGAGCCGCCGGACGACGGTCCTCGGCACCGCCCTGGCCGTCGTCGTCGTGACGGTCGCCGTGCTGGCCGCGACGCGGTCGCTGCCGGGCGACGGCCCGTCCGCCGCCGGATCCCCGGCCGCACCGCCCGCCGCCACCTCGGCACCCCCGTCGGCGCCGGCGGCCCCGCCGTCGCCCGGCGGGACCCCGGAGGGCGGGGACCGGGACCCGGCCGCGCCGCCCACCTCGCCGTCCACCCCGCCGGGCAGGGCCGAGCCGTCCCCGTCCGGCACGGGCCGACTGCCCGAGGGGTTCCGCGTCCTGCGCGCGCCGGAGGGCTTCTCCGTCGCGCTGCCCGCGGGCTGGGAACGGGTGTCCACCACGCCGGGGGCCGAGGGGTCCTACCGTGCCACCTTCGGCGCCGACGACGATCCGCGCACGCTCGCGGTGACCTACAGCGAGCGGGTCGGCCCGGACCCGGTCGCGGTGTGGCGGGACGACGTGGAGCCCGGCCTGAAGCGCACCGCGGGCTACCAGCGCATCGGCGCGATCCGGGCGCTGACCTACCAGGGGCGGAAGGCCGCCGACATGGAGTGGTACGCCACCGTCGACGGCACCCGGGTGCGCACCCTGGGCCGCGGGGTCCTCCTGAGCGGCGGGCGCGGCTTCTCGCTGCGCTGGACGACCCCGGCCGCGGACTGGGAGGGGCCCGCCGAGGAGGAGGCGCTGCGCACCGTCCTGCGGACCTTCCGGCCCGGCACGGACTGACCACCGGGGCCGCGTCCACGGAGGGCGCCCCTCACCCCGGGCACCGCAGCCTGCGCAGGCGCGTCGGAGGGAGGGGCCGGGTCGCCCAGCTCGCCGTGAACGTGCGGTTCGCCAGGGAGCAGGTCAGGCGCAGGCGGTGGGGTGTCTCCAGGAACAGCACGTCCGCCGTCAGGGTCCCGGGCCCGGTCCAGCCGCCGCTGACGGCGGTCGGGACGGGCTCCTCGGTGACCGTCCACGCCGTGTCCGGGAGCCGCAGCGACAGCGGTTCGCCACGGTCGGTGAGGGTGAGCGTCCAGCCGCCGTCCGCGGCGGCGGTGACCTGCGCGCCGGTCAGGGTGGGCTGGTCGGCGCAGGTGCCGCCCGCCGGGGCGAACACGGCGCCCGCCCAGTCCGCGGCCCGCTCCGGCGGCACCGGGCGGCCCGGGGCCGGTGGGAGGGAGAGCCTGGCGAGCCGGTCGCGCAGCGCCGCGTCCTCGGCGTCCCGGCCGGTGAGCGGTGCCGGGTGGAGGGCGGGCAGCAGGTGCCGCCAGACCAGGTCCAGGTAGTCCTGCATGCGTTCGGTCGCCGACGTCGCGGCGATCACGGCCCCGTGCTCGGGCAGCACGAGGCAGAACTGGCCGTAGGCGCCGTCCCCGCGGTATCCGTGCCGGGAGATCCAGAAGTGGTGGCCGTATCCCTGGTCCCAGTCCGGGTGGTCCTCGCCCAGGGCGCCGGCCGTCGCGATGTGCGGGCGCGAGGCGCGGGCGGCCCAGCCCTCGGGCAGCAGCCGCCGGCCTTTGTGGACGCCGTCGGCGAAATACAGGGCGCCCAGCCGGGCGACGGCGTCGGTGGGGGCGTACAGGCCGCTGAAGCCGATCTCGCGGCCGGTTCGGTCGCGGACCCACCCGGTCGGGCCGATGCCCAGCGGGTCCAGCAGCCGGGGCCGCAGGTAGTCGGTGAGCGACTGCCCGGTCACGCGCTGGACGACGGCGCCCAGGGTGTAGGTGTTGGGCTGGTTGTACGCGAAGAGGGTGCCCGGGTCGCGGTCGGGCGGGATCAGCAGGAAGCCGCGCACGGGCTCGGCGGGGTCGCGGCGGTACGCCGCGTCCACGGTGTCGCGGTCGTGTCCGCTGGCCATCGAGGCGAGGTGCCTCACCCGCATCGCGCGGCTGCGGGGATCGGTGACGTCCGCCGCGAACTCCGGGAAGTGGGAGATCACCGGCGCGTCGAAGTCGATCAGGCCCTCCGCCTCGGCGAGGGCCGCGGCGGTCACGGTGAAGGACTTGCTGAGCGAGTACAGCAGGTGGGGGCGTGCGGGGGTGTACGGGGCCCACCAGCCGGCGGCGACCACCCTGCCGTGCCGCAGGATCATGAGGCTGTGCGGTTCGATGTCCCCGGCGGCCTCCAGGGCGTCGAGGAGGGCGTGCACCCCGGCGGCGTCGACGCCCTGGGCGGCGGGTGCGGAGGCGGGCGGCGGATCGGCACTGGTAGGGCTCATGCGGTGATCCTGCCCGGCCGGGGGCGGGTGATCCACCGTTTCCGGCCGGCGCGGGCGGGGACCCGGACATCATGGTGCAGATCGGATACACGATGATGACCGAGCAGGCCGGGCCGCGGGAGCTGGTCGACCATGTGGTGCGGGCCGAGGAGGCGGGCTTCGACTTCTCGGTGACCTCGGACCACTACTTTCCGTGGCTGCGGGCCCAGGGCCACTCGCCGTACGCCTGGAGCGTGCTGGGCGCCGCCGCCCAGGCCACCTCGCGCATCCCGCTGATGACGTACGTGACGTGTCCGACGTTCCGCTACCACCCCGCGGTGGTGGCGCAGAAGGCGGCGACCCTGCAACTGCTGTCCGAGGGCCGGTTCCGGCTGGGTCTCGGCTCGGGCGAGAACCTCAACGAGCACGTCGTGGGCGGCGGCTGGCCCCCCGTCGACGTGCGGCACGAGATGTTCGAGGAGGCGGTGGAGATCATCCGCGCGCTCCTCGACGGCGGTCACGTCAACCGTCGCGGCACCCACTTCGACGTGGAGTCCGCCCGGCTGTGGGACCTGCCGGACCAGCCGCCGCCGATCGGCATCGCGGTCTCCGGGGAGCGCTCCTGCGCCCTCGCGGGGCGGCTCGCCGACCTGGTGATCGCGACCGAGCCGGAGGCCGGGCTGCTCGACGCCTTCGACCGGCACGGCGGTGCGGGCAAGCCGAGGGTGGGACAGCTGCCGGTGTGCCACGACCCCGACCGGGACGCGGCGGTGCGGCGGGCGCACGCCGAGTTCCGGTGGTTCGCCGGCGGGTGGAAGGTCAACTCCGAACTCCCCCACCCGGACTCCTTCGAGGCCGCCACGCAGTTCGTGCGGCCGGACGACGTGGCCGCCTCGATCCCGTGCGGCGACGACCCGGACGACTTCGTCGAGGCGGTCCGCCCCTACGCGGAGGCCGGCTTCACCGAGATCGCGCTGGTGCAGATCGGCGGCGACTCCCAGCCGGCCTATCTGGACTGGGCGGAGAAGACGCTGCTCCCGGCGCTGCGGGACGCCTTCGGCTGAGGCACGAGGCGGGACGGCTGGACGGCAGGGCGGGGCTGGACGGCTGGGCGGCGGGGCCTGACCCGCGGGGCGCGGGGCGCAGGGCGTGCGGCCGGAGCGGCCCGAGCGGCCTGGACGGGCCGTGAGCGATGATGAGCGCACATAGACGGACATAGGCGGGCCGCGGAAGGATTCACTCGGACGACGGAGCATTCCGCCGGGATGCGGGGTACTAGAGGGCTCTACGTCGCTACGCGTCCCGGAGGCCCTTTCGTGAACTCGTTCGTGCACAAGACCCTGGTGGTGGAACTCCAGGCGGGTGATTCGGAGCGCTTCCCCGTGCTCGCCCACCTCAGTTACGAGCCCGCCGACCCGTTCGCCGTCACCGCGGTCTTCAGTCACGACGGCCGGGTCCTGGCGCGCTGGCAGCTCGACCGCGAGATGGTCGCGGACGGCCTGCGGGGGCCGGTCGGTGTCGGGGACGTCCGCCTGTCCCCGGAGGTGCGCGGCACGGGCCGGGAGCTGCGGATGGAGTTCCTGGGCGAGCCCCGCCCCGACGGGGGCCGGCACCACGCGGTGGTGTTCGCCTGGGCGGAGACGGTCGGGGAGTTCCTCGACGAGACGCGGCGCCTGGTCCCGCCGGGCCACGAGGACGCCGGCATCGACGACTTCCTGGCGGACCTCCTCGCCGAGCGCTGACCCTCCGCGCCCCGGGTCGCGGTCGGCGCGGTCGGCGCGGTCGGCACGGTCGGCACGGTCGGCACGGTCGGCGCCAGGGGTGCGTACCGGACTTCGGCGGGTGCTGCGGCGGCACCGGGCGTTCGCGGGGGGGGGCGGCCGCTCGGCGGGGTCGGCGGCTCGGCGGGACCGGTCGCTCCGCGGGACCGGTCGCTCAGCGGGTCGAGTTCCGGTGCCGGGCGTACAGCGGCAGTCCGAACCAACAGAGCAGATACCAGAAGACCACCCCGGCGACCAGATACGGGACGAAGCCGTCGTCGGTCGCCACCCGCAGGATGAGCAGCAGGGACGCGCAGGTGGTGGCGAGCAGCAGCAACAGCCCGAGCAGGGTCACCCGCGAGGCCAGCCGCACCGCCTGTGCCTTGATCCGCCGTCCGGAGACGAGGCGGTGCAGCGTGACCGGGGCGATGAGCGCGCCGGTGGCGCACGCGCCCAGGACGACGGTGACGAGGTAGATCGTCTGATCGGCGTCGGACAGGTCGCCGTACTTCGGCGTGAAGACCACGGTCAGCAGGAACCCGAAGAGGATCTGCACGCCCATCTGCGCGACGCGGACCTCCTGGATCAGCTCCTGCCACATCCGGTCCGCTCTCTCGTCCTCGGTCTCGTTGCGCCCTCTGCGCACCGGACCGGACTGCTCCGCACGCACCGGCCCGCTCTTCTCCGCGCGCACCGGCCGGCCCTGCTCCGCGTCGGTCACGCCGCCTCCCGGGTACTCGGGCCCGCCTGCCTCTCCTCCCACCGGGTTCCCCGCCCCGGGTGCTTTCCCCGCTCGACGCGCCACCGGTTTGGCCGGCGGGCGCCCGGTTACACGGACCGCTACGACACCGAGGCCGGGAGGTTGTGAAGGACATGGCGGACACCCAGCTCACCGTCACGCTGAGCGGCGGGGGCATCGACGACGCGCGGGCGGTCGTCCGGGCCCTGGAGGGAACCTTCGGCGCGTCGGACGGGCTCCCCTCCGACGAGCACGCGACCGTGCGGACCGCGACCTTCGGCGCCGAGGGCCCGGCGGACACCGGAGCGTCGGCCGCGGACGCCGCCCCGCTGACGGCGCCGGTGGCCGTGACGGTGCAGGGCACCCCGGACGCGGTGCGCCGGGCGGGCGACGCCCTCGGGGCGGCGTTCACGGTCCGCGACGACGGGACGGCGGCCGGCGACCAGGAGCAGGAGAGGCAGCTGCTCCTGGAGCCGTGAGCACCCGGTCGCCGACAGGACGGTGCGCGTCCCGGTCGCCGACAGGACCGTGTACGTCCCGCCCTGCCGGCGGGGCGTACGCGTGTGCGCTTCCTCGGCGGGTCGTGCGCGTACCGGTCTCCCGCCGAGGGCGCGTTGCCCCGACCTCACGCGGGCCTTGGTCCCGCCCCCTGGCACCGGGGCCCCGGTCGGCGGAGCCCTCGGCGGGCCGGCACGTGCGTCCTACCAGCGGGACTCCACATGGTCCCGGATCCGCCGGGCGTAGAGGTCGTCGATCGCCGCGAGGGTCTCCTGCGACAACTCCGGCAGGCGCGCGGCGGCCGCGTTGGCCCGGGCCTGCTCGGGCGTGCGGGCGCCGGGGATCACGGTGGTCACGCCCGGCAGGCCGGCGATCCAACGCAACGCCAGCTGGGCCGGGGTGTACCCCTCGGGGGTGAGCGCGGCGAACTCGGCGGCGGCCTCGACACCGGTGGCGTAGTCGACGCCGGAGAAGGTCTCGCCCTGGTCGAAGGACTCGCCGTGCCGGTTGAACGTCCGGTGGTCGTTGTCGGGGAAGACGGTGTCCGCGGTGTACTTCCCGGACAGCAGGCCGGAGGCCAGGGGGACGCGGGCGATGATGCCGACGCCGGCCTCCCGGGCCGCCGGCAGCACCTCGCGCAGCGGCTTCATCCGGAACGGGTTGAGGATGATCTGCACGCTCGCCACGTGCGGCCGGGCGATCGCCGCCAGGGCCTCCGCGCAGGTCTCCACGCTGACGCCGTAGGCGGCGACGCGCTCCTCCGCCACCAGGGTGTCCAGGGCGTCGAAGACCTCGTCGCGGGAGTAGACCGCGGTCGGCGGGCAGTGCAGCTGCACGAGGTCGAGCCGGTCGACGCCGAGGTTGCGGCGGGAGCGGTCCGTCCAGGCGCGGAAGTTGTCCAGCACGTAGTGCTCGGGGATCTGTTCCACCCGCCGGCCCATCTTGGTGGCGATCATCACGTGCAGGTCGGGACGGCCACTGACGAAGGACGCGATGGTCTGCTCGCTGCGGCCGTCCCCGTACACGTCGGCGGTGTCGAAGAAGGTCACGCCCGCCTCGGCGGCGGCCTCCAGCACCGCGAGGGCCTGCTTGTCGTCCACGTCGCCCCAGTCGGCGCCGAGTTGCCAGGTGCCCAGTCCGATCACCGAGGCGTGCTGACCGGACCGTTCGAATGTGCGCTCGTCCATGGGCGACAGTCTGTCATCCGTCCCGGTCGGCCAGGCTCTGTGCCCGGCGCGCGAGCCGGGGGCCCGCCCAGCGCTTGAGGCGCCGCAGCGTGTCCAGCCGCCCGGCCGCCCGGTCGAGCCGGTAGTAGAGCTGCGGCGGGACGTACGGCAGCAGCGGCGAGTGGCGCTGGCCGAGCAGGGCGAACATCTGCTCCGGGGGGAGGCGGATGTAGCGCTGCAGGTCCGCGTACCACCGGGCGCTGTGCCGGGCGGCACTCTGCGCGGGCAGCAGGGCGGCCCGGCGTTCGCGTTCGTAGTGCGCGAGGGCGGCGGGCACCTCGGGACGGTCGCGCAGGGCCCCGGCGAGGGCGACGGCGTCCTCGAGGGCGAGGCTGGTGCCGGCGCCGACGGAGTAGTGGGTGGTGTGGGCGGCGTCGCCGAGGAGGACCAGGTTGCCGCGGTGCCAGGTGCGGTTGGTCACGGTGCGGAACGTCTCCCACCGGGCGGCACCGCCCGGGCCGGGCCGGCCGGTGAGCCGGTGGCCGTCGAGGACGTCGGCGAAGAGCTCCTCCAGCAGGGCGAGCCCGTCGGCCTCCCCGGCGCGGTCGAGCCCGAGTCCGGCGAGGGTGCCGGGAGCGCACTCGATCACGCAGGTGCTGCTCTGCGGGGAGTAGGGGTATCCGTAGCACCAGATCCAGCCGTGGGCGGTCTCGACGAAGGAGTGGGTGAAGGCGTCGAAGACCTTGGTGGTGCCGAGCCACAGGTAGGGGTGCGGCCCGGCGGTGACGCGGGTGCCGAAGTGGTCGGCGTGGCGGGTGCGCAGGGCGCTGTGCACGCCGTCGGCGGCCACCACCAGGTCCGCCTCGGGCAGCCGGTCGGCGGCGACGTCGCTGTCGAAGACGAGGCGCACGCCGAGGGAGCGGGCGCGGTCGGCGAGCAGCTCGAGCAGCCGGTGGCGTCCGATGCCGTACCCGCGGTCGCCGCGGTGACGGGTGGTCAGGTCCCGCTCGTGGTCCCGGACGCGGGCGACGCCCTCCTGCCAGTGCACGGAATGGGTCTCCAGAGCGCCGGCCGAGCCGGGGTCGTGGGCCCGGAGGCGGTCCAGCAGGGTCTGCCAGTAGGTCACTCCCCACCCGTAGGTGGAGCCCTCGGGGTCGCGTTCGTGGACGGTGACGTCATGGGCGGGGTCCTGGAGTTTCAGCAGGACCGAGAGATACAGACCGGCGGGTCCACCGCCGACGCAGACGACCTTCACGCGCACCTCTGTGGGGACTTTCCGGGGAACTCCGGGGAACGCCGGGGGCCTCCGGGCCTGCCGGACATCCGGACATGACGGACAGGAGTCGGATGCTGACGCAGCGTAGCAGGCAGGCGACGGTGATCCTCGGGCTCGCGGATCGCGCCATTCTCCGGACGTGACGGACACCACGGGATCGCCGCCGCGACGCCAGGGTTCGGGGCGAAGAGGGCCCGCCGCGCAAGGAATTACCCCTTCCGCTCCACTCGGCGCCCCGGCGAAGCAAGATCATCTTGGTTCAACCCTGTACCTCCTGCGGTGAATTGCCCGGATCGCAGCCAACCGGCCCCGGGGGATTTCTCCGCAATCCGACGCGCCCGGTAGGTATGCGGGGTCCGTACGCACACGCCCCGTCCAGGAGGTCCCATGCCCGCACTCAGCCGTCGCCGTGCGCTCACCGCAGCCGCGGCCCTCACCGCCACCGCGGGCGGCGCCGCGGCGCTCGCCCCCGCCGCCCGGGCCGACGCCCGCGACCACGGGCACGGCCACGGCCGTCACGATGCCGCGCCCGACCACTTCGACGAGGTCTACCGGGGGCGCCGCATACAGGGTCGGCCGGCCTCCGCCGGCGGTCATCACCACCACGGCGGTCCCGCGGTCGCCGTGTTCGTCGACGGCGTGGAGCTGCACGTGATGCAGAACGCCGACGGCAGCTGGATCAGCGTGGTCAGCCACTACGACCCCGTGCCCACCCCCCGGGCCGCCGCCCGCGCCGCGGTGGACGAACTGCAGGGCTCCCCCCTGCTGCCCTTCCCCACGGCCCCCGCCCCGGCCTCCCCCGCCGAGCCCGCCGAGCCCAGCAAGCCCGCCAACTGAACCGTGCCGTCCGTACGTTGGGAGCACCACCGCACATGACCGTCCGCAAGAACCAGGCGTCGCTGACCGCCGGGGAGAAGCGCCGCTTCGTCGCCGCCCTGCTGGAACTGAAGCGTTCCGGCCGCTACGACGCCTTCGTCACCACGCACAACGGCTTCATCGTCGCCGACACCGACCACGGCCCCCGCACGGGGCACCGGTCCCCGTCGTTCCTGCCCTGGCACCGGAGATTCCTGCTGGAGTTCGAGCGGGCCCTGCAGTCGGTGGACGCCTCGGTGGCGCTGCCCTACTGGGACTGGAGCACCGACTCCTCGGTGCGCTCCTCCCTGTGGGCACCCGACTTCCTCGGCGGCACCGGGCGCAGCCGGGACGGCCGCGTGATGGACGGCCCGTTCGCCGCGTCCACCGGCAACTGGCCCATCACGGTGCGGGTGGACGAGCGCACCTATCTGCGGCGGGCACTCGGCGCGGGCGGCCGGCATCTGCCGACCCGGGCGGACGTCGAATCCGTGCTCTCCCTGTCCACCTACGACATGCCGCCCTGGAACAGCGGCTCGGACGGCTTCCGCAACCACCTGGAGGGCTGGCGGGGGGTCAACCTGCACAACAGGGTGCACGTGTGGGTCGGGGGGCAGATGGCCACCGGCGTCTCCCCCAACGACCCGGTGTTCTGGCTGCACCACGCCTACATCGACAAGCTGTGGACCGAGTGGCAGCGCCGGCACCCCGGCTCCGGCTACCTCCCGGCCTCCGGGACGCCGGACGTCGTGGACCTCGAGGAGACGATGGGGCCGTGGCACGACACGAGTCCGGCTGACCTCCTGGACCACACCCCGCACTACACCTACGACGCCTGACCGGCGCCGTCGGCCGTCCGGCACTCCGGGTGGCCCCAGCCGCTGTCGTTCTTGGCGATGGGCTCGCCCGCCGCGTAGGAACGGCCGCACCGGCACCGCCCGGGGAACTTCGCCTTCAGGGTGCGCGGGGAGGAGCCGCCACGCGGGCGGGCCGCCGCGGGCTTGCCGGACCGCCGCTTCCCGGCACCGGCGGGCGGGGCGTCGGGGGCGGGCGGCGGCTCGGGCGAGCCCAGCTCGCTGCCCGCGTCCTCCTGCACCGTGGCCGCCTGGCTGGCGGCTCGGTCCGCGAAGTCGTTGAGCCGGTCCCCGTCCACCTGGTGGGCGGGGACGTAGCGGAACTCGACGGACCGCTCGCGCAGGAGCTCGTCGATGCGCACGACGAGTTCCTGGTTGGCGACCGGCTTGCCGGCCGCGGTGCGCCAGCCGTTGCGCTTCCAGCCGGGGAGCCAGGTGGTGACGGCCTTCATGGCGTACTGCGAGTCCATCCGGACCTCGAGCGGCACGGCGGGGTCCGTCGCGGCCAGCAGCCGTTCCAGCGCGGTGAGTTCGGCGACGTTGTTGGTGGCCCGGCCGAGCGCGCCGGCCTGCCAGCGCACCGGGGTCTCCGTGTCGTCCGCGATCACCCAGGCCCAGCCGGCCGGTCCGGGGTTCCCCTTCGACGCGCCGTCGCACGCGGCCACCACTCGCTCACCCATGGCCCCGATCATGCCACGGGCGGCGGACCCGTCCGCACGGGCCGTTCCCGGCCGCCGGCGATGGCTCAGTCCACGCCCGTGGTGTCCGGCACGTCGCCCTCGGTGGTGGTGAGATCGATCACGGAGAAGGTGGCGCCCTGCGGGTCGCTGATCGTGGCCAGCCGGCCGAACGGCGTGCTCTGCGGCCCGAACCGCAGGATGCCGCCCAGCTCGGCGGCCCGGGCCACGGCCGCGTCGCAGTCGGCCACGGCGAAGTACACGTTGATGTACGGCGGCACCTCGGGCGGGAAGTCCTCCGTCATCCGCATCCGGCCCAGCACGCTCTGTTCGCCCAGGTCGTAGACCCGGAAGTCCATCTCGTCCGCCATCTCCTTCTGCCGGTAGGAGAAGACGGCGGGGAAGAAGGCGTCGGCCGCGTCCGGATCACGGGTGAACACCTCCGCCCAGCAGAAGGCGCCGGGCACACCCATCGCCTGGAAGCCCTCGTGCGTACCGGCCTGCCAGACGCCGAACACCACCCCGCTGGGGTCCCGGGCCAGGCACATGGTGCCGAAGTCACCGACCGGCATGGGGTTCATCAGCAACTCGCCGCCGTGCTCCCGGATCCGCGCGGCGGTGGCGGCGGCGTCCTCGGCCGCCAGGTACAGGCACCACTGGGAGGTGCCCTCCTGCCCGGGCATGGGCGGCACGACGGCGGCCACCGCCTTCCCGTCCGCGTACGCCTGCGTGTAGTTGCCGTACTCGGACGCCGTGTCGCCGAAGGTCCAGCCGAGTACCGCTCCGTAGAAGCTCTTGGCCCCCTCGATGTCGCTGAACATCGCGTCGGCCCAGCAGGGGGCTCCCTCGGGTTGTACGGCCATGACGGCGACCCTCTCTCGAACGGGCGGGCGGTCTGTCGGTTCCGGTACTCCACGCTAGCGACGGCCGCAGCGGTGCGCTCGGTGAAGCGCGGGGGTGTCGCGGGCGGCCGGGGTACGGGTCCGGAGGGGGCCTTCGGCGGGGCGGTCCCTCCCCGGGGGCGCACCCTCGCCGGACGGTCCCACGCACGGGCGGGCAACCGGGGGCGGGGGCCCTGGTCCCGAGGTGCGGGTACCGGGGACGGCGTCTGCGGCGGCGGACGGGGACGGCGTGCCGGGACGTCGGACTCCCGTCCGTGGACGTCGAGTTGTCACCGGAAGGTCTTCCGCCACCGCCCTCGCTGTGCTTGCCTGAGGGCCGTTTCCGCGGGCCGTGGGGGGAGGCCGCCCTGTGCGCAAGCTGTTGACGGTGGGTGGGGTGCTGTGTGCCGTGCTGCTCGGCGCGTGCGGGGACCCCGCGTCGGAACCGGCGGCCGGTCCCCCGCCGTCCGCGGCTCCCGAGGCGTCGGCGACCACCCACCAGCGGCCCGCCGCTCCCGCGTCCCCCGGCACCGCCGCCCCCGGCACCGCGCCGGCCACGGCCGGGTCCGCGCCCTCGCGGCGGCCCACGGTGCTGTACCTCGGCGACTCGCTCGCGATGGAGAACCAGAAGGTGCTCGGCCGCGAACTGCGCTCCGGTCTGCGCGCCCGCTACACCAGCGCGCCGTACTCCGGCACGACCCTGTGCGACTACCTGGAAGGCACCCCCGGCCGCTCCCTGGTGCCCGCCGCCGACAAGGCGGCGGCCCTGGTGCGGTCGGTGCGGCCGGACTACGTGGTGCTGCAGTTCTGGGGCAACGCCTGGGACTACACGCCCTGCATGAAGGGCGTCTCCCACGCGACCGCCGAGGAGACGTACTTCCGGCGGTACGCGGCCGACGCCCGGCGGCTCACCGAGCAGATCCACGCCGCGGGCGGGGCCGACCGGCCGCGCATCGTGTGGGTGCTCCAGGGACCGGACCCCATGACACCCGACCGGGTCCGCCGGGTGAACGCGCTCTACCGGGAGCGGGCCGCCGCCTCCGGTGACCTGGTCGCCGACGCGGGCCGGGCGGTCAGCCCCGAGGGCGGGCGGTACACCTGGTCGCAGTACCTGCCGTGCACCGCCCACGAACGCGCCCGCGACGGGTACTGCACCCAGCCCGGACGTGACCGGACCGCCCTGCACCGGAACGACGACCACCTGCACTTCTGCCTGGCGCCCACCACGTCGAAGCCCAAGCCGTGTCCGGTGCCCTCGCCCGGGATCCTGCGCATCGCCCGGGAGATCACGCGGGCGGTCGGTGAACACGTCCGCGCCTCCGGCTGACCGGTGCACCGCGGCGGTGGCCGCCGGGCGCCGGGCGTCGGGCGTCGGGCACCGGGCACTGGGCTTCGGGCACAGGGCGTCAGGCCGGGAGGACGGGAGGCCGCGGGAGGACGGCGGCACGACGCACGAGGCGCTGGGCACGGGACGCCCGGCGGCGGGCCGCGCGCCGGGTTCCGGGAGACGGACGGCGGCGGGCGGCGCGCCCCGGGGGGTACCCGGGGACGGGCGGCGGGCGGCGCCGCCCGCCGGGCCGCGCCCGTCCCCCCGGCGGAATGCCCGCTGCGCCGCACCCGTCCCTCCGGTGGAACCGGAGGGACGGCCGCCCGTCCCGGTTCCGGGTGCGCGGTCAGGGGCGGGCCCTGAGCGTCCTCGGCGCGCTCGTCACCCCGCGCGGAGGCGGTCCCGGCCCGCTGCCCCGTCCGTTCTGGCGCTCACGCGCCCGCGTACGCCTTCTCCAGGGCCGCGAGGTCCAGCTTGTGCATGCCGAGCATCGCCTTCATGGCGCGGTCCGCGCGGGCCGGGTCCGGGTCGGCGATCATCTCGTCCAGGCGGACGGGGGACACCTGCCAGGACACGCCGAACCGGTCCTTCAGCCAGCCGCACGGGCCGTGGCTGCCGCCGCCCTCGACGAGTTTGTCCCAGTAGTGGTCGATCTCCGCCTGGTCCTCGCAGCCGATCTGGAAGGAGATCGCCTCCGAGAAGGTGAACTCCGGACCGCCGTTGAGCGCGACGAACCTCTGGCCGTTGGCGGTGAACTCCACGGTGAGGACGCTTCCGTCGGGGCCCGGGCCCGCCTCGGTGTAGCGGGTGATCCGGCCGAGGTGGGAGTTCTTGAAGACGGAGACGTAGAAGTGCGCGGCCTCCTCGGCGCGCCCGTCGAACCACAGGCAGGTGGTGAATCCGTCGGTGGTCATGAGTACCTCCAGGAGTGGAACGTGTCGGAAGGAGTGACCGGGCCCGGATCCGAACGAAAGGGCCACTGCTAGTGTGGGGGGCTGTGTCTCATGCCCTCTCAGCACGGGACACCGATCGGAAAATCACCCGGCACGGATTCGTGCGGC
>NZ_JBEZWE010000011.1:0-216196 GCF_040637405.1 Streptomyces sp. NPDC029526
CCACCCGCTACGACAAGACCGCCGAGTCCTACCAAGCAGCCGTCACCCTCGCATCGCTGCTGATGTGGGCGTGACATTTGACGACAACTCCTAGCGAGGGCGAGGCCCTTTGCTTCGGCGACTAATCCACCATTTGCCCATCTTGTGACCCGGGTCACCGAAATACCGTCTCGCTATTCGAGAAGGTCTGGTGTTTCGTCGATCCAAACTGCTCCCGAGGGCCCCTGGAGGGAGCGGCTGGCCTGCACTAAGGGCACGCAGAGGGCACGGAGCCCTGGAAATGGTCTAGACAACAAAGAACCCCCGGGTCTCGGACCAGGGGGTTTCATGTGGAGCGGGTGACGAGAATCGAACTCGCGCTCTCAGCTTGGGAAGCTGATGTTCTACCATTAAACTACACCCGCGTAAGCCGCCGAACCCCGTCGAACCGACCGGTGTCCGGACGCTTGCTCACTGTACCCCATGCAAGGCCCCCGGTGTTCGAGCCCCGGGGGCCTGATGGTGTTTCAGGGGATGGATGTGGCTGCGGTGGGCACACGGTGGGGCGTACGGTGGAGGGGCCGGGGAGGTGTCGCCGGGGAGTGCCGGGAGGCGTCGCCGGGGGTGCGGAGTGCCGCCTGGAGGGTGGTCCCTTTGATCCCGTAACGTGGCTTTTGGCGTCCTGGGCAGCAAGCCGGACGCGCCTCTTGGGGAAGGGACTCTGGGACTTGATGGAGCGCACCGTCGTCCGCTGTGCCGATGGGCACGTGTTCACCGCAGCCTCGTTTCCGATGCAGCAGGCCGAGCGGCTCGGTCCTGGTCGGCTCCTGCGCTGTCCGCGCTGTGCGCGGCTTCGCAATGTCGTGCCGGTGACGTTGCAGAAGCGGTAGGAACGGTACAAACCGGTCGAGGCAGAGCCGGGGCGTGGGCGCGTGGGACGGCGATTGTGGCCGGTCCGCGCGCCTTGCGTATTCTCGGTGCGTGCTTCTCTCTGACAAGGACCTCCGGGCCGAGATCGACGCCGGGCGGGTGCGCATCGATCCCTTCGACGAATCCATGGTGCAGCCGTCCAGCATCGACGTGCGTCTCGACCGCTTCTTCCGGGTGTTCGAGAATCACCGGTACCCCCACATCGACCCCTCCGTCGAGCAGCCGGACCTGACGCGGCTCGTGGAGCCCCAGGGGGACGAACCGTTCATCCTCCACCCCGGTGAGTTCGTGCTGGCCAGTACGTTCGAGGTCATCTCGCTGCCGGACGACCTCGCCTCGCGGTTGGAGGGCAAGAGCTCGCTCGGGCGGCTCGGCCTCGTCACGCACTCCACCGCCGGTTTCATCGACCCCGGGTTCTCCGGCCACGTCACCCTGGAGCTGTCCAACCTGGCCACGCTGCCGATCAAGCTGTGGCCCGGGATGAAGATCGGCCAGCTGTGCATGTTCCGCCTCACCTCGCCCGCCGAGGCGCCGTACGGCAGCGAGCGGTACGGGTCCCGGTACCAGGACCAGCGGGGGCCCACGGCCTCGCGGGCCTTCCTCAACTTCCACCGGACGCAGGTGTGAGCGGCGTGAGTGGCGTGGACGCGGGCACGGAGAGCGGCGAGGTGCGGGAGAACCTGAGCTACGAGCAGTTCGGGGTGGCGGTGCGCGAGCTCGCGCAGACCATCGCCGACGACGGCTACCGGCCCGACGTGGTGCTCAGCATCGCGCGTGGGGGTGTCTTCGTGGCCGGCGGGCTGGCCTACGCCCTCGACTGCAAGAACATCCACCTCGTGAACGTCGAGTTCTACACCGGGGTCGGCACCACCCTGGAGATGCCGGTCATGCTCGCACCGGTGCCCGACACCATCGACTTCACCGACAAGAAGGTGCTGATCGCGGACGACGTCGCCGACACCGGCAAGACGCTGAAGCTGGTCCGCGACTTCTGCCTGGACGCGGTCGCGGAGGTGCGCAGCGCCGTCATCTACGAGAAGACGCAGTCGCTGGTGAAGTGCGAGTACGTGTGGAAGCGGACCGATGACTGGATCAACTTCCCGTGGAGCGTTCAGCAGCCGGTCGTGAAGCGGGACGGGCAGGTGCTCGACGCCTGAGAGCGGCGTGGAGACGGGTGACGGAGACGGGCGGGAAGGCCGGGCCGGGCAGGCCCGGGCAGGCCTGAGCAGGCCCGGGCCGGTTGCAGGGCAGGGGCCCCGCGTCACAGGGCAGGGTCGCGCGCCACACGGCGCGGGGCGCGACCGGGCCGCAGCACCCGGCATGAGCATGCGTGAGGGGCTCCTCCCGGGTGGGAGGAGCCCCTCACGTGTGTGCTGTGGGACCGCTGACCGCCGTGCGGGTGGTCACAGGGTGCCGAGCTTGATCAGCGACAGCAGGGCGATCAGCTGGATCGCGGACGCGCCCAGGGCCTTGGGCCAGGGCAGGTCGTGGGAGCGGCTGACCATGAGGGTGAGCAGCACGCCGCCCGCCACCCAGGTGGCCCAGCCGACGATCTGGACGAAGGTCGCGTCACCGCCGGCGAACATGGCCAGCAGGAGCCGGGGGGCGTCCGTGATCGACGTGATCAGCAT
Organism: Streptomyces sp. NPDC029526; assembly: GCF_040637405.1. Classification (NCBI taxonomy): domain Bacteria; kingdom Bacillati; phylum Actinomycetota; class Actinomycetes; order Kitasatosporales; family Streptomycetaceae; genus Streptomyces; species Streptomyces sp. NPDC029526. Next base: position 2,541 of record NZ_JBEZWE010000011.1, read on the forward strand.
GGAGAGGCCGACCGTCGGCTGCCAGGCCCCGTTGCCGCCGAGCTGGCGCGCCATGGTGTGGGTGACCACGCCCAGGATGAAGAAGCTGAGGACCATCGCCACGCCCGTCATCAGCACGATCGGGATCGCGCTCGACAGGGTGGCGTTGATCGCCTCCTCGCGGGCGCCGTCGAACCCGAAGACGGCGAGCAGGCCGTAGAGGAAGGTCACGACGAGGGCCGGGCCCCACATCGCGTAGTCGCGCATCTGGTAGAACGTGCGGTTCGGGGCGGTGACGATGCCCTTCAGCAGGTCCTTCCAGTGCAGGCGGGGGCCGATCGGGCCGGGAGCCGCGCCCCCGTGGTGGGGGTCGCCCTGGTGGTACGGGTCGCCGACGGCGAACGCCTGGGTGTGACCGGGGTTGTTGGCCGCGTACGGGTCGTACGCGCCCTGGGGGCCGTGGCCGTGCGGGTGGCCGCCGTCGCCGAAGTACTCGGGCTCGCCGTGTCCGCCGTAGCCGCCGCCGGGGGCGCCGCCCGGGTACCCGCGGCGTCCCGCGTGCGGGTCGGGCCACGGGCTGCCGCCCCCACCGCCGCCTCTGCCGCCGGGGGACGGCTGCTGCGGGTACGGAGGCTGCGGGGCAGCCTGCGGGTAGCCGTACGACGGCCCCTGCGGTGCCTGCTGTCCGTACGGGGGGTGTTGCGGTCGCGCGTGAGGAGCGCCGTTGTTGTCCCGGCCGCGTCCGATCCTGAATCCAGCCACGCCTTCGAACGTACCTGGTCCCGGCGCGGGGCGTGGCGGGGCCCGGTGTTCGGGAGGGCCTTTGCGGCCGAGCTGTGACATCCCCTAAGGGGCAGTCAGCTCCGGGGTCCGTCCTGCGTAGGGGGCGTGCCCGGCGTCCTCCTCCGGGCGACGGACGGCCCGCGCGGCACGGGAGGGGAGCCGTGCGCCCGGACGGGGAGAGGGCCGGGGAGGGGCCGGGGAGAGCGGTGCGCCCCGATGAAGAGAGGGACGGTGAGAGCGGCGCCCCCGCACGGGGAGAGGGACGGCGGAGGGGAAGGGACGGACGGGCGGGAAGGGACGGACGGGGGAGGGGAAGGGAGGGCCGAGGGAGGCCGAGGGAGGCCGAGGGAGGGAAGGGCCGGACGGGGAGAGGGCGGGGCGGACGGGCAGGGGGCTTCCGGGGCCGGCGCCTTCCGGGCCGCCCGTCCCCGCCCGCACAGGCCGAAGGGCCACCCGAGACGGGCGGCCCTTCAAAGGATCCGGGTGCGTGCCGTGGGGTGCTCGGCCGCTCGGTCTACTTGACCGGCTCCGGCTCCGGGGCGTCCTCGGTCTCCGCGTCCCCGGTGGGGTCCAGGGGGGTCTTGACGGACTCCAGGAGGAGCTGGGAGACGTCGACGACCTGGATGGACTCCTTGGCCTGGCCGTCGTTCTTCTTGCCGTTCACCGAGTCGGTGAGCATGACGAGGCAGAAGGGGCAGGCGGTGGAGACGATGTCCGGGTTGAGGGCGAGGGCCTCGTCGACGCGCTCGTTGTTGATGCGCTTGCCGATCCGCTCCTCCATCCACATCCGGGCGCCGCCGGCGCCGCAGCAGAAGCCGCGCTCCTTGTGGCGGTGCATCTCCTCGTTGCGCAGGCCGGGAACCTTGCCGATGATCTCGCGCGGGGGCGTGTAGATCTTGTTGTGGCGGCCGAGGTAGCACGGGTCGTGGTAGGTGATGAGGCCCTCGACCGGGGTGACCGGGATGAGCTTGCCCTCGTCCACCAGGTGCTGGAGCAGCTGGGTGTGGTGGATGACCTCGTAGTCGCCGCCGAGCTGCGGGTACTCGTTGCCGAGGGTGTTGAGGCAGTGCGGGCAGGTGGCGACGATCTTCTTCGCCGACTTGGGCTTCTTCGACTCGGGCGTGACCTTGCCCTCGTCGTCCATCTCCTCGCCGAACGCCATGTTCAGGGCCATGACGTTCTCCATGCCGAGCTCCTGGAAGAGGGGCTCGTTGCCGAGGCGGCGGGCGGAGTCACCGGTGCACTTCTCGTCGCCGCCCATGATCGCGAACTTCACGCCCGCGATGTGCAGCAGCTCGGCGAAGGCCTTGGTGGTCTTCTTGGCGCGGTCCTCCAGGGCGCCGGCGCAACCGACCCAGTAGAGGTACTCGACCTCGGAAAGGTCCTCGATGTCCTTGCCGACGACCGGGACCTCGAAGTCGACCTCCTTGAGCCATTCCAGGCGCTGCTTCTTCGCCAGGCCCCAGGGGTTGCCCTTCTTCTCCAGGTTCTTGAGCATCGTGCCCGCCTCGGACGGGAACGCCGACTCGATCATGACCTGGTAGCGGCGCATGTCGACGATGTGGTCGACGTGCTCGATGTCGACCGGGCACTGCTCGACGCAGGCCCCGCAGGTGGTGCAGGACCACAGGACGTCCGGGTCGATGACGCCGTTCTCCTCGGCGGTGCCGATCAGCGGGCGCTCGGCCTCGGCGAGGGCCGCGGCGGGCACGCCGGCCAGCTGCTCCTCGGACGCCTTCTCCTCGCCCTCCATGGTCTTGCCGCCGCCGGCCAGCAGGTAGGGGGCCTTGGCGTGCGCGTGGTCGCGCAGCGACATGATCAGGAGCTTGGGGGAGAGGGGCTTGCCGGTGTTCCAGGCGGGGCACTGCGACTGGCAGCGGCCGCACTCGGTGCAGGTGGAGAAGTCCAGCAGGCCCTTCCAGGAGAACTGCTCGACCTGGGAGACGCCGAAGACGTCGTCGTCACCGGGGTCGGTGAAGTCGATCGGCTTGCCGCCGGAGGTCATCGGCTGCAGGGCGCCCAGGGCGGTGCCGCCGTCGGACTCGCGCTTGAACCAGATGTTGGGGAACGCCAGGAAGCGGTGCCAGGCCACACCCATGTCGATGTTGACCGACACGGTGATCATCCAGATCAGCGAGGTGCTGATCTTGATCATGGCGACGAAGTAGACCAGGTTCTGCAGCACGCCCACGGAGAGGCCGTCGAAGGCCATCACCAGCGGGTACGAGGCGAAGTACGCGGCCTGGTAGCTGTCGACGTCGTGCAGGGCGCCCTCGAGGCCGCGCAGGACGTAGATCGCGAGGCCGATGGTGAGGATGACGTACTCGACGAAGTAGGCCTGCCAGGCGGTGGAGCCCGTGAAGCGGGACTTGCGGCCGGCCCGGGAGGGCAGGTTGAGCAGCCGGATCACCATCAGCACGGCGATGCCGATCACCGTCATGACACCGATGAACTCGATGTACATCTCGAACGGCAGGAAGCCGCCGAGGACCGGGAGCACCCAGTCGGCCTCGAAGAGCTGGCCGTAGGCCTGCGCGAGGGTGGGCGGCAGCGTCAGGAAGCCGATCGCGACGAACCAGTGGGCGACACCGACGATGCCCCAGCGGTTCATGCGGGTGTGGCCGAGGAACTCCTTCACCAGCGTCACGCTGCGCTGGTAGGGGTTGTCGGTCCGGCTGCCGGCCGGGACCGGCTGGCCCAGCCTGAAGTACCGGACGAACTGGCCGATCGCGCGTGCGAGCAGCGCAACGCCGACCACGGTCAGGACCAGCGACACGATGATCGCGGCGAGTTGCATGGGGGCTCCTCGGGCCTGCGAGGGGTTTGGAGAGGGTCGTCGTCCTCGGGGGCTCCACTACGGCTTCCCCGGGATTACTAAGCGGTAACTTATGCAGTCCGTCTGAGACTACCCCTATCTTCAGCCGCACTGTAGCCGGGTGCGGGGTGATCTGAGTCGCTGAGGGTTGCCTCAGATGGCACGGTGTGCACCGGCGGCCAGATCGTCGCAAAGAGGGGCATCGCCGTCTAACCTATCTTCGGAGGTCGACAGGCCGCCTCGCGCGCGCGTTCCGATATCGGTTCGCCTGTCGGTGTCCGCTCGTTCGCCGGTTCGTCTGTCGGTTCACCCGTCGGCTCTCCCTCGCTCGGGTGTTGGTTCGCCTAGCGCGTGGGACCCGGTCTCGGCCCCCGATCGCCCCGACGGCCCTGGGTCGCCTCGGCTGCCTGGCCGGTCCTGAAGGCGGGCGTGTGCTCCGGCGCCCGGCCCTCGCGTCAGCCCGGGCGGCCCCCCGGCTCGCCGGGTCCACAGGGCCCGCCCGTCCGGCCCGGCGCCAGGCCGATGTCGGCTCCGCCCCGCCCCGGTTGCGCGTAAGGAACAGATAAGAGTTGAGTCTTCTCGGCTCAGGTCTGTTGATTCTTCGCCGCGTGTCAGGCATGCTTGAGTCTGATCCACTCAAGTCAGCTGGAGGAATCGAAATGGCACGTGCGGTCGGCATCGACCTGGGCACGACTAACTCCGTCGTCAGCGTTCTGGAGGGCGGCGAGCCCACCGTCATCACCAACGCCGAGGGCGCCAGGACCACGCCGTCCGTCGTCGCCTTCGCCAAGAACGGTGAGGTGCTGGTCGGCGAGGTGGCCAAGCGTCAGGCGGTCACGAACGTCGACAGGACCATCCGGTCGGTCAAGCGCCACATGGGCACCGACTGGAAGATCAACCTGGACGGCAAGGACTTCAACCCGCAGCAGATGAGCGCCTTCGTGCTGCAGAAGCTGAAGCGGGACGCCGAGGCGTACCTGGGCGAGAAGGTGACCGACGCGGTCATCACCGTCCCGGCGTACTTCAACGACGCCGAGCGCCAGGCCACCAAGGAGGCCGGTGAGATCGCCGGTCTGAACGTGCTGCGGATCGTCAACGAGCCGACGGCCGCCGCCCTGGCCTACGGCCTGGACAAGGACGAGCAGGTCATCCTGGTCTTCGACCTCGGTGGCGGTACGTTCGACGTCTCGCTGCTGGAGATCGGCGACGGTGTCGTCGAGGTCAAGGCGACGAACGGCGACAACCACCTCGGTGGTGACGACTGGGACCAGCGCGTCGTCGACTACCTGGTGAAGCAGTTCCAGTCCGGCCACGGCGTGGACCTGTCCAAGGACAAGATGGCGCTGCAGCGCCTGCGTGAGGCCGCGGAGAAGGCCAAGATCGAGCTGTCCTCGTCCACCGAGACCACGATCAACCTGCCCTACATCACCGCGTCCGCCGAGGGCCCCCTGCACCTCGACGAGAAGCTCACCCGCGCCCAGTTCCAGCAGCTGACCGCGGACCTGCTGGAGCGCTGCAAGACGCCGTTCAACAACGTCGTCAAGGACGCCGGCATCCAGCTCAGCGAGATCGACCACGTCGTTCTCGTCGGTGGCTCCACCCGTATGCCCGCCGTCGCCGAGCTCGTCAAGGAGATGACCGGCGGCAAGGAGGCCAACAAGGGTGTGAACCCGGACGAGGTCGTCTCGATCGGTGCCGCGCTCCAGGCCGGTGTGCTCAAGGGCGAGGTCAAGGACGTCCTGCTGCTCGACGTCACCCCGCTGTCCCTCGGTATCGAGACCAAGGGCGGCATCATGACCAAGCTGATCGAGCGCAACACCACGATCCCGACCAAGCGCTCCGAGATCTTTACGACGGCCGAGGACAACCAGCCGTCCGTGCAGATCCAGGTGTACCAGGGCGAGCGCGAGATCGCCGCGTACAACAAGAAGCTGGGCATGTTCGAGCTGACCGGTCTGCCGCCGGCGCCCCGTGGCGTCCCGCAGATCGAGGTCTCCTTCGACATCGACGCCAACGGCATCATGCACGTCACGGCGAAGGACCTCGGCACCGGCAAGGAGCAGAAGATGACCGTCACCGGCGGCTCCTCGCTGCCGAAGGACGAGGTCGACCGGATGCGCCAGGAGGCCGAGAAGTACGCGGAGGAGGACCACGCCCGCCGCGAGGCCGCCGAGTCCCGCAACCAGGGCGAGCAGCTCGTCTACCAGACGGAGAAGTTCCTGGCGGACAACGCGGACAAGGTGCCCGGCGAGATCAAGACCGAGGTGGAGTCCGCCGTCGCCGAGTTGAAGGAGAAGCTCAAGGGCGAGGACACCGCCGAGATCCGCACCGCCACCGAGAAGGTCGCCGCCGTCTCGCAGAAGCTGGGCCAGGCCATGTACGCCGACGCCCAGGGCGCGCAGGCCGCGGGTGCCTCCGCCGGAGCCGGTGCGGGTGCCGGTGACGCCAAGGCGGACGACGATGTGGTCGATGCCGAGATCGTGGACGACGAACGCAAGGACGGTGCGGCGTGACGGAGGAGACCCCGGGCTTCGACGAGCAGCAGCAGCCGCAGCAGCCCGACGTTCCCGCCTCCTCCGACGACACCGAGCCGACGGCCGCCGCCACTCCCTCCTCCACCGAGGAGGGGTCGGCCCAGGTCGGGGACGCGGGTCAGGACGCGGGCCTGGTGGCCCAGCTGGACCAGGCGCGGACCGCGCTCAACGAGCGCACCGCGGACCTCCAGCGCCTCCAGGCCGAGTACCAGAACTACCGCCGCCGGGTCGAGCGGGACCGGGTCGCCGTCAAGGAGACCGCGGTCGCGAACATCCTCGGCGAACTGCTGCCCGTCGTGGACGACATCGGCCGCGCGCGGGACCACGGCGAACTGGTGGGCGGCTTCAAGTCCGTCGCCGAGTCGCTGGAGGGCACGCTCGCCAAGATGGGGCTGCAGCAGTTCGGCAAGGAGGGCGAGCCCTTCGACCCGACGATCCACGAGGCCCTGATGCACTCCTACGCCCCGGACGTCACCGAGACGACGTGCGTGGCGATCCTGCAGCCCGGGTACCGCATCGGCGAACGCACCATCCGCCCGGCGCGGGTGGCCGTGGCCGAGCCCCAGCCGGGCGCGCAGGCGGTCAAGCCGGCCGAGGAGCAGCAGGCCGACGCCGAGGACGACAAGGAGACAGGTGGCCCGGAGGAGGGCTGACGTCACGAAGGGCACGCGGAAGGAGGGACGTCGGGGATGAGCACGAAGGACTTCATCGAGAAGGACTACTACAAGGTCCTCGGCGTCCCCAAGGACGCCACCGAGGCCGAGATCAAGAAGGCGTACCGGAAGCTCGCCCGCGAGTTCCACCCGGACGCCAACAAGGGCAACACGAAGGCGGAGGAGCGCTTCAAGGAGATCTCCGAGGCGAACGACGTCCTCGGCGACCCCAAGAAGCGCAAGGAGTACGACGAGGCCCGCGCGCTGTTCGGCAGCGGCGGGTTCCGCCCGGGTCCCGGCGCGGGCGGCGGCGGCAACTTCAACTTCGACCTGGGTGACCTCTTCGGGGGCGCCCAGGGCGGCGGCCAGGCCGGGGCCGGCGGTTTCGGCGGCGGCCTCGGTGACGTCTTCGGCGGCCTGTTCAACCGCGGTGGCGCGGGCACCACGCGCACCCAGCCGCGGCGCGGGCAGGACATCGAGTCCGAGGTCACCCTCAGCTTCACCGAGGCGATCGAGGGCGCGACGGTCCCGCTGCGCATGTCCTCCCAGCAGCCCTGCAAGGCCTGTTCCGGCACCGGCGACAAGAACGGCACACCGCGGGTGTGCCCGACCTGCGTCGGCACCGGACAGGTCGCGCGGGGCAGCGGGGGCGGCTTCTCCCTGACCGACCCGTGCCCCGACTGCAAGGGCCGCGGGCTGATGGCGGAGCACCCCTGCGACGTCTGCAAGGGCAGCGGCCGGGCCAAGTCCTCGCGGACCATGCAGGTGCGCATCCCCGCGGGCGTCAGCGACGGGCAGCGCATCCGGCTGCGCGGCAAGGGCGCCCCGGGCGAGCGCGGCGGTCCGGCGGGCGACCTGTACGTCGTCGTGCACGTCGGCAGCCACCCGGTGTTCGGCCGCAAGGGCGACAACCTCACCGTCACCGTGCCGGTCACCTATCCGGAGGCGGCGCTCGGCGGCGAGGTCCGGGTCCCGACCCTGGGAGGCCCCCCGGTCACGCTGAAGCTGCCGCCGGGCACGCCCAACGGCCGCACCATGCGGGCGCGGGGCAAGGGCGCGGTCCGCAAGGACGGCACCCGCGGTGATCTGCTGGTCACCGTCGAGGTGAGTGTTCCGAAGGACCTGTCGGGGAAGGCTCGCGACGCGCTGGAGGCGTATCGCGAGGCGACCGCGGACGAGGATCCGCGGGCGGATCTGTTCCAGGCCGCGAAGGGAGCTTGATGCAGATGGACGGCCGTCGACGCAATCCGTATGAACTGACCCAGGACACTCCGGTCTACGTCATCTCGGTGGCGGCCCAGCTCTCCGGTCTGCACCCGCAGACCCTGCGTCAGTACGACCGTCTGGGGCTGGTGTCCCCGGACCGCACGGCCGGCCGGGGCCGGCGCTACTCGGCCCGCGACATCGAACTGCTCCGCCAGGTGCAGCAGTTGTCGCAGACCGAGGGCATCAACCTGGCCGGTATCAAGCGCATCATCGAACTGGAGAACCAGGTCGCCGCGCTCCAGGCCCGGGTGGCCGAGCTGGAGGACGCCGTGGACGGCGCCGCCGCGGCGATGCGTCAGCGGGAGGCGGCGGTGCACGCCTCCTACCGGCGTGACCTGGTGCCCTACCAGGAGGTCCAGCAGACCAGCGCGCTGGTGGTGTGGCGGCCGAAGCGGCAGCAGCAGGCCGACTGACACCGGCGGCCGGTGACGGCACGTGGGGAGCCCGGAGGTCGCGACGACCTCCGGGCTCCGCCGTGTGGTGAGGGGTTCGGTGGCGGCCTGTCGTCCGCCGTGTGTGAGGGGTTCGACGGCGACCCCTCGTCCGCCGTGTGTGAGGGGTTCGACGGCGACCCCTCGTCCGCCGTGTGTGAGGGGCTCGGCGGTGACCCCTCGTCCGGTGCGTGTGAAGGGCCCGACGGGGCCTTCTCGACCGTCCGCGCGCATTCCGCTCACGGCTGTGCGGGACGCATGCAGGGCCGTCCGGCGAACCTCCATGGGCCCTTCGCGAGGCCCTTACGAGTTCAGCGGACCGTGATGTGTCCATCTCGTTAAGTGGTTCCACTTGACTGCGGTGGTGGCCAAAGCGTTGGCTTTCAGTCACATGGGTCGCAAAGTTGTGCCCACGTCCCGATCGCACCCTGAAGTGAGCTGTCGCATGCGTCGCATCGCCATATCCGTCGTGGCTGTCACCTCGTTGTCCGTCGTGCTCGCCGGCTGCGGCATGCTCGACGCGACGGGCACCAGCGACGAAGCGAGTCCGGCCAAGGGCAACGACATCAAGGTCGGTCTGCTGCTCCCGGAGAAGGCCAACACCCGGTACGAGCAGTTCGACTACCCCATCTTCAAGAAGAAGGTGGACGCGCTCACCCAGGGCGAGGGCAAGGTCGACTACGCCAACGCGGACGCCAGCGCGGACAAGCAGGCCGGGCAGATGCAGCGGATGATCGACGAGAAGGTCGACGTCATCGTGCTCGACGCGGTGGACTCCAAGGCGATCGCCGAGAACGTCAAGCGGGCGAAGGAGGCGGGCATCCCCGTCATCGCCTACGACCGGCTGGCCGAGGGCCCGATCGACGCCTACATCTCGTTCGACAACGAGCTGGTCGGCGAGGTCCAGGGCCGTTCCCTGCTGGAGTCGCTCGGCGGGGAGGGCGACCTCACCGACAAGATCGTGATGATGAACGGCTCGTCGACGGACCCCAACGCCAAGCAGTTCAAGGCGGGCGCGCTGTCCGAGCTCAAGGGCAAGGTGACGATCGCCAAGTCCTACGACACCAAGGAGTGGAAGCCGGAGAACGCCGAGGCCAACATGGCCGAGGCGATCAACGCGATCGGCAAGGACGACATCGCCGCGGTCTACTCCGCCAACGACGGCATGGCCGGCGGCATCATCAAGGCCCTCAAGGCCGCCGGGGTGACCGAGATGCCCCCGATCACGGGCCAGGACGCGGAGCTCGCCGGGGTGCAGCGGATCATCTCGGGCGAGCAGTACATGAGCGTGTACAAGTCCTACCCGGCGGAGGCGGAGGCCGCGGCCGAGATGGCGGTGGCGAAGGTCCAGGGCCGGGACATCCAGTTCGACGCGCTGACCCGTGAGCGGGTGGACAGCCCCACCGACAAGAACATCCCGGCCCAGCTGGTGCCGGTGGTCGCGCTGACGCAGGAGAACATCAAGGACACCGTCATCGCCGACGGCATCTACACCAAGTCGGACATCTGCACCGCCGAGTACAAGGAAGCGTGCGACGCGATCGGTCTGAAGTAACCGCAGCCGTGCAGCGCGGCCCCGGCCGGGGGGACGGCCGGGGCCGCGCCGTCATGAGGGGGCAGCCCGCGCTCGGACGGGCATGAGGGGGAAGTCCGCGCGCGGACGGGCATGAGGGGAAGTCCGCGCGCGGACGGGCATGAGGGGAAGTCGGCGCTCGGACGCTCGTGCAGCGGAGAGTTCGCGCTCGGGGCGTCCTGCGGCCGGGAGTCCGGGCTCGGGGGTTCTACAGCCGGGGGTCCGGGCTCAAGGGCCCTACAGCGGGGAGTCCGGGCTCGGAGGCTTGTGAGGCGAGGAGTTCTGGCTTGGGCGGTCGTGGAGCGGGGGGTCCTGGCTCGACCGGTCGTACGGCGGAGAGCACGCGCTCGGACGGGCATGAGGGGAAGTCCGCGCGTCCGGCGGAGAGGGGAGTCCCGGATCGGGTGGGCATCTCTCGCCCAACAGCCGTAGCCACTGCCGTTCCCGGTCCGTGAGGCGTCGCGGACCGGGAGCGGCAGCGGTGTGTCCGGCCGCGTCCGGTCGCGGCGGCAGAGCGGCCGGAGCCGCCGCCCGGTCGCCGGGCTGCTCGGTGTCCCACCTGGTCACAGTGGCGCGTCCCTTCCCCCGTCACGCGTCGTCTCCCCCGAGCACGACGCGTCCGGACGCTCGACCACCGAACAGTCCCGCGCGGGGCCGTTCCCCCGGTCACCGACCCTGGCAGCACGGCTCCGCGCCCGCCACCCCCATCTTGTTGCGGCGCGTCAACGCTGGAGGTGGGCGTATCGGGCAGATGGGTGTGTACCCCAACTCCACGCCGTAGGAGTCGTGTTGCGGATCACGCTCCGTCCGCGCATAGTTGCGCTTCGGAAGGCGGCGCAACCGGGGGTGGGACGGGCGATGGCCGGTCACGGGACGGACGGGCACCCGCACGGTGCCGACCGGCTGTGCGAGGCCGGGGACCGGGTGTACTCCCGTGCCGTACGCCGCGGACGCGTGCCGCGCCGGGAGGCGGAGCCCGTGCCGTGCCTGCTCGAACTGGCCCTGCTGCACCCGGACCCCGACGACATGGACTGGCTGGTGCCGACCTCGCCGCAGGAGGTCATGACCCGCCTGCTGCGCGGCATGTACGACGAGGTGAACGCCAGCCGGCGCCGGGTCGGGGCGGCCGTCGAGGCGTTCGAGCGGTACGCCGGCCTGGGCCGCCACGTGCCGGCCTCCCCGTCCGCCGAGGGGCCCGCGATCCGGGTGCTGGACGGCCTGGCCCGCATCCAGGCCGCGATGGACGAGGCGACCCAGGCGTGCACCCGGGAGGTGCTGACCGTGCAGCCCGGCGGCATCCGGCGGGAGGCGGAGCTGTCGGAGGGCATGCACCGGGCGATGGCGCTGCGGGGCCGGGGCGTGCGCATGCGGGACCTGTACACGCACGTGGCGCGGCACGGCCACGGCCTGCTCTCCTACCTGGAGTTGATGGGCGACGCGGTGGAGGCGCGCACCCTGGACGAGGTGATCGAGCGGTTGATCCTCTTCGACCGCACGGTCGCCTTCATCCCCGCCAACGCCGAGCGCACGATGGCGTTGGAGCTGCGGCACCCGGCGCTGGTGGAGTATCTGGGCACGGTCTTCGAGCGGTTGTGGCGGCTCGCCATCCCGTTGACCGCGCCGCTGCCCGACACCGGCATCGAGGGCATCTCCCACCGTGAGCAGTCCATCGCGGCGCTGCTGGCGGAGGGTCACCAGGACGCGGTGATCGCCGAGCGTCTCGGTATCAGCGTGCGGACCTGCCGCGCCCACATCGCGCGGCTCTCGGAGACCTTGGGGGCGGTCAGCCGAACCCAGTTGGGGGTCCGCATCGCCCAGGCCGGCCTGGACGGTTCACGGGGCCGCCCGTCGCCACTCACGGCTGCGGATCGAGGATCCCCGAGCGTGCGATGAGGTAGCCGAGCTGGGCCCGGCTGCTGCTGCCCAGTGTCGCGGCCAGTTTGGCGATGTGGACGCGGGCGGTGCGGATGTTCATGCCGAGGCGTTCGGCGATGACGGCGTCGGTGTGTCCCTCGGTGAGGAGTTCGGCGATGGCGCGTTGCCGGGGGGTGACGCCGTCGACGCTGCGCAGGTCGGAGGGGCTCAGGTACAGGGGCGCGGCCAGGCGCCAGAACCGGTCGAAGGCGGTGCAGAGGTAGGTGACGATCGCCGGGTGACGGGTCTCGACGGCCACGGAACCGTCCTTGTCGGCGGGGAGGAAGGCGACTTCCCGGTCGATGAGGATGAGGCGGTCCATAACCTCGTCCAGTGCGCGGACCTCGACGTCGCCCCGCAGTCGCTCGTGCCGGGCCGTCACGACGGGGAAGTGGCGGACGGTGGTCTGGTACAGCGTGCGGATCCGGCCGCCGCGGTCGAGCAGGCTCTGGTCCCGGGCGAAGGAGACGACGTCGGCGACCTCCCCCCGACGGCCGGTCAGCCCGGCGCGCGGCTGCACGGTCAGTACTTCCCGGGTCGCCCCCTCCATGGCGTCCGTGATGGCTTCGTTGATCCGTGCGGTGCCGCTGAGGACCCGGACGGCCGGGGGCTCGGTGAGTGCGGCCCGGCCGCCGCCGAGTCGCAGCAGCGGCTCGAAGTCCTGGGTCAGCCGCTCCTCCTGGCGGCGCACCCGTGCGAGGTGCTCGGCGGAGGCACGCAGCAGTCGTTGCAGGGCCACGGCGGGGGCCACGGGCAGGAGGCGCAGCATGTCGTCGACGGCCGGGTGCAGCAGGCCGCCGTCCACGAGGCACGGCGCCGCGGCCGTGTCCCGGGCCGCCACGTGACCCTCGCGCAAAGCGCGTTCGTACAGGGCCTTACCGGCCGGGCAGAGCTCGCCCGGACCGTGCTCGGGGTGCGGCGCGGTCGTCACGTGACCGTGTCCTCCTGGTCGAGGATTCCGGACCGGGCGATCAGGTAGCCGAGCTGGGCCCGGCTGCCGCTGCCGAGAGCGGAGGCCAGCTTGGCTATGTGGGCGCGGCAGGTACGGACGTTCATGCCCAGCCGCCGTGCGATGGCCTCGTCCACGTGGCCCTCCACCAGCAGCTTGGCGATGGAGTGCTGGATCTCGGTGATGCCGTCGAGGGCGGCCTCGTAGGGAGCGCCCACGCGGAGGGGCACCGCACGGCTCCACATGAACTCGAACACCTTGCGGAGGTAGCGCACGAGGCCGGGGTTGCGCAGCTCCAGGGCGACCTGCTGGTCGTCGCGGCTGGGAATGAAGGCCACCGTCTCGTCGCAGATGATGAGGCGCTCGACCAGTTCGTCGATCGTCCGGTGTTCCACCTTGCCGTCGGCGAGTTTCTCTGCGTAGGCCAGCTTCTCGGGGCTGTACCGGGCGGTGTGCTGGTACAGGGTGCGGATGCGCACACCGCGTTCGATCAGGGGCCGGTCGCGTTCCAGGCCCTGGATCAGGCTCCGCTCGTCCCGGTTGCCGCTGGGCTGGACCGTGAGCATCTCGGTCCTGCACTCGGACGTGGCGAGGTTGAGTGCCGCGTTGATCTGCTGGCCGCCCTCCAGCACGGTGATCGAGTCGCTGGGCACGGCCGCTTGGGCACTGAGTGCCATGAACGGTGTGAAGGTCTCCGACAGGTGCAGCGTCTGGCGCCGCCGTTCGGCGATCTCGTGTTCGAGTGGGTTGAGGCGCTGGGCCAGCACCAGGGCCGGCGGGACGGGGCGCAGCCAGTCCGGATCGTCCGCGTCGGGGTGGAGCAGGGCGAACTCGATGAGGCAGGGGGCCGCCCGGACGTCCGCGCGCGCGATGCGACCGGCACGCAGTGCAGCGGTGTAGAGCCGTGCCCCTTCCTGACACAACTCGGTCACCGCATGGGGATGTGTCTCGTTGGTCTGATTTGTTGTCAAATCTCCACCCCCCAGGGTCCTGAACGTGCAGGAACATGATGCATCGGTCCTGTGGCCATAACGTGCCCGAATGAGCCATCGTCGTATGCGACGGGGGAAGAGGGGACCTTCAAGTGAGGACGAAGCCGACTATGCGTAACAGAATGCTTCGCTCGGTGCTTGGTGCCGCCTTCTCCGCCGTCATGGCTGCCGGGATCCTGGTCGGCCTGTCCGAGGCGAGCGGTGAGGTGCAGGCCGACAGCGCCTGGCCGGCGAGTGTGTCGAGTGAGGTGCTGCTCGCGGACAGTGCGTGGCCGGCGCCCAAACCGGTCGCACCTCCGCGCGACGGAGCTGGGAGCTGACGTGACCACTCCACCCGACGACCGCTCCTTCCGCAGAGAGATGGCCACCGCCTACCGGTCCGGCTGGCACTTCATCGACCTGGTCACCGCCATCCCCCACAGTGGTGACTCGTTGATGGTGACGGTGTTCGGCGAGCCGGTGGTGGTCACGCGGGACGAGGACGGTGACGTGCGGGCGTACCGGTGCCTGCGGCGTCCCCGCGGGGCGCCGCAGCCCGTGCGGTGTGCCATCCGGTACGGAATGATCTTTGTGAATCTTGACCAGCGTGACCATCAGCGGGTGGAGTCCGACTCCCCCGCGATCCGGACCATTTCGGCCACCCCCCGCAGTGCCTGACGCGATTCCCCCGTCGTAAAAGATCGCTCAGGTGCTTCCCCCCGCAGCGGCGTCACCGTGACCTGAACACGGTGACGCCGCTGCAGTTTGTGCCGACATGTCCGCCTGTCCGGCGGATCGTGCGATGGCCGGGAATGAGTGGTCGGCGCGCCCTCGGCCGCTCCGTCGGACCGTCCGGGCGGACGCGGGGCCGTCGGGCCTGTTCCGTCCCCCTCTGCCGGGTTCGTTCCGGCCGACCTCTGATCAGCCTCCGATCGGCCTCTGATCGGCCTCTGATCGGCCTCTGGTCAAACTCGCATCGACCCCGCGTCGACCCCGCGTCGGCCCCGCATCGACCCCGCATCGACCCCGCGTCGACTTCCAAGGCCCGTACGCCCTGCGCGTGCCGGGCCTTCGTGCTTGATTGGTCACTGGGTGCCGTCATGGCGTCACCCGCCCAGGTGCCGTCATGGCGCCGCTCGTCCGGGGAACTCGTCCGAGGTGCTCCTCGTTCCACGTTGAGTGGAATAGACTCAAGTTTATGTACGTTGACCGAGTCAGCCACGAAGGCCGCTGAAGGGTCACCGCAAGGAGGAGAACGGACACGTGGACGCCGAGCTGACCAACCGGAGCCGGGACGCGATCAACGCCGCCGGCAACCGCGCCGTGACCGAGGGACACCCGGACCTCACCCCCGCCCACCTGCTGCTCGCGCTGCTCCAGGGGCAAGGCCGCCCGCAGAACAACGAGAACATCACGGACCTGCTCGCCGCGGTCGACGCCGACCAGGCGGCCGTGCGCTCCGGCGCCGAGCGGGTGCTCGCCGGCCTGCCGAGCGTCGCCGGGTCCACGGTCGCCCCGCCCCAGCCCAACCGCGAGCTGCTCGCCGTCATCGCGGACGCCCAGGCCCGCGCCCGCGACCTCGGCGACGAGTACCTGTCCACCGAGCACCTGCTGATCGGCATCGCCGCCAAGGGCGGGGCCGCCGGTGAGGTGCTGTCCCAGCAGGGCGCCACCGCGAAGAAGCTGCAGGACGCCTTCCAGAAGACGCGGGGGACCCGCCGGGTGACCACCCCCGACCCCGAGGGCCAGTACAAGGCGCTGGAGAAGTTCGGCACCGACCTCACCGCCGCCGCCCGGGAGGGCAGGCTCGACCCCGTGATCGGCCGCGACCAGGAGATCCGGCGCGTCGTGCAGGTGCTGTCCCGGCGCACCAAGAACAACCCCGTCCTCATCGGTGAGCCCGGCGTCGGCAAGACCGCCGTCGTCGAGGGGCTCGCCCAGCGGATCGTCAAGGGCGACGTCCCCGAGTCGCTCAAGGACAAGCGGCTGGTCGCCCTCGACCTCGGCGCCATGGTCGCCGGCGCCAAGTACCGGGGCGAGTTCGAGGAGCGGCTGAAGACCGTCCTGGCGGAGATCAAGGAGTCCGACGGGCAGGTCGTCACCTTCATCGACGAGCTGCACACCGTCGTCGGTGCGGGCGCCGGCGGCGACTCCGCGATGGACGCGGGCAACATGCTCAAGCCGATGCTGGCCCGCGGCGAGCTGCGCATGGTCGGCGCGACCACGCTGGACGAGTACCGCGAGCGGATCGAGAAGGACCCCGCGCTGGAGCGGCGCTTCCAGCAGGTGCTGGTCGCCGAACCGTCCGTCGAGGACTCCATCGCCATCCTGCGCGGACTCAAGGGACGCTACGAGGCCCACCACAAGGTCCAGATCGCCGACAGCGCGCTGGTCGCCGCCGCCTCCCTCTCCGACCGCTACATCACCTCCCGCTTCCTGCCCGACAAGGCCATCGACCTCGTCGACGAGGCCGCGTCCCGGCTGCGCATGGAGATCGACTCCTCGCCCGTCGAGATCGACGAACTCCAGCGCTCCGTCGACCGGCTGAAGATGGAGGAGCTGGCCATCGGCAAGGAGACCGACCCGGCCTCCCGCGAACGCCTGGAGAAGCTGCGCCGCGACCTCGCCGACAAGGAGGAGGAGCTGCGGGGCCTGACCGCCCGCTGGGAGAAGGAGAAGCAGTCCCTCAACCGGGTCGGTGAGCTGAAGGAGAAGCTGGACGAGCTGCGCGGCCAGGCCGAACGGGCCCAGCGCGACGGCGACTTCGACACCGCGTCCAAGCTGCTCTACGGCGAGATCCCGTCCCTGGAACGCGACCTGGAGGCGGCCTCGGAGGCCGAGGAGGAGGTCGCCCGGGACACCATGGTCAAGGAGGAGGTCGGCTCCGACGACATCGCCGACGTCGTCGCCTCCTGGACCGGCATCCCGGCCGGCCGCCTGATGGAGGGCGAGACGCAGAAGCTGCTGCGCATGGAGGAGGAGCTGGGCAGGCGCCTCATCGGCCAGACCGAGGCCGTGCGGGCGGTGTCGGACGCGGTCCGGCGCTCCCGGGCCGGCGTCGCCGACCCCGACCGCCCCACCGGTTCCTTCCTCTTCCTCGGCCCGACGGGCGTCGGCAAGACCGAACTGGCCAAGGCGCTCGCCGACTTCCTCTTCGACGACGAGCGGGCGATGGTCCGCGTCGACATGTCCGAGTACAGCGAGAAGCACAGCGTGGCCCGGCTGGTCGGCGCCCCGCCCGGCTACGTCGGCTACGAGGAGGGCGGCCAGCTCACCGAGGCCGTGCGGCGCCGCCCGTACAGCGTGGTGCTGCTGGACGAGGTGGAGAAGGCTCACCCGGAGGTCTTCGACATCCTGCTCCAGGTGCTGGACGACGGCCGCCTCACCGACGGCCAGGGCCGCACCGTCGACTTCCGCAACACCATCCTGGTGCTGACCTCCAACCTGGGCAGCCAGTTCCTGGTGGACCCGCTGACCAGCGAGACGGAGAAGAAGGAACAGGTGCTGGAGGTGGTCCGGGCCTCCTTCAAGCCGGAGTTCCTCAACCGCCTCGACGACCTGGTGGTCTTCTCGGCGCTCACCAAGCCCGAGCTGGAGCGGATCGCCGCCCTCCAGATCGACCGCCTGGCCCGACGGCTCGCCGAGCGCCGGCTCACCCTGGACGTCACCGACGAAGCCCTGGCGTGGCTCGCCGACGAGGGCAACGATCCGGCCTACGGCGCCCGGCCGCTGCGCCGGCTCGTCCAGACCGCGATCGGCGACCGGCTCGCCAAGGAGATCCTCTCCGGGGAGATCCGGGACGGCGACACGGTGCGCGTCGACCGCTTCGGCGACGAGCTGATCGTGGGTCCGGCCACCGGCAAGACCCTGTAGGCGCCGGGCCGCCCGCCCGGAACACGGGGTCGGGTCCCGCGACGGCACCCGCCGCGGGACCCCGCCCGACCCGTTCTCGACGCCGTGTCCCCGTGTACGGTGGGCCGTCCCCTCAGGGGGTACCCGGGCCCCGGCAGGACCACTGACCGGATCATTGACCGGATCGAGTCAGCCGAGGGCTGACAGGCCCCGTCGGGGCTTGCCACGCCCCTCCCCGCATGGGAGAGGATGGCGGGATCCGTACGAAGGGAAAATCACGGTGAGCATCGACCCGTCCTCGATTCCAAGTTTCGGGGGCCAGCCCGAGCCGCAGCCCCAAGGACCGGCGGGCCCCGTCGTCCCGGATCAGGACCTCGTGAAGCAGCTCCTCGACCAGATGGAGCTGAAGTACGTCGTCGACGACGAGGGTGACCTCGCGGCGCCGTGGGAGCAGTTCCGTACCTACTTCATGTTCCGCGGTGAGGAGGACCAGCAGATCTTCTCCGTGCGGACGTTCTACGACCGCCCGCACCAGATCGACGAGAAGCCGCAGCTGCTGGAGTCCGTCGACGACTGGAACCGCCGCACCCTGTGGCCGAAGGTCTACACGCACACCCACGACGACGGCACCGTCCGGCTGATCGGTGAGGCGCAGATGCTCATCGGCATGGGCGTCAGCCTGGAGCACTTCGTCTCCTCCACGGTCAGCTGGGTGCGGGCCGCGATCGAGTTCGACAAGTGGCTCGTGGAGCAGCTCGGCCTGGAGCAGGACATCACCGAGGCGGACAAGCCGGACGACGAGTAGTCCGCCGCCCACCGCGGGAGCGGCACCGGCCAGGTGGCGTCGCGCGGGAGCAAGCACAGCACAGCCCGGCCCGGAGGCCGGCCGACCCGGCCGGCTGCGGGGCCGGGCTCTGTCGTGTCGGGACCGCGGCGGCCACTCCGCTCCGTCCGGCTTCGCCTCCCCGCCCGCACATGCCCGCTCAGGGCGCCCGGGGTCCGCCTATTCTTGTGGCCATGACAGCCCAGCCTCCGGAGCACCTGCCGCCCGCCGTCCCCCCGGGCGGTCTCCGCGCCTCCCACGACGACCGGGAAGCGGTGGTGGAGCGACTGCGCGACGCGGCCGCCGAGGGCCGCATCGGCCTCGACGAGCTGGACGCGCGCCTGGAGCAGGCGCTGACGGCCAAGACGTACGCCGAGCTGGACGTCCTGACCGCCGACCTCCCCCAGCCGCCGTCCCCGGCCGACCAGCCGCCCCTGGTGCTCAAGGGCGGCCTGCACGGGGCGTCCCGGGGCCCCGGGAGCTGGGACGTCCCCGGGCACGTGATCGCCCGTGGTGGCCTGGGCGGCGTCAAGCTGGACTTCACCCGGGTCGAGTGCCGCCTGCCCGAGGTGACCGTGGAGGCGTACGGGGAGGCGGCCGGCGTCACCGTCGTCATCCCCGACGGCTGGGCCGCGGACACCGGCGCCCTGGACCCGGGCATCGGCGGCCTGAAGGACACCACCACCCCCGACCGCCTCCCCGGCACCCCTCTGATCCGGCTCACCGGGTCCGGTGGCATGGCGGGCGTGGTCGTCCGCCACCCCAACCGCTGGGAGCGGCGCAAGCTGAACAGCAACCCGGCGCGGCGTTAGGTACCGCCGGGACCGTTGTCCTGCCCCACCCAGGCCGAGGGCGCACCGTGTACCGCGGCTCGGCGGGGCCCGGAGCCCTGCTGCTCGCCGGGCCGCTCACTCCGGGCGTTCGCTGCCCGGCGCGGCCATCGACGAGAGGCGGGCGGACGCCTCGGTCAGTACCTCGGTGCGCTTGCAGAACGCGAACCGTACGAACGGCGCCCCCGTCTCCCGGTGGTCGTAGAAGACCGCGGTCGGAACAGCGACGACGCCCGCGCGTTCCGGCAGGGCCCGGCAGAAGGCGATGCCGTCGGTCTCGCCCAGGGGGCGGATGTCGGCGGTGATGAAGTAGGTGCCGGTGGGGCGGTAGACCGAGAAACCCGCCTTCTCCAGCCCGGCGGCGAGGAGGTCCCGCTTGCCGCGCAGGTCGTCCCGCAGCCCCGTGAAGTACGACTCCGGCAGCGCGAGCGCCTCCGCGACCGCGTACTGGAACGGGCCCGCGGAGACGTAGGTCAGGTACTGCTTGGCCGAGCGGACCGCTGTCACCAGCTCCGGTGAGGCGGTCACCCAGCCGACCTTCCAGCCGGTGAACGAGAAGGTCTTGCCGGCGCTGGAGATGGTGACCGTGCGCTCCCGCATGCCGGGGAAGGTGGCCAGCGGGATGTGCTCGGCGTCGTCGAAGACGAGGTGTTCGTAGACCTCGTCGGTGACCACCAGCAGGTCCCGCTCCACGGCCAGGGCGGCGATCTGCGCCAGTTCCTCGCGGGTGAGGACGGTGCCGGTGGGGTTGTGCGGGGTGTTGATCAGCAGGAGGCGGGTGCGGTCGGTGACGGCGTCGCGCAGTTCGTCGAGGTCGAGCCGGAAGCGGCCGTCGCCGGGGCGGAGCGTGACGGGGACGCGGGTGCCGCCCGCCATGGCGATGGAGGCGGCGTAGGAGTCGTAGTACGGCTCCAGGGCGATCACCTCGTCGCCGGGCTCCACCAGGGCGAGCAGGGCGGCGGCGATGGCCTCGGTGGCGCCGGCGGTGACCAGCACCTCCGTGTCGGGGTCGACGGACAGGCCGTAGCGGCGCTGCTGGTGGGCGGCTACGGCGGTGCGCAGTTCGGAGATGCCGGGGCCCGGCGGGTACTGGTTGCCGCGGCCGTCCCGCAGGGCGCGCACGGCGGCCTCCCGGACCTCCTCGGGGCCGTCGGTGTCGGGGAAGCCCTGGCCGAGGTTGATCGACCCGGTGCTCAGGGCCAGGGCGGACATCTCGGCGAAGACCGTCGTCCCGAACTCTGCGAGGCGGCGGTTGAGGAGGGGGCGCGCGCTGGAGGTCATGGGTCATCCTGCGCCGAAGCTCTGGCTTTGCTCAACTCTGCTTTGGGCCGTGCGGGCATCGGGCATCTCCCGCTCACACGCGTGAGCGGGGCGCCCACGGGGGCTGCTTCAGCGGATCACGGGGGAACGGAAGGAGCGGACGTCATGGGGGATTTCCTGTACTGGCTGGTCGTCCTGTTCGTGTTCATCGGGGCCGTCGTGCTGATCGGGGTCATGGTGGGCCGCGGGGGCGGGCGCGCGGTGTCCGCGTCCGGGCGGCGCGGGCGCCGGGAGAGCTGGTGGACGTCAGGTGACAGCGGCAGCGGTTCCGCCGGCTTGTCGTGCGGTGGGTCCTCCTCCTGCGGCGGGTCGTCGTCGTGCGGGGGAGGCGGCGGGGGCGGCTGCGGCGGCGGAGGGAGCTGAGCCGCCGGGCCGCCGGCCGTCGGCTTGCGCCTCCGGGGGAGGACGGTGGGGTCCGCGTGGGGGGTGGGCCCCGCTGCCGTCGGGTGGGGACGCCGTGACCGCACGGTCACGGGGTCCCCGTCACCGTTTCCACGCCCGTATCCCGTCGCGGTCGCCGTCGGCACGGTGGCCGGGCATGCGGTTCCGGAGGGTGCGTGGCCGGACGTTCGCACGGGCGTGTCCCGGACGCGCGGGGTGCGCGCGGTGATTGAACAGTTGAGCTGTGGAGCCCTCTAGGGGATGGAAACCGCCTGAACTTGGGTAAAAACGCTGTATCGGCGCCACGGTTCATGATTGCCTCTCAACCACCCACGCAGCCCTCGGACTTACAGCGGGAGCCCGTCCCGACCGGCCGACCGGGCTGACGGGCCGAACCCGGTGTGAGGGAGGTGCGCCGGACTCCCCCCCATCTTTTCCTCCTTGCGCGCTTGCGGAGCCGATCCATGCTCACGACCCTGAACACCGCCTACACCGACACGTGCGCGGCCGACCTCGCCTGGGCCCTGGGCCGCGAGCCGTTGCCCGCGCTGGCCACCCTCGACCTCGAACTGACCGGTGCGAAGCTGCAGATGCGTCTGCTCGGCGCGTCGCACCAGGTGCTCGTGGAGGAGAAGCGCGGTCTGTGCTCGGAGACCGTGGCGTGCCTTCCGGGCAGCAGCACGCCCCTTCCCCTGGGCGTCGCCAAGCGGGTGGGTGACTGGGAGTACGAGTTCGCCGCCCGGGTGGAAGTGCTCTCGCCGGGCGCGTTCGCGGGCCGCGCCCAGGAGTTGCTGGCCCTGGTGGCCGACCACCCGCAGGGGCTGGCGGGGGTGTTCCCCGGCAGCCCGCACGCGTTCACCGCCCTGCTGGCCCAGCGCCACGAGGACCAGGTGCACTGGCGCACCTGGCACGCGTACCCGCAGGAGGGCCAGTTGGTGGCGACCCGCACCCGGGTGGGGACGCGGGTCCGGGCGGCGGCCTGAGGCGCGGGGACGCGGGGCCGCCGGGCGGCGGCCTTGAGGTGCGGGGCGAAGGACCGTCCGGGCGGCGGCCTGAGCTGCGGGGCGCGGGTTCGTCCCGGCGGCGCAGGCGGCGAGCGCACGGGCCCGGCCGGGCGGCGGTCGGCGGCGGGAGGCGGGGCACCCGGCCCGGGGCACCCGGCCGTCCGGGCGGCGGGCCGGGGCGTCGCGCGGGCCGGCGAGCCTGCCCGGGCGGGATTCCGCTCGTACCAATATCGGTCAGGAGTAAACAAGCACCACACGTGTGGGTGACGATCCGCACCGGAGGTGTGACGTAACGTCGCAGGGTGATCGAACCGCAGGCCCCCGCTCCGCCCCGTTCCACCGCACCCGGTGGCGGGCCGGACGGCTCCGGTGGCGGTCCGGTCGGCGGCCCGCCACCGCTGCCGGTCCGGCAGGGCACCGGGCGGTTCCTGGTTCTGGCCGGTGTGTTCGTCTGTGCGGCCTGCGGGCTCGTGTACGAACTCGAACTGCTCGCCCTGGCCACGTACTTGATGGGCGACTCGGTCACCCACGCGTCGGTCGTGCTGTCCGTCATGGTGTTCGCGATGGGCATCGGCTCCCTGGCCGCCAAGCGGCTGCGCGGGAGAGCCGCGGCCGGCTTCGGGGCCGTCGAGGCGGCCCTCGCCCTCACCGGCGGGTGCAGCGCCATGGCCCTGTACGCGGTCTACGCCTTCACGGGCGCCTGGGGCGGCGCCTGGGAGAGCGGGCCGCGCTGGCTGCTCGTGGGGTTCTCCCTGGCCACCGGCCTGCTCATCGGTGCCGAGGTGCCGCTGCTGATGGAGCTGATCCAGCGGATCCGTCGGCAGGACGCGGGCGGCGCGGTGGCCGACCTGTTCGCCGCCGACTACGTCGGGGCCCTGGTCGGCGGGCTGGCCTTCCCGTTCCTCCTCCTGCCGTTCCTCGGGCAGTTGACCGGGGCGCTGATCACCGGCGCCGTCAACGCGGTGGTGGGCGCGGCGCTGGTGCTCGGCCTGTTCCGGCAGGACCTCAGCCGCCGCGACTGCCGCCTGCTGGTGGTGGCCAACCTCTGCGTGCTGGCCCTGCTCGCCTCGGCCGCGGTCCTGGTCGACGACTTCGAGCGGGCCGCCCGGAAGGCGATGTACGGCTCCGACGTCCGCGTCGCCCTGCACACCGGGAAGCAGGAGGTGGTGCTCACCGGCGGCCGGGACGGCCGTCCCGCCGACCTGTTCCTCGACGGGCGGCTGCGGGTCAGCGGACGGGACGGGCCCCGCCCCGCCGAGGCCCTGGTGCACCCCGCGATGAACGGGCCGCGGGCCCGGGTGCTCGTCCTCGGCAGCGGGGACGGGCTGGCCCTCCGGGAGGTGCTGCGGTTCGAGGGGGTGCACCGGGTGGACGTCGTCACCCGCGACCCGGAGGTGGTGCGGCTGGCGCGCACCGACCCGGCGCTCACGGCGCTGAACGGGCGGGCGTTCGACGATCCCCGGGTGCGGGTCACGGCCGACGACCCGTTCACCTGGCTGCGCGGCGGGCCCCGGGCCGCGTACGACGTCGTCGTGTCCGACCTTCCGCACCCCGCGATCACCGAGAGCACCAAGCTGTACTCGCTGGAGTTCTACGGGCTGGCCCGGCGGGCGCTGGCGCCCGGCGGGCGCCTCGTCGTGCACACCGGGCCGGTCACCGGCCGCGCCCGGGTCCTGGGCACCGTGGAGTCGACCCTGCGCGCGGCCGGCTTGCGCACCGCCCCGTACCGCGTACCCGGGCTGCGGTCCGCCGGCGCCGGGCCGGACCGCACGCCCCGGAGCGGGGCGGCCGGACAGGACCGGGGGTTCGTCCTGGCCTCCCGGACCACGCCCGAGGTGCGCCTCGACCCGTCCGGCCCGCGCCCGCACACCCTCACCGACGCCCTGCTCGACGCCGCCGCGCGCCGCGCCGAGCACCGGCGCCCGCCCGGCCTGCCGCCGTCCACCCTGGTCCACCCGCGCTACGCCCGCTGAGGCCGCGGGGCCCGGCCGTGACCCGACGCCGCGTCGTGACCCCGCGGGGCCCCGGCCGGGCGCCCGGCCGCGCGCCGACGCGCCGTGACTTCGCGCCGACGGGGGTACAGCCCGGGGTCGCCTGGGTAGGCTCGGCAGGCATGGAGCACGAGGTGTTCGTTCCGGTTCCGGTCGATCGGCTCAGAGCAGTGCTGGACGACCCCGCGCGGGTCGCCCGGGCGGTGCCCGGGCTCCAGCACGACGCCGGCGCGGAGCCGGTCGCCGGGCGGCTGAAGGTCCGTATCGGCAGTCACTCCATCACCTACGGCGGCGCCGTGCGCGTCACCGGGCAGGACGACGGTTCCTACGTCGTGGAGGGCGAGGCGGCGGAGACCCGCGGCACCGGCTCGGTGAAGCTGACCCTGCGGCTCGCCCTGCGGGAGGCGGAGGGGGGTACGACGCTCACCACCGAGGGCACGGCGCGCGCCGACGGCCGGGTCACCGGCCTCGCGCCGGACGCGGTGGCCGCCGCGGTCACCCGGCTGCTGACCCGGTTCGTGGAGAACCTGGGGACCGCGGCCCGGCAGGACGCCCCCGCGGAGGGACCCCCGGCCCCCGGGGCACCCACGGACGCACACACCGACGCCCCCTCGGACGGCGCCTCCACGTCCTCCGACGCGCCGCAGGAGTCGGTCGACGCGCCGCCCCAGACGGTCCAGGAGGCGGCGACCGAGGACTTCCAGCCGGGGGCCACCGGCGACTTCGAGGCCACGCCGGGCGCGGGCGACGCCCCGCCCCCGGACCCCGCCCGCCGCGTCGGCGCCGACGACGCCTCCCCGTCCGCTCCCGACCCCGTGGCGGACGGCCGCAACGCGGCGGCCGAGGAGGCGGCAGCGGCCATGGAAGCGGCAGAGGCGGCAGCGGCCATGGAAGCGGCAGAGGCGGGAGAGGCGGCAGACGCGGGGGAGGCGGGGGAGGACGGTGACGCCGTCGCGGAGGCCGCCCACGCACGGCGCACGATGATCGGCCGCAGCGCCGAGGAGGTGGACCACGCCCCGCCGCGCGGCCGGTACGCCCCCGTGCCGGCGCCCCAGACCGTCTCGACGCCGGCCCCGTTGCGCTGGGCCGCCCCGGCAGCGGCCCTCGCCGTGGCCTCCGCCGTCGTCGCCGTCCGGGTCCTGCGCCGCCGCCGGTGATCCCGGCCGTCGATGGCCCCGGGTCGCCGGTGGCCCCTGGCCGCTCGGCCCCCTGGCCGCTGTGCCCCCCGGTCGCGGTGACCTGTGGCCGCAGTGACCCCCGGCCGGTCGTGCCCCCGGCCGGTGGTGATCAGCGCAGTAGGGTCGTCCCGTGACCAACGACGACATCACGCTGACCGCGGGCGACGCGGAGGTGACCGTGCGGCCGGGCAACGGCGGGCGGGTCGCAGGGCTGCGGATCGGCGGCACGGAGCTGCTGCGGCAGGGCGAGCGGTTCGGGTGCTTCCCGATGGTCCCCTGGTGCGGACGGCTCCGTGACGGCCGGTTCCGGGACGGCGCCACCGTCCACCAGATGCCGCTGAACGCGCCGCCCAACGCCATCCACGGCACCGCCCGGGACGCCGCCTGGTGCACCGCCCGGGTGGACGACGGCGCCGCCGTCCTCACCTTCGACCTCGCCGAGCCGTGGCCCTACTCGGGGCGGGTGACCCAGCAAATCGAGCTCGCCGAGGACTCCCTCACCCTGAGCATGGCGGTGGAGACCTACGAGTCGTCCTTCCCGGCGCAGATCGGCTGGCACCCGTGGTTGAACCGCACCGTCGACGGTGCGGAGGCCGCCCTGGACTTCACGCCCGCCTGGCAGGAGGAGCGGGGCGAGGACCACCTGCCCACCGGCCGCCGCATCGATCCCCGGCCCGGGCCGTGGGACGACTGCTTCGGCATGCCCGACGGCGTCGACGTCACCGTGACCTGGCCCGGCCGCCTGAGCCTGCGGGTCACCAGCCGCGAGCAGTGGGTGGTGGTCTACGACGAGCAGCGGGAGGCGGTGTGCGTGGAGCCGCAGACCGGGCCGCCCGACGGGCTGAACAGCACCCCGCGCCTGGTCACACCGCTGGAGCCGCTGGAGGCCACGACGACCTGGACGTGGACCCGCCTCTAAGCTGGCTGCCATGACGGACACGCGCGGCGCGCTGCTGCAGCAGATCAAGGACAAGGCCGTGGTGCACGGCAAGGTGACGCTCTCCTCGGGGCTGGAGGCCGACTACTACGTCGACCTGCGCCGCGTCACCCTCGACGGCGAGGCCGCGCCGCTGGTCGGCCAGGTGCTGCTCGACCTGACCGGGGAGCTGGAGTTCGACGCGGTGGGCGGCCTGACCATGGGTGCCGACCCGGTGGCCGCCGCCATGCTGCACGCCGCCGCCGCGCGTGGCCGCAGGCTGGACGCGTTCGTCGTCCGCAAGGCCGCCAAGGCGCACGGTCTGCAGCGCCGGGTCGAGGGTCCGGACATCGCCGGCCGCCGTGTCCTGGTCGTCGAGGACACCTCCACCACCGGCGGCTCACCGCTGACCGCGGTCGAGGCCGTGCGGGAGGCGGGTGCCGAGGTGGTGGCCGTCGCCACCATCGTGGACCGGGCGACCGGCGCCGCGGAGAAGATCCGGGAGGGCGCGGGCGTGCCGTACCTGTTCGCTTTCTCCAAGGACGAGCTCGGGCTCGACTGACCGGCGGGACCGGCGGCACCTGCGGCACCGGCGGCACCGGACGTACCGGTCGCACCGGCCGTACAGGCTGTACCGGCCCGGCCGGCTGCCCCGGCCGCCGGCCGTACGTCCGGAGGGTGCCGCGGCACGGTGGCGCGGCGGGCCCCCGGGATCCCGCCACATCACGACTTGACCTGCGCCGTGGACCTGGCGGACAAGTCTGGGAAGATGGGGCCGACAACGACGTCGCTTCCAAGGTTCCAGGTCAGGGCCGACAGTACGCAGTACGCCAACCCGCACAGCTAAGAGGAGCGGACAGATGCCCATCGCAACTCCCGAGGTCTACAACGAGATGCTGGACCGGGCGAAGGCAGGACAGTTCGCCTACCCGGCCATCAACGTCACCTCGTCCCAGACCCTGCACGCGGCACTGCGCGGCTTCGCCGAGGCGGAGAGCGACGGCATCGTCCAGATCTCCACCGGCGGTGCCGAGTTCCTGGGCGGCCAGCACAGCAAGGACATGGTGACCGGCGCGGTCGCCCTGGCCGAGTTCGCGCACATCGTGGCCGAGAAGTACGACGTCAACATCGCGCTGCACACCGACCACTGCCCGAAGGACAAGCTGGACGGGTACGTCCGCCCGCTGCTCGCCGTCTCCGAGGAGCGCGTCAAGGCCGGCCGCAACCCGCTGTTCCAGTCCCACATGTGGGACGGCTCCGCGGAGACCCTGTCGGACAACCTGAGCATCGCGCAGGAGCTGCTGGAGCGCGCCCGCGCCGCGAAGATCATCCTCGAGGTCGAGATCACCCCGACCGGTGGCGAGGAGGACGGCGTCTCGCACGAGATCAACGACTCCCTCTACACCACCGTCGACGACGCGATCCGCACCGCGGAGGCCCTCGGCCTCGGCGAAAAGGGCCGCTACCTGCTGGCCGCGTCCTTCGGCAACGTGCACGGCGTCTACAAGCCGGGCAACGTCCGCCTGCGCCCCGAGCTGCTGAAGGAGCTGAACGAGGGCGTCGCCGCCAAGTACGGCAAGCCGGCCTCCCCCGGCCCGTTCGACTTCGTCTTCCACGGCGGCTCCGGCTCCAGCGAGCAGGAGATCCTGACCGCCCTGGAGAACGGCGTGGTCAAGATGAACATCGACACCGACACCCAGTACGCCTTCACCCGGCCCGTCGCCGACCACATGTTCAAGAACTACGACGGCGTCCTGAAGGTCGACGGCGAGGTCGGCTCCAAGAAGACCTACGACCCGCGCACCTGGGGCAAGGTCGCCGAGGCGTCGATGGCCGCCCGCGTCGTCGAGGCATGCCGCCACCTGCGCTCCACCGGCACCCGCATCAAGTAACGGCCCGGCGGGACCCGTCCGCCGGACGGGCCCGCGCGCCGCACGCGACGGACCCGGCACCCTCCGCGGTGCCAGGTTCTTCCGTATGCTCCGAAGATGCCCGATGTCCGGCTGGCCTCCCCGCAGGGCAGGTGGATCCTGCTCACCACGGTGCTCGGTTCCGGCATGGCGATGCTGGACTCCACCGTCGTCAACGTCGCCCTGCCGCGCATCGGCCGGGACCTCGACGCCGACCTCGCCGTCCTGCAGTGGACGGTCAACGCGTACATGGTCACGCTGGCCGGGCTGATCCTGCTGGGCGGGGCGCTGGGGGACCGGTTCGGGCGGCGGCGGGTGTTCGTCGTCGGCGTGGTGTGGTTCGCGGCGGCCTCCCTGCTGTGCGGGCTCGCCCCCGGCGCCGGGACGCTGATCGCCGCCCGCGCGCTCCAGGGCGTCGGCGGGGCCCTGCTCACACCCGGTTCGCTCGCCCTGATCCAGGCGTCGTTCCACCGGGACGACCGGGCACGCGCGGTGGGTCTGTGGTCCGGCTTCGGGGGGATCGGCGCGGCGATCGGCCCGTTCCTCGGCGGCTGGCTGGTGGACGGGCCCGGCTGGCGCTGGGTGTTCCTGATCAACGTGCCGGTCGCCCTGGTGTGCGTCCCGATCGCCGTGCGCCACGTGCCGGAGTCCTCCGGCGGCGGCACGCACGGCCGCTTCGACGTCCTCGGGGCCGGGCTCGGCGCACTGGCGCTGGCGCTGGTGACGTACGCGCTGATCGGGGCGGAGGAGGCGTCCGGCGCGGTGGTCGTCGCCGGGGCCGCGGGACTGGCCGCCGCGGTGGCCTTCGTGTGGGTGGAGCGCCGGCACCCGGACCCGATGATGCCGCCGGACATCTTCGCCTCCCGCCAGTTCACCTCGGTCAACCTGCTCACGCTCTGCGTCTACGCGGCCTTCGGCGGCTTCTTCTTCCTCGCCGCGCTCCAGCTCCAGGTCGTCGTCGGCTACTCGGCGCTCGCCGCCGGCGCGGCCCTGCTGCCGACCACCGCGCTGATGCTGCTGCTCTCCGCCCGCTCCGGCGAGCTGGCCGACCGCATCGGACCCCGCCTCCCGCTCACCGTGGGCCCGCTGCTGGCGGCGGCGGGCATGGTGCTGATGCTGCGCGTCGGGCCGGGCGCCTCCTACGCGGCCGACGTGCTGCCCGCGCTGCTGGTGCTCGGCCTCGGCATGGTCGCCCTGGTGGCGCCGCTGACGGCGACCGTGCTCGCCTCGGTGGACGTCGGGCGGGCCGGGCTGGCCAGCGGCATCAACAACGCCGCCGCCCGCGCGGCCGGGCTGCTGGCCGTGGCGGCGCTGCCGCTGCTGGCCGGGATGGGGCCGGAGGCGTACCGGCGGCCGGACGCCTTCGACGACGCGTTCGGGCGGGCGATGCTCTGGTGCGCGGGCCTGCTGGTGGCCGGCGCGGTGCTCGCCTTCGCGACCGTGCGCCGTCCCGCCCCGGACTGCCGCCGCCCCGAGTGCCGCACCCACGGCAGCGTGGCCGTGCCGCCGCTGGAACCCCGCACCTCCGCCGGGCGGCTGCGGGAGGAGGGCGGGGGCGGTGCGGCGCCAGGCTGAGGCGCGGTACGGCGCGCGGCACCGGGCTGAGGAGCGCATGGCGCGGCGCCGGGCTGAGGGGGCGCCGCCCCCCGGGCTGAGAAGGCGCCGCCCCCCGGGCTGACCCGCGCACGGTGACGCCTTGCCGCCTCCCGGGTTCAGCCACGCACCGTGACGCGGCCCGCGCCCGATGTACGAGACTGGAGGCATGTCGATTCACGAGAACCTCCTCGGGGGCCCGCCCCCCACGCACCTCCCCGACGACCCCGGGCCGCGTGAGCTGCTCGCGTCGGGTACCACCCCGACCGACGTCGCCGCGCAGCACCCCACCTCCTCGCTGGCCTGGGCCCGGCTGGCCGACGAGGCGTTCGAGCGGGGCAGCGTCGTCGAGTCGTACGCCTACGCCCGCACCGGTTACCACCGCGGGCTGGACGCCCTGCGCCGCAACGGCTGGAAGGGCCACGGACCGGTGCCGTGGGAGCACGAGCCGAACCGCGGCTTCCTGCGTGCCCTGCACGCCCTCGCCCGGGCCGCCCAGGCCATCGGCGAGAAGGAGGAGTACGAGCGCTGCTCGCAGTTCCTCAAGGACTCCTCCCCCACGGCGGCCGAGGTGCTCGGCTGAACGGTCGTGACCGCGTCGAGGCCCGCCCGTGAGCGGGCGGGCCTTGCGGATCAGTGGGGCCCATGCGCAGGATGCGGTATGGGGACCGGGGCCCCCGTGCCGGTAACGGCAGGGGCGGACCGCTACCCGGAGCACATTTCAGGAGACAGCGATGTCCCACGAGGCTCACGAGCCCGAGACCCCGCATCTCGACTTCCAGGGCACGACGCCGTACGAGGACTACGTCAAGGCCGACGTCCTCACCCACCTCCAGCACACCCTCTCCGACGATCCCGGAGAGATGGTCTTCCTGGTCACCACCCAGGTGATGGAGCTGTGGTTCACCGTGATCGTCCACGAGTGGGAGACGGCCGCGCAGGCGCTGAGGCGGGACGACGTACCGACCGCGATCGACGCGCTGAAGCGGTCCGTGCGCGAACTGGAGGCGCTGAACGCCTCCTGGAGGCCCCTGAGCGGGCTCACCCCGGCGCAGTTCAACTCCTACCGCGGCGCCCTCGGCGAGGGGTCCGGCTTCCAGTCGGCGATGTACCGGCGGATGGAGTTCCTGCTCGGCGACAAGTCCGCGTCCATGCTGGTCCCGCACCGGGGCGCGCCGCGGGTGCACGCCGAGCTGGAGAAGGCCCTGCACGAGCCGAGCCTGTACGACGAGGTGCTGCGGTTCCTCGCGCGGCGCGGCCACGCCGTCCCCGACGAGGTGCTCGGCCGCGACGTCTCGCAGCGCTACACGCCGTCCCCGCAGGTGGAGGCCGTCTGGACGGCCGTGTACGCGGGGGACGAGCGGGACGAGGTGGCGCGCCTGGGCGAGGCGCTGACCGATGTCGCCGAGCTGGTGTGGCGCTGGCGCAACGACCACCTCGTCGCCACCCGCCGCGCGATGGGCGCCAAGACCGGCACGGGCGGCTCCGCCGGGGTGGCCTGGCTGGAGAAGCGGGCGCAGAAGAGCGTGTTCCCCGAGCTGTGGACGGCGCGGTCCTATGTCTGAGCTGAGGATACGGGCCAAGGAGCTGGACAGGGTCGACGAACTGGCGGCCAAGCGCGCCGAGTTCGTACTGGACCCCGCGTCCGGGCCGGACGCCGGCACCGAGGGCGTCTACCTGGACGGCAACTCGCTCGGCGCGCTGCCCGCCGCCGTGCCTGCCCGGGTGGCGGACGTGGTGGCCCGGCAGTGGGGCGAGCTGCGCATCCGGTCCTGGACGGAGGGCGGCTGGTGGACGGCGCCCGAGCGGATCGGCGACCGGATCGCCCCGCTGGTGGGCGCGGCGGCCGGGCAGATCGTCGTGGGCGACTCGACCAGCGTCAACGTGTTCAAGGCCGTCGTCGGCGCGGTGCGCCTCGCGCGGCTCGGCGACCCCGCCCGGGACGAGGTCCTGGTGGACGCGACCACCTTCCCCACGGACGGCTACATCGCCGGGTCGGCGGCCCGGATGACCGGCTGCACGCTGCGCCCGGTGACCCCGGACGAGGTGCCGGGCGCGGTGGGGGAGCGGACGGCCGCCGTGCTGCTCAACCACGCCGACTACCGCTCCGGCCGGCTGCACGACCTGCCCGGCCTCACGGCCGCCGTGCACGCGGCGGGCGCCCCGGTGGTGTGGGACCTGTGCCACAGCGCGGGCGCGCTGCCGGTGGGGCTGGACGAGCACGGCGTGGACCTCGCGGTCGGCTGCACCTACAAGTACCTGAACGGCGGCCCCGGTTCGCCCGCCTTCCTGTACGTCCGCGCGGACCTGCAGGACCGCTTCGACTCCCCGCTGCCCGGCTGGAACTCCCACGCGGAGCCCTTCGGGATGCGCCCGGAGTACGAGCCGGCGCCGGGCGCCCTGCGCGGGCGGGTCGGCACCCCCGACATCCTGTCGATGCTCGCCCTGGAGGCGGCACTGGAGGTCTGGGACGGGGTGTCCGTCGAACAGGTGCGGGCCAAGTCCCTCGCGCTGACGGACTTCTTCCTGGAGTGCGTGGCCGCGTACGTCCCGGACGGCCGGGTCGAGTGCCTGACCCCGCTCGCGCACGGGGAGCGGGGCAGCCAGATCGCCCTGCGCTGCCCGGACGCCGATCGCGTGATGCGGCGGCTGATCGAGCGCGGGGTGGTCGGCGACTTCCGCCACCCGGACGTGCTGCGCTTCGGCTTCACCCCGCTCTACGTCGGCTTCGCGGACGTGGAGCGGGCGGCGCGGGTGCTGGCGGAGGTGCTGGCCGAGGGGCCGGCGGGCGACGCCGGCTGATGCCGTGCCCGGCGGGTGGTGTGGGCTGACGCCGTGCCCGATGGACGGCGCGGGCCGGTGGACCATCCGCCGGGCGGCGCGGGCCAGGGCACCAGCGCACCATCCGCCGGGCGGCGCGGGTGTACGCGGAGGTGCTGGCCGAGGGGTCGGCGGGCGGCGCCGACTGGTGCCTCGCGCGGCGGGCGGCGCGGGCCGGTGCACCACCCGGCGGGCGGCGTGGAACGGCACTCCGTGCCGCACCGGAGAAGCGTCGCCCGGCCCGCCCCGCGCCCCGGTGGGGAGTGGGCCGGGAGGTGCGGACCCGCAGGGGTTCACCGTGCGTGATATCCCCATGTCCACGCGGGTCCTCGTCCTGATACCGTCCCGGCCAAACAGCCGGACCTCTTCCCCGGTCCGCCATCCACGTGTCACCGCTGAGAGGTCGAGCATGACGGACGCCGCCGCAGCCGCCCGGGCCACCGCCGAGGAGGAGGCGGCCCTGTCCCACGCGCCCGTCGACCCGGACACGAGCGCCGCCTACGGCGACGACCCCGACCAGGTGGTCGACTTCTACGCCCCCCGCGCGGCGGACGGCCCGGAAGGCCCCGTCCCGCTCGTCGTGGTCCTGCACGGCGGGGCCTGGCGGGACCCCTACGACCGGCGGCACGTCAGCCCGTTCGCCGCCTTCCTCGCCCGGCGCGGGTTCGCCGTGGCGAGCGTCGAGTACCGGCGTGGGTCCGGCCGGGACGCCGCCGGGCGGCCCCGTGCGGGCCGCTGGCCGGAGACGTTCGACGACGTGGCCGCCGCCCTTGACGCCCTGCCAGCGCTGGCCCGGCGGCACCTGCCGCGGGCCGACCCCCGCCGCACGGTCGTCACCGGGCACTCCGCGGGCGGCCACCTGGCCCTGTGGGCCGCCGCCCGGCACCTGCTGCCCGCCGACGCTCCGTGGCGCACCGACCGGCCGGCCCCGCTGCGCGGGGTGGTCGCCCTCGCCCCCGTCGCCGACTTCGAGGTCGCCGACAAGCTGGCCGTCTGCGACGGAGCCGTGCGTCAACTCCTCGGCGACGACGAGCACTTCGCCGCACGTCGGCCGTACGCCGACCCCGCGGAGCTGCTTCCCACCGGGATCGCCACCACCATCGTCCAGGGCCGCACCGACCTGGACGTCCCGCAGGCGGTCGCCGAGGCGTACGCGGACGCCGCGGCCAAGGCCGGCGAGGTGGTCGGCCTGACCCTGCTGGAGGACGTCGGCCACTTCCCCCTGATCGACCCGTCGGCGGACGCCTGCGCGGTGGTGGCGGAGGAGATCGCCCAACTGGCCTGGTGACGGGCCGAGTTCCGGGCCACTGCGCCCGCCGTCGGGCCGGTCGCCCGTCGTACCCCTCATACCTGGGAGCTACCCGCGGGTGAGTCCCACGGCGGGACGCGGATCACCCCTGTGACCGCGTAACTTCCTTGCCCGGCGGGCCCGATGTCCGGGCGCCGTACGGAGGCGGAAGGGCGACGCGGCGGGGAGCGTGGCCCGGGCCGGGGCGGGTGTGGGAGGGGGCGCGCCGCGCGGGGGAGTGGCCTGCTCGCCGCGCTCATCGACCCCTCCGTGACGGCCGTACTCCTCCGGCACCGGACGGCCCGCCGACCGACCTCGAAAGGAGTACGCCATGTCCAGGCTGAAGCACGTGACGGGCACGGGGGGACGACGCGGACTGCGGTTGCTGCTGATGCTGCGGCACGACCTGCTGACGCTGCGGGCCGACCCGATGCCCCCGTCGGTGGGGCTGCGCTGGGTGCCGCACGGGCTGGTGTGCCTGGTGGCGGTCGCCCTCCTCCTCGGCGATGTCAACCAGCTCCAGGGGGACGGGAAGCTGGGCACGGCCACTTCCCTGCTGGTCGCGGCCGGACAGTGCGGGGCGGTCGTCCTCGCGCTGCATCGCCCGGTGCCGGCGCTGTGGCTGTCGCTCACCGCGACGCTGACCGGAGCCGTCCTGCTGCGCCCCCTGCTGATGGGGTACCAGATCCTCGGCTTCCCCTGGCCCTGGAACCCGTGGGGCATCGCCGCCCACCTGCTCGTGCTGCTGCTACTCGCCCTGCGGGTGCCGACCCGGGTCTCCGCCGCGGCGCTGGCCCTGACCGCGCTGCTCACCTACGTCCTCCAGGGCGTGTGGGGCGCCTGGTACCACTCGCCGACAGGTCAGGCCGCCGTGCTGCTGTCCGCTGTCGCGGTCGTGCTCGGCAGCGCCCTGCGCGGGCGCCGCGAGGCCCGCGCCGAACTCGTGGAACAGACCACGCTCACCGCCGAGGAACGCGCCCGCCGCACTCTCCTGGAGGAGCGCAGCCGCATCGCGCGGGAACTGCACGACGTGGTGGCCCACCACATGTCGGTGATCTCCATCCAGGCGCAGGTCGCCCCGCACCTCGTCGAGGACCCGCCCGGCGAACTGAGGGAGAACCTCGCCGGCATCCGGCAGAACGCGGTCGACGCCCTCACCGAACTGCGCCGCGTCCTCGACGTGCTGCGCTCCGAGCACCCCGTTCCCGGCGACGGGCCGGACGGCCCGGAGACCTCCCGGTACGCCCCGCAGCCCACCCTGGACCGGTTGGAGGCGCTGGTGGAGAACACCCGCGCCGCCGGGCTCGCCGTCACCACCGAGGTGAGCGGCGGGCGGCGCCCGCTGCCGCCCGGCGTGGAGCTGTCGGCGTACCGGATCGTGCAGGAGGCGCTGAGCAACGTCCTGCGGCACGCGCCCGGAGCGACCGCGCGCGTCGTCCTGGCCTACGACCCGGGCGGGCTGCGGGTGGAGGTCGTCAACACCAGCCCGTCCCGGGAGGCGCCGCCGTCGGCCGGGGCCGGGCACGGGCTGCTCGGCATGCGGGAACGGGCCGTCATGCTGGGCGGCGGGCTGACGGCCGGCCCCTGGTCGGGAGGCGGCTACCGGGTCGACGCCTACCTCCCCGCGCCCGCGGAGCACGCCTCGCCCCTCCCTCTCCTGAACGGCACCGCATGATCCGTGTACTCGTCGCCGACGACCAGCAGATGGTCCGGCAGGGCTTCACCGTGCTGCTCGACACGCAGCCCGACATCGAGGTGGTGGGGCAGGCGGTCGACGGGCTGGACGCGGTCCGGCAGACCGCCGGCCTCGCCCCGGACGTCGTCCTCATGGACATCCGCATGCCCGAACTCGACGGCATCGAGGCCACCGCCCGCATCACCGCGGCCACCCCGAGGATCAGGGTCCTCGTCCTGACCACCTTCGACCTCGACGAGTACGTGTACGAGGCGCTGCGCGCCGGGGCGTCCGGCTTCCTGCTGAAGGACGCCTCCGCCGAGCAGCTCGCCGAGGCGGTCCGGGTCGTCGCGGCCGGGGACGCCCTGCTCGCGCCGGGCATCACCCGGCGGCTGATCGCGGAGTTCTCCCGGCTGGACCCCCGGCCCCGCACCCCGCCCGCACAGCGGGTCGCCGAGCTGACCGACCGGGAGACGGAGGTGCTGGTGCTGATCGCGCAGGGCCTGTCCAACGCGGAGATAGCCGTACGGCTCGTGGTGGCCGAGCAGACCGTGAAGACGCACGTCGGCCGGATCCTGGTGAAGCTGGGCCTGCGGGACCGCACCCAGGCGGCGATCTTCGCCTACGAGTCCGGACTGGTCCGCCCCACCGGGTACTGAGCGGGGCCGGCGGGGCGCGGTGCCGGCGGCCTCCCTGGCCTCCGGGTAGTACCTGAGACGGACCTCGCGGAACCCCTCTCCACGGGGACGACCGCGGTCACCCGGTCGGCCTACCGTGTGAGCGTGACCGAGACGACCCACACGCAGCCCCCGAGCGGCCCGCGCCGTGCCGGGGACGGGGCGGAATCCCGCAGCCCGGAGTACCGGCTGGCCCAGAACGTCCTGCGGGGCCTGCGCCAGGACCTGTTCCACGACCCCTTCGCCTACCGTCCGCTGCCGCCCCGGCGCACCGACGGCCCGTTCGTCCGCCGGCTGCCCGGCCGGCTGCGGACGTCCGCGCGGAACCTCCCGCACGCGGTGGTCGGCGGCATCGCGCTGTTCTCCCTGTTCGTCGGGGCGGTGTCGGGCAGCATGCCCGGCGGTGACGTCCCGGCGCTGCTGAGCGGTCTGCTGTGCGCGCTGCCGGTGCTCGCCACGCTGGTCCGGCCGGTCGGGGCGTTCTGGCTGTCGCTGGCGGTGACGCCGGTGGTGGCGATCCTCAACGGCGGCGGGGTCGACTGGCCGTGGATTCCCGGTGCGTTCATCAGCCACCTGACGGTGCTGGTGGTCGTGGCGCTGCGGACCCGGCCGCGGACGGCGGCCTGGATGTGGGTGCTGACCGCCTGCTACGCGTTCCTCTCGGACGTGGTCATCGGCGGCGCCTACTACTACACGAACAGCGGGCCCATGATGGTGACCTCCGCGTTCGCCCTGCTCGTGGTGTCCCTGTGGCACGTCCGCCACGCGGCGCAGCAGGAGGTGACCGCGCAGCAGACGGTCACCGCGCAGGAGCGGTCCCGGCGCACGCTGCTGGAGGAGCGCACCACCATCGCCCGCGAGTTGCACGACGTGGTCGCCCACCACATGTCGGTGGTCGCCATCCAGGCCGAGGCCGCGCCGTACCGGGTGGAGAACCCGCCGCCGGAGCTGGAGCGCGCCTTCGCCACCATCCGGGAGAACGCGGTGGCCGCCCTCACCGAGCTGCGCCGGGTCCTCGGTGTGGTGCGGGCTGAGGACTACGAGGCCCCGGACGCCCCGCAGCCCACGCTGGCCGACCTGGACGCCCTGCTCGCCAATGTCCGCGACGCCGGCCTGGAGGTGGAGAAGGTGGTGACCGGCGCGGTGCGGGAGCTGCCGCAGGGCGTGGAGCTGTCGGCGTACCGCATCGTGCAGGAGGCGCTGAGCAACAGCCTGCGGCACGCGCCCGGGGCGAGCGCCCGCGTGGAGATCGGCTACGTCCTCGGCGGGCTCGGCGTCCGCGTGGTCAACGGCCCCGCGCCTTCCCCCAACCTGATCAAGCCCTCGCCCGGCACCGGCCACGGCATCACCGGCATGCGGGAGCGGGTCTCCATGCTGAACGGCGAGATGACGGCCGGGCCGACCGACGACGGCGGCTACGAGGTGGCGGTGTTCCTGCCGGTCGCCGTGGCCCACGAGACGAGCGGGGAAACGGCATGACCATCCGCGTGCTGATCGCGGACGACCAGATGATGGTGCGCGAGGGCTTCTCGGTCCTGCTGAACGCGATGCCCGACATCGAGGTCGTCGGCGAGGCCGTCAACGGGCGGCAGGCGGTGGAGCGGGTGCGGGAGCTGCGTCCCGACGTCGTCCTGATGGACATCCGCATGCCGGAACTCAACGGCATCGAGGCGACCCGGGAGATCGTCGCCGCCGACGGCACCGCGAAGGTGCTGGTGCTCACCACCTTCGACCTCGACGAGTACGTGTACCAGGCCCTGCGGGCGGGCGCCTCCGGCTTCCTGCTCAAGGACGCCTCGGCCCGCCAACTGGCCGACGGGGTACGAGTGGTCGCGTCCGGCGAGGCCCTGCTCGCCCCGACGGTGACCCGGCGGTTGATCACCGAGTTCTCCAAGCTGTCCGAGGCCCCCCGCCTGATGCCGGCCGCGCACGCGGCGTACGGGGACCTCACCGAGCGGGAGACGGAGGTGCTGGTGCTGATCGCGCAGGGCCTGTCGAACGCGGAGATCGCCGGCCGGCTGGTGGTGGCCGAGTCGACGATCAAGACCCACGTCAGCCGCATCCTGGTGAAGCTGGGCCTCAGGGATCGCACCCAGGCGGCCGTCTTCGCCTACGAGGCCCGGCTGGTGACCCCGGGCTGACCGGACAGCTCGCACCAGACGTACTTGCCCCGGTTGCCGAACGAGGACAGCGGGTGCCAGCCCCACAGGTCGGAGCAGGCCCTGACCAGGGTGAGTCCCCGGCCGTCCTCGTCGGTGGGGCAGCCGTCCGACGCGGGGGGCGGCAGCGGTGGCCCGGGGTCGGCGTCCCACGCGCCGATCCGCAGTACGCCGGCCGCCCACCGCACCCGCAGCGCGGCGGGTCCTCCGGCGTGCCGCACCGCGTTGGTGATCAGTTCCGTCGCCAGCAGTTCGGCGACGTCGACCAGGCGGATCAGCCCGTGCATCGTGAGAATGAGCCGGAGGGTACGGCGGCTGACGGTGACGGCGCGCGGGTCGTGCGGGATGTACAGGGAGTACTCCCAGGACTCGTCCTCGGGCATGCGGCCACTCCGTTCGGTGAGGTGTTGGGCGACACGGCGGACGTCGCGACCTCCGGGCGGTGTCATTGCCGCAGCCGTCATTGCAGGACGAAGCGGTGCGCTTCCGGTGCCCCGGGGTTTCGCAGTGTGTGCGTCGCGTCACCGACGGTAGAGGAGTAATTTCTCCCGCTGCAACCTGTTGCCATAATTCAGCACTCGAACGTGGCACGCACGCAGGGTGTCGGGACGGAGTACGTATGGCGCCGAGAAGCAATCCCACCGCTCGACAGGTGCGGCTGGGTGCCGAGTTGCGCAAGCTGCGCGAGGCTACCGGTATGAGGGCGCGTGAGGTGGCTGCGTTCCTCAACTCGACCTCGGCGCAGATGAGTCAAGTGGAGTTAGGCATCTCGGGCGTCAGCGCCGAGCGCGTTCGTCGGCTGGCAGCCCATTACGGCTGTGAGGACGAGGCGTTCATCGACGCTCTGGCATCCATGGCCAGTGAGCGGTCACATGGCTGGTGGGACGAATACCGAGGGATCCTGCCGCAGGTGAACATGGACGTCGCGGAGGCGGAGCATCACGCGACCTTTCTGCGGGAGGTCGTGATCACTCACGTCCCGGGGCTACTCCAGACTCCGGACTACGCCCGTGCGGTCTTCAGGTACATGCGGCCTGATCTGTCCGAGGGCGAACTGGAACCGCGCGTGGAACTCAGGATGAGGCGCCGCGAGGCGATCGAGGGTGACAGTCCGACCCCGTACGAGACAGTGATCCACGAGTTCGCCCTGCGTATACGGGTCGCCGACCGACAGACGGCCGTGTCCCAACTCCGGCTCATCCTGGACGAGATCGAAGCCGGCCATGCCACCGTGCGCATCGTCCCGGTCGACAGGGACGGCTTCGCTGGTGCCGACGCATCCATGCTGTACGTGGGCGGACCGGTGCCCAAGTTGGACACGGCACTCCTCGACTCACCCACCGGCACTCTGTTCATCGACGCGGCAGATCACTTGAATCGGCTCCGAACACTCTTCTGCACGGTGAAGAAGTCGGCGCTGGCCCCCTCCGAGTCACGGGACCTCGTTCACCGCATGACGAAGGAGCTTTGATGAACTGGCGAAAGTCCACCTACTCCGGCGGCGGCGAAGGCAACACCTGCGTCGAGATCGCCGCTCTCACCACGCGCATAGCCATACGCGACTCCAAGGCCCCGGCCCGAGGCACCCTCTCCATCCCGGCCCCCTCCTTCACCCTTTTCATCGAGCACCTGAAGCATCACCCCTGACCGCGAACGACACGTCCCGTCCGCGCACGTGAGCACATCGCCCTCCCTTGCCCGCACCCCCCTCATCCGAGCGCGCCCCTCACACCGAGCCCTCCTCCGCTCACGACCGTCGGGCCACTACCGCTACCCGCAGCGGCCGAGCACCGGCGAACGGCCGCGACCGGAGTCCGCAGCGGCCGGGCACCGGCACACCGCCGCGACCGGGGTCCGCAGGAGCCGGGCACTGGCACACGGCAGGTGGGCGTTCTAAGGTCCGGGCATGATGGCTCAGCCCGACCTCGTGTTCGATCCGTGGGACCCGGCCTTCGTCGCCGACCCGTACCCCGCCTACGCCGAGCTGCGGGAACGCGGCCGGGTGCACTGGTTCGAGCCGACGAACCAGTGGCTCGTCCCGCACCACGCGGACGTGTCGGCGCTGCTGCGCGACCGCCGCCTGGGCCGGACCTACCTGCACCGCTTCACCCACGAGGAGTTCGGCCGGATCCCGCCCCCGCCCGAGCAGGAGCCCTTCCACACGCTCAACGACCACGGCATGCTCGACCTGGAGCCGCCGGACCACACCCGCATCCGGCGGCTGGTGTCGAAGGCGTTCACCCCGCGCACGGTGGAGCGCCTGAAGCCGTACGTGGAGGGTCTCGCGGCGGACCTGGTCACTTCGCTCGTCGACGCGGGCGGCGGCGACCTGCTGCGGGACGTGGCCGAGCCGCTGCCCGTCGCCGTGATCGCCGAGATGCTGGGCATCCCCGAGGCCGACCGGGCACCGCTGCGCCCCTGGTCGGCGGACATCTGCGGGATGTACGAGCTGAACCCGTCCGGGGAGGCGGCCGACAAGGCGGTGCGGGCGTCGGTGGAGTTCTCGGAGTACCTGCGGGAGCTGATCGCCGAGCGCCGCAAGAACCCCGGCGACGACCTGGTCTCGGGGCTGATCGCGGCCCACGACGAGGACGACCGCCTCACCGAGCAGGAGATGATCTCCACCTGCGTCCTGCTGTTGAACGCCGGCCACGAGGCCACCGTGAACTCCACGGTCAACGGCTGGTGGGCGCTGTTCCGCAACCCCGGCCAGCTCGCCGCCCTGCGCGCGGACCACTCCCTGGTGCCGCGGGCAGTCGAGGAGCTGATGCGCTACGACACCCCGCTCCAGCTGTTCGAACGCTGGGTGCTGGACGAGATCGAGATCGACGGGCAGGTGATCCCCCGGGGCGCCGAGATCGCCATGCTGTTCGGCTCCGCCAACCACGACCCGGCCGTCTTCACCGACCCGGACCGCCTGGACCTGACCCGCGCCGACAACCCCCACATCTCCTTCAGCGCCGGCATCCACTACTGCATCGGCGCCCCGCTGGCCCGCATCGAACTCGCCGCGTCGATGACGGCCCTGCTGGAGAAGGCCCCCGGACTCCGCCTCGCGGCGGAGCCGCTGCGGAAGCCGAACTTCGTGATCAGGGGGCTGGAGGGGCTGGCCGTCGAGGTGCGGTGATCCCCCGTCCGGGTGATCACCGGCGGTTGCGGGCGCTGGACGTCAGGGGCTCGTCGAACCGGTGTCTGCCTGCGGAGGAGGCACCACGCCTTCCGGCGACCAGCGCCGCCAGGACGACGTACCCCGCCGCCATGACCGTCAGGACGACCAGGACCACGGTGCCCGGCAGCGCCGACGGCACATACGGGGCCTACGGCACCCACGGCACCCACGGCACCTACGGGACCGCCGGCACCGTCAGCCCCCACGCCCCCTCCCGCACCTCCCACGTCCGCGTGCGGACCGGGCCCGACACCACCGCGTCCGCGCGGTAACGGAAGTGGGCGCCCGAGACGGTCACCGTGCGGCCCTCGGCGAGCAGCGGGGACGCCTCCGCGCCCACGGACAGCGGGCGCACCTCCACGCGGGCCCTGCCCGGGGCGGTGGGGGAGATCGACACGGCCTCCACCGGCTGGTGCAGGTCCACCAGGGTCTCCCCGTCGACCTCCACCCGCAGCCGTGCGTGCCGCGTCTCGGGGACGGCGACGGCGCGCGTCGGCAGGGTGGGGACCAGGGTCCGGACCAGGGAGTGGCAGGTCCGCAGCCAGGGGTGGCCGGTGCCGGCCGCCTCCCGCGCCGACGCCCCGGCCGGCGGGATGCGCAGGCTGCCGAGGACCACGCCGTCGCTGTCGTCGACCAGCAGGTCCCGGCGCCGCTCCGCCCCCTCCAGGACGGCCCGCGCCGCGTCCACCGCCCCGGTCGGCACGCCCAGCGACCGGGCGAGGGACAGCGAGCCGCCCACCGGCACCAGGGACAGCACACATCCGGCCAGCTCCCGGCGGCGGTGCAGCACGCTCACCGCCCGTATCAGGGCCCGGTCGTCGCCGATCACCACCGGGCGCCGGGAGCCGCGCCGGGCCAGCGCCCGGGCGAACTCCTCCGGGCCGTCCGGCAGGCACACCTTCGTGCTCACCGCACCGCCGCTGAGCACGTCTTTCGCGATCCGGACGGATTCGCCGTCCGTTCGCCGCGCGACCGGATCGATGACCACCAGGAGCTGATCGGACGTCGCGGAAGTCGCCACCTCGGCCATGCCTCGCTTCCTCGGGTAGCATCTTTGTGCAAGAGCCCCTTTGCGCTATTGCGCCAGGGGCTTCGTCTATTCCGGGGCACCCGGTCCGACGGTCGGCGGCCAACGATGGTCGCGGTGCACGCGGCGGAGAACCTCCGCGTACGCCCCTGACCCTGGACATGCCCCGCCCGGAAGGGGTGTACGCGCGTGCCCGCACTTGTGCTGCTCGGTGCTCAGTGGGGTGACGAAGGCAAGGGGAAGGCGACGGACCTGCTCGGTGGCTCCGTCGACTATGTGGTCCGCTACCAGGGCGGCAACAACGCCGGCCACACGGTGGTGGTGGGCGATCAGAAGTACGCCCTGCACCTCCTGCCGTCCGGAATCCTCTCCCCCGGCTGCACGCCGGTGATCGGCAACGGCGTCGTCGTCGACCCCTCGGTCCTGCTCTCCGAGCTGAGCGGGCTGAACGACCGTGGCGTCGACACCTCGAAGCTGCTGCTCAGCGGCAACGCCCACATCATCACGCCGTACAACGTGACGGTCGACAAGGTCACCGAGCGCTTCCTCGGCAAGCGCAAGATCGGGACCACCGGCCGCGGCATCGGCCCCACCTACGCCGACAAGATCAACCGGGTCGGCATCCGCGTCCAGGACCTGTACGACGAGTCGATCCTGACGCAGAAGGTCGAGGCGGCCCTCGACGTCAAGAACCAGATGCTCACCAAGCTCTACAACCGGCGGGCGATCGCCGTCGACCAGGTGGTCGAGGAGCTGCTGGGCTACGCGGACAAGCTCGCGCCGTACGTCGCCGACACCGTCCTGGTGCTGAACGAGGCGCTGGAGCAGGACAAGGTGGTCCTCTTCGAGGGCGGCCAGGGCACCCTGCTCGACATCGACCACGGCACGTACCCCTTCGTCACCTCCTCCAACCCGACCGCGGGCGGCGCCTGCACCGGCGCGGGCGTGGGGCCGACGAAGATCGGCCGGGTCATCGGCATCCTCAAGGCGTACACCACCCGGGTCGGCGCCGGACCGTTCCCGACGGAACTGTTCGACGAGGACGGCGAGGCGCTGCGCCGCATCGGCGGCGAGCGCGGTGTGACCACCGGCCGGGACCGCCGCTGCGGCTGGTTCGACGCGGTCATCGCCCGCTACGCCACCCGCGTCAACGGCCTCACCGACTTCTTCCTGACCAAGCTGGACGTCCTCACCGGCTGGGAGCAGATCCCGGTCTGCGTCGCCTACGAGATCGACGGCCGGCGCGTGGAGGAACTCCCCTATTCGCAGACCGACTTCCACCACGCGAAGCCCGTCTACGAGATGCTGCCGGGCTGGTCCGAGGACATCACCGGCGCGAAGTCCTTCTCCGACCTGCCGAAGAACGCGCAGGGCTACGTGAAGGCGCTGGAGGAGATGTCCGGCGCCCCGATCTCCGCCATCGGCGTGGGACCGGGCCGCGACGAGACGATCCAGATCAACTCGTTCCTCTGAGTCAGCCCGCCCCGCGGGCCGGGGCACACGACGGGACGGCCGGTGCGACCACCTCGCACGGGCCGTCCCGTTCGTCGGTCGATGGCCGTTGGTCGGTCGGGCGGAGGGCGTTTATTGGATGCACGGGAGAGGGCTCGGTGTGATTACCTGCCGGGGTCGGTGTTCGGCACCGAAGCGCCACGCGGGCGACAGCCGCCCGGCCGCGCTCCCCACTCCCGAGCAGAAAGAGCAGCCGCATGACGACGGCCCTCGTCCTGATGGATCTCCAAGTCGGCCTGCTGACCGGGGAGGACGCGGTTCCCGAGGCCGAGGCACTGCTGGGCCGGCTGCGTCCGCTCGCCGAGCGCGCTCGGGCCCTCGGCATCCCGGTGATCCACGTGCAGGACGACGACCTCGGTGACGTCGGCTCCGCGGAGTGGCTCATCGACCCCCGGCTCGGAGCGCGGGACGAAGACCTCCGGGTGCGCAAGGCGGAGTGCGACGCCTTCCACGAGACCGAACTGGACGGGCTGCTGCGCTCGCGCGGGGTCCGGCACCTGGTCGTCGCCGGCCTCACCACCGAACTGTGCGTCGACTCCACCTGCCGCAAGGCGGTGACGCTCGGCTACGACGTGACCCTCGTGTCCGACGGGCACTCGACGCCGGCCGACCACCTGCCGGTCGGGGCGATCATCGACCACCACCACCGCATCCTCGACGGCTACGGCGTCTACATCGACCGCCGCCCGTACGAGATCCGGCTCCAGTCGGCCGCCGAGGTCGACTTCGTCGCCCCCGAGGAGCCCGAGCCGGACGCCGCCGACGACGCCGCGTGAGGGCCGCCCGCCGCCCGCCGCGCCGGCGCCGCGTGAGGGAGGGCCGTCGCCTGCCGTGCCCCACCCCCGCGCCGTACCGGTTCGCAACGGGCTGCCGGGCACC
Source organism: Streptomyces sp. NPDC029526 (assembly GCF_040637405.1). NCBI lineage: Bacteria > Bacillati > Actinomycetota > Actinomycetes > Kitasatosporales > Streptomycetaceae > Streptomyces > Streptomyces sp. NPDC029526. Next base: position 47,413 of record NZ_JBEZWE010000011.1, read on the forward strand.
GCGACGACCCCGTCCCGGAGGGCCCCGTCCCGGAGGACCCCGCCCCTGACGACCCCGTCCCTGAGTACACCGTCACCGACGAATCCGTCCGTGAGGACCCCGCCCGACCGTGCGCACCGCGCCGAAGCGCTCCCTCACCCGGGACGGCGGCGGCCGGGCGTAGCGGCGGGCCGGGCCGTCGCGCGCGGCCCTCGACGGCCCGCCGGTACGCCTCAGCTGAAGACGATCATCGATCCCTGCGCCAGGCTCCGGGTCGCCGCCGCGTGCAGGCCCAGCCAGACGTGGCGTTCGCGGGCGAAGGGGCTCGGGTCGTAGGGAGCGGGGACCGCCGGTTCCTCCAGCTCCGTCGGGCCGCGCGGGGGCTCGGGGGCCGCCGGAGGGTTGGCCGGATCGATGCCCAGCACGGGAGCCACGGACTCCAGTTCCCGCAGCAGGGCGTGCGAGGAGCCCAGCGGGCCGCCGCCCGCGAGGAGTTCGTCGCTGGAGAGGGGGTGCGGGAAGTCGACGGGGACGTACGCGCCCGCGTGGTCGTAGTGCCAGACCAGGTGGGACTGCTGGGCCGTCGTCTCGAACATCTCCAGCAACTGCTCGTAGTCACTGCCCAGTTCCCCCACCGGAGTGACGGGGAGACCGGACAGGTGGAGCAGGTGGGCGCGGCGCAGGAAGTGCAGCGCGTCGTAGTCGAAGCCCGCGACCGGGGCGACCTCGCCGGACAACCCCGGCATGTACTGGTACACCGGCACCGGTGGCAGCCCGCCGTCCGCGAGCACCCTGTTGTACTGCGCGAGTTCCTCGGCGAACGGATTGTCGGGCGTGTGGCACAGGACGTCGACGAGCGGTACCAGCCACAGATCACAGGCCAAAGAGGGCTCCTCGCGGATAGGACGACGGTCAGGGCTGTCGGGGCGGTCACAGCGGTCGCGCGGTCGCGGCGGTCACGGTGGCCGTGTTCGCGGCGGTCACCGCGAGCACCCGGTCCTCGAAGGGTAACGGCGCGGTGCGAGGAGAGGGTTTCCCCGTGCACCCCCTATACCCAGGCGTGCCCGGACGACGCGACCGGGGCCGCGGCAAACGCTCACCCGTCCGCCATGCGCTCGATCAGGGCGAGCGAATGGGCGTTGTAGGAGGCGATGATCGCGCGGGCCGTGTCGGTGTCACGCTGCGACAGGGCGTCGACCAGTTCGGTGTGCCGGGCCCACAGGCGGCCCCGCAGATCCGGCAGTCGCCGCAGGTGCTGCACCATGCCCACCCACGTCTGGACGCGCAACCGGTGCAGGAAGTCGGTGAGGTACGGGTTGCCGAAGACCGACGAGAGCTCGCGCCAGAACCGCAGGTCGTAGCCGATGAGGACGGTCAGGTCCCCGGCCAGGGCGGCCCGCCGGGCCTCCTCGCCGCGCCGCCGGACACCGGCCAGCGCGGCGGACGTCCGGGGGTCGTCCGGCCGGTACCGGTCCGGGTGGTGGCGGACCAGGGAGTGGAACATGCCGTCGAGGACCAGGCCGCGGGCCTCGATCATGTCGCGGAAGTCGGGGAGCGTGAACGCGTGCACCCGGAAGCCGCGGTGGTGGTCGGCGTCGAGCAGGCCCTGCGCGGACAGGTCGACCAGGGCCTCCCGCACCGGGGTCGCGGACACCCCGTACTGCTCGGCGATCTCCTTGACGGTGAACTCCCGTCCCGGCTGGAGCCGTCCGGCCAGCACCTCGTCGCGGAGCGCGTCGGCGATCTGCTGCCGCAGGGTGCTGCGGGTCACCGCGGCGTGGCCGCTGCTGCCGGGCATGGTCGGGGGCGCTCCCTCGTCGCGTTCACGTGCCGCGCGGGCACCTGGGTGTCTGCGGACACCCGTGTGCCGTGCGGACACCTGTGTACTACGGGCACGACACCTTACGCGTTCGGGTACGGCATGCCTGTTCGACCGGAGGCGGGCGGGGAGACGGAGAGGGCAGGAGGAGCGGAGGGCGCGGGCAGGGACCGGGCGGGAGGAGCGGAGGGCGCGCGACGGGGCGCGGGCGGGAGGCGGCCGGGCCTCCCGCCCGCGCCCGGGGGCCGACTACGCCACGTACTCGTCCGCCACCGACAGCGCGGAGTCCAGCACCGCCAGGCCCTCCTTCAGCTCGGCCTCGGTGACGGTGCACGGCGGGACCACGTGAGTGCGGTTCATGTTCACGAAGGGCCACACCCCGCCCTCCTTCACCGCGGCGGCGAACGCGGCCATCGGGGCGTTCGCCTCACCGGCCGCGTTGTACGGGACCAGGGGCTCACGGGTCTCGCGGTCGCGCACCAGCTCCAGGGCCCAGAACATGCCGGTGCCGCGGACGTCGCCGACGCTGGGGTGGCGGGCGGCCAGGTCGCGCAGGGCGGGTTCGAGGACGGTCGAGCCGAGCCGGGCCGCGTTCTCCACGATGCCCTCCTCCGCCATCACGCCGATCGTCGCGACGGCCGCCGCACAGGCCAGCGGATGCCCGGAGTAGGTCAGCCCGCCCGGGTAGGGCCGCTTGCCGAAGGTCTCGGCGATCGCCCCGGAGATGGCGACGCCGCCCAGCGGCACGTAGCCGGAGTTCACGCCCTTGGCGAAGGTCAGCAGGTCCGGGACGACGTCGTACAGGTCGGCCGCGAACCACTCGCCGGTCCGGCCGAACCCGGCCATCACCTCGTCCAGCACGAAGACGATGCCGTACTTGTCGCACAGCTCCCGCACGCCCGCGAGGTAGCCGGCCGGCGGCATCATGATGCCCGCGGTCCCCGGGATGGTCTCCAGGATGATCGCGGCGATCGTCGACGGCCCCTCGAAGGCGATCGTCGTCTCCAGGTGCTCCAGCGCCCGCGCGCACTCCTGCTCCTCGGTCTCGGCGTAGAACCGGGAGCGGTAGAGGAAGGGCGCCCAGAAGTGCACGACACCGGCGGTCCCGCTGTCGGAGGCCCAACGGCGCGGGTCACCGGTGAGGTTCACCGCCTGCTGGGTGCCGCCGTGGTAGGAGCGGTACGCGGAGAGCACCTTGGGGCGGCCGGTGTGCAGCCGGGCCATGCGGACGGCGTGCTCGACGGCGTCGGCGCCGCCGTTGGTGAAGAAGATCTTGTCCAGGTCGCCCGGGGTCCGCTCGGCGATCAGCCGTGCCGCCTCCGAACGCGCCTCGACGGCGAAGGCGGGGGCGAACGTCGCCAGCCGCCCGGCCTGCTCCTGGATCGCCGCGACCACCTCGGGGTGCTGGTAGCCGATGTTCGTGTAGACGAGCGCGCTGGCGAAGTCGAGATAGCGCCGGCCGTCGTAGTCCCAGAAGTACGACCCCTGGGCCCCGGCGACGGCGAGCGGGTCGATGAGGTCCTGCGCGGACCAGGAGTGGAACACATGGGCACGGTCGGCGGCCTTCACTGCGGCGCCGGCCTCGGGGTTCGGCTGAGCGGTCATGCCGCCGAGGGTAGGCGGCCCGCGGCCCGGGCGACATCGGCGGCCTGTCTGCGGTCGGAGGCTTTCCACGACAGGTTGTCGAATGCTCCCGGCCGGTACCGGTTGCTCCCGCCTCCGCCTCCGACTCGACTCCCGACTCCGGCTTCCGGCCTCGCCGTCCATGATCCGGCGGGCCGACGGGTCGGCCGGCCGGTGGGCCGGTGGGCCGGGTGCGCGGACGGGCTCGGTGCGCGGGTCGGCGGGGGCGGTTCCTGTTACGGAACCGTAGACGTCGTCAGCCGGTCCTCACACGTCCCCCGCACTATCCTCATGATGTTGCTCACTGGGGGGAAGGCGGCGCGACGATGGAGAAGCTCGGTCCCGGGGACCCGCCGAGGATCGGCGCGTACCGGCTGCTCGCACGGCTCGGCGCGGGCGGCATGGGATTCGTCTACCTGGCCCGTTCCGACCGGGGGCGCACCGTCGCCGTGAAACTGGTGCGCGAGGAACTGGCCCAGCAGGAGGAGTTCCGGGCGCGTTTCCGGCAGGAGGTGCAGGCGGCCCGGCAGGTCGGCGGGGCGTGGACCGCTCCGGTGCTCGACGCGGACACCGAGGCGCCGGTGCCCTGGGTCGCCACCGGATACGTCGCCGGGCCCAGCCTCCAGCAGGTCGTCGGCCACCACCACGGGGCGCTGCCCGAGCGGTCGGTCCGCATCCTCGCCGCCGGTCTCGCCCACGCGCTGAAGGACATCCACGCCGCGGGCATCGTGCACCGCGACCTCAAGCCGTCCAACGTGCTCGTCACCATCGACGGGCCGCGGGTCATCGACTTCGGCATCGCGCGGGCCCTGGAGACGGTGACCGACGGCGGGCTCACCCGGACCGGCGCGCTGGTCGGTTCGCCCGGCTTCATGGCGCCCGAGCAGGTGCGCGGCGACCGGATCACGCCCGCGTGCGACGTGTTCTGCCTGGGCTCGGTGCTCGCCTACGCCGCCACCGGTGAGCTGCCCTTCGGCACCGCCAACAGCGGGGTCCACGCCCTGATGTTCCGCATCGCGCAGGAGGAGCCGAACCTCGACGCCGTGCCCGAGGGCGTCGCCGACCTCGTCCGCGACTGCCTCAAGAAGGACCCGTCCGCGCGGCCCACGCTCGATGAGATCCTGCGGCGCACCGGAGCCGGGGACACCGTCACCGACGGCCGGTCCCGCGACCCCTGGCTGCCGGGCGCCCTGGTCGCCCAGCTCGGCCGCCACGCGGTCCAGCTGCTCGACACGGAGAACCCGGAAGGGCCCGACGGCCAGGACGGGCCGGGCGGGTCCGGCGGACCGGGCGAGGCGCCCGGCCCGGCGGCACCGGCGGGTCCGGACGGCCCGGCGGAGACGCCCGCCGGGGCGCACGGGGCGGCGCGTGCGCTCCCGGCGCCCGCCGCCACCCCCGAGCACGCCCCCGCCACCGACGACCCGGGCGGCCCCGCGGGTCCCGCGTCCGGTGGCGCCCCGCCCGCCCCCGGCCGGCCGGGCGACGGCGCCGCGCTGAACCACCTGCCCACCCTCGTCGCGGGACAACAGGCCACCCCGCCCCCCGCCCCCGCACCGGGCACCCCGGCCCTCCCCGCCGGCCCGCAGAACCCGTCGGGGTACGGCCATCCCCAGCAACACCCGGGCTACGGCTACCCCTACAACGGCTACGGCGGCGGAGCCACCCCGCCCTACGGGCCGCCCCCCTTCACCGGGACCCCGCCGTACGGGCCGCCCCAGGACCCGCGGCGCACCGCACGGTCCACCGCGCTGCTCGTCGTCATCGCCCTGGTCGTCGCGCTGGCCGCGGGCGGCACCGTGTACGCGCTGATGAGCAACGGCGGCGACAACAGCGCGGGCGGCGACTCCTCCGCCTCGCCGTCCCCGTCCGGCGACACCACCACCGAGAGCGACGGGGGGAACACCGGGAGCCCGTCCGACGACAAGCGGCCCGGCACGGACGACCCGGACACCACGTCCCCGCCCGACGGCACCGTCCCGGCCGAGTACCTGGGCAGCTGGTCCACGACCATCGACAACGCGAGCGGGGTGCACACCCGCCGGCTCACCCTCCAGCAGGGCGACGTCGGCGAGACGGTCATGTCCCTCCTCGCCGAGGGCCCCACGGGCAACGGCACCTACCGCTGCGTGTTCGAAGCCCGGCTGTCCTCGGCGTCCGGTACCGGCGGGCTGGAACTCGGCCCGTCGAGCGTCACCAGCGGCCGGCCGCGCAGCGCCTGCACCCCGGGCGCCGCGACACAGGTCCGGCTGCTGCCCGGCGGGACCCTCCAGCGCGTGAACACCAGCAGCGGCGAACAGCTCACCTACACCCGCGACTGAGCCCCGGGCAGGCAGGGGGAGGGGCAGGACGGGGCCCGGAGCGCCGGAGCGGACGAGGGACGCCGCCTCGCAGCCGCCCTCCGTCGTTCCGACAGCCGCCCCGTGGCCTGTGCCGGCGGCAGCTTGCGCGGCCCGTGCCGGCGGCAGCCTGCGTGGCGTCACGGCAGCCACCCCGTCGCCCGGTCCGGCGGCAGCCTGCGTCGCGTCACGGCAGCCGCCCCCTTCGTGCCACGGCAGCCGTCCCCTGCGTCGTCGCCCCTATCGCGTTCCCGAGGGCGGCCGGCGGGCCTCCGCTTCGGCAGCCACCCCATGGCGTCGCCGCCCTCATCGCGTTCCCGAGCGCGGTCGGTGGGCCTCCGTTCCGGCAGTGCGGCCGGTGGGCTCCCGCTCCGGAGGCGCGACCGACCGTCGGCCGCGAGCCGCGGCCCGCGGCTCATCGCGGTTCGGGCGGGCGTTGCCTCGGCATGTTCGGGCGGGCGGAGCCGGGCGGGGCGGCGAACCGGCCGTGCGGGGGGACGACCGGTTCGGGGCGGCTGCCGCCCGGCATGGCCCCCTGGAGGCCCAGCGGAGCACCCCCGGTGCGGAACTCCACCATCCAGTCCGCCGTCTCCACCCGCACCAGCTCCGCGACGTCCTCGGAGAACCGCCGCAGCACCGACAGGCACCGTTCCGCCGCCTCGCTGGCCGTGCCGTCCGCCGGGCCCAGCACCTCGCGCACGCACTCCGACGCCCAGTCGAACTGGAGGACCTGCAGCCGGCGGTGCACCGCCTGGGCCGTCGCCAGGTCCCGCATCCAGCCGGAGGTCACCCCGAAGTACCGGTCCCCGGCCACGCACGCCACCGCCAGCAGCAGGGCCAGGTACCCCCAGGCGGCAACCCCGCCCAGCGCGCCCGCCAGGTCCAGCAGCGGCAGCGCCGCCCCGGTCACCGCGCCCACCGCGGCCCCGCCGCGCAGCGCCTGCCCGCACCGCCGCTTCCACACCCGGTCCGTGAGGTACCAGGCGGCCGTGTCCAGCGCCCCGCGCTCCACCCACCGGTACAACTCGTCCAGCCGGGCCGCCGGTTCGCCCCAGTCGCCGAGCGGGAACACCCGCCCGGTCAGATCATCCGGCCGCGGTGCGACCCCCTCGCCGTGCCGGTCCTGAGGCCGTCCCTCGGGCTGCATCTCCGGCTGACCCACCCGGTACTCCCTACTGACCGTGACTGATCCGCGACCTGCCGGACCCTTCCTACCGCCCAATGGGTGGCCCGGTGGCGGGTTCGGCGCCTTTTCCGCCCGATGGAGGGCCGTGATCAGGTATAGGCGCTCGGCGCGGCTCACTCGAAAGAGTGCTGGGGCGACGGCTGCCCCGACCACGTAGGCTCGTGCCGAACGGCAAGAACGCCCGGACGGCACGTCGAACCCGACGGCCCGACGCACCTACCAAGGAGCTGAATCGTGATCCCCGGTGGTGGCCAGCCCAACATGCAGCAGCTGCTGCAGCAGGCCCAGAAGATGCAGCAGGACCTGGCCAAGGCCCAGGAGGAACTGGCGCGCACGGAGGTCGAGGGCCAGGCGGGCGGCGGGCTGGTGCAGGCCACCGTCACCGGCTCCGGCGAACTGCGCGCCCTGCGGATCGACCCGAAGGCGGTGGACCCCGAGGACACCGAGACCCTGGCCGACCTGATCCTCGCGGCCGTCCACGCGGCCAACGAGAACGCCCAGAACCTGCAGCAGCAGAAGCTGGGCCCGCTGGCCCAGGGACTGGGCGGCGGCGGCATCCCCGGACTGCCCTTCTAAGACAGCCCGCGGACCTCTACGGTACCTAGTGACGTGACCTCAGGAAGGACGGCAGTCCGTTGTACGAAGGCGTGGTTCAGGACCTCATCGACGAACTGGGCAGGCTGCCCGGCGTCGGTCCCAAGAGCGCCCAGCGGATCGCCTTCCACATCCTCCAGGCCGAGCCGACCGACGTCCGCCGTCTCGCCCACGCGCTGATGGAGGTCAAGACGAAGGTCCGGTTCTGCGCCACCTGCGGCAACGTGGCGCAGGAGGACCTCTGCGGCATCTGCCGCGACACCCGCCGCGACCCCGCGGTGATCTGCGTGGTGGAGGAGCCCAAGGACGTCGTGGCCATCGAGCGCACCCGCGAGTTCCGGGGGCGCTACCACGTGCTGGGCGGCGCGATCAGTCCGATCGACGGGGTGGGTCCGGACGACCTGCGGATCAGGGAACTCCTGGCGCGGCTGGCCGACGGCACGGTCACCGAGCTGATCCTCGCCACGGACCCCAACCTGGAGGGCGAGGCCACGGCGACGTACCTCGCCCGGATGATCAAGCCCATGGGCCTGAAGGTCACCCGCCTGGCCAGCGGCCTCCCGGTGGGCGGAGACCTGGAATACGCGGACGAGGTCACCCTCGGACGCGCCTTCGAGGGGAGACGACTCCTAGATGTCTGATGCCACGCTCCACGTCACCGACCAGGACCCCGACGACTTCGCGGTGCAGATCGCGGACCAGATCGAGAGCTTCCTGGTCGCCGTCACCGAGGTCGCGAAGGGCGACGAGCCGGACTCGGCGGTGCCCTTCCTGCTGCTGCAGGTCTCCCAGCTGATGCTGGCCGGCGGCCGGCTCGGCGCGCACGAGGACATCGTCCCCGACGAGCGCTACGAGCCGGACCCGGGCCCGGAGCCGGACGTGGACGAGCTGCGCGAGAACCTCGCGCGGCTGCTGGAGCCCATCGACGTCTACTCCGAGGTCTTCGACCCCTACGAGCCCCGCACGGCGCCGGTGCCCGCCCGGATCTCCGACGATCTCACCGACGTCGTCACCGACCTGCGCCACGGCATGGTCCACTACCGGGCCGGCCGCACCACCGAGGCCCTGTGGTGGTGGCAGTTCTCCTACTTCTCCAACTGGGGCTCCACGGCGTCCGCCACCCTGCGCGCCCTGCAGTCGGTGGTCGCCCACGTCCGCCTCAACCAGCCGCTCGCCGCGCTCGACGGCCTCGACACCGACCAGGGCATGGGCGACGAGACCCTGGAGTTCGAGGCGGGCAAGGTGATGGCGGAGGAGATCGCCGCCCCCCTGGGCCTGCGCTCACCCGTCACCTAGGCGTGCCGGGACGGCACACCCGGGCCCCGCGGCCGGCCGGGCACGGTCCCGGCCGGCCGCGGAGGACGAACGTTGTCGGGTGACCTTCCGGACGGTCACGAATCCGCGCACGCATGTGACGCGGGTCGCTTTTCCGAGTGCTCGGCGCCGGGCTGGGCATGAGCCCCTGCGCAGGCGTCCCGGAGGTCTCACCATGCGATATCGCCGAGGGGATTTTCGGACGCTCGATAGAATGAGCCCGCCACGCATCACACACATGTGTGTACATCGTGGGACAACAACGGACTGAGCGAGGAGCGCACGTGGGCCTTGTCGTGCAGAAGTACGGAGGCTCCTCCGTAGCCGATGCCGAAGGCATCAAGCGCGTCGCCAAGAGGGTCGTGGAAGCCAAGCAGAACGGCCACCAGGTGGTCGTCGTGGTTTCCGCGATGGGCGACACGACGGACGAGTTGATCGATCTCGCCGAGCAGGTATCCCCCCTTCCTGCCGGGCGCGAGCTCGACATGCTGCTGACCGCCGGAGAGCGGATCTCCATGGCCCTGCTGGCCATGGCGATCAAGAACCTGGGCCACAACGCCCAGAGCTTCACCGGCAGCCAGGCAGGTGTCATCACCGACTCCGTCCACAACAAAGCCCGCATCATCGATGTCACGCCGGGCCGCATCCAGGCCTCGGTGGACGAGGGCAACATCGCCATCGTCGCCGGGTTCCAGGGCGTCAGCCAGCAGGGCAAGAACATCACCACGCTCGGCCGGGGCGGCTCCGACACCACCGCCGTCGCGCTGGCCGCGGCGCTCGACGCCGAGGTGTGCGAGATCTACACCGACGTGGACGGCGTGTTCACCGCCGACCCGCGCGTGGTGACCAAGGCCAAGAAGATCGACTGGATCTCGTTCGAGGACATGCTCGAACTGGCGGCCTCCGGTTCCAAGGTGCTGCTCCACCGCTGCGTGGAGTACGCCCGCCGGTACAACATCCCGATCCACGTCCGCTCGTCGTTCAGCGGCCTGCAGGGCACGTGGGTCAGCAGCGAGCCGATCAAGCAAGGGGACAAGCAGGTGGAGCAGGCTCTCATCTCCGGTGTCGCGCACGACACCTCCGAGGCCAAGGTCACGGTCGTCGGTGTGCCGGACAAGCCGGGCGAGGCGGCCTCGATCTTCCGCACGATCGCCGACGCCGAGATCAACATCGACATGGTCGTGCAGAACGTGTCCGCCGCGTCCACGGGCCTGACGGACATCTCCTTCACGCTCCCCGAGAGCGAGGGCCACAAGGCCATCGAAGCCCTGGAGCGCAACAAGGGCGCCATCGGCTTCGAGTCCCTGCGCTACGACGACCAGATCGGCAAGATCTCCCTGGTCGGCGCGGGCATGAAGACCAACCCGGGCGTCACGGCCGACTTCTTCACCGCGCTCAGCGACGCCGGGGTGAACATCGAGCTGATCTCGACCTCCGAGATCCGCATCTCGGTCGTCACCCGCAAGGACGACGTGGACGAGGCCGTGCGCGCCGTGCACTCCGCCTTCGGGCTGGACTCCGACAGCGACGAGGCCGTCGTCTACGGAGGCACCGGCCGCTGATGGCCGCCACCACAGGGTCCGGCCGCTCCGGGCGGCCGACACTGGCCGTCGTCGGAGCCACCGGCGCCGTCGGCACGGTCCTGCTCCAGATCCTGTCCCAACGGGCGGACGTCTGGGGCGAGATCCGACTGATCGCCTCCCCGCGCTCGGCCGGCCGCAAGCTGGCCGTGCGCGGCGAGGAGGTCGAGGTCGTCGCGCTCACCGAGGAGGCCTTCGACGGCGTCGACATCGCCCTGTTCGACGTCCCCGACGAGGTGTCCGCAGCGTGGGCGCCGCTCGCCGTCGCCCGGGGCGCGGTGGTGATCGACAACTCCGGCGCCTTCCGCATGGACCCGGAGGTGCCGCTGGTCGTCCCCGAGGTCAACCCGCACGCCGCCAGGATGCGGCCGCGCGGCATCATCGCCAACCCCAACTGCACCACCCTGTCGATGATCGTCGCGCTGGGCGCGCTGCACGCCGAGTTCGGACTGCGGGAACTGGTCGCCTCCTCCTACCAGGCGGTCTCCGGCGCCGGGCACGCGGGCGTGCGGACGCTGCGCGAGCAGCTGTCCCTGGTCGCCGGCACGGAACTGGGCACCCACCCGGGCGACCTCCGCCGCGCCGTCGGGGACCACACCGGTCCGTTCCCCGAACCGGTCGCGCTGAACGTCGTGCCGTGGGCCGGCTCGCTGCGGGAGGACGGCTGGTCGTCGGAGGAGATGAAGGTCCGCGACGAGTCCCGCAAGATCCTCGGCCTGCCCCGGCTGCCGGTCGCCGTGACCTGCGTCCGGGTCCCCGTCGTCACCACGCACTCCCTGACCGTGCACGCCCGCTTCGAGGACGAGGTCACCGTGGACCGGGCCCGCGAGATCCTCGCGACCGCCCCCGGTGTGGTGCTCTTCGACAACCCGGCCGCCGGCGAGTTCCCCACACCGGCGGACGTCGTCGGCACCGACCCGACGTGGGTCGGCCGGGTCCGCCGCGCCCTGGACGATCCCACCGCCCTCGAACTGTTCGTCTGCGGCGACAACCTGCGCAAGGGCGCCGCGCTCAACACCGCCCAGATCGCCGAACTGGTCGCGGCCGAGAGCTGACGGGACGGGAAACCCCCCGAGGGTCCGGAAGGTTCCGTTCGTGGGATATGTCCCGGACGAGCGGCTCGGGTCGATGATCCGGAGCACTTGAACCGGCCGGTCCGGGAGCCGAGGATGGAACCCAGGATTCACCTCCCCGCCCGCCGCAACCGTGCGGCGGGCGGGGAGCGTCTTTGCGGTCACCCTTTCCGGTGCGTGAGGGCGGGGTCCTGCAGACGTGGGGACGTCTGGAACCGGGCGGTGGGGACGCCCGTTCATATGGCACACAGGGGAAGAGCGGGACGCATGAGGTCATGGAGTGCGTGGTCGGACGCGTGGAGTCGCGCCAGCGGAGCCGAGGCGGTGACGCCCGGGGCGCGATCCGCCGTGCGGGCCACCACACCGCCCGCCGGACCACGTCCCGCCACGGCCGCCGGCGCAAACGTGATGCCCGGCGCGTACAACCCTCCCGGGGGGACGCGTGTCCAACTGGCGTGGCTGAGGTACTCGACTTCACAGCGGCGCGCGGTACGGCGGCACTCCGTCCCCGTTCCCCCCGCCAGGCTCTCCGACCGCGCATGGCCGGTGTGCCCGGTGGCATGCCGGTGATCGCGCCGATGCCCGCAGCGCGGCCGGTCCGCATACCCGATCAGCGCGACGGCACCGACGACGCCGTCGCGGCCGGTACCACCGTCGACCATCTCACCGAGACCTACCGCGCCCACTACCGTTCCCTGCTGGGCCTCGCCGCGCTCCTCCTCGACGACACCGCCTCCTGCGAGGACGTAGTCCAGGAGGCGTTCATCCGCGTCCACTCGGCCCGCAAACGCGTCCGCGACCCCGAGAAGACCCTGGCCTACCTGCGTCAGACCGTGGTCAACCTTTCCCGCTCGGCGCTGCGCCGCCGCATCCTCGGACTGAAGCTGCTGTCCAAGCCGATGCCCGACATGGCCAGCGCGGAGGAGGGCGCCTACGACCAGCTCGAACGCGACTCCCTCATCCAGGCGATGAAGGGCTTGCAGCGCCGCCAGCGCGAGGTACTGGTGCTGCGCTACTTCGCCGACATGACGGAGGCCCAGGTCGCCGAATCGCTCGGCATATCGCTGGGCTCCGTGAAGGCCTACGGCTCGCGCGGCATCGCGGCGCTGCGGGTGGCCATGGAGGCCCCGGCATGAGCAACGGTTCGGGGACGCACGACGACCGCCCGAGCGGCGTCGACGGGGCGGCGCCGACGGAGGGCGCCGCCCACGCGGGGCGGTCCGGCGGGACGGAGGGGTCCGCCTCTACCCAGGGGACCCCCCGGCAGGAGGCCGCGGACGTGACGGACGCCGAGCCTTCGGGGTCTGCTGAGCCTTCGGGGTCTGCTGAGCCCGCACGGTCTGCCGAGGCATCACGGACTGCTGGGTCCGCACCGTCCGGCGAGCCCTTCGAGCCTGCGTCGGACCCCGCGGCCGACCTCGCGTCCGACTCCGGGACCGACCTCGCGTCCGACCTCGCGTCCGACCCCTCCGAAGCGGCGGGGGCCACCACCGGGGCCACGGCCCCGGCACCCGCGGACCGCACCGACCCTGCCGATGCCACGGACCCCGCGGACCACCCCACAGCGGAGGAGTCGTCGCCACCGGGCGAGGCGGCCGTGCCGCTGCGTGCACCGGCCGGGCCGGACGGTCAGGATCCGACACCTCCGCACGCCAGGAACGGAACGCTGCACCACCTCGCCGCCTCCGCCGCCCCCGCGAGCCAGGGCACCGAGGGCCTCGACCCGGAGGAACGCGCCCTGCGCGCCCTGCTGCACCAGGCGGTGCGCGAGGTGCAACCGAGCGACGGCACGCTGGACCACCTGCGCCGGGCCGTTCCGGCCCGCCGGGCGCGCAAACGTCAGGCACTGGTCGGGGTTGCCGCCGCCGCCCTGTTCGTCGGCACCGCCGTCCCTGCCGTCGTGCACGTCTCCAGCTCCTCGGGGTCCGGTGCCAACCCCTCCGCCGTCGGCCACGCCTCGCAGGCGCAGGGCGGCACCAGCCAGGGCAGGGGCCCGGACAGCGACGCGAGCACCGCGGGAAGCTCCTCCGACGAGGTCCCGGGAACCGGCGGGGGCGGCGTGCGGGGCGAGGACGAGGACGCCGGTGACAGCACCGGCGCCGGTGCCACGGAAGGGGCCGGACCCTCGTCCAGCGCCGACGCGGGCGCGCCCGCGTGCAGCGCCGACCAGCTCGGTCCGGCCGTGGCGAGCACCGCGGCCCCCGACTCCTCGGGCGCCGTCTACGGCTCGTTCCGGGTCACCAACGTCTCGGGCGACACCTGCACGGTCGGCGCTCCCGGCACCATCCGCGTCACCACGCAGGGCGCGGCCGACCCGGCCAAGGTGGGCACGATGCGGCACGCGGCCGGAGATGCCGCGGCCGGCCTGCCCGACCCGTCGCTGGAGGCCGCTTCGGGGCTGGTGCTCAAGCCGGGCGCGGCCTACGAGGTGAAGTTCGCCTGGGTGCCGAGCGAGACCTGCCCGACGACCGGCGGAGGTACCGGTGGGACCGGTGAGCCCGCACCCGACCCGACGCCCACCGGCGGTACGAGCACCACGGGAGCCGCCACGGGCGACGGCGACACGACCGCCCAGACGCTGCGGGCGGACGGCACCGTCGAGGGAAGCGTGACGGTGACCTACACGGCGGCGACCGGGACCGGCGAGGCGGGCGCGACGGTGCCCAATGCCTGCGCGGGCACCGTCTACTGGACGGGCGTGCTGACGGCCTCGTAGGGGGCTGGTGAGGGCCCGACGGGTCGGGGCGTCACTCCGGGGAGGTCCGTGCCTCACACCCGGGAGGTCCAGGAGGGGCTGGGCCCTCAGACCCCGGACGGGCTGGGCCGCCCGGGGTCCTGCTCCCGTTCCCGCACCTGGTCCGCGTCCTGGTCCCCGTCCCGGCCCTCGGTCCCGCTTCCCGTCGCGCTGCCGGGCGTGCCGCCGGTTTCGACCCCCACCCCGGCCCCGGCCCCGGCCCCGGCCCCGGTCCCGCTTCCGTTCTCGTCGGGCAGGAGGCCCAGCTCCGCGTCCCGGGCGGACTCCGCCTCCCGGCGCAGCAGGCGGAACCACATGAAGATCACGAAGCCCACGAAGGCGAACCATTCGGCGGTGTAGCCGAGGTTCTGGAACGCCTTGAGGTCCAGCCCGGTACCGCTCGGCGCGGTCGCCGGCACCGCCTTCATCCCGGAGTCCCCGCGGTTGAGCGTGATCCAGGCGTCGTACACGTCGTGCGGCACCAGGTTCACCAGGGAAGCCGCACTGATCGCGCCCGTCCGGCCCTCGGGCAGGCCGACGAGCGTGGGGACGCCGTTGCTGCCGGGCGTCTCGGACGCCTGGAGCGCGCCGGTCACGGTGACCTCGCCGGACGGCGGCGCGGGCACCGCGGCCGGGTCGGGCGACCCGGGCAGCCATCCCCGCACGACGGGCAGGACCTTGCCGGAGTCGGTGCGCAGCAGCGTCAGCACGTAGGTGCCGGTCCTGCCGTCCAGGTCCCGTTCGGGCACGAGCAACTGCTCGGCGTACCGCCCGCTCGCGGTGGCCTGTCTGCCGGAGGTCGCCTTGGTCACCGGCAGCAGGTCGTCCAACGGTTCGGCGGCCTCGCGCTGTGCGGAATCGGCCTGCTGCCGGGCGCCCTCATGGCTCTCCACCCGGTCCTCGAACCGGCCCAGCTGCCACGAGCCCATGTAGATGCAGAAGGGGATGGAGAGCAGCACGAAGACGTTGATCCCCCACCATCGGGGCGTCAGCAGAAACCGGTACACGCCCCCAACGGTACGGGGCTCGCGGCCCGTCCCCGTGCGCGGGGTGGACGACCGCCGCACCCGGTCGCGGGCCGGAGGAGGGCCGGGCGGCAGGGGGACGGGACTGGCCGGGCGGCAGGGGGACGGGCCGGGCGGCACGCGGGCACGGAGCCCGGCGCGGGTCCCGTCACTCAGCCCTCACCCAGCCCTCACTCAGCCCCTTCTCCCGTCACCCACCCCTGTCTCCCGTACCGCTCGGCGAGGTGCTCGCGGCCCGCCGGGGGCTCGTAGCGGTCCGTCGGAGATCGGTCATGCCGGGCAGTCTGCACCCCGCCACTGACAACGGCCTTCGGGAACGGTCCCCGCCGGGTCGTCCGGGGACATCCGGTGAACGTTCCGGTCGAGGTTTTCCACAGGCTGGGGACCTCGGGAGCACGATGGCCGCCAGGACGGGCAGTATGGATCCATGACTGAGAGCAACGGGTCCGACGTGCCGAATCGCGCGGACCAGACCGAGCGTGTGCAACAGGGCGAGGACATGCCTGCCTGGGAGAAGCGCTTCCGGGCGCCCCGCGTGTCCCTCCCCGACTGGGCGGAGGACGCACCCGACCGCTCCCTGTTCGTGTCCAACGCGACGGGGACGTACGAGCTGTATGCCTGGGACCGGGCGACCGGTGAGCAACGACAGGTGACCCATCGGCCCAACGGCACCACGGACGGCGTGCTCTCGCCGGACGGTGAGTGGATCTGGTGGTTCGACGACAAGGACGGCGACGAGTTCGGTGTCTGGCGCCGTCAGCGCTTCGAGGGCGGCGAGGACGAGCTCGCCACGCCGGGCCTCGACCCCTCCTACCCCGCGGGACTCGCCCTGGGCCGGGACGGCCGCACGGCGGTCGTCGGCCGCTCCACGGACGAGGACGGCACCACCCTCCACCTGGTGCGCACCGGGGAGCAGCCGGTGGAGATCTACCGCCACCGCGAGTCGGCGGGCGTCGGCGACCTCTCCCACGACGGTTCGCTGATCGCCGTGGAGCACACCGAGCACGGCGACGCGATGCACTCCGCGCTCCGCGTGGTGCGGCCCGACGGCAGCACGGTCGCGGAGCTCGACGACACCGAGGGCGGCACCCGCGAGCTGGGCCTCGACGTGCTGGGCTTCGCCCCCGTCGCCGGCGACACCCGGCTGCTGATCGGCCACCAGCGCCGTGGCCGGTGGGAGCCCCTGGTGTGGGACGTGGCGACGGGGGAGCAGAGCGACCTCGCGCTGGACCTCCCCGGCGACGTGAGCGCCGAGTGGTACCCGGACGGCTCGGGCCTGCTCATCGCGCACGGCTTCGAGGCGCGCGGCGAGCTGTTCCGCTACGACCTCACCGAAGGCCGGCTGGAGAAGATCCCCACCCCGCGCGGCGCGGTCTCGGGCGCCACGGTCCGGCCCGACGGCAGCGTGGAGTACCTGTGGTCGTCGGCGGCCGAACCGCCGGTCGTCCGGTCCACGACGGGCGGGGTCGTGCTGGACCCGCCGGGCATGAAGTCGCCCGGTTCGGTGCCGGTGGAGGACGTGTGGGTGGAGGGCCCGGGAGGCCGCATCCACGCGCTGGTGCAGCGGCCCGCGGGGGCCACCGGTCCGCTCCCCACCGTCTTCGACATCCACGGCGGCCCGACCTGGCACGACAGCGACTCCTTCGCGGCCGGCCCGGCCGCCTGGATCGACCACGGCTACGCGGTGGTCCGGGTCAACTACCGCGGCTCGACCGGCTACGGGCGCGCCTGGACCGACGCGTTGAAGCACCGGGTGGGGCTGATCGAGCTGGAGGACATCGCCGCGGTGCGCGAGTGGGCGATCACCTCGGGCCTGGCGGACCCGGCCCGGCTGATCCTCACCGGCGGCTCCTGGGGCGGCTACCTCACCCTGCTCGGCCTGGGCACCCAGCCCGACGCCTGGGCGCTGGGCATCGCGGCGGTCCCGGTCGCGGACTACGTCACGGCGTACCACGACGAGATGGAGGCGCTGAAGGCGATGGACCGCACGTTGTTCGGCGGCACCCCCGAGGAGGTCCCGGACCGCTTCGAGGTGTCCTCGCCGATCACGTACGTCGACGAGGTCAAGGCCCCCGTCTACATCTCCGCCGGGGTCAACGACCCGCGTTGTCCCATCCGCCAGATCGAGAACTACGTCAAGCGGCTGGAGGCCCGCGGGGCCGTCCACGAGGTCTACCGCTACGACGCGGGGCACGGCTCCCTGGTGGTGGACGAGCGGATCAAGCAGGTCCGGCTGGAGCTGGACTTCGCGGAACGCCACATCGGCCGCTGAGGGGGAAGCGGAGCCGGGGGAGGGGGAGGGCCGGGGAAGCGCGAGCCCGGCACGGGCCGGCTGTCCCCGCCCTTCTCGCCGCCCCCGGCCGACTGCCCCCGGCCGACGGTCCCGGGCCGACCATCCCGGCCGGAACGCGTCCCGGCCGGGGCGTCCCGGGCGCGCGGGGGCCACTCCCGGGCAGGGTCACTCCCGGCGGCCGGGCCGGCGCCGGTCTCGGCGACCTGCCGGGAGGGGCGTCGGCCCGGCGACCTCGCGCGGGATGACGTCGGTGGGGGCGGTCCCGGCGTTCTCGCGAGGTCCGCATCGATCCCAGCGCCGTCGCGGGGCGGGCGTCGGTCTCGGCGCCGTCGTGGCACGGGCGTCGGCCCCGGCGGCCTGTCGGGGAGCCCTGATGCGGTCTCGGCGGTCTCAGCGTCCGCCCGGGGTGCCCCGCCGCTCCCGGCCCCGGCGTCCGAGCAGTTCGGCGAGGCCCCGCCGGGTGGCCGCCAGGACGACCCGGTCCTCGCGCCGGAGCACATACGTGTCGGGCAGGTCCCACACCAGCCCCGAATCCCGGACGGCGGGTGTTCCCGAGTGCTGTCCGGGGCCCGCTCCCGTCACGCCTCCCGTGCCGGGTCCGGTCCCGGCGGCGCCTCCGGTGGACGCCGTGTCCAGGGCCAGCACCCGCCACGCGCCGGCCCGGAACGCCTCGCCGACCGTCTTCCCCTCCAACTGCGGGTGCCCGCCCACCTCGATCGCCGCGAAGAGCAGCACCCGCCGCTCCACCGGGATCGCGCCCAGGATCTGCCGGCCCATCATCGCCCCCGCGAACGCGGGCGCCGCCAGGTGGGACACGCTGCGACTGCGCGTCACGGCATCGGGGTGCGCGGCTCGCAGCGTGCGGTACACGGCCTGGGCGAAGTCGTCGTCGTACAGCCGCAGGACCGTCCGCAGGTCGGACCGCAGCGAGCGCGCGTACAGGGTGGCCTCCAGGTTGGTGGTGTCCACACTGGTCAGCGCGAGCAGGGCGTCCGCCCGGTGGATCTTCGCGGCCTCCAGTACCCCCTCCTCGGTGACGTCCCCGAGCACCACCGGCACCCTGAGCCGCCGCGCCGTCGCCATGCCCCGCGCCTCGGGGTCCGCCTCCACGCACACCACCGGGATGTGCAGTTCGCGCAGCCGGGTCAGCACCCGGGTGCCGATCTTGCCGAGCCCGAGCAGGACCACGTGCCCGCTCAGCCCGCGGGGAGGCTTCCGCAGGGAGGAGGCGCTGCGGAACAGTCCCAGCGCTTCCAGGACGGCGGCCAGCAGCACCGGCAGCAGCAGCAACCCGACCAGCCCGGACAGCAATTGCAGTATCTGGCGGCCCATGGCCGCGTTGTGGGCGGGCTCGTTGATGGCGAAGAGGTCGAGCAGGGTGACGTAGGTGGCGTGCAGCGCGTTGTCCCCGGTCACCAGGGTCAGGGCCACGGCGAGGGCGACGGTGGCCGCGACGAGACCGGCGAGCGACCAGCGCAGCCGCCGGGAGAACAGCGAGGCGAAGGGCGGCACCCGCGCCCGTACCGGCGGCAGCGGCGGACCGGAGTACGAGACCTGCTCCAGCACCACGGTGCCGCGTCCCGTGGCCGCCGACACCGCGTCGCCGTCGGGCAGGAGCTGGGGCCCCCGCTCGCCGCTGTCCTCCGAACCCTCCGCCCCGGCCGGGTCGTTGCTGGTGGCGGAGAGCAACGCCAGGGTGCACAGCCCCGGATCGGCCACCTCGCCCGCGGCCGGCGGCTGCCGTTCCACCGCGCGCAGGAGCAGGCCGTCGGCGTCTACGACCTTGCTGGTGCCGACGAGCGCGGTGGCGACCAGCGCCGGTGCGGTGGTGTCGGCGTCGGAAAGCACGGTGGTGGAGTGGTCGTCGAGCCGGCCCGGGCGTCCGTGCGGCCGGTCACCGAGCGCCAGCTCGGCGGCCTGGTCGAGGAGTTCCTCGATGTGCCGACCGAGCCGCCGGTTGTAGAGGCGCAGCACGAGCCGCAGTCGCGGATTGAGGCGGCGGGCGGTGAGGGCGGCCCGGATGTTGGTCTCGTCGTCGTCGTACACCAGGGCCAGCGCGGCGGCCCGGTCCACGCCGACTCCCGCCAGCACGCTCTCGGTGGGTTCGGCGGCCTCCACCTCGCGAGCGTGGGATCCGGTGTCGGAGCCGCCCACGGTACCGGCGCCGCCGCCCCGGTTGACGGTCGCGTTCACCACCCGGTCGAGCAGGGCCGCGGAGGCCGCGCGCGCCCGCCCGACGACCGGTTGCCTGGCCTGCGTCTCGGACGGCGGGACGACGAGGACGACCTGCTCGCCGTACACGCCCCGCAGTTCGGCGGCGAGGCGGTGGGCCAGCCCGTCGTCGCCGCAGACCACCATGTGCCCTGAGGGGTCGCCCGACAGGGCCTGATTCGGAAGGCTCACCACAGGGGATGAGACTGCCTCATTGCGACGGCCGGTTCCAGACATGATCACGCCGGGTTCGCCGGTGCCCACCTGAACGGGACGGCCCCGCGTCGCGTACCCCAGGGAGAAGCGGGTGCGGTGCCCGCGGTCCGGTGCACGCGCGCGCACCGGAACCCGGCCCGGCGCCCGGTTTCGTGTCCGTTCCGTCCGCCTGTCCAACTGCTCAGCCGTACGTCCATCACAACCGGCGTGCACCGGAGGTACCCGGCCCGTGGCCCTCACCGAGTCAGCATCGCGGGACTCCGACGAGTCCCGCGACGCGGGATCCCCGGCGCCCGTGGAGCGCCAGGGGACTGCGGACGGTCCGGCTCCCGCGATCTCCTCTTCCGCGATCTCCTCTTCCGAGATGCCCTCGACGGTCTCCTCGAGGTCCGCCCCGTCCCTCTCCGAGAGGGAGCCCGGCGAACCCGACCGCGGCGGGCGGGCACCAGTCGCCGGCCACGGCGGGCGTCCACCACTCGCCGACCCCGGTGGGCGGACGCCCGACGCGGGTCACGGCGGGCGGGTGCGCGGCGTCGACCACGGCCCGCGGGCGCCCGACGTCGACGAGTCCCGCCACCTCAACGCCCCGCTCCTGCTCACCCTGTCCCTGCTGACGGCCCTGCTGTTCCAGGACGCGATCCGCGGTGCGCTGGCCGCCCCGGTGATGCAGAGCTGGATGACGGTGTTCGTGGCCGTGATGCTCCAGGCGTTGCCCTTCCTGGTCCTGGGCGTCCTGCTGTCCGCGGCGATCGCGGTGTTCGTCCCGCCGTCCTTCTTCGCCCGCGCCCTGCCCGGGCGCCCCGCGCTGGCGGTGCCGGTAGCGGGTGCCGCGGGCGCGGTGCTGCCCGGCTGCGAGTGCGCGTCCGTACCGGTGGCGGGCGCGCTGGTGCGCAGGGGAGTGGCACCCGCGGCGGCCCTGGCGTTCCTGCTGTCCGCGCCGGCGATCAACCCGATCGTCCTGACGGCGACCGCGGTCGCCTTCCCCGGCAACCCGGAGATGGTCCTGGCCCGGTTCGTGGCGAGCCTGTTCGTCGCGTGCGCGATGGGCTGGCTGTGGCACCGTCTCGGCCGCGCCGACTGGCTGCGCCCGCCCGCCCGTTCGGCCTTCGAAGGGCTCGGCAGGGGCGCGGCCTTCTGGGGTTCGGTGCGGCACGACGTGATGCACGCGGGCGGGTTCCTGGTCATCGGCGCGATGGCGGCGGCCACCCTGAAGGCCGTGGTGCCCGCCGAGTGGCTGAGGGCGGCGGCCGACGACCCGGTGCTGTCGGTGCTGGCACTCGCCGCGCTGGCCGTCCTGTTGTCGATCTGCTCGGAGGCGGACGCGTTCGTGGCGGCGTCGCTGACCCAGTTCTCGCTGACGGCCCGGCTGACCTTCCTGGTCGTCGGTCCGATGATCGACCTCAAGCTGTTCGCCATGCAGGCGGGCACCTTCGGCCGGGCCTTCGCGCTGCGTTTCGCGCCGGCGACCTTCGCCCTCGCGGTGCTCGCCTCGGTCCTGACGGGAGCGGTGCTGCTGTGACGGACCGGAACCTCCGGCGGACCACGGGCCCGGCCCGGACCACAGACTCCTCCCGGAGCGCCGCCACGCCCCGGAGCGCCGCCACCTCCCGGCGCACCGCCACCTCCCGGAGCCTCACCGACCTCAACAGCCATGCGCAGGCGGCCCTGTTGTTCCTGCTCGGTGCGACCGTGCTGCACGCGGGTCTGACCGACCTGCACCTGCGCTACGTCAAGGCGGGTCTGCGCCCGCTGCTCCTGCTGGCCGGCGCCGTACTGATCGCGACGGCGGCGGCCACCCTGCTGTACGAGCGCCGCCGCACCCGGCCGGGCAGTCGTCCGACGGTCCCGGAAGGGGACCCGGAGCGCGGGCACCGTGGCCCCCGTGAGCCCGGAACCCGGGACACGGAGGCGGAGCCCGGGGAGGCACCGGGCCGTGACCTGTACGGCGGCCCCGACACCGGCCCTGAGACCGGCCCTGACACCGGCTCTGATGTTGGCCCCGGCACGGGCGCGGGGGGTCACCACCGCGAACCCCGTGTCTTCTGGCTGCTGGCGCTCCCGCTCGTCGCCCTGATCCTGGTCGCCCCGCCCGCCCTCGGTTCGTACACCGCCGCGCACACCGGCACCGCCCTGCAGAAGCCCTTCGGCTTCCCGGAGGTCCCGGAGGGCCGGGGGCCGCTCCGGCTCAGCGTGGGCGAGTACGCGGCCCGCGCGGTCTACGACGACGGCCGTCACCTGCGCGACCGCCCGCTGCGGATCACCGGTTTCGTGACCCTGGGCCGCGACGGCGCTCCCCACCTGGTCCGCATGACCCTCAACTGCTGCGCCGCCGACGCCCAGCCGGTCAAGATCGCGCTCACCGGGAACGTCCCGCCGGTGCTCCGCCCGGACAGCTGGCTGGAGATCACCGGCACCTACACGCCCCGCCGGACCAAGGACCCCGTCAACGACGGCCCGGTCCCGTACGTGGAGGTCACCGCCTCCCGCCCGGTGCAGCCGCCGGCCGACCCGTACGACGACGCCTGGAACGGCTGATCCGGCCCGCGAGCAGCGGTGTGCCGGAGCCCCCGGCGGTCGCCGGCGCGGGGGAGACGGCGGGAGGGCCGGGCCTCAGGCCCGCTGCCCGCCGCTCTCGCCGCCGCCGGTGGTGTCCCGCACGACCGCCTCGCCCCGGATGACCCTGGGCGCCGGGGCTTCCCCGCCCCCGTCGCCCTTCCCGTCGCCGGCGGCCTTCTCGGCGTTCTCCGCCTCCTTGATGGCGCGGGCCTCGGCCTTGAGGATGCGGGCCGACTTGCCGGCGGAACGGGCCAGGTCCGGCAGCTTCTTGGCGGCCAGGACGGCGATGACGACGATGAGGATGATCGCGAGCTCGCTCAGTCCGAACATGGGGTCCGTTCCTCTCGTGGGCCGGCACCGGACGGCTGCCGGTGCGGCTGCCGGTGCGTGGGCGGGTGCGGGTGCGGCGTCGGGTCGTTTGCGCGGGAGCGGCGGGGGTGCCACGGGGGGTTCTTCGGGGTGTCGCGGGGTGCTGCGAGTGCCGCGGGTGCAGCGGGGACCCGTAGAATCTACAGCAATGTAGATAATTTGACGGCGTCCGCTCATCTATACGATGTCCGCCGGGAGAACGGTGAACGGCGGAAGGGAGACAGGCCGTGTCGGAGCACGGGCAGCGTCCCCGGCGGCGGGGGCAGGGCGAACTGGAGTCGCTGGTGCTGTCGGCCCTGCGGGAGGCGGAGGGCCCGGCGACGGCCGGCCGGGTGCAGCAACGACTCGGTGAGGACCTCGCGTACACCACCGTCATCACGATCCTGACCAGGCTGCTGGCGAAGGGCGCGGTCACCCGGGAGCGGGCGGGCCGGTCGTTCGTCTGGACGCCCGCCTCGGACCACGCCGGGCTCGCCGCGCACAAGATGCGCAAGGTGCTGGACGCCGAGAGCGACCGGGAGGCCGTGCTGGCCAGTTTCGTCACCGGACTCGCCCCGGACGACGAACGGCTGCTGCGCGAACTGCTGGACCAGCCGCGGAGCGACGGGGAAGACTGAAACCTCATGGGGGTGTTCGTCTTCCTGCCGCTCGTGCTGCCCTTGACCGCGTGGCCGATCGCGCGCCTCGCGGCACAGCATCTGCATCCGCGCACCGCGACCCGCATGCTGACCGGCGTCGCGGCGGTGATGGCGGTGTGCAGCACCGTCTGCCTGGCGCTGGTGATGGTCGTCGGCACGGCGCAGCTGCCCGGCAACCCGCTGCCCGACGGCTGGTCGGACCCGGAGGTGCGGGCGGCGGTCCCCTACGACGAGGTGGTGGGGAAAGCGGCCATTCCTGCCCTGTGCGCCGTGCTGGTGGCCTGCACGCAGACCCTCTGGCGGCACGGCCGCACCCGCCGTCGGGCCCACCGCGCGCTGGCCGGGCTGCCGGACACCGAGGTGGTGGTGCTCCCCGACGGCTCCCCGTACGCGTACGCGCTGCCGGGCACCGGGCGGCGCCGCGGCCGGGTGGTGGTCACCACCGAGCTGCTGGAGCGGCTGACGTCGGCCGAGCGCCGTGCCCTGTTCGCGCACGAGCGGGCCCATCTGTCCGACGGTCACCACCGGCTGCTGCTGGCCGTGCGGCTGGCCGCCCGGGCGAACCCGTTCCTGCGCCCCTTGCAGACCGCGGTGTCCTACACGACGGAACGCTGGGCCGACGAGGTGGCGGCGCAGCGCGTCGGCAGCCGCCGCACCGTCGCCACCGCCATCGGCAAGGCGGCCCTCGCCTCCCGGTCCGGTTCCCCGCTCCCGGCCTTCGCCGCGCCCGGCCCGGTGCCCCGCCGGGTCGCGGCCCTGCTGGCTCCGCCCCCGGCCCCGGCCCGCTGGCCGGCGGTGTTCACCTCCGCGGGTCTGGCCACCTGGGGAGCCGCCGCCGGGACCGCGCTGTCGGCGATGTCCTCCGCCAACGCGGCCCTGATCCTCATCTCCCTGCTCCGCGCGGCGACCCCGTTGTGATCGGACGGCGGTGGCTGACCTTGTCGTGATCGGGCACGGGTGACCCGGTAGCGCCGACTCCGCCGACTCCACCGAGTCCGCTCGCCCGCGGCCCGCGGCCCGCAACCCCCGGCCCACGGCCTTTAGCGCTCGACCCACGTCCCTCAGCGTTCGCCCCGCGCCTCTCGACCCTGTCCCCTGTCGCCCTGTCGATCCTCAGCGCCCGGCCCCGGCATGCCGGCTCGCTGGAACGCCGGCCAGCGCTGTCAGCCCTGGTAACCCTGCTGCTGCGGCTGCCCGTACCCCTGCCCGCCCGGGCCGCCCGGTCCACCCCGGCCGTCGTGCGCCTGTGCCTGGAGCTGCTCGGCCTGTTCGCCGCTCACCCGCTGCTCGGCCCCGCAGAACGTGCACTGGGTCGCGTACTTCGTCGAGACGGGGAACAGCGGCACGAAGAACAGGGTGAACTTCGTGACCCGCTTCCTGAGCGTGTGCGCGGAGGGGTTGCCGCACTGCCCGCACACCAGTGTCAGTATCGCGAGCTGGTACAGGTACCCCTTGGTGCCGAAAATGATCATGGAACCGCTCCTTCGCTCGCCCTTGCGCGTACCCCGATGCTGCCACTGCCACCGCTGTGGATCCCGTGAAGTCGACCGAGCAACCACCCGGACCGCCCGCAGGGCACGAGCCCCCGGTCCGGACCGCCCGCAGGGCACAAGCCCCCGGTCGCCGGCCTTCTCCGTCCGTTTCTCCGTCCGTCCCCCATGCCCGCGGTCGGCAAGTGCGGGGCCGGAACACTGCCGTACCGCACCCCGGCGCCGGTCGGCAGGCTCCTGACACTATGCGGTGCATGAGCGAGCCGCGGGAAGTGATCTGCCGTCCCCGCTGGGCGGGTGCGCTGTGGTTCCTGGCCGCGCTGGGCGCGGCCGGGACGGTGGCGGGCGTGGTCCTCGCGGTGGCCGGCGGCACGGCCACGGTGCCGTGGCTGGTCGCCGCCCTGCTCTGCGCGGCGGGGGGCGTCTCGGCGGTGCACCGGGCCACCGGGCAGGTCCGTGCCGACGCCCGGGGCCTGTACGTCGGCAGTCTGCTGCGCGGCCGGACCGTCCCGTGGAGCGAAGTGGCCGACCTGCGGGTCCGCCTGAAGTACGCCAGGGACCCCCGCACGCAGGACGTGCGCCGCACCGTCCTGGTCCACCGGAACGGCCGCACCCGGGTGCTCCCGTTGCCCATCGGGCTGTCGGAGCAGGACCCGTACTTCGACGACACCCTGGACGCCCTCCGCGCTCTGCGCCGCCGTTACGGCCCGCCCGGTCCGGACCACCTGCCCGTCGTCACCTACCGCACCGCGGGCCGCGGCTGGGTCGGCTCCCTCGTCCTGTGCGTCCTGCTGCTCGCGGGGGCCGCAGTGGCGGTGTGGGCCGTGCCGCAGGCCCAGTCGCACCACCGGGACCGGCAGTCGGCCGCCCCCTGCCCGGCCGCCGCGGACACGCCCCGGGACGGCGACGACTGCCTGCACACGCTGACCTCCGTGATCGAGCGCACCGACCCCAACCGCCCGAAGAAGGGCAGCTACCTCTACTTCGCCGACGACCGGCCGGCGGACCGGGTCCAGGTGTCGGAGACGGCCGCCGAGGAGTTCCGGGCCGGGGACCGGGTCGAAGTGACGCTGTGGCGCGGCACGGTGATGAAGGTCGCCGGCGAGCGCCACGTGTGGCAGAGCCATGTGACCGGCGGCGGTGACGTCGCGGTTCTCGCGAGCGCCCTCGCCCTCGCCGCGGGCTACCCCGCCGCCCGGATCGTCCTCCGCCTGCGCGCCCGGCACCGTCCCGACGACGAGGTGCTCCCGTCGGCCACCCCGTTCGTCGTCGCCCTGCTGGTGACGGGCGTGTGGCTGCTCCCGCTCAGCTACGTCCGCACCATGGCGATGATCACCACCCCGGCCGCGCTCGCCTGGGCCGGTGCGGGCGGCCTCATCTCCCTGGCCCTCCTCACCTGGGCTTGGCGAGCCACCCGGGCCCGCACGCCGGGAGCCCCCGTGACGCCGGACGCGGACCGGGAGGAGTTCCTCCAAGCCCGCTTCCTGGAGGCCACCGACTACAACCCCCACCACTTCGGCACCCACGTCGTCATCGGCGGCGGAGAACCCCCGGCCGTCACTCCGCACCCCGGCCCCGGCCGCTTCGCGGCGCGCCCCATCCCGGTCCACCGCCTCACCGTGAAGACCGTCCGCAGGGCGCGCGGCGGTGACGGCGAGACGGTGCCCAAGAACTGGCACGTCGCGGAACTCGACGACGCCGGCACCCCCGTCCACCTGACGGCGGCCCCCGCTGACCTGCCCCGCATCCTCCGCCACCTGACCCCGGCCGAGGCCTCGGCGGCGACCCCGCCCGACGGCCACGCTGCCCCGGCTGCGACCGCCGCCGGCCCCGACGCTGCGGGCGAGGCCCCGCGCCGGACGTAGGCCTGTCGTCCGGTTCACGCCGCGGACGCGGGGGCCGGGCACGCGCTCCTACGGCATCGCGTCCGTACGCCGAGGCGGCGGTGGCCCTGGTCCTCCCGCCTGCCTCCCGGTCGCGGCCCCGCCGTCCTGGGGAACCCAGGGAATCCCGGGAACCCAGAAAAACCTCAGGAATCCGCGGACTCGGAGCACTCCGAGCACTCCGAGGACTCCGAGGACTCCGAGGACTCCGAGGACTCCGCGGGATCCAGGGGATTCATGGGGCCCAAGGCGTCCAAGGAGTCCAAGGAGTCCAAGGAGTCCAAGGAGTTCAGGAACGCCGTCAACGCGGCGTTGAATCCCTGCGGATCCTCCATGTTGGGGTAGTGGCCGCCGCCGACCGTCGTGACACGGCCTCCGGGGACCCCGTTCACCAGGCGCTCGGCCATCCGCAGGTGATCCGGCGAGTCCGCCTCGCCGTTGACCGCGACAACCGGGACGCGGATGTCCTGGGCGCGCTCCCAGGTGTTCCGGACCGGAACGAGGTGGTTCGGCTCGTCTGCGGTGTGCTTGGAGAGGGTCCGCAGCGCCATGTCGCGCAGCCGGCGGATCACGTCCGGATCGACGTCGCCGGCTGCCCGCCGGGGCCCCACGGCGAACCGAGCGAAGGCGGCGAGCCACCCCTCGACGTCACCGGCGGCCAGTGCCCGTTGCTGCGCGGCGAACGCGTCGAGGGTCCACGGATCCTCGAACACCGGCTCGCTGGTGCCCACGCCGCTCACTACCACCGCCCGGACCACCTCCGGGTGCTCCAGCACGGTGTCGACGGCGATCCCGCCGCCCATGGACAGTCCGACGAGGATCGCGGGCGCGGCGTCCAGATGACGCAGCAGCGCGGCGAGATCGTCGGCGGACCGGAACGGCCGTGTCGCGTTGGCGGACGCGCCGTGCCCGCGTGCGTCGGGCGCGATCACCCGGTAGTCGCGGGCGAACACGGGGATCTGGGGGTCCCACATGGTGTGGTCGACGAAGCCGCCGTGCAGGAAGACCAGAGGCGGTCCGCTGCCCTGTTCGACGTAGGCGAGCGGGCCGTCGGCCGACCGGAAGGACAGCGTCGCGGATGTGTCCGTGGATTCCGACATGACAACCAAGGTGTCATGTCGCCCAAGCTATGACAACCAAGGTGTCATCCTGGGATGGTGACGACACCCGACAGTCCCTCCCCGTCCGGCACCGGGCCGGCCCCCGTACCGCCTTCCGCCCCCTTGCCGCCGGACCAGCTGGCCGGGCGGCTGACCGAGGTGTTCGACCTGGTGGGCCCGCTGTACCGGCGGGTGCACCGCAAGGTGGAACTGACCGCACCGCTGGAGGGGCTGTCGGTGGGGGTGCGGGCGGTGCTCGACCTGCTGTACAAGCACGGCCCGATGACGGTGCCCCAGCTGGGGCGCGCCCAGGACCTGAGCCGGCAGTTCGTGCAGCGCATGGTCAACGACGCGGCGGTACAGGGCCTCGTGGACACGGCGCCCAACCCCGCCCACCGCAGGTCCCGGCTGATCCGGCTCACCGCGACCGGCACGGCCGCCATCGAGGCGGTGCACGCCCGGGAACACGCCGCGCTCCGCGGGGTGGGCGGCGACCTCACCGCCGAGGACGTCGACGCCTGCCTGCGCGTCCTCGCCCGGATGCTCGCCCTTTTCGACGACGTCGACGTCAACCGGGAAGCCCCGCCCGCGTAGATTCCGGCGGACCTGCGGCGCAGAGTACGCGGGGCGCCGCGGGCGAGGAGAGGACTCGTTCCCCGGGTCGGCACGGGGGTCTCGCGGTTCAGGCTGCCGCGGCGCCGTGAGCGGTGCCCTGCATGCGGACGGCGGCCAGGTCCACTGCTCGCCGGACCGACTCGGCGGAGGCTGCCAGCAGGGGCAGCCGGACGGCGGGGCTGGGAATGCGGCCCTGGGCGTGCAGTACCCCCTTGATCACGGTGGGGTTCGGCTCGGCGAAGAGCGCGGCGGACATCCGGGCCAGCTCGGCCCCCAGCCGGCGCGCCGGCCCGGCGGCGTCGCGCCGCCACAGTGCGATCAGCTCGGCGTAGTCGGCGGTGCGGACGTTGGCCGACGCCAGGATGCCGCCGTCGGCACCGGCCGCGAGCAACGGGGAGATGACGGCGTCGTCACCGCCGAGCACCGCGAAGCCGGGGGTCGGCGAGCCGAGCAGTTCCATCGCCGCCGCGTCGATCGCACCGGTCGCGTACTTGACCCCGACGACCTGCGGCAGGCGCCTGAGGGCGTTCATCAGGCCGGTACCGATCGGCTGACCCGTCCGGTACGGGATGTCGTAGACCACCAGCGGCAGCCCTCCGTGCTCGGCGAGCGCCGTGAAGTGCGCCAAAGTCCCCGCCTCGCCGGGCCGGGTGTAGGGCGGCGCGGGCACCAGCGCCGCGGTGACGTCGCCCCGCCCGGCCAGCTCCCGCACCGTGGCCAGCGCGGAAGCGGTGTCGTTCGTTCCGACCCCGACGATCAGCGGAGCCCGGTGCGCCCGGCAGGCCGCCGCGCAGATGCGGACCACGGTCTGCCGCTCCTCGGCGGTCAGCGTCGCCGCCTCCGCCGTGGTGCCCAGGGCGACGAGGCCGCGAGCCCCGCCGGCCGTCAGCGCCTCGTCGGCGAGGCGGGCCAGGGCGTCCGGAGCGAGACGCAAGTCGTCGGTGAACGGAGTGACCAGGGGGACGAACAGACCGCTGAGGCTCACATCGGGCTTCATGCCTCCACCTTGACCGAGCCCACCCGGTAGATCCAGTTCACGTTTCTTCCCCCTTCCGTAAGCTGAGCTTATGCTCGATCTCCGACGTCTCCGCCTGCTGCGTGAACTGCACCGGCGGGGCACCATCGCCGCCGTCGCCGAGGCCCTGACCTTCACCGCCTCGGCCGTCTCCCAGCAGCTCGGCGTGCTGGAACGGGAGGCGGGCGTCCCCCTGCTCGAACGCAGCGGACGACGGGTCACGCTCACCCCCGCGGGACGCACCCTCGTCACCCACGCCGACGCCGTCCTCGAACGCCTCGAACTGGCGGTCGCCGAACTCGCCGGCGCACGCGAGGGCATCGGCGGCCCACTGCGCATCGGCACCTTCCCCTCGGGCGGCCCGGCGATCGTCCCCGCCACGCTGGCCGAACTGGCCCGGCAGCACCCCGCCCTGGAACCGATGGTTCAGGAGATCGACTCGGCCCGCGTCTCCGACGGCCTGCGCGCCGGCGAACTCGACGTGGCCCTCGTCCACGACTACGACTTTGTCCCGGCGCCCCCCGACACGGCAGTCGACCAGGTCCCCCTGCTCGAAGAACCCATGTACCTGGCCACGGGCACCACCACCGCCACCGGCAGCACCTTGGGAGCCGGCATCACTCCGGGAGCCGGTACCACCGCGGGAACCGGCATCACTCTCGGAGCCGGTACCACCCCGGGAACCGGCATGACTCCGGGAATCGGCACCCAGACCGGAACCTCCACAGGAGCTTCCCCCGCCGACACTCCGCCTCCCGCCCCCACGCCCGCGCCTCCGGACGACCAGGGCGGGGTCGAAGGTGTTGGTCCCGCGCCCGCGCCCCTTCGAGGCGGCGCCACACAGGACATCGCCGCACAACACGTCGACGCCCGCGGCCACACACTCGCGGACCTGCTCGGCCCCTGGGCCACGGCCCCCTGGATCACGGCCCGGGACGGCACGACCGGCCACGCCATGGCCGTACGGGCCTGCCAAGCGGCCGGCTTCCAGCCGCGCATCCGTCACCAGGTCAACGACTTCCGCACCGTCCTGGCCCTGGCCGCCCACGGGCAAGGTGCCGGATTCGTCCCCGAGATGGCCACCGCACAGCCCCCCGAGGGCGTCGTCCTGACCCGACTCCCCCTCTACCGCCGCTCCAAGGTCGCCTTCCGCGCCGGCGGCGGCGCCCACCCGGCCATCGCAGCCTTCGTGACGGCGGCACGGACGGCGGTAGGGACGGCAGTGAGGACAACCGACCAGGCGGCAACGCCCCCGAGACACGGCCGTTGAGCGCCCTGCCCCGCCGCAGACCGCCTGGCACCCATTGCCGTAGGCCGCCGCTGGGTGATCCCTCCGCCCCGCGTACGAGGTCTGTGTTGTCCGAGAGGGCCGCTTCGCCCGTCGTGCCGGACCGCCTAACGTACGGAACGTGATGCGTGCGGTGGTATTCGACGTGGGTGAGTGCCTTGTTGACGAGACCCAGGAGTAAGGGCGTGGGCTGACTGGCTGGGGGTGCCACGGCACACCTTCGCGGCCATGTTCGGGGCGGTCATCGCACAGGGCCGCGACTATCACGAGACGTTTCAGGAGTTCCGGCCCGGGTTCGATCTGACCGAGGAGCGAGAGAAGCGGGCGGCTGCCGGACAACCGGAGTGGTTTGGCGAGGATGACCTGTACCCGGACGTGCGGCCCACGCTGGCTGCCCTGCGTGCGGCGGGGCTGTGGGTGGGCATCGCCGGGAACCAGACCGTGCGGGCCGGCGGCTTGCTACGGGGGTTGGATCTCCCTTCCGACATGATCGCCACCAGCGATGACTGGGGGTGTCGAAGCCGGATGTGAAGTTTTTTGAGAGCGTCATCGAGGCGACGCCCGCCGAGCCGGGCGAGATCCTCTACGTCGGCGACCGGCTCGACAACGACATCCGCCCGGCCGTGCGGGCGGGGCTCCTGACCGCCCTGATCCGGCGCGGTCCCTGGGGGACGATTCAGCAGCGTGACCCGGACGCGGACACGATCACGACGATGCGCATCGACTCACTCGCGGAGCTGCCGGAGAAGATCGCCAAGTTCAACGCTGATGGGCGTTGACACTTCGGCCCGTGATCACGATGGGTGCCGAAGCGATGGACGACATCTTCGCCGGAGATCAGGAAGGGGAGACAGCGGCAAGCCAGAGGGGGACGCAGTGGCCTGATCAACTTCGTTTGGCCCCTGTTTGGCTCCCGATCATGGCAGAGGGCCTGGTGTCACTTGCACACCAGGCCCTCTGACCAGCGTCGGGGTGGCGGGATTTGAACCCACGACCTCTTCGTCCCGAACGAAGCGCGCTGCCAAGCTGCGCCACACCCCGATGTCGCTGCTGTCGCGGCGACGACGTTTACTTTAGCCCACTGGTGCCCGGAGGCGAAATCCGGTTTTGGGGCGGCGGCGGACGGGGTTCGGGCGGGTGTGGTCCACGGCGACCAGGAGGACGGCCAGGGCGTAGAAGGCCAGGCCGAGGAGGAGGGCGTTGCCGAGGACGCCCTTGTAGCCGTGCTGGGTGACGTCGAGGAAGGGGTAGAGGTAGCGGGCCGGGTGGGTGGGGAGGAGCTCGCCCCGGGCCAGGGAGAAGGTGAGGTAGGCCAGGGGGTAGAGCATCCAGGTGGCCGTCTGGCGGAGGTGGGTGCGGGCCGGCGGGGTGAGGATCAGCCAGTCCAGGAGTGCCGCCACGGGCAGGGCGGTGTGCAGGGTGTGGGCGGCGATCACGGCCGGAACCGAGGTGCTGTCCGGAAGGGCGAAGGCGAAGGCCGGGTTCGTGTCCGCCAGGAGCAGGTGGTGTACCAGCCCCGTGATCAGCGCGTAGAGCAGGGCCGCGCCGGTCACCGCGCCGGGGAGGGGCTGGCGGCCTGTCCAGGAGCGGCGGGCGGAGGCGAAGCTGACCAGGGCCAGCAGGGCGGCACTCTGGGTGGCGAAGTGGCTGAGCGCCAGGGCGGGGCTGCCGAGGAGCACCAGCACGGTCACCGACGCGGTGGCCGCCAGTGCCAGGGTGAGGCGGTACGCCGCTGCCCACGGACGGCGGACCGGAGCCATGACGGCACGTGCCGGGACCGGGGAGGGGAGGAGCGCGGGCCTCTTGACGGGGACGGCGGGGAGGCCCGGTATCTCCCGGGGTATCGGTGCGGTCATGCACCCAGCGTGGACATATCGTCCGGTCGGGGCGATATGGGGTGGACCGGTCGGGTTAAGGGTGTGCGGGAGCGGGACTGGTCACCGGGCGAGCGCGGTCGGCGCCGGCCGGGCGGGCGCCTGTGATCGCCGCCGCCCGGCCTCAGCGGGCGACCGTCGTCGGGAGCGTCACCGTGCGACCGGCATCATCAGCGCCACCGCGCGACCGTCGTCGTCAGCGCCACCGCGCGACCAGCTGCGTGAGCCTCAACGAGCGACAGGCGTCGTGGTGGGTCACCGTGCGACCGGCGTCATGAGGGGTCACCGTGCGACCGGCGTCACCAGCGTCAGCGGGCGACCAGCGTCATCAGCGTCGCTTCCGGCGGGCAGGCGACGCGGACCGGTGTGTAGCGGTTGGTGCCGCAGCCCGCCGAGACGTGCAGGTAGGAGGTGTGGCCGCCGGAGGTGTGGGTGCACAGGCCCTTGACGCGGTCGGTGTCCAGGTCGCAGTTGGTGACCAGGGCGCCGTAGAAGGGGATGCAGAGCTGGCCGCCGTGGGTGTGGCCGGCCAGGATCAGGGGGTAGCCGTCGGCGGTGAAGGAGTCAAGGACGCGCAGGTAGGGGGCGTGGACGACCCCCATCGAGAAGTCCACGCCGGCCGACGGGCCGCCCGCGACCTCCTCGTAGCGGTCCCGTTTGATGTGGGGGTCGTCCAGGCCGGTCAGCTCGATCGACATGCCCTCGATCTTCAGCGTGCCCCGGGTGTTGGTGAGGTTGAGCCAGCCCGCGGCGTCGAAGCCGTCCCGCATGTCTTCCCACGGGTTGTGGATGGCGCCGACGGCGGGGGCGTTGCCGTTGAGGCCGTGGCGTCCCTGGACCCTCTCGATGAGGTAGCGGGCGGGGTTGCGCAGCTTCGGGCCGTAGTAGTCGTTGGAGCCGAAGACGTAGGCGCCCGGGAACTCCATCAGCGGCCCGAGGGCGTCCAGGACCTCCGGTACGCCCTCGGTGTCGGAGAGGTTGTCGCCGGTGTTGATCACGAAGTCGGGGCGCAGGCCCGCCAGGGACCGTAGCCACCGCTGCTTCTTGCGTTGGCCGCTGACCAGGTGGATGTCGGAGACCTGCAGCACGCGCAGCGGGCGCATCCCGGACGGCAGGACGGGGATCGTCACCCGCCGCAGGCGGAACGAGCGGGCCTCGAAGCCCGCCGCGTACACCAGCCCGGCGGCACCGGCCGCCGTGATTCCCAGGGGGATTCCGTATCGCGCGCGCATGCCTCCCATCGTGTCAGACGCCGGATGCCGCCCGTCCGCCCGGTCGTCCCGGCCCGCCCTGCCAACTCCTGGGCCCCGCAGCCGACTCCGCTGCTCCATAACGCTGGAGGAGGACCGTTCCGTGCCGGGTGGCGCGGTCCGGTCGAGCGGCCGGTGGCCAAGGCTCCGGTCGGCGGGCCGAAATCGGGGAGCGGGTGCCCATGGGTACCTGCGAGAATCAGGTCATGACCACGCTCAAGTCGAAGCTGCAGGAAGACCTCAACGCCGCGATCAGGGGGCGCGACGAGCTGCGCTCCTCGACGCTCCGGCTGACGCTCGCCGCGATCACCAAGGAAGAGGTCGCGGGCAAGGAGAAGCGCGAGCTCTCCGACGACGAGGTGCAGAAGGTGATCACCCGCGAGGCGAAGAAGCGCCGCGAGGCGGCCGAGGCCTTCGCGCAGGGTGGTCGCGCCGAGCAGGCCGAGCGGGAGCGGGCGGAGGGCGAGGTGCTGGCCCAGTACCTGCCGAAGCAGCTGTCCGACGACGAGCTGAACGCGATCGTCGCCCAGGCCGTCGAGGAGGCCAGGGCGGCGGGTGTCGAGGGGCCGCGGGCCATGGGCGCGGTCATGAAGATCGTGAACCCGAAGGTGGCCGGGCAGGCCGAGGGCGGACGGGTCGCGGCCGCGGTGAAGAAGCTGCTCGCCGGCTGACCGGGCGTCTCCCTCTCCCTCCCGCCAGGTGCCCGCTCGGTGACCCGGCATATCCGTCTCACCCCCGCCCGGTGCCCGTCGGCTCGGCGGGGTGAGCCGGCCCGCGCGGGTGGGAGGCCGCCGGCAACCGGCCGGCACCGGCTCTACCACCGCAGTCCCAGCACCGCGGCCCGCCGCGCTCGAGCGCGACGGGCCGCACAGGTCCGCACCGGATCCGTGGTCCGGTCACGGCAGGGTCAGCGTCGGCCTCCCGGGCCCTGGCCCGGGCCCTGGATGAAGCCCTCCGGGATGGAGAAGGTCGGGTCCGGCTCGCCGCCGTTGCCCCTGGGGCCGCCGTTCCCCCCGTTGTCGCCGCCGATCAGGCCGCCGAGGAAGCCGCCGTTGTCACCGTTGTTGCCGTCGTCGCGGTCCCGGCGGTCGTCGTCCTCGTCGCGGTCCCGGTCGCGGTCGTCCTTGCGGTCGTCCGGGATGTCCACGACGGTGAAGTCGGGGGCCTCCTTGCCCTCCAGGGCGCCATTCATCATGTCGCGCCAGATCGGGCCGGGGACCTGGCCGCCGAAGACCTTGCTGTGCCAGGTGCCGCCGATGGAGATGTTGACCATCTTGCGCTTGTGCGCCGGGTCGCCGACCCAGACGGCGCCGGCCATGTTCGGGGTGTATCCCACGAACCAGGCGGCATAGCGGAAGTCCGTGGTACCGGTCTTGCCCGCGCTGGGACGGCTGCCGAGGCCGGCCTGCGTACCCGTACCGTCCTCGACGACGCCGCGCAGCAGCGTGTTGATGGTGTCGGCCGTCTTCTCCGACATCGCGCGCGAGCAGGTCGACTTCGGGACGGGAAGCGACTTGCTCTTCTCGCCGACCCGCTGGCTGATCGCCTCGATGGCGATCGGCGTGCAGTGCATACCGCGGGAGGCGAAGGTGGCGTAGCCGTTCGCCATGGTCAGGGGGGACATCTCCTGGGTGCCGAGGGCGATCGACGGTGCCTGCTGCATCTTTCCGCCGTCGGCGCGCTCGACGCCCATCTTCTTGGACATCTCCGTGACCGGGCAGATGCCGATCTCGCTGATCAACTCGATGTAGTACGTGTTGACCGACTTGGCGGTGGCCTCCTTCATGCTGTAGGGGCCGACCTCCGACTCGTTCTCGTTCTCGACCGGGACGCCCTTCTCGTTCCACGTCCGGCCGTCGCACGCCGCGACCGGCGTCGGGTAGTCCATCTGGTACGGCGAGGCGTACGACTTCGTGGGGGCCATCCCGCCTTCGATCGCGGCCGCGGCCACGATCGGCTTGAACGTCGAACCGGGCTGGTAGCCCGCGCCGCCGCCCATGGCAGCGTCCACCGACAGGTTGATCGTCGTCTCGTTCTTCTTGACGTCGATGCCGTACGGCCGGGACTGGCCCATCGCGAGGATCTTGCCGGTGCCGGGTTCGACGATCGTGGCGGCGGTCGCCACCTCGTCCTTCTGGTTGACGTGGTTCTTGACCGACGCCT
Source organism: Streptomyces sp. NPDC029526 (assembly GCF_040637405.1). Taxonomy (NCBI): domain Bacteria; kingdom Bacillati; phylum Actinomycetota; class Actinomycetes; order Kitasatosporales; family Streptomycetaceae; genus Streptomyces; species Streptomyces sp. NPDC029526. Next base: position 83,637 of record NZ_JBEZWE010000011.1, read on the forward strand.
GGACGGACTCCTGCGCCTGCGGGTCCATCGTCGTGCGGATGGTCAGGCCGCCGCGGTTCCAGATCTTGGCCCGGTCCTCCTTGGTCTTGCCGAAGACCGGGTCGTTGAGGAACACCTCGCGCACGTAGTCGCAGAAGAAGCCGGCGCCCTTGGTCGCGGTGATGCAGCCGTTGTTCGGCTTGCTGACCTTGAGCCCCAGCGGGGCCTCGGCGGCCTTGTCGGCCTCCTCCTGGGAGACGTCGCCGACCTCGGCCATCCGCTGCAGGACGACGTTGCGCCGCTTCGTGGCCTCCGCCTCGTCGTTGACCGGGTCGTAGCGGCTCGGCGACTGGACGATGCCGGCCAGCAGCGCGGCCTCGTGCAGTTCCAGGTCCTTGGCGGACTTCGAGAAGTACCGCTGGCTGGCGGCCTCCACGCCGTAGGCCTGCTGGCCGAAGAAGGTGATGTTCAGGTAGTTCTCGAGGATCTTCTTCTTGCCCAGCTCCTCCTCGACCTGGATCGCGAACTTCAGCTCGCGGATCTTGCGGCCCAGGGTCTGCTGGGTGGCCTGCGCGACCTTCGTCGGGTCGTCGCCGGCCTCCTCGACGAACACGTTCTTCACGTACTGCTGCGTCAGCGTGGACGCACCCTCGGCGACACCGCCGGTCTGCGCGTTGCGGTTGAGCGCGCGCAGCACGCCCTTCAGGTCGACCGCGCCGTGCTCGTAGAAGCGTGAGTCCTCGATCGCGATGATCGCCTTCTGCATGTACGGCGAGATGTCCTTGAGGTCGACCACCGTGCGGTCACGCTCGAAGACGGTCGCGATCTGGCCGCCCTTGGCGTCGAGGATCGTGGTGCGCTGGCTCAGCGGTGGCGTCTTCAGGTTGGCCGGGAGCTCGTCGAAGCTCTCGACCGATCCCTTGGCGGCGAGGCCGAGTGCGCCGACGGCGGGCAGCGCGAGTCCGGCCAGGACCGCTCCCGCGAGGACACTGACACCGACGAACTTGGCGGCCTGCTGTGTGGGTGACAGGCCACCGCCCGAGCGCTTCTTTGGCATGAGTGCAGCCTAATCCGTAGTGATAAGCATTCCGCAGGAGCTGGGGTCCGTCGGAGCGTTCGCGTACCGGACCGTGACATCCGGCTGGGGTGGCGGGGACCGTGTGACCTGGCGCGGGGTCCGCGGACGGACCGGCATACGGGACGGGTGCCGGATTTGTGTGCCGGGTTTGTGTGCTGGCCGTGGCGAGGTGGTGAGGAGTACGTGTGGGGATTGCTCCCTGCCCGTGGCTCACTGTCCGTGGCCCCTGCCCCTGGCCCCTGCCCGTGGCTCTGTGCTCGTCGTTCGGCGCGCGGTTCGGCGCCAGACGGCTCGACGGCAGGACGACGTCAGGCGTCTACGTTCTGATTCGCCGGACAACCGGACAGGCGTTGGCCTAAGCTGCTCTCAACTGTCACAGCAGTGAGGCCATGTATCAATACGTCCGGCGACCCCGAATCGTTCCGGATCTGCTCGACTTTCTCTGTCGAGGCGTGTTGAGCGTGTGTCCGGATCCGCCTCGTGTGTCACTTGGTGCCCGTTGTGGCGCCCCACAACCGCCCTGGTTTGCCTGGAATGCCGCGCATGTCGCCAGCTCACTCCCCCGGGTGATCTGCCGCTTACCCATAGTCCGTTCGGACCATTCAAGATTGGGCCCGCTGGGGGTGTTGCGCTGTGCCCGCCTTCCGTAACGTCCTCAACTGGCGGCGGTGAATATGCCGCTGCCGCCGTGGGGGAGCCTCGATTCGGGAGAGGACGGCGCCGGTATGGGCTGGGTTACCGACTGGAGTGCGCAGGCCGCCTGCCGCACTACTGATCCGGATGAACTGTTCGTTCAGGGAGCAGCGCAGAACAGGGCCAAGGCTGTGTGCACCGGATGTCCGGTGCGCACGGAGTGCCTCGCCGACGCGCTGGACAACCGCGTCGAGTTCGGCGTGTGGGGAGGCATGACGGAACGTGAGCGCCGCGCGCTGCTGCGCCGGCGTCCGACCGTGACCTCCTGGCGCCGCCTGCTGGAGACCGCGCGCACGGAGTACGAGCGCGGCGCAGGCGTCGTGGCGCTCGGTGAGGAAGAGGTGTACGAGAACTACGCGGCGGTGGGCTGACGGACGAGGACCCTCGGGGGGTTCTCGGTCCCGGTACGTCCCGGTCGCGGTCCCGGACGGGGCCGATCGCGGGAGTGGCACAGAGTGCGGTTTCAGGTCCCAGGTCCCGCGTCCCAGGCCCCGGTCCCCGGCCCCGGTTCCCGTTGAGCACGGTGACCGTCGGGGCGCGCTCGCCGGTCGTCCTTCACCGGTCGTGCGGGCCGGTACGACACGTCGGTCCTGCGGGGCGGGGGCGGTCCTGTGGGCGGGTCCAGGTGGCGCTTCTGCGTGTAGGTGGAGGGTGGTCGTCCCTGGGAGCACGGGGGTTCGCCGACCCGGCGGCCGTAGGCGTGCCCGCCGCCGTCGACGTCACTCAATGGACCGCCCGCGTGCGGCGGGGCCGTCAGGTGCCGTTGCGCCGTTCTCGGCGGGCTGCCAGGACGGCCTTCAGGTTCTCTGCTCCCGGGAGCACGCGGAACGCCTGTCGTCGGCCGCAGTCTGCCGGGTCGCTCGGTTGCTCGGTCGTTCACTCGGTCGTTCACTCGTCGGGTGTGGGCACGTCAGGCCGGGGTCCCGGGCAGCTCCGGCCGGTCGGCCGCCAGGCGGTCACCGATGTCCCGCAGCCCCGCGAGATCGTGCACGTCGCCGGGCAGCGCGGCCACCTCCGTCACCGCCACTTCCGGGTGGAGCGCGGTGAAGCGGTCACGCGTCCGCTGCTCACGCGAGAGCAGCTGCATGCGCTCGGCGTGCAGCCTCAGCAGTCCGGCGGCGAGCCGGTCGACTGATTGCTCGCCGGATGTCTGCTCGCCTGCCACCTGCTGGCCTGAGGCCTGCTCGTCAGTGATCCGCTCCTCAGGAGTCAGCTCCTCAGGGTCCTGCCCCTGAGACGTCTGCTCCTCGGTCGTCCGCACGTCTCCGCCGTCGGCGGCGAACGCCTCGTCCTGTGCGGCGTGGTTCGGGGTGTCGTCCGCGTCGGCGGGGGAGCCTGAGGCGCGGTCGGCATCCACTGCTGCGGCTCCGGTAGCGGGAGAGGAAACCGGAGCCCCTGGACTGGCCGATTGGTCTGGGTGTGCTGAACTGTCGTACGGGTCGGGGGAGTTACGAAGAGAGGCTTTCCCGTCCTCCTGATCCACAATGCCGGAGTCCACAAGATTTTCCGCGGCGGCCAGCGCCCGCTCCGCGGACAGCGTGTCGGCGCCGCTGCCGTGCACCCGGTTGAGGACCAGACCGGCGAGCGGCATGTCCTCCGCGGCGAGCCGTTCGACGAAGTACGCGGCTTCGCGCAGCGCGTCCCGCTCCGGCGCGGCCACCACCAGGAAGGCCGTGCCAGGTGCCTGGAGCAGCTTGTACGTGGCGTCCGCCCGCGTGCGGAACCCGCCGAACATGGAGTCCATGGCCGCGATGAACGTCTGGACGTCCTTCAGCAGCTGACCGCCGAGCAGCTTGCCCAGCACGCCGGTCATCATCGACATGCCGACGTTGAGGAACTTCATGCCCGCCCGGCCGCCGACCTTCGCCGGGGCCAGCAGCACCCGGATGAGCCGGCCGTCCAGGAAGGACCCGAGCCGCTTCGGCGCGTCCAGGAAGTCCAGCGCGGAGCGGGAGGGCGGGGTGTCGACGATGATCAGGTCCCACTCGTCGCGGGACCGCAGCTGTCCCAGCTTCTCCATCGCCATGTACTCCTGCGTGCCGGCGAAGCCTGCGGAGAGCGACTGGTAGAAGGGGTTGCCCAGGATCGCGGCGGCCCGCTCCGGATCCGCGTGCGCCTCGACGATCTCGTCGAAGGTGCGCTTCATGTCGAGCATCATCGCGTGCAGTTCGCCGCCGGCCGAGTCGTCGATCCCCTTGACCCGGCGCGGGGTGTTGTCGAGCGAGTCGATGCCCATGGACTGCGCGAGCCGACGGGCCGGGTCGATGGTGAGCACCACGACCTTGCGCCCCCGCTCCGCCGCGCGCAGACCGAGTGCGGCAGCCGTCGTCGTCTTGCCGACACCGCCCGAACCGCAGCAGACCACGATCCGCGTGCCCGGGTCCTCGAGCAGGGGATCGATGTCGAGGGTGCGTGTGGGCGACAGGTGGCGGCGGGCCGCATCGGGCGCGTGCGCGTCCGCGCGACCGGGCGGCGGCTCCGGACTACGGCTCATGACATCCTCTGCTTCCCGGTACGTACGGCTGACTGCGGTCCCGGCGCCGTTCCTCTCCCCAGCCCGGCAGCGCCCCGGGCCCCTCGGGCACCCCTCGCCTTCGACCTGCCGCTGAGGCCCGCACGCGGGTGCCCCGGTACCGGGTGCCCTGCACTCGGATCCCCTGCATCCGGGCGTCCCGCGCCGGCCGGGCACACGTACCCGAGGGCACGCTTCCGGCCCGCACCCGGGCACCCCGCGTCGGCCGGGCACGCGTTCCCGAGGGCACGCCTCATGACACGCCCTGTCCGCGCAGGTTCCGGGCCAGCTGGTACAGGCCCGCCAGGTCCATCCCCTCCGCGAGAAGAGGCAGTTCGTGCAGCGGCAGGCCGAGGTCGGCCAGGACGGCGCGCTGTTCCGTCTCCAGCGCGAACCGCTCGGCGTACTCCTCCGCCTGGGCGAGCAGGGGGTCCACCAGCCGCTCGGCGTGTCCCCCGCGCCGCGCACCGCCGAGGCCGGCGGACGACAACGACCGTGCGAGGGAAGAACGCGGGACCGTCTCGACGAGTTCCAGGTCCGCCTCCTCCAGCACCCGCGGCCGGACCATGTTCACGATGACCCGCCCCACGGGCAGCCGCGCCGCCCGCAGTTCTGCGATGCCGTCCGCGGTCTCCTGGACCGGCATCTCCTCGAGCAGCGTCACCAGGTGCACGGCCGTCTCGGAGGACTTCAGCACCCGCATCACGGCCTGCGCCTGATGGTGTATCGGTCCGATCTTGGCGAGCCCGGCCACCTCGTCGTTGACGTTGAGGAAGCGGGTGATGCGACCGGTCGGCGGAGCGTCCATCACGACGTAGTCATAGACGAACCGTCCGGCACGGTCCTTGCGCCGCACCGCCTCACAGGCCTTGCCGGTCAGCAGCACGTCCCGCACGCCGGGCGCGATGGTGGTCGCGAAGTCGATCGCGCCGAGCTTCTTCAGGGCTCTCCCGGCGCTGCCCATCTTGTAGAACATCTGGAGGTAGTCCAGGAGGGCCCGTTCCGCGTCGATGGCGAGTGCGTACACCTCCCCGCCCCCGGGTGCGACGGCGATCTTCCGCTCCTCGTACGGCAACGCCTCCGTTTCGAAGAGCTGTGCGATGCCCTGGCGGCCCTCGACCTCGACGAGGAGCGTTCGCTTCCCCTCCGTGGCCAGGGCCAGCGCGAGGGCCGCGGCCACCGTGGTCTTGCCGGTACCGCCCTTGCCACTGACGACCTGGAGCCTGCTCACGCCTTCGAGCCTAATTGCTCCGCGCGCGCCCCGGCGGCTCCGGGTGGCAGTTGCCACACCATGCGTCCTCCCTCGCCTCTCCCGGGTGCCCTCGCTGAGTGCCCGCCCGGGCGCCCGCCCGGGCGTTCTCCCTGGGCACCTGTCGGGCGCGGTGCCGCGGCCAGCGGGCGTTTCCGTCGAGCAGCCGCTCGATCGCCGGGCGCGATCGGTGTCCGGCGTCGGCGGGATGCCGGCTCGGGGTCGGCCCGGCGTTCGGCGTCGGCTCAGGGTCGGCCCGGGGGCGGCTCGGCGTAGGGACCGGCCTTCGGACACCACGGACCGGCACCGTCCGGGCCGTGGTGTCCGGAGGCCGGCTGCCGCGTGCGCCCTCCCGTCGCTGCGAGGGCGCACGCGGCAGGGGCTAGAGTCGGCGCCATGACCAAGTGGGAATACGCGACTGTGCCGCTGCTCGTCCATGCCACGAAGCAGATTCTGGACACCTGGGGCGAGGACGGCTGGGAGCTCGTCCAGGTCGTGCCCGGGCCGAACAACCCCGAGCAGCTGGTGGCCTATCTGAAGCGGGAGAAGCAGGCATGAGCGCGGTCGAGGCCAAGCTGGCCGAGCTCGGCCTGAGCCTGCCGGAGGTCGTTCCTCCGCTCGCCGCGTACCAGCCTGCCGTGGTGTCCGGACGGTACGTCTTCACGTCCGGCCAGCTCCCCATCGTGGCCGGTGAGCTCCCGCTCACCGGCAAGGTCGGCGGAGAGGTGACGCCGGAGGAGGCGAAGGGCCTGGCCCGCACCTGTGCGCTCAACGCCCTCGCCGCCGTGAAGTCCGTCGCCGGTGACCTGGACCGCGTCGCCCGGGTGGTGAAGCTGGTGGGCTTCGTCGCCTCCGCCCCGGACTTCACGGGCCAGCCCGGCGTCATCAACGGTGCCAGCGAGCTGCTGGCCGAGGTCCTCGGCGACAAGGGCGTGCACGCCCGCAGCGCCGTGGGCGTCGCCGTGCTGCCGCTGGACGCGCCCGTCGAGGTCGAGGTCCAGGTGGAGCTGACGGAGGCGTAGACCCCTCCCCGGAAGCCCGGCTCCGCGCCGGCCCGCGGCACCAGGGCCGCCGCATCGCCCGCACCTCGGTGCGGCTGTGGTGGCCGCCGGTGCGCGACCCGTATGACGGAGCCGGGTGGCCCATGGCGCTGGGTGGCCCACGGAGCCGGGTCCGCGAGCCGGGCGGTCCGCGAGCCGGGCTACTTCCGGTGGTGTCTGGCTGACCACCGGGCCCGGTTGTCACCGGCCCGGCCCGGCCCGCCTCCGCAGGGCGGAGCCGTCGCCCCCGTCGCCGTACTACGGCTGCCCGTCCCCTCACGGTGCCCGGGCCGGCACGTCGCTCCGGAACGCACCGGGAGGGCTTCTCCCTCCCAGCCCGCGCGCTGCCCGTTTCCGGGCTGGTCCTTGCCCGTTGCCGACCCGCCTGGTCCGTGCCCATGTGACGCCTGCCCGTGTACCCGCTCCCCTCGCACCCGAGCTGCGCGCACCCGAACCCCTCGCACCCGAGTTCCGCGCTCCTGCCGCGCTGCCGCCCCGGTGCGCCGGGCCCCCGAGGCACCCCCGCCCCGAGAGGCACTCGAACATCCGCCCGCCACGGGATAGCCTCCGCCCATGGCGAATGTGCAGGCCGACGGGCAGTGGTACCCCCCTGAGTGGCCGGACCGGATCCGTGCGCTCACGGACGGCAGTCTCACGCCGGTCGTGCCCAAGCGGGCGGCCACCGTCATGCTCCTCAAGGACACCGACACCGGCGCGGGCCCGGTGGTCCACATGCTGCGCCGACGCACCTCCATGGCGTTCGCGGGCGGCGCCTACGCCTACCCCGGCGGCGGGGTCGACCCGCGGGACGACGACCGTCACGTCAGCTGGGCCGGACCGTCGCGCACCTGGTGGGCGGAGCGGCTCGGCGTCGACGAGACGGTGGCCCAGGCGATCGTGTGCGCGGCCGTGCGGGAGACGTACGAGGAGGCCGGCGTGCTGCTGGCCGGTCCCACTCCGGACTCGGTGGTGGGGGACACCACGGGCGACGACTGGGAGGCGGACCGGGCGGCGCTGGTCGCGAGGGAGACGTCCTTCGCGGAGTTCCTGGACCGCCGCGGGCTGGTGCTCCGCTCGGACCTGCTCGGCGCCTGGACGCGCTGGATCACCCCCGAGTTCGAGTCGCGCCGCTACGACACCTGGTTCTTCGTGGCCGCGCTGCCCGAGGGCCAGCGGACCCGCAACGCCTCGACGGAGGCCGACCGCACGGTGTGGATCACCCCGCGGGAGGCGGCGGCCGGTTACGACCGGGGCGAGCTGCTGATGATGCCCCCCACCATCGCCACCCTGCGCCAGCTCATGGAGTACGACACGGTCGCGCAGGCGCTCGCGGGGGCGCCCGAACGGGATCTCACGCCGGTGCTGGCCACCGCGCGCCTGGAGGAGGGGCGGATCGTGCTCTCCTGGCCCGGGCACGACGAGTTCACCCAGCACATCCCGAACACTCCGAGCGCTCCCAGCGCTGCGAGCACTCCCAGCACTCCGAGCGCTCCCAGCACTCCGAGCGCTGCGGTCAGTCCCGTCGTCCCGGACGTCCCTGACGATTCGAACGTTCCGAACGGTGGAGCCGCCGTATGACGGACGCCGCAGCCCTTCCCGGACAGCCGCGCGGCGGAGTCCTCTCCGGACCGGCGACCGCACGCGCGGTCAACGTGCTCGCCCCCAACGCCTCGGCCATGACGCTGGACGGCACCAACACCTGGATCCTGTCCGAACCCGACTCCGACCTGGCGGTCGTGGTCGACCCCGGTCCGCTGGACGACGGCCACCTGCGGCACGTCGTCGGTACGGCCGAGCGGGCCGGCAAGCGCGTCGCGCTCACCCTGCTGACGCACGGCCACCCCGACCACGCCGAGGGCGCCGCCCGCTTCGCCGAGCTGACCGGCACCGACGTGCGGGCGCTGGATCCGGCGCTGCGGCTGGGCGACGAGGGCCTGGCCGCCGGGGACGTCGTGACGGTGGGGGGCCTGGAACTGCGCGTCGTCCCCACGCCCGGGCACACCTCTGACTCCCTCTGCTTCCACCTGCCCGCCGACCGCGCGGTCCTGACCGGCGACACCGTCCTGGGCCGCGGTACGACCGTTGTGGCCCATCCGGACGGCCGTCTCGGCGACTACCTGGACTCGCTGCGCCGGCTGCGCTCACTGACCGTGGACGACGGCGTCCACACGGTCCTGCCGGGGCACGGCCCCGTCCTGGAGGACGCCCAGGGGGCCGTGGAGTTCTACCTGGCGCACCGCGCCAACCGCCTCGCCCAGGTGGAGACGGCCGTCGAGAACGGCCACCGCACCCCGTCCGAGGTCGTCGCCCACGTGTACGCCGACGTGGACCGCTCGCTGTGGCCCGCGGCGGAGCTCTCCGTACGGGCGCAGCTGGAGTACCTCCAGGAGCACGGTCTGATCTGAGGGCCGGACCCGATCCCCACCGGGACGGACCGGCAGGTCGCGGCCCCGGGGAGCTGAGCGGTGGGCGCACAACGGCACACGCGCCGCCCGACCGCGGTGGTCGGGCGGCGCGTGGGAAACCGAGGCGGGCCTGTAGGCCGGACGGGTGACGTGACGGTGGCCGGTGGCCGGTGGCCGGTGGCCGCTGACGCGACGGTGACGGGCTTGGCCCCGTCGGACGGAGCCTCATCGGCCTCAGCGGCCGCAGCTGCTGGGGCAGCAGGGGCCGCCGAGCGCCCGGAAGACGTCAGCGCGAGCGCTTGGCGAGGCGCTCGACGTCCAGGAGGATCACCGCACGGGCCTCCAGACGGAGCCAGCCGCGCTGGGCGAAGTCCGCCAGTGCCTTGTTGACCGTCTCGCGCGAGGCGCCGACCAGCTGGGCCAGCTCCTCCTGCGTCAGGTCGTGCACGACGTGGATGCCCTCCTCGGACTGCACGCCGAAGCGGCGGGAGAGGTCCAGCAGGGCGCGCGCCACACGGCCCGGGACGTCCGAGAAGACCAGGTCCGACATGGCGTCGTTGGTCTTGCGCAGGCGACGGGCGACGGCCCGCAGCAGTGCCGTGGCGACCTCGGGGCGGGCGCTCAGCCAGGGCGTCAGGTCGTTGTGACCGAGGCCGAGCAGCTTGACCTCGGTCAGTGCCGTCGCCGTAGCGGTGCGCGGTCCCGGATCGAACAGCGACAGCTCGCCGATCAGCTCGCCGGGGCCGACGACGGCCAGCATGTTCTCGCGGCCGTCGGGCGAGGTGCGGTGGAGCTTGACCTTGCCCTCGGTGACCACGTAGAGGCGGTCGCCCGGGTCGCCTTCGTGGAACAGTGAGTCACCCCTCGCCAGGGTCACCTCACTCATGGAGGCGCGAAGCTCCGCGGCCTGCTCGTCATCGAGCGCCGCGAAGAGCGGGTTCCGCCGCAGAACGTCGTCCACGAGTTCTCTCCTTGTCGACCTGCTCAGGGGATCATGTTCCCCCTTGTACCAGGGGACCGTGGTGCCCATTTTGCCGGACAGTCCAAACAGTGTGATCTGTCACAAGGATGCCGCACCGTGCTGTCGGGGTACGCGGCAGGGGTCCGATTGGGCGCCGATCTTCGGTGTCCGGGGCGGATGTCGGTGCCGGGTCGTAGGCTGGCCGGGTGTCCAAACAGCCGGTGAGAGCACAGGCCGAGGGGGCTGCGCGGGTGGAGGAACGTCGTGATTCCGCTGTGGGCGAACAGGGCCCCGATGGCGGAAGGAAATCCACAGAACCGGTCGAAGCGACCAGCAACGCGCCGGTGAAGAATTCCGGCGCCCGGAAGGCACCGGCGCCGAAGAAGACGCCTTCCGCGAAGAAGAAGGCACCCGCCGCGAAAACGGCACCCGCGGCCAAGAAGGCACCCGCCAAGAGGGCACCCACGGCCAAAAAGGCACCCGCCGCGAAGGCACCGCCCGTGAAGAAGGCGTCGGCCGTGAAGAAGCCGGCCGTGGCGCCGAAGAAGGCGGCCGTGGCGGTGAAGGGCGCGCAGACCAGAACCGTCGCCGGCGCTCCCCGGGGCGAGTCCCGTACCGCCCTGGTCCGCCGCGCCCGGCGGATCAACCGCGAGCTCGCCGAGGTCTACCCGTACGCCCACCCGGAGCTGGACTTCGAGAACCCCTTCCAACTCGTCGTCGCCACGGTGCTGTCGGCCCAGACCACCGACCTGCGCGTCAACCAGACGACCCCGGCGCTGTTCGCGAAGTACCCCACCCCCGAGGACCTGGCCGCGGCCAATCCCGAGGAGGTGGAGGAGATCCTGCGCCCCACGGGCTTCTTCCGTGCCAAGACGAAGTCGGTCATAGGGCTGTCGAAGGCCCTGGCGGAGGAGTTCGGCGGGGAGGTGCCGGGCCGGCTGGAGGACCTGGTCAAACTGCCCGGTGTCGGCCGCAAGACCGCTTTCGTCGTGCTCGGCAACGCCTTCGGGCGCCCGGGCATCACCGTGGACACCCACTTCCAGCGCCTGGTGCGCCGCTGGCGGTGGACCGACGAGACGGACCCGGACAAGATCGAGGCGGCCGTCGGCGCGCTCTTCCCCAAGAGCGACTGGACGAACCTCTCCCACCACGTGATCTGGCACGGCCGCCGGATCTGCCACGCCCGCAAGCCGGCCTGCGGGGCATGCCCGATCGCACCGCTCTGCCCGGCGTACGGCGAGGGGGAGACGGACCCGGAGAAGGCCAGGAAGCTGTTGAAGTACGAGAAGGCGGGCCTGCCGGGCCAACGGCTGAACCCACCGCAGGCGTACCTGGACGCGGGAGGCCGTCCCGCTCCGCCGCTGGGCGCCGGGTGACGTGGCAGCCGGGTGGGCAGGTGGGTGGTCCGAGGAACGAAAGCGGGGGCGCCGGGCGTTGACCCCGTGGAACGCGGACGCGGACGCGGGCTCGGCCGCTGAGCCGTACGCGGGCATCGGTACGGAGGTGGACGTGAGCGACGTGGACGATGTGGACGACGTGGGCGGCGACGGGCGCCCACGGGAGCACAGACCGGCGGCCGCGCCGGGACGGCGACCGGTCCCGTCGGGCGCCGGCCACTTGCAAGCCTTCGGGTGGTTGCAGCCCGCTCAGCCACGGGCCGCCGCGCGGCGGCCCGCGTCGGGCTCGCTGCTCGGCCCGGCACGCTCAGGAGGGTCACGGCCACAAGGGTCACGGTCACGACGGCCATGCGACCGCGGGCACGTCGAGGCAGCCGTACCGGAGCACGCGCGTCGGTACGGCCGACCGCACCCGCGAGGGTGCTCGGTGTCGTACGCCCACGGCGAAGCGCAGGTGAGGGCACGCCCGGACCGGATCGGGCCCGGACGACGGGGGTGGCGAAGATGCAGGTGAGCGGGGCACGGGACGACCGGGTGGGGCTCCGTAGGGCAGGGCTGCCTTCTTGGCTCGACCCGGTGGCGCGGGCGGCCGAGACGGTGGCGCCGAGACAGCTCAGCCGATTCCTGCCGCCCGAGGACGGCGCCGGCCGCCAGTCCGCCGTGCTGGTCCTGTTCGGTGAGGGGCGTCGCGGCCCCGAGCTGCTGTTGATGGAACGTGCGAGTTCTCTGCGGTCCCATGCGGGCCAGCCCGCCTTCCCCGGCGGTGCCCTCGACCCCGAGGACGGCGATCCGCAGGCCGACGGTCCGTTGCGGGCCGCGCTGCGCGAGGCCGAGGAGGAGACCGGGCTGGACCCGGCCGGCGTGCAGCTGTTCGGTGCGCTGCCGAAGCTGTACATCCCCGTCAGCGGCTTCGTGGTCACCCCCGTGCTGGGCTGGTGGCGGTCCCCGAGCCCGGTGGGCGTCGTCGACCCGAACGAGACGGCACGCGTCTTCACGGTCCCCGTGGCGGATCTCACGGATCCGGACAACCGGGCCACCACGGTCCACCCCAGCGGCTACACCGGTCCGGCATTTCTGGTCGAATCGGCTCTGGTGTGGGGCTTCACGGCCGGGATCATCGACCGACTGCTGCATTTCGCCGGGTGGGAGCGCCCGTGGAACCGGGAGAAGCAGGTCCCGCTGGACTGGCGGTCATGACAGGCTGTTCGCCGTGCCGTGCTCTTCGGGGGCCTGCGACGGTGGTGTGTCCGCCCCGCCCTCGCTTCCGGATTCCGGCCGTGCCGAAGCGACCGGAATGACGAGGCGAGGCTTGAATCGGTGAACGTGCTGGACATCCTGCTGCTGGTCGCCGCCGTGTGGTTCGCCGTCGTCGGCTACCGCCAGGGGTTCGTCGTCGGCATCCTGTCGGTGATCGGTTTCCTGGGCGGCGGTCTCGTCGCCGTCTACGCCCTGCCGGTCATCTGGGACGCGCTGACGGACAACGCCGAAGTCAGCACCACGGCCGCCGTCGTGGCGATCGTCGTCGTCATAGTCTGCGCCTCCGTCGGCCAGGCCCTGACGACCCATCTCGGCAACAAGCTGCGCCGCTACATCACCTGGTCCCCGGCCCGCGCGCTGGACGCCACCGGCGGCGCCCTGGTCAACGTGGTGGCGATGCTGCTGGTGGCCTGGCTGATCGGCTCGGCCCTCGCGGGGACCACGCTGCCGACGCTCGGCAAGGAGGTCCGCAGCTCCAAGGTGCTGCTCGGCGTCTCACGGGCGCTGCCCGACCAGGCCGACACCTGGTTCGCCGACTTCTCCTCCGTCCTCGCGCAGAACGGCTTCCCGCAGGTCTTCAGCCCGTTCGCCAACGAGCCGATCAAGAACGTCCGTCCGCCCGACCCGGCGCTCGCGGGCAGTCCGGTGGCGCAGCGCGCGCAGCGGTCCATCGTCAAGGTCATGGGCACCGCCGAGCGTTGCGGCAAAGTGCTGGAGGGCACCGGTTTCGTCTTCGACGAGCGCCGCGTCATGACCAACGCGCACGTCGTCGGGGGAGTCGACGAACCCACCGTCCAGATAGGCGGCGAGGGCCGCAAGTACGACGCGACGGTCGTCCTCTACGACTGGGAGCGCGACATCGCCGTCCTCGACGTGCCCGATCTGAAGGCGCCCGCGCTGCGGTTCACGACCGAGGACGCGACTAGCGGCGACAGCGCGATCGTCGCCGGGTTCCCCGAGAACGGTGCGTACGACGTCCGGTCGGCCCGGGTGCGCGGCCGGATCACGGCCAACGGCCCGGACATCTACCACCGGGGCACCGTGCGCCGCGACGTCTACTCCCTGTACGCGACCGTGCGCCAGGGCAACTCCGGCGGTCCCCTGCTGACGCCCGAGGGCGAGGTCTACGGCGTGATCTTCGCGAAGTCGCTGGACGACGCAGAGACGGGTTACGCGCTGACGGTGGACGAGATAGAGGAAGACATCGCCAAGGGGCGCACCGCGAACCAGCAGGTCGACAGCGACAACTGCGCGCTCTGACCTCCCGGAGGGACGTATCGGCGCCCTGACTGCCCGATGCCCCGACTGCCTGCTCGATGCCCGGCGCCCTGACGGCCCCGTGCCCTGACGGCCCGCCGTCTCGACGCCACGGTGCACCGACTCCTCGACGTCTCGACGTCCTGACGGCCGGCTGACCGATGGGGGCCGCATGCCCCGAACCGGGATGACTCGAACCGGGACGACCCGAACCGGGATGACTCGACCGGGACGACTCGAATCGGGAGGGCTCGAACCGGACGGCCCGGGCCCGGGCTCGCTCGGACAGTGACTCCCGGAGCCTCGTCCCGCGGCGATCATCCTGCCGGGACGGACGTGCGGTCGGGGCCCACATCCAGCGCGTACCGGGGTTCCTGACCCGCCCTCAGGCCGACTCCTGCTCACGGTCCCGCATCATGCCGCGACGGAAGCCAGGAGGAAGCGCCCCGCCACGACTCCTTGCGAGCCGTGGCCTTCAGTGGGGCGTTCCGAGCATTCCGTTTAGCGCACACGGCCAACGCGTCCGGGCGCTGTCCGCGGGTGTGCGGGAGTCAGGCCCCGGAGCCGTCCGGCCGCGTGTGGCCCCGTGCGTGTACTCCCGGGCGCCTGAACGCTTGGACGCCCGCTTCAGGGAACCCGCAGCGGTGGGTGACGTGTGAGCATCCAGGCGATCGAGGTGCCGGTCAGCCGCGTGGTTGGCGGAGGCGGACGGAGACCCAGCGGGCCCGGCGGCGCAGGATGCGTGGAATGCCCACTTGAGGGTCGGTTCCTGCCACACCTGCCATACCTGCCATCTGCGGTGCACCGCCTCGCTGGTGAGAGCCCACACCGCTCGCCGAACGGCGCTTGCGGCTTGCGTCACTGTAGTCGTGCGTCCAGCCCATACCCGGACGTCTGCCCCCGCCCCATGGTCGATAACCGCTTCCCGCGTGCCCAATTGGCCTATGCGCCGGGCAAGTGGCCATCCGTGGGGCAGGTGTTGAAGAAAACGAGCGGGGAGTGCCCGTACGGTCACCGATCCGGTTCCGGATCCTTCAGCCAATTGATCAGTTCGGTGGAGAAGGCGACCGGATCCTCTTCGTGCGGGAAGTGTCCGAGCCCGTCGAACAACCTCCATCGGTACGGAGCTTCGACGTACTGCCCGGAACCGGCCGCGCTCCTGGTGCGCACCACCGGGTCGAGCGAGCCGTGGAGATGCAGGGTGGGCACCCGCACCGGACGCTTCATCCTGCGGTTGAACTGGATGCCGTCCGGGCGGGCCAGCGACCGCACCATCCAGCGGTACGGCTCGACGGAGCAGTGCGCCGTGGAGGGGATGCACATGGCGCGGCGGTAGACCTCCAGCGCCTCCTCGTCGGCCGGGCGCGGTCCGGACCACTCGCGGATGAGCCGGGCGACGAGGGCCCCGTCGTCGGCGGTGAGCTGCCGTTCGGGGACCCAGGGCCGCTGGAACCCCCAGATGTGAGACAGCGCGGCCGACTGGCGTACGTCGGCCACCAGCGCCGAGCGCCACCGCCGTGGATGGGGCATGGACGCGACCGCGAGCCGCCGGACCAGCTTGGGCCGCATCGCGGCCGCCGTCCACGCCAGGAAGCCGCCCAGGTCGTGCCCCACCAGGGCGGCGTCCGGCTCGCCCAGGGAACGGATCACCCCGGTGATGTCCAGCGCCAAGTTGGCCGGGTCGTAGCCGCGCGGGGTGCGGTCGCTGCCGCCGACGCCCCGCAGGTCCATGGCGACGGCCCGGAAGCCGGCGTCAGCGAGCGCCGGCAACTGGTGCCGCCAGGTCCACCAGAACTGGGGGAAGCCGTGCAACAGCAGCACCAGCGGCCCGTCACCCACTTCCGCGATGTGGAAGCGCGCGCCGTTGGCCGCGACGTCCCGGTGGGTCACCCGGGGGCCGCCGGGAACGTCCATGCGGACGACCGAGGCGGGTTGCGTCGAGGGGGACTGCGCCGGTGGCGTGGAAGGGCCCGTCATGAGGACGAGCGTGCCACAGCCTCGATGGCTTCGGGGCCCCGGTTCTCGGGGAGGGCGGGACGCGGGTGCGGCTTGGCCTTCTGCAGCACGCCTGCCGTCTCCTTCACCGAAGCGGCGACCTTCTGCGGTCCGCGGCCCTTTTTCGCCTTCTTCGCGAAGACCACGCCGATCAGGACGAGTACCAGGGCGACCAGCACGTTCGCCGCGAACGACAGCAGGAAGCAGAGAGCGAGGTTCCACTTGCTCCAGGTGTGGATGCCGTACGCCAGTGCGAAATTCAGCATCGGCAGGGAGAACACGAGGATCAGTCCGGCCAGCGACATCGCCCCGCCGCTGGCTGCTCCCCGCTTCACGTCCTGCTTGAGCTGCGCCTTCGCCAGCGCGATCTCGTCGTGCACCAGCGCCGACATTTCCGCCGTCGCCGAGGCGAACAGCTGGCCGACGCTGCGTTCGGCGCCGACCGGGCTGCCGTCGGGTGCGCTCATCGCGGTCTCCCTCTCCTGCGTACGTACTGCGTGCCGTGGCCACGGTGCAGTCTGCCGTCCGACGGTCCGTGCCGGGTGGAGCCGAGCCGGTCGACGTCGGCCGGTCGTCCGTCCGGCCCGCCACCGCGAACCGGTCGTCCGTCCGACCCGCCGGGCCGCAGCACCGGTGAGTCCGTCCGGCCCGATCGTCCCGGTGGTCCTTCCGGTCCTTCCAGTCCGTCTGGTCCTTCCGGTCCTTCCAGTCCGTCTGGTCCTTCCGGTCCGGTCTGTCCGGTCCGGGCCTTCCGGTCCCGGGCGGCCGGGCGTTCCCGGTTCCACCGGTTCGGCGTCCGTCGCACCCCGACCGTTCCTGTCCGGCGGCGAGCGTTCTGGCCCGAGGGCCGACCGCTTGCTGCCGCACCGAGGTGCGTCCGACTTTTGTACCGTCTCGTCAGATCATGCCGGACGGTCGTCCTCCTCGCCTGCCCCGCCCGCTACTTCGGCAAGCCCGTGGCGCGCCGCGGCCTTCTCCTCGGCGAGTCGCCGGTGCTCCGCGGCCTTCCGCTCGTGGATCTCCGCCATGCGCACGTGGTACTCCGGATCGTCCTCCTCGTAGATGTCCGGTACACCGCTCAGGTCGTCGTCGCGGTTCTCCGCCTCCTCCAGCCTGCGGTACTTGGCGTTGCGCAGCTTCAGCAGCACGGTGGCGAGGACGGTCGCGATGAGCGAGCCCGTCAGGACGGCGGCCTTGACCCGGTCCGTCATGGACGCGTCGCCGGAGAAGGCGAGTTCGCCGATGAGCAGGGAGACGGTGAAGCCGATCCCGGCCAGGGCGGCCACGGCGAAGACGTCGGGCCAGGCGAGGTCGTCGCTGAGGGAGGCCCGGGTGAAGCGGGCCGTCAGCCACGTGCCGCCGAAGATGCCGACCGTCTTTCCGACGACGAGCCCGAGCACCACGCCGAGCGTCTCCGGGGTGGTGAACACCTCGGCGAGCGCACTGCCGGAGACCGTCACTCCGGCGCTGAACAGGGCGAACAACGGCACCGCCAGGCCCGCCGAGACGGGACGGACGAGGTGCTCCACGCGCTCCCCCGGAGAGCTCTCCTCACCCTCGCGACGGTGACAGCGCAGCATCAGACCCATGGCGACACCGGCGATGGTCGCGTGGATGCCGCTGTTGTACATCAGCCCCCAGACGACCAACGCGAGGGGCACGTACACGTACCACCCGCGCACGCCCTTGCGGAGCAGGAACCAGAAGAGGCCCAGGCTCACGGCGGCGCCGCCGAGCGCGGCGAAGTTGAGGCTCTCGGTGAAGAAGACCGCGATGATGAGGATCGCGAACAGGTCGTCCACGACGGCGAGCGTGAGCAGGAAGGCGCGCAGGGCGCTCGGCAGGGACGTGCCGATGACCGCGAGGACGGCGAGGGCGAAGGCGATGTCGGTGGCGGTCGGCACGGCCCAGCCGGCGAGCGATCCGCCGCCGGCCGAGCTGGTGATCGTGTAGACGATCGCCGGTGCGGCCATGCCGCAGAGGGCGGCGACGACCGGGAGCGCGGCGGCCCGGGGGTCGCGCAGGTCGCCCGCGACGAGTTCCCGTTTGAGTTCGACGCCGGCGACGAAGAAGAAGATCGCGAGCAGTCCGTCGGCGGCCCAGTGGGCGACGGAGAGGTCGAGACCCAGCGCCTCCGGGCCGAAGTGGAAGTCGCTGACGCTCGTGTAGCTGTCACTCAGTGCCGGAACGTTCGCCCAGATCAGGGCGGCGACGGCGGCGAGGAGCAGCAGGACCCCGCCGACGGTCTCGGTCCGCAGCGCGTCCGTGATGAAGGTCCGCTCGGGCAGGGAGAGGCGTCCGAAGGCCTTGCCGGGGCGGGGGGTGCGGGGCGCGTTCACGGGGTGGTCCTCTGGTTGATGGGCAGCACGAATCGTGTGCCGACCAGACTTCCCGGCGCTCCATGGAACCGCTTCTGGCGCGGTTTTTTGGCTACTGTAACCAACGCGCCGACCGGGTGCACCGGCGGGTGGTGGGGCGCCTGGCCCGGCCCGGCCTGGGGGGCTCCCGCCAGGGTCCCGTCGCAGGTCCCGCGGGGTGAGGAGCCCCGGTTGCCCGGGCCGGTGGCGTGTCTCCAAGGCGGCTGATGCGGACCCACGCGCGGTCCGGCCGACACGGGGCATCCGCCCGTCCCCGGCGCCTTTCGCCCGACACCGGACTCGATGCGGGCGCCCGTACACCGAGCGCGACGAGAAGCGTCCGCGCGTACTGACGAGCGTCCGCGTGCCGGTTGCGGCCCGCACGCACCGGTTGCGGCCCGCGCGCACCGAGTGCGGCCCGCGCACGCCGACGGCAGCGTCCGGCACGCCGGCGCCGGCGTCCCGCGACAACAACGCCCCGACACAGGGGTGCCCCACGCACCAGTCCCCAGCGCGGGCGCGATGCCACCTGCGCCCCGGCGTGGGCGCGACGCCGCCAGCGCCCCGGCGTGGGCGCCACGCAGCGACGCCCACGCGGGGCGAGGCTCGCCGAACGCGGCAGGGGCACCAGGTGCGGTGAATCCCGGGTGCCCCTGCCGGTCGTGCCGGCCGTGCCGGTCGCGTCAGCCGTGCCGGCAGCGCGTCGCGGGCCGGTCGTACTGGACGCCCCTGTCAGTCCTTGCTCAGTCCTCGCTGGGCGACTGCGGCAGCTTGGCCTGGATGAGGTCCATGACGGTGGAGTCGGTCAGGGTGGTGACGTCGCCGAGCTGGCGGTTCTCCGCGACGTCCCTGAGGAGACGGCGCATGATCTTGCCCGAGCGGGTCTTCGGCAGCTCGGCCACCGGCAGGATCCGCTTGGGCTTGGCGATCGGACCGAGGGTGGCGCCGACGTGGTTGCGCAGCTCGGCGACCAGGTCCTCGGTCTCCGCCGCCGTGCCGCGCAGGATGACGAAGGCGACGATCGCCTGGCCGGTCGTCTCGTCGGCGGCGCCGACGACGGCCGCCTCGGCGACCGACGGGTGGGAGACGAGGGCCGACTCGACCTCGGTGGTGGAGATGTTGTGCCCCGAGACCAGCATCACGTCGTCGACCCGGCCGAGCAGCCAGATGTCGCCGTCGTCGTCGCGCTTGGCGCCGTCGCCCGCGAAGTACTTGCCCTCGAACCGGGACCAGTACGTGTCGATGTAGCGCTGGTCGTCGCCCCAGATGGTGCGCAGCATCGACGGCCAGGGCTCGGTGACGACCAGGTACCCGCCGCCTCCGCTGGGCACCTCGTTGCCCTCGTCGTCGACGACGGTCGCGGCCACGCCCGGCAGCGGCGTCTGGGCGGAGCCGGGCTTGGCGTCGGTCACGCCGGGCAGGGGCGAGATCATGATGCCGCCGGTCTCCGTCTGCCACCAGGTGTCCACCACCGGGGTGCGGTCCCCGCCGATGTTCTTGCGGTACCAGACCCATGCCTCGGGGTTGATCGGCTCACCGACGGAGCCGAGGAGGCGCAGCGACGACAGGTCGAACTTGGCGGGGATGTCGTCGCCCCACTTCATGAACGTCCGGATCGCGGTGGGCGCGGTGTAGAGGATGGTGACGCCGTACTTCTGGACGATCTCCCAGAAGCGGCCCTGGTGCGGTGTGTCGGGGGTGCCCTCGTACATGACCTGGGTCGCGCCGTTGGCGAGCGGGCCGTAGACGATGTACGAGTGGCCGGTCACCCAGCCGATGTCGGCCGTGCACCAGAACACGTCCGTCTCCGGCTTGAGGTCGAAGACCGACCAGTGGGTGTACGCCGTCTGGGTGAGGAAGCCGCCGGAGGTGTGCAGGATGCCCTTCGGCTTCCCCGTGGTGCCGGACGTGTACAGGATGAACAGCGGGTGCTCGGCGCCGAAGGCCTCCGGCGTGTGCTCGCTGCTCTGCCTGCCGACGAGGTCGTGCCACCACACGTCGCGGCCCTCGGTCCAGGCGACGTCCTGGCCGGTGCGGCGGACGACGAGGACGTGTTCCACGATGTCCGCACGGCCGACGGCCTCGTCCACCGCCGGCTTGAGGGCGGACGGCTTGCCGCGCCGGTAGCCGCCGTCGGCCGTGATGACCACTCGGGCGTCCGCGTCCTTGATGCGGGTGGCGAGGGCATCCGACGAGAAGCCGCCGAAGACCACGGAGTGCGCGGCGCCGATGCGGGCGCAGGCCAGCATCGCCACGACGGCCTCGGGGATCATCGGCAGGTAGACGGCGACCCGGTCGCCCTTCTGCACGCCCAGTTCCGTCAGGGCGTTGGCGGCCTGGGACACCTCGTCCTTGAGCTGGGCGTAGGTGATCGTGCGGCTGTCGCCGGGCTCGCCCTCGAAGTGGATGGCGACGCGGTCGCCGTGCCCGGCCTCCACGTGGCGGTCGACGCAGTTGTAGGCGACGTTCAGCTCGCCGTCCTGGAACCACTTGGCGAACGGCGGGTTGGACCAGTCGAGCGTCTCGGTGGGCTCCTTGGCCCAGGTCAGCCGACGGGCCTGCTCGGCCCAGAAGCCAACCCTGTCAGCCTTGGCACTCTCGTACGCCTCGGCCGTGACGTTGGCGTTGGCGGCCAGGTCAGCGGGCGGCGCGAAGCGACGCTCCTCCTTCAACAGGTTGGAGAGGGAAGAACTCTCGCTCATCGTCCCGTCCCCTCCGTCAAAAGGTTGGCCAGGCTTTCGTTGCTCACGGCATCTGCCTTTCCCAGGTGTGTCCGTTGTGTCCCAGGCCACAGCTCATCAGAACCGAGGGTGCCGTGACAAGGGGTGACGGCAAAGTGGTTTAGACCTGTCGCGGTGTCGGATCGGTGTCGGACGGCTGCGCGGCCGAGGGGTCACCGGTACCCACGGACGCCGGCGGCTCCTGGTTCAGATCGTGTAACGCCTTCACACCGGAACGGATCCCTCACCTGGGACGTCCGCTGTCGGCAGCTCCTCCGCGCGGACGCGGTCGAAGGTCCGTGTCTCCTCCCTCTCCGTCAGCAGGTACGCCTGCGCGTCGGCCACGTCGAAGTACATCCCGTGCAGGTCGAGCCGCCCCTCCCGGACGGCGCGGGCGACCGACGTGTGGGCCCTGAGGTGGTCCAACTGCTGGACCACGTTGCTCAGGCAGAGCCGCTCGACGGCGTCACGGGGCGGGCCCCCGGCGAGTCGCTCGGCCGGAGCGTCCGTGCCCTCCAAGCGCGTCAGGGCGGGCCGGCCGTGCCGCAGCCAGCGGCTCAGCGGGGTGCAGGCGTCCGCCGGGGGCGCGTCGAGCAGTGCCTGCATCGCACCGCAGCCCGAATGGCCGCACACGGTGATGGACCGCACCGCCAGGACCTCCACGGCGTACTCGAGGGCGGCCGCCACCGAGTCGTCGCCGCTCTCCTCACCGGGCGGCGGGACGAGGTTGCCCACGTTGCGCACCACGAACAGGTCTCCCGGACCACTGGACGTGATCATCGAGGTGACCAGTCGCGAGTCGGCGCAGGTCAGGAACAGTTGTGACGGTCGCTGTCCGTCGCGCGCCAGCCGGGCCAGTTCCTCGCGCACCAGCGGGGCGGTGTCCCGCTGGAACGCGCTGATGCCCCGTACGAGCTCCCGTCCGATCTCGCGCGGCGGCTCGACGCGTGCTGTCCCGGCCTCCCCAGGGGGAGGAGCGCCGGTCGGGGGTGGTGCGGACGGACGCTCGCACTGGTGGTTGCGCCAGGCGGTCCAGGGCTTGCAGCGGCAGCCGCCGGCCTGCGCGCCGCTCTCCTCGTCGGCCGGGGGCTGCCCGGTGAGGTGCCCCGGCTCCGCGAGTCGGAGGCCGGCGCGACGGCCGGTGATCTCCACCGTGCCGCCCCGTGCGCGATGGGTGCTCTGCCAGTCGTGCAGCGCCTCGTACGCCGCGTGGTCCATGAACGACCCGTCCAGCGTCACGACGGTGTCGGCGCCCGGGGGTACCAGGTGCAGGGCCCGGCTGAGCCGCGGTACGGCGAGGAACGTCAACTGTCCTCTCACGTGGATCCGATGGGTGCCTACTTTCTCCGTGTGCGTGATGCGGGTGCGGGTCAGACGGTGCAGAGCCACGGCGACGGCCACGGCGATGCCGAGGACGACGCCCTCGAGAACGCCCAGGGACACCACCCCGAGGGTGGTGACGGCGTAGACGAGGACCTCACGGTGGCGGGTCACCGTGCGGATGTGGTGCAGGGACACCATCTGGATGCCGACGGCCATCACCAGGGCGGCGAGCGAGGCGAGCGGGATGAGCTCGAGGAGAGGGACCATCAGCAGTGCGGCGATCACTACGAGAACGCCGTGCAGCATCGTGGAGTTCCGGCTCACGGCACCCGCGCGCACATTCGCGGAACTGCGCACGGCGACCCCGGCGACGGGCAGGCCGCCGAGGCTGCCGGAGACGATGTTGGCGGCCCCCTGGCCGAGCAGCTCACGATCCAGGTCGGAGCGGGTGACGTGCTGGGGGCCGGGGCGGGCCGACGCCAGCTTGTCGACCGCGACGGCGCCGAGCAGGGACTGCACACTGCACACCAGCGTGGTCGTCAGCACGGCGGCGACGAGTCCGAGTACGGGGCCTTCGGGCAGCCCGGCCAGCGCGTGGCTGCGCCAGGACGGCAGGTCGACCTGGGCCAGGGCGAGTCCCGCGGCGGACGCCACGGCGGTGGCGCCGGTGACGGCGACGAGGGCGGCCGGGACCTTGCGCAGGAAGCGGCCGACGCGGCCGGGAAGCCGTGGCCAGAACATCAGCAGCACCAGGGTCAGCAGGCTCGCGGACACCGCTGCGGGGTCGAAGTCGGCCAACTGGGCGGGCAGGGCGCGCAGGTTGTCGGGCACCGAGCTCTGTGGGGTGCCCCCGAGGACGATGTGCACCTGGGCGACGGCGATGGTGACCCCGATGCCGGCGAGCATGCCGTGCACGATCGCGGGGCTCACGGCGAGTGCGCCGCGGGCCACCCGCAGACAGCCCAGGCCGAGCTGGGCGAGACCGGCCAGGACGGTGATGGCGCAGGTCGTACGCCAGCCGTAGCGCTGGATGAGGTCGGCGGTGACCACGGTGAGGCCGGCAGCCGGGCCGCTGACCTGGAGGGGGGATCCGCCGAGCATTCCGGCGACGAGACCGCCCACGGCGGCGGCCACCAGGCCGGCCTGGAGCGGGGCGCCGGTGGCGAGGGCGATGCCCAGGGACAGGGGGAGGGCGATCAGGAAGACGGCCACCGAGGCGGACACGTCGGCGCCCGCGATGCGAGGGCGCCACGGTCCGGTCGGCGGCGGACTGTGGGGCGGATGGGCGCGCTCGGTCCGATTCAGGTCGGCGGCGCGGGCGGGGACGCAGGCTGACATGTTTCCCGTCTCCTCCGGGTCTGCGCGGTCGCGGAACGGGTGGGGCTCCGCGCTGCGGCGGGCTGGTCGCGGCGGTGGGGCGCGGCGCCGGCACGGCGTCACCACGGTGGGATGCAGGCGCACGCACTCCCAACTGGCGGTAAACGAATCGTAATTCGGAGTAAAAGGCAGATCGTGACTTTCCCGGCATACAGGTCAAGGAATCACCCAGGGGGGTGAAGTGCCCATTCCGTCGGCTTGTCGTACTAATCCGGTCTTCTGTGCCGTGCGACGTTGGCGGCGCTGTCGGCGTGCTGCGGCAGCACCTGACATCGCCCTCGCCAGGGTTCGTCCGAGAGAAGGAAGAAGGTGGGCGGAAGATGGCCGCCACCCACAGGATCGCAGCGGGCGCCGTGATCGTCGCGGTCTGCGCCGCCTCACTCGCCGCTTGCGGGACCGACACCGAGAACTCCGCGAAGGAGCGGGAGAAGGCCAAGCCGGCTCCGGCGCCGAAGAACGTGGTGCAGCTGATCGGCGACGGCTCGACCGCCTACACCGGGGCCCAGCCGCACCTGCCCGAGCCCGAGCGGCTGAAGCCGGGCGAGAAGCCCCCGCAGTTCGTCGTCTTCTCCTGGGACGGCGCGGGAGAGGACAGCCAGAAGCTCTTCTCGCACTTCCGCAAGGTCGCCAAGGACAACAACGCGACCATGACGTACTTCCTGAGCGGCGTGTACATGCTGCCGGAGGAGAAGCGCGACCTCTACCGCCCGCCGCAGCACTCGCCGGGCCGCTCCGACATCGGCTTCAACGACCGTCAGGGCATCACCGACACCGTCGAGCAACTGCGCCTGGCCTGGCTCGAGGGCAACGAGATCGGCACCCACTTCAACGGCCACTTCTGCGGCAACGGCGGCGGCGTCGGCGAGTGGTCGGCCGAGGAGTGGAAGGACGAGATCTCCCAGGCCAAGTGGTTCGTCAAGACCTGGAAGACCAACACCGGGGTCAAGAACGCGGCCCCGCTCCCCTTCGACTACGACAAGGAGCTCATCGGTGCCCGGACCCCGTGTCTGGAGGGCCAGGAGAACTTCATGAAGGCGGCCCGGGACCTGGGCTTCCGCTACGACACCAGCGGCGTCAACAACCAGGTCTGGCCGAAGAAGAAGAACGGCCTGTGGGACCTCTCGCTCCAGCTGGTGCCCTTTCCCGGGCGGTCCTTCGAGACGCTGAGCATGGACTACAACTACATGGTCAACCAGTCCGGCACGACCACCCAGGGCGACCCCGCCAAGCACGAGCAGTGGGGCGACGAGATGCGGGACTCCCTGCTGCAGGGCTTCGACCGCGCCTACAACGGCAACCGCGCCCCGCTGATCATCGGCAACCACTTCGAGTCCTGGAACGGCGGCACCTACATGCGGGCCGTGGAGGAGGTCGTCGAGACGGTGTGCACCAAGTCCGAGGTGCGCTGCGTCTCCTTCCGCCAACTCGTGGACTGGCTGGACGCGCAGGACCCGAAGACGCTGGAGAAGCTGCGCGGCCTCGGGGTAGGTGAGGCCCCGAAGAAGGACTGGAAGTCCTACTTGGCGGCAGCCGCCCCGGCCCCGGCGCCCAAGGGCGTCCCCGGGGCGCCGGCCGCCAAGGACTGACCGGCCTGCGGAGGGCCGTGGAGCCGCCCGCCCTGCGCCGACGGGGTGGCAGGGCGGGCGGTCGGCGCTGCCGGCGGCCCGCCGGGTGACGGGGCGGTGGCGGGCAACGATGACGTGGGTGCCGACGACGTGGGCGCCGGCGACGTGGGGTGCCGAACGACCACCTGCGCCGGCGCCCCACGCGGCACATGCTCGGGGGCGTCCAGCCCAGCGGATCCCGGGAACCCCACCGGCGCTCCCCAAGACACCCGCACGGCGCATCCCCAGGGGCGTCCGTACTGCCTCCCGCCGGAGCGGCCGGGGAGGGCGTCACGCCGTGGTCGTGACGCCCTCCCCGAGGACGAAGGAGGGGTCGACCTGCGCCGCGAGGTCGGCGCCCGTGCGCTCGTTGCCCCACGCCTGGGCGTTCTTGAGGTGGAAGTGCACCATCTGGCGCATGTAGCGCTCCCGGTCCCGCCGTTGGTACGAGGCGTCGACGGCCTCGCGCAGCAGGCGCAACGCTCCGCGGTTGGACTCCTCCAGGAGCTCGAAGCGGGGCGGGCGGCCCTTCTCCAGTGCGCGGACCCAGTCGGAGTGCCCGACGGTCACCAGCAGGTCGTCCCCCGTCTCGGCGCGCAGGAAGTCGAGGTCGTCCGGGCCCTGCACCTTGTTGCCGATCACCTTCAGGGCGATGCCGAAGTCACGGGCGTACTCCTTGTACTGCCGGTAGACGGACACCCCCTTCCGGGTCGGCTCGGCCACGAGGAACGTGAGGTCGAAGCGGGTGAACATGCCGGAGGCGAAGGAGTCCGAACCCGCCGTCATGTCGACCACGACGTACTCGTCCGGGCCGTCGACGAGGTGGTTCAGGCACAGCTCCACCGCTCCCGTCTTGGAGTGGTAGCAGGCGACCCCCAGGTCGGCGTCGGTGAAGGGGCCGGTGGCCATCAAACGGACGGCACCGTCGTCGAGTTCCACGGGGCGGGCGCAGGCGTCGTAGACGGGGTTCTCCTCGCACACCCGCAGCAGCCGGGAGCCCTCGCCGGGCGGCGTCGTCTTGATCATCGCGGCGGCCGACGGGATGCGCGGGTTGGTGCCGCGCAGGTAGTCCTTGATGAGCGGCAGGTGCTCACCCATCGCGGGCAGCGCCGCGGCCTCCTCCTCGGCCAGCCCGAGGGCGGCCCCCAGATGCTGGTTGATGTCCGCGTCGACCGCCAGGACCGGAGCTCCCTCGGCCGCGAGATGCCGGATGAACAGGGATGACAGCGTCGTCTTGCCGCTGCCTCCCTTCCCAACGAAAGCAATTTTCATGTTCACCAAGCGTAGTGGTGCGGTGGCTGTGTGTGGCAATCCGACGTGAAGAAGACCACTCCTCCGTGGGTGGGGTCCCCGGGGTGGCTAGGGTCGTACCCATGAGTACGACTGGTGCGTCCGCGGGCCCTCCGCCCGGCCCCCGTCCGGCGCCGAGTGGCGGAGATCCCTTGGCGGCCCTCGGTTCGCTGCCCGGCGTGGCCGACTCCGTGGAGTCGGTGCGCAAGGCAGTGGACCGGGTCTACGGGCACCGGGTCATGCGGCGGCGCAGCAACGAGATCACGTCCGAGGCGGCCCTGCGCGGCGCGCGGGGTTCGGCGGCGCTCGGCGGCGCCGACTGGGCCCTGGAGGAGGTGCGGCGGCGTACCGACTTCAGCGGTGACGACGAGGCGCGCACCGTGGGCGCGGCCCTGCGGCTGACCGCCGAGGCGGGGCAGTTGCTGTCCATCTGGCGGCAGTCACCCCTTCGGGTGCTGGCCCGGCTGCACCTGGTCGCCGCGGCGGACAAGGCGGAGTTCGTCGGCCGCCCCCGCAAGCAGGGCGAACGGGTCGACGAACCGGGGATCGGGCTGCCCGTGCCCGGTGCCGCCGAGGCGCACGGACGCCTGGAGGGGCTGTCCGACCTGATCATCGCGGGTGGGTCCGCGCCGGCGCTGGTCACCGCCGCCGTGGTGCACGGCGAACTCCTCGCGCTGCGCCCGTTCGTCTCGCACAACGGCCTGGTCGCCCGCACCGCGGAACGCATCGTCCTGGTCGGCAGCGGCCTGGACCCGAAGTCGGTGTGTCCGGCCGAGGTGGGGCATGCCGAGCTGGGCCACGAGGCGTACCTGACAGCCCTGGAGGGCTACATGTCGGGCACCCCGGAGGGCGTGGCCGCGTGGATCGCCCACTGCGGACGGGCGGTCGAGCTGGGGGCGCGCGAGTCCACGGCGGTGTGCGAGGCCCTGCAGCGCGGAGCGGCCTGACGCCGGCCGGACCTGCGGACCGTCGCACGAGCGGCGCCTGGTGGGCGGCGGTCCGGGCGGGCGGCCGAGGTGAGGTCGGCGGCCAGAGGTGAGGGTGCGCGGCACGAGAATGCGGCGGCACGGAAATGCGGCGGTACGAGGATTCGTACCGCCGCTGGCATGTCCACCCGGTTACCAAGCGTCCTCGATATGTACCCATCAGGTCGGGGACTTTGCCCGTCACCTGGTGTGGCTGGCCCGTAATCGACGGGTCGACGTCGCGTGGGTGCCTGGTGGCCATGCTCGGTCCGTGGGGCCTGGATGCGTCTGTCGGGGGATCCTCTCGGATGTCCCTGGTCTCGCGGGCCGTAAATCCTTTGTACTCCAGGTGCGGGGGAAGCGGAAGGCCCGGCCGTGCTTCTTTACTTTTGGGTTCAAAGGTGCAGTAAACGGGCGTGCGTTTCCCGGCGGTGCGGGCGTGGCCCGGTCCG
Organism: Streptomyces sp. NPDC029526; assembly: GCF_040637405.1. Lineage (NCBI taxonomy): Bacteria > Bacillati > Actinomycetota > Actinomycetes > Kitasatosporales > Streptomycetaceae > Streptomyces > Streptomyces sp. NPDC029526. Next base: position 111,548 of record NZ_JBEZWE010000011.1, read on the forward strand.
CGGTCAGGCCACGGACGTCCGTCGTCGGCTGGCGTACCAGACCAGTCCTGCGGTGGCGGCTGCCGCCCCGATGGCTGCGGCGGCCACGAGCGCGGGGCGCGGCGGTACGGACAGGGTGGGCAGACGCTGCTTCAGCCGCACGGGCCGGTGGAAGTCCAGGATCGGCCACTCCCGTGCGAGGGCTTCCCGGCGCAGGGCCCGGTCGGGGTTCACGGCGTGCGGGTGGCCGACGGACTCCAACATCGGGACGTCGGTCACCGAGTCGCTGTAGGCGTAGCAGCGGTCGAGGTCGTATCCCTCGGACTCGGCCAGCTCCCGGACGGCCTCCGCCTTCGTCGGACCGTAGGCGTAGTACTCCACCTCCCCGGTGAAGCACCCGTCGTCGCCGACGACCATGCGGGTGGCCACGACCCGGTCCGCGCCCAGCATGTCCCCGATCGGCTCGACGACCTCGGCGCCCGAGGTGGACACGATCACGACGTCCCGGCCCGCGGAGTGGTGCTGCTCGATGAGGGTGGCGGCCTCGTCGTAGATGATCGGGTCGATGAGATCGTGCAGCGTCTCCGCGACGATCTCCTTGACCTGCTGCACGTTCCAGCCGCGGCACAGCGCGGACAGGTACTTGCGCATGCGTTCCATCTGATCGTGATCGGCGCCGCCGGCCAGGAAGACGAACTGGGCATATGCGGTGCGCAAGACCGCCCGGCGGTTGATCAGACCGCCTTGGTAGAAGGACTTGCTGAAGGTGAGCGTGCTCGACTTCGCAATGACCGTCTTGTCCAGATCAAAGAAGGCCGCTGTGCGGGGCAAGGAGTGGTTTTCCACGCCCCGAGCATAGGCGCAGCCCATTCGGCGTAAGGTGCGGCGCGTGGGTTTGCTTGAGAGGGCCCTCGGGTACACCATGGAAGTCACGGATCGTTCGCGACCGTGCTAACCCGGCCCGACTCCTCCCCCCCCGAGTCGGCCGTGGGGACGACCCCCGCTCTCCCCCCCGGCGGGGGTCGTCGCATGTCCGGATACTTTTTGGGGCCCGCCCTCCCAGCAGCCTGTGTGCCGCCTGCCGTGGAGTGGACGTCTTTTGTCATGGCTATGACTTAATACGCTGTGTAGTCGTCGGGTCGCCCTGTGGAAAGTCGCACAGTCGGTGCGCCCCGCCCGCCGGTTCTCACTGGTTCGGGTGACGGCTGTATTCACAGCCTCCGTTTTGTCCACAGTTTTCAAGCAAGATCCACTTTATTTCTCGCGGCGCTGCACCGTGTTTCCGACGCGACCCGTCCGAGGCGAGTTCACGGCCCGACGGGTAAGTCGCGTCGCGTTTGGCCGGATTCCGTCGGATCTCCGCATGAGAAGACGCTTTCCGGCACTCCACACGTCCGTACACCGCGCAGCCGGACAGGCCGCGCGCCCTGTGCAGCAAGGGGTACCACCATGGCTGGAACCGTCGCGCACGACCCGCCGCCGAGGACCGGGGGAGGCCGGCAGGGCCGCCCGCTGATCGTCACCGAGGACGCCGGCCTCCTGGACGACCTGCTGCGCCTGTGCGCGGCGGCAGGTGCCACGCCCGAGGTCCACCACGGCCTGCCGGAACGCCGGGGCCGCTGGGAGGCGGCCCCCCTCGTCATCGTCGGGGACGACGCCTCGCGGAGGGTACGGGGTGCGGCGCGTCGCCGGGGGGTGGTGCTGGTGGGGCGCGACCAGGACGACTCCGGTGTGTGGCGGCGGGCCGTCGAGATCGGCGCCGACCACGTACTGATGCTGCCCGACGGGGAACAGTGGCTGGTCGACCGCATCGCCGACGTCGCCGAAGGCGTCGGCCGCCCCGCCCTGACCGTGGGCGTCATCGGCGGCCGGGGCGGGGCCGGTGCGTCCACCCTCGCGTGCGCCCTCGCCGTCACCGCCGCCCGGGAAGGGCTGCGCACCCTGCTCGTGGACGCGGATCCGCTGGGTGGCGGGCTCGACGTGGTCCTGGGCGGCGAGTCGGCCGACGGTCTGCGCTGGCCCGCGTTCGCCGCCTCGCGCGGACGGGTCGGGGGCGGCGCCCTGGAGGAGTCCTTGCCGGAACTGCACTCGCTGCGGGTCCTCAGCTGGGACCGTGGCGACTGCGTGGCCGTGCCGCCGCAGGCGGTCCGCGCGGTGCTCGCCGCCGCCCGCCGCGGCGGGGGCGCGGTGGTGGTCGACCTGCCGCGACGTGTCGACGACGGGGTCGCCGAGGCCCTCGCCCAGGTCGACCTCGGGGTCCTCGTGGTCCCCGCCGAACTGCGCGCCGTCGCCGCGGCGGGGCGGGTGGCCTCCGCCGTCGGCATGGTGGTGCGCGACCTCCGCGTGGCGGTCCGCGGACCGTACGCGCCCGGCCTGAACGACCGCGAGGTGGCCCGGCTGCTCGGGCTGCCCCTGGCGGGAGACGTGCCCGTCGACCCGGATCTGCGGCACGGACACGCGGCGGGCCGCCCGCCCGCCGCATCGGCCCGCGGACCGCTGGCCCGCTTCTGCAAGGAGTTCTGGGAGCGGGCGCTGGTGGAGGCGAGGGCGTCGTGACGAACCGGGAACGGGGTACGGAGGCGTGCGGCGCGGCTGCGACGCAGCCCGGTGCGCGGGGTGGGCAGCCGTGGGGACAGGGCGGGCCGGGGGATGACGCGAGGGCGTGGGGGCCGGGTGGGCGGACGGGTGACGTGAGGCTCCCGCCGACACCGGATCGTGCGGCACGGGTTCCTGACGGAGGTGCTGCGCGGGCCGGGGCGGCGGAGGGGGAACGAGCAGCAGGCGTCGTCCACGTGAGGACGTTGGCCGAGGGCGTCGGCCCCGCGTCCGTGGACAGCTCGGCAGGGAAGGGTCCGGCCGCCCGTCGGCACGACGAGGCACGGGGCGAGCCGCCCACCGGCCGCGGGCCGTGGGCCGCCTGGTTCGCGTCCGGCCGGTCACCCCAGCCGCAGGTCCCGCCGCGGCAGCCCGCACCGCATCTGCCTCCACCGCCGGCCACGGCACATCCGCGTCGGCCGGCCGGACCGCCGCCGGACGACGGACGGACGCCCGTCCACCGGGCGAACGACGGACGGGACGGCGACACGGTGCTGGTCCCCGGGCTGCTCGACGGGGTCCGGCGATGGCTGGCCGAGCGCGGGGCCGAGCCGACGCCCGCAAGGGTGGCGCAGGCACTGCGCGAACAGGGACGGGTCCTGGGCGATGCCGAAGTGCTCCGGACCGCACAGCAGCTGCGGTCCGAGCTGGTCGGCAGCGGGCCGCTGGAACCGCTGCTCGCCGACCCGTCGGTGACCGACGTGCTGGTGTCGGCACCGGACCGGGTCTGGGTGGACCGGGGCGGGGGGCTGGAACTGACCGGAGTCCGCTTCCCCGACGCGACGGGCGTACGGCGCCTGGCCCAACGCCTCGCCGCCGTGGCCGGCCGCCGCCTGGACGACGCCCGCCCCTGGGTCGACGCCCGGCTGCCCGACGGCACGCGCCTGCACGCCGTGCTGCCTCCCGTCGCCGTGGGCTGTGCGTGCCTGTCCCTGCGGGTGGCGCGCCCCCGGGCCTTCACACTCGACGAGCTGGTGGCGGCGGGGACGGTTCCGCCCGGCGGTGACCGGATCCTGCGGGCCCTGCTGGAGGCACGGCTGTCGTTCCTGGTGAGCGGGGGCACGGGCTCGGGGAAGACAACGCTGCTCAGCGCCCTGCTCGGGCTCGCGGGGCCGCACGAGCGGATCGTCCTGGCCGAAGACTCCGCGGAACTGCGGCCCGACCATCCGCACGTCGTCCGTCTGGAGACCAGGCCCGCCAACCAGGAGGGTGCGGGCCTCGTGACCCTCGAGGACCTGGTGCGGCAGGCCCTGCGGATGCGGCCGGACCGGCTGGTGGTGGGCGAGGTGCGCGGCCCGGAAGTGGTCCATCTGCTGGCGGCCCTGAACACCGGTCATGACGGCTCGGGCACGGTGCACGCCAACGCCGCGGCCGATGTGCCGGCCCGTCTGGAAGCCCTCGGTACGGCGGCCGGGCTCGACCGGCTGGCTCTGCACAGTCAGGTGGCTGCCGCGCTGTCGGTGGTGCTGCACCTGGTGCGTGACCGCGCCGGGCGGCGGCGGATCGCGGAGGTGCATGTGCTGCAGCGGGACCCGTCGGGGCTCGTCCGGACGGTACCGGCACTGCGGTGGGGGCCGGAGGCCTTCATCCGCGAGGAGGGCTGGGAGCGGCTGCGGGGGCTGCTCCGCGCCGCGTATGCCGACCTCTGTCTCTGAGGCGGGCGGCCGGTACGGGCGCGGCGTGTGGGCGGACGGTTCGACGGACGGAGTCGTCGGCCTGACGCCGGCGTCAGGCGCAGTGCCCGGCGGCCGGTGCCCCGGCGCTCCGCGCGTGGCTCGGCGGCCGGTGCCCCGGCGCTCCGCGCGGGGCCAGGCGGCCGCTGACGAGGGAACGGCCGGAAGCAGAGAAGCCGAGTGCCGGAGACGTGCGGGTCGCTGGGGCATGTGGGCCGGGACACGGGGGCGCTGAGTCCCGCGGGCCGGCCGTCGGATGCGGTCTCGCGGTGGCCGCCGCCGGGCCGTGGGCTCCGGTCGCGCGGCACGGCGGTCGGTCCCCGAAAACCACTGGGTGTGAAGCGAACACGGGAGTGAGGAGGAAGTGAGGATGTACGACTCGACCGAGGTCGCGGCGGGAGCGGCCACCGCCTGTCTGGGTACTGCACTGTGGCTGCTGGGCACCGGACGGACTCGGAGCAGGGGCGCGTGGCTGCCGGGCGGTGACGCGGTACCGGTGGGGTGCGGGCCGCCCGGGTGGTCGCGGGCCCTCGGGGAACTGCGGCGGATCCGTGGGCGCCTGCGCCACGAGTGGTGGTCCTTGGCCGCGGGCCTGGTGGTGGCGGCGCTCGGCGCGTCCGTGCTCCCCGCCGTGGTGGGGGCTGCCGGGGTGCCGCTGCTGCGCCGCACGAGGCTGGCCGCGGAGCAGCGCCGGGAGAACGAGCGGCGCGGGGACGCGGTGATCGCACTGTGCGGGGCGCTCGCCGGGGAGGTCCGAGCCGGACGCCAGCCGGGTGAGGCGCTGCAGTGGGCCGCGCGGGACTCGTGCGGGCTCGGTGCGGCCCGGGCCACGGTGCTCGCGGCCGCCCGCTTCGGCGGCGACGTACCGGACGCGCTCGCGGTGGCCGCCCGCAGCCCCGGTGCCGAAGGGCTGCGTGGGCTGGCCGCGTGCTGGCGGGTGGCCGTCGACCAGGGAGCAGGGCTCGCGGCCGGACTCGACCGGCTGGAGGCCGCCCTGCGGAACGAGCGGGACCAGCGTGCCGACCTGCGCGCCCAGTTGGCCGGTGCCCGGGCCACAGCGGTGATGCTGGCAGGGCTCCCGGTGCTCGGCCTGGGTCTGGGAGCGGCCCTCGGAACCGACCCGCTGCACGTTCTGCTGCACACCGCGTCAGGACTGGGCTGCCTGGCGGTGGGCGCGCTCCTGGAGGGCGTGGGCCTGTGGTGGGTGCTGCGGATCACGCGCGGAGCCGAGGAGGCGGCCGTATGAGCGGCGACGTCATCCACAGGCTGGGGATGGCCCTGGGGGTCGTGACGGTCGCCGGCTGCTGGGCGCGGTCCCTCGGGCACGCCCGGGCCGCGCGCGGAACACGCAGGCGCCTGCCCGGGGTGCTGGCCGTGGAAGCGTCACCGGGCCGTAGGGGGTTCACAGTGCCGAAGCGGGCCCCGGGGTGGCTTTCCTGCGTCGCGGTGGCGGGCGCCGGCTGGGTGCTGGTGGGAGGCCTCGTCGGAGTCGGCGTCGGGGGGACGGGCGGGTTCGCGCTCTGGTGGTGGCATCGTCGGCGGGCGGTTTCCCTCGATCCGGCGAAGGCCCGCGAAACGGCGGTGGCGGCCCGGCAACTTCCGTTGGCCGCCGACCTGCTGGCGGCCTGCATCGAGGCCGGCGCCGGACCGGTGACGGCCGCCCGGGCGGTCGGGGAAACCCTGGGCGGCCCGGTGGGCGAGGCCCTCGCCCACGGCGCGGCGGAGATCCGGCTCGGCGGCGAACCGGGTGTGGCCTGGCAGAGGCTGGCTGCTCTGCCGGGCGCCGGAGCGCTGGCACGGCTCCTGGAACGGGCCGACGTCTCGGGACTCCCCATGGCCGGGCCGGTCGCCCGCATCGCAGCCGGGACTCGCGCGGAATGGGCCCGCGCCGGCACGGCGCGGGCGCGCAGAGCGGCCGTGCTGGTCACCGCCCCGGTCGGGCTGTGCTTCCTGCCCGCGTTCGTGGCCGTGGGGGTTCTCCCCGTGGTGATCGGGCTCGCGGGCGGAGTCCTGGGAGGGGGCGGCGCATAGCGGACCGGTGCGGACCGGACCGGGAGTGCGGACCGGACCGGGAGTGCGGACTGGACCGGGCGTGCGGACCGCGGAGTACGGGCTGTGGAGACGGCGACAGGTCGGCGCCGCCACAGCGGCCGGTGAGCCCGGCAAGGGCACAGCCGCATGTCGACCGGCAGGAACGACCGACCAGTGAGAGAACGACCCACCCATCCAGACCTTCAAGGGAGTTGAGATGTATCAGATGGTGAAGGCGCGGCTGCGTGCCGTGGTGCGCAGGATCCACGCCGTGCGCAAGGACGCCGGAATGGTCACGTCCGAGTACGCGATGGGCATCGTGGCGGCGGTGGCGTTCGCCGTGGTGCTCTACAAGGTGGTCACGAGTGGGCCGGTGGCCTCGGCGTTGTCGAAGATCGTGAAGCAGGCCCTCGATGGCCGGATGTGAGCGGCGGAGGCACCGGGACCGCGGGTTCGTGACGGCGGAGGCGGCCGTGGTGCTGCCGGTGCTGGTGTTGTTCGTGACGGCCCTGGTCTGGGCGTTGCTGGTGGTCGCGGCCCAGATCGAGTGCGTCGACGCGGCTCGGGCGGGTGCCCGTGCTGCCGCCCGGCAGGAGCCTCCCGGAAAGGTCGTCGAGGTGGCGCGTGAGGCGGCACCGGCCGACGCGAAGGTCACGGTCAGCCGGGAGCCGGAACACGTCCGGGTGGTGGTGGAGGCCCGGCCACCGCTGCTGCACGGGTTGCCCTTCGACATCCGGGAGGAGGCCGTGGCGGCCGTGGAGGAGTCGGTGGGGAGGGGACGTGAGGTCGCGTCTGAGGGGTGAGAGGCGGGGGCCGTCGTCGGCTCGACCGGGCGCGGCGGCCGAACGCGTCACGGTGCGCCGAGGGAGGCGGCCGCAACTGCCCCGGACCGAAGGGGATGAGCGGCGGCAGCGGCACCGGGCCCATGGCGGTGGACGGCGCGAAGGGCGACTGTGGGCCCCGGGTCGGGGAGGTGGCATCCGACAGCCGACCCGTGGCAGGGGCAACGGCCGGCGACTCCTCGCTGAGGGCAGCGGAAAGCTCACGGGGCGGGGTGGCCGCAGGGCCGATGGCAGCGCCCGTCCGCCCGGCCGGGGTGGCCGCGGTGCCGACGGCAGCGCCCGTCCGCCCGGCCGGAGTGGCCGCGAGGCAGGCGACCGAGGCTCCGCCACCGTCTGGAGCGTCGGGGCCATCGCCGTGCTGTGTGTGGTGTCGGGGGTGGTCCTCGGGCTCGGGGAGGCCGTCGCGGTGCGGCACAGGGCGGCCGGAGGCGCCGATCTCGCGGCCCTCGCCGCCGCCGACCACTGGACGGCCGGCGCCGCCGGAGCGTGCGCCCGGGCGGACCGGGTGGCCAGGGCCCAGGGCACCCGGCTGACGCGCTGCGTGCTCGACGGTGATGTCGCCGACGTGTCGGTGGCATCGGGGAGGGGGCCGTTGACGGCGGAAGTCAGGGCACGCGCCGGACCTCCCGCCGATCCGGTGTCGGCGCCACCGGCGCACTCTGCCTCTCGGCAGCAACCGGCCCGATCCTCGCCGGGCACGGGCTCGGCCTACTCCCGCTCCTCCTCGGCAGGCAGGCGTTCAGGCTGCTCTTCGGCAGACACCCGCCCGCTCTGCTCGCCCGCCGGCGCCGGCGCCTCCGACACCTTCGCCCCTGCCTCCGCCGTCTCCGCCGCCTCTGCCCCCGCCGACCTTGCCCCCGAGTCCTGTGGAACAGCCTCCCCTGAAGCGGCCTCCTCCGGGTCAGCGTCACCCGCAGCGGCCGACTCCAGGGCTTGCGCCGACGCAGGCTCCGCCAACCCCGCCGGCCCCACCGTTCCAGCCGTTCCAGCCGTTCCGGCCGTTCCGGCCGTCCTGGTTGTCTCGACCGCCCTCACCGCAGCAGCCGTCTCCCCGGTCCCCGCCGCCATAGCCGTCTCACCCACCCTCACCGCCGTAGCCGTCTCCCCGGTCCCGCCCGGATCGGTCCCGCCCGGATCGGTCGTCCCCGGATCCGCCGTCACCGCATCCGTCTCGCCCGGAGCCTCAGCCAGCAGGACGGTGAGGAGACGCACCGCACCGCGCTTGTGCAGGGGCTCGTTGCCGTTGCCGCACTTGGGGGACTGGATGCAGGACGGGCAACCGGCGTCGCACTCGCAGGACGCGATGGCCTGCCGGGTGGCCGTCAGCCAGGAGCGGGCGGTGTGGAAGGCCCGCTCGGCGAAGCCGGCACCGCCCGGGTGGCCGTCGTACACGAAGACGGTCGGCAACAGGGTGTCGGGGTGGAGGGGCACCGAGACGCCGCCGATGTCCCAGCGGTCGCAGGTCGCGAAGAGCGGCAGCATGCCGATCGAGGCGTGCTCGGCGGCGTGCAGGGCGCCGCCGAGGATCTCGGGGTTGATCCGCGCCCGGTCGAGTTGGTCCTCGGTGACGGTCCACCAGACGGCCCGGGTGCGCAGCGTCCGGGGAGGCAGGTCCAGCTTCGTCTCGCCCAATACCTCCCCGGTCATCACCCGCCGGCGCAGGAAGGAGACCACCTGGTTGGTGACCTCGACCGAGCCGAAGCAGAGGCGTCCCTCGCCCCAGGGGATCTCGGTGTCGGTCTCCAGTACGGAGATCGACGTCGTGTCACGGGCGACCGTCGTGTACGGAGGGCTCGCCTGTTCCACCAGGGCGACGGAGTCCTCCAGGTCCAGGGAGCGGACCAGGTAGGTCCGGCCCTGGTGCAGATGGACCGCGCCCTCGTGCACCGTGGTGTGCGCGGCGCCCGCGTCGACGGTGCCGAGCAGACGGCCGGTATCGGCCTCGACGACCTGGACCGGCCGCCCGCCCGCCCCGCGGATGTCGGTCAGGTCGGCGGCCCGCTCCCGGCGGGTCCAGTGCCAGGCCCGTGTCCGGCGGCGGAGCAGCTTGGCAGCCTCCAGTTGCGGCAGGAGGTCCGTGGTGGCCGGGCCGAACAGGTCGATGTCGTCGTCCGTCAGGGGGTGTTCCTCGGCCGCGGCGCACAGGTGCGGGGCGAGCACGTAGGGGTTGTCGGGGTCGAGGACGGTGGACTCCACCGGTTGGTCGAAGAGCGCCTCGGGATGGTGCACCAGGAAGGTGTCCAGGGGGTCGTCGCGGGCGACCAGCACGGCGAGGGCGCCCTGCCCGGACCGTCCCGCGCGTCCCGCCTGCTGCCACAGGGACGCCCGGGTGCCGGGGTATCCGGCGATGACGACGGCGTCCAGGCCGGAGACGTCGACGCCCAGTTCCAGGGCGTTGGTGGCGGCGAGGCCGAGGAGTTCGCCCGAGTGCAGGGCACGCTCCAGGGCGCGGCGTTCCTCCGGGAGGTAGCCGCCCCGGTAGGCGGCGACCCGCCCGGTCAGGGAGCGGTCGACCTCGGCGAGGCGTTCCTGCGCGATCACGGAGATCAGTTCCGCGCCCCGCCGGCTGCGCACGAAGGTGACCGAACGGACGCCCTGCACCGTGAGGTCGGTCAGCAGGTCGGCGGCCTCCGCGGTGGCCGTGCGGCGGACGGGGGCGCCCTTCTCGCCGTGCAGCTCGGTCAGCGGAGGCTCCCAGAGCGCGAACACCAGTTCACCGCGCGGTGACGCGTCGTCGGCCACCTCGACCACCGGCAGGCCGGTGAGGCGGCGGGCCGCGACGGCGGGCTCGGCGGCGGTCGCGGAGGCGAGCAGGAACACCGGCGCGGCGCCGTAGCGGGCGCACAGGCGGCGCAGCCGGCGCAGCACCTGGGCCACGTGGGAGCCGAAGACGCCCCGGTAGGTGTGGCACTCGTCGATGACGACGTACTTCAGGGCCTTCAGGAAGGAGGACCAGCGGGAGTGGGACGGGAGGATGCCGCGGTGCAGCATGTCCGGGTTGGTCAGGACGTAGTTCGCGTACTGGCGGATCCACTCGCGTTCCTCGAACGGCGTGTCGCCGTCGTGCACCACGGCGCGCACCGAATGGCCCAGCGGACGTGAAAGTTCCTTCACAGCCCGGCACTGGTCGGCGGCGAGCGCCTTGGTGGGGGCGAGGTACAGGGCGGTGGCACCGCGGCCGTTCGGGGCCTCGGCACCGTCCAGCAGGGTCGACAGGACCGGGGTGAGGTAGGCGAGCGACTTCCCGGAGGCCGTGCCGGTGGCGACCACGACCGACTCGCCGTCCAGGGCGTGCTCTGCGGCCCGTGCCTGGTGGGCCCAGGGATGCTCGATGCCCGCGGCCTGCACGGCGGCGACGACCTCCGCGCGGATCCGGTCCGGCCAGACGGCATGGCGACCCTCACGCGGGGGCAAGTGCTCCGTATGAGTAATGCGCGAAGCCCGGCTCGGACCGGACGCGAGCCGGTCGAGGACCGCGTCCGGCGCGGGCCGGGACGCGGTGTCCACGGGGGGTCGATCGGATCGGTGATTCTTGGCCATCGGCACCGAGTGTGTCACTGGCGTGACGGACAATGGGGCCAAGGCGTCGTGCACGCCTGCCGGTAAGTGATTGAATGCCATCGCGGCTGGCGAACCGTCCCGGGGGCTGAGCCGAGATGCCCCAAGGGCGACCGCTCGATAGCTAGGTGCTGGAGGATCCGTGGACCTGTCCCTGTCGACCGAGACCATGGGCGATCGCACGATCGTCAGGGTCGGTGGCGAAATCGACGTATATACCGCGCCAAAGCTGCGCGAGCAGCTGGTCGAGCTGGTGAACGACGGCAGTTTCCACCTTGTCGTCGACATGGAAGGTGTGGACTTCCTCGACTCCACCGGACTCGGCGTGCTGGTCGGCGGCCTGAAGCGTGTGCGTGCCCATGAGGGCTCGCTGCGCCTGGTCTGCAACCAGGAGCGCATTCTCAAGATCTTCCGCATCACCGGTCTCACCAAGGTGTTCCCCATCCACACCTCGGTCGAGGAAGCGGTGGCGGCGACCGACTGACCGACCGCCCGGGCCCCGTGCCCGGGCGGCAGGAGTGAAGTCCGAGAGGACCGGGCTCTTCGGCGGTCCGGTCTCTCCACAGCACGCCCGAAGTCGCGAGGGGGATGCATGGCCACCGTTGAACTCCGCTTCAGCGCGCTGCCCGAGCACGTCAGGACCGCCCGTCTGGTGGCGGCGGCGGTGGCGCGCAGGGCCGGGGTGGACGAGGCCGTCCTCGACGAGGTGCGCCTGGCCGTCGGCGAGGCGTGCTCACGTGCTGTGGGACTCCACCGGAACGGGGGCATCTCCGCGCCCGTGAAGGTCCTGCTGATCGAGGAGGAGAAGCAGTTCTCCATCGAGGTCGGCGACGAGATCCCCCATGCCGCTCCTGGCGAGGAGCTCGCCGACGGCGGTGACGGGGGCGTGGAGACCGGGGAGGACGAGATGGGCCTCGCGGTCATCAGCGGTCTCGTCGACGATGTCGAGGTCAGCGCCGGGGAGCACGGCGGATCGATCCGCATGAGGTGGCCCACCGCGCCGCCGGCCACCCACCTCGGCTGACCACCGGGCCGCTGGCTATCGGGCACCTGCCCGCCGGGCTGCCGCCCACCAAGCCGTGTCCGCCGAGCCGTGCCCATCGGGCACCTGCCCGCCGGGCCGCCGCCCACCAAGCCGTGTCCGCCGAGCCGTGCCCATCGGGCACCTGCCCGCCGGGCCGCCGCCCACCAAGCTGTTTCCGCCGGTCTGGTCCCACCGGGCCGTGCCCCTCGGGCACCTGCCCGCCGGGCCACTGTCGTCGCAGCCTCGCTGCTTCACTCGTCCGGGTGATCGTTGCTCCTGAAGGGCCCCCTCGTGGGGCCCTTCAGCGTGTGCGGGTGCCGGTACCCGCGCCTACAGTGATCCCTGTGCCGTTGATCGCGTGAATTCCTTCACGACCGGCTGCGGCACAGGCTGAAATGCACAAACGATCGACCGAATGCCTCAAGGGCATTACCGATTTCAGGTCCCAGGCCGTTTCTCGATCTTCAGGTGAGAGTGCGCACCGGCCATTTACATTTAACGCACTCTGTTTTGATCAGGTTCCGGTACCTAGAATCCCGTCCACATCTTGAGCTCAGCCCAAGCGTCAAGGAGGACGAATGGCGGGGCTTTCCATCTCATATCAGTCGGGCCGACCCACATCCCTCGCGGCCGCCGTGCTGACCGACGACAACCGCGTGCTCGTGGTCGTCATCGGGCTCGTGGCCCTGGCAGCGCTCGTGGTCGCGGGAGTCCTGGTGCGCCAGGTGCTCGCGGCCGGCGAGGGCACCGACAGCATGAAGAAGATCGCGGCAGCGGTCCAGGAGGGCGCCAACGCCTATCTGGGACGCCAGTTGCGCACGCTGGGCGTATTCGCCGTGGTCGTGTTCTTCCTGCTCATGCTGCTGCCCGCGGACGACTGGAATCAGCGTGCCGGACGGTCGGTGTTCTTCTTGATCGGAGCGGCGTTCTCGGCGGCCACCGGATACATCGGCATGTGGCTCGCCGTGCGCAGTAATGTGCGGGTCGCCGCGGCGGCCCGGGAGGCGACACCGGCGGAAGGCGAACCGGAAAAGGACCTCACCGCCGTCTCCCACAAAGCGATGAAGATCGCTTTTCGTACGGGTGGCGTCGTCGGCATGTTCACCGTCGGACTCGGCCTGCTCGGCGCGTCCTGCGTGGTGCTGGTGTACGCGGCCGACGCGCCGAAGGTGCTCGAGGGGTTCGGCCTCGGCGCCGCCCTCATCGCCATGTTCATGAGGGTCGGCGGTGGCATCTTCACCAAGGCCGCCGACGTCGGCGCCGACCTGGTCGGCAAGGTCGAGCAGGGCATTCCGGAGGACGATCCGCGCAATGCCGCGACCATCGCCGACAACGTGGGCGACAACGTCGGCGACTGCGCGGGCATGGCGGCCGACCTCTTCGAGTCCTATGCCGTCACCCTCGTCGCCGCGCTGATCCTCGGCTCGGCCGCGTTCGGTGACGCCGGGCTCGCCTTCCCGCTCATGGTCCCGGCGATCGGCGTGCTCACCGCGATGATCGGTGTCTTCGCGGTGGCTCCCCGGAGGTCGGACCGCAGCGGCATGAGCGCGATCAACCGCGGCTTCTTCATCTCCGCGGTGATCTCCCTCGTGCTCGTCGCGATCGCGGTGTACACCTACCTCCCGTCGTCCTACGCCGACCTCGACGGCGTCACCGACACCGCGATCCAGGGCAAGGACGGCGACCCCCGGGTGCTCGCCCTGGTCGCCGTGGCGATCGGCATCGTGCTCGCCGCCCTGATCCAGCAGCTCACCGGGTACTTCACGGAGACCACCCGGCGACCCGTGCGGGACATCGGCAAGACCTCGCTCACCGGCCCGGCCACCGTGGTGCTCGCCGGCATCTCCCTCGGCCTGGAGTCCGCCGTCTACACCGCACTGCTGATCGGCCTCGGGGTGTACGGGGCGTTCCTGCTGGGCGGTACGTCGATCATGCTGGCGCTGTTCGCGGTGGCGCTCGCCGGTACCGGACTGCTCACCACGGTCGGTGTGATCGTCGCGATGGACACCTTCGGCCCGGTCTCGGACAACGCCCAGGGCATCGCCGAGATGTCGGGCGACGTCCAGGGCGCGGGCGCCCAGGTCCTCACCGACCTGGACGCGGTCGGCAACACCACCAAGGCCATCACCAAGGGCATCGCCATCGCCACGGCGGTGCTCGCGGCGGCTGCACTCTTCGGCTCGTACCGTGACGCCATCACCACCGGCGCCCGGGACGTGGGCGAGAGACTCAGCGGCGAGGGCGCGCCGATGAGTCTGATGATGGACATCTCCCAGCCGAACAACCTCGTCGGCCTGATCGTGGGCGCGGCGGTCGTCTTCCTCTTCTCCGGACTGGCGATCAACGCGGTCTCGCGGTCGGCGGGCGCGGTGGTCTTCGAGGTGCGGCGGCAGTTCCGCGAGAAGCCCGGGATCATGGACTACACGGAGAAACCGGAATACGGCAAGGTCGTCGACATCTGCACCAAGGACGCCCTGCGGGAACTCGCCACCCCCGGCCTGCTGGCGGTGATGGCGCCGATCCTCGTCGGCTTCACCCTCGGGGTCGGGGCCCTCGGCGCCTTCCTCGCGGGCGCCATCGGCACCGGCACGCTGATGGCCGTCTTCCTCGCCAACTCCGGTGGCGCGTGGGACAACGCGAAGAAACTCGTCGAGGACGGCCACCACGGCGGGAAGGGGAGCGAGGCGCACGAGGCCACGGTCATCGGCGACACCGTCGGCGATCCCTTCAAGGACACCGCCGGCCCCGCGATCAACCCCCTGCTGAAGGTGATGAACCTCGTCGCGCTGCTCATCGCGCCCGCGGTCATCAAGTTCTCCTACGGAGCCGACCGCAGCGTCGGCGTGCGGGTGTTGATCGCGGTCCTCGCCGCGGCCGTGATCGTCGGCGCGGTCTACGTGTCGAAGCGGCGCGGGATCGCCATGGGGGACGGGGACGACTCCGAACCGGAACCCAAGTCGGCGGACCCGGCGGTGGTTTCGTAGGGGCTGCAGCCGGTCCTGATCCCAAGGTGCGGGCGGGTGGCGCGCGTTGACGCGCCGCCCGCCCGCGCCGTGCGGAGGGCGCCGGGGTCGTGAGCCTTCTCTCGCTTGGTGCAAACGGCTTCAAAAGTGTCGTACCGGTCGCCCGGCGGGTGGGTGTCGTCCATATGGCGTGTATGTTCCGGGGCCGAGAGCCATGGAAGGGACCAATCCGGTGAACAAGAAGCTCGCGGCCGCACTGTCCGGCGGTGCGGTACTGGTACTGGCGCTGACGGGGTGCGGCGGCGACGACGGCAACGAGAAGCTGGACGCCTGGGCGAAGGAGGTCTGCGACGCCGTGCAGCCGCAGGCCAAGAAGATCGAGTCCGCCAACGCCGCGATCCAGAAGGAGACCTCGGACAACAGCACGCCCGAGGAGGTCCAGAAGACCGACTCCAAGGCGTTCCAGGACATGTCCGACGCCTACAAGGCCATCGGCTCCGCCGTGAACAAGGCCGGTGCTCCGGACGTGGAGAACGGCGAGAAGAAGCAGCAGGACGCGGTCAAGGAGCTGAACGGCATCTCGACCTCCTACGCCGACCTGAAGAAGCAGGTGGACGGGCTCGACACCGACGACCAGGCCAAGTTCGCCGACGGCCTGAAGGACATCGCCACCGAGCTGGACAAGCTCAGCAAGAGCGGGAACGACGCCCTGCGGACGCTGGAGGAGGGCGAGGTTGGCGAGGCCATGTCCCGCCAGCCCAGCTGCAAGACGGCCACCGCGCCCGCAGCGAAGAGCTGACCTGCGGACGGCTCGGCCGGGACCCGGCGGCGGACGGTCGATCGCGCGACCGGGATCGGGACCGGGGCCGGGACCGGGTCGGGACCGTGGCCCGGGTACGGGGTCGGGATCCTGGCCCGGGTCATGGCCACGGCCACGGCCACGGTCATGACCGTGTCGCTCTCCCGCGGTCCGGGGACCGGCAGCATGCCTCTCCGGTGACGGGTGAGGCGACGACCGCGCCCGGGTTGCCCCTCCTTCGGGTGTGAGCTGACCGGTGAGCGTCGGCCCTTCTGCCGGAGGGCGAGCCGACGATCGCAAGGGTTGCCCTTCGGCGAGTGGTGCGGCGGGCGGTCCCTGCCGGACCGCCCGGGAGCGGTCGACTGTGGACGGTGACGGGCCCGTGCGACGGGAGGACACGTCCCGCCGGTGAGGGAAGGGGCATCGCCGAACGGGGCCCGGGAGTTCCTCCTCGGACGACCTCCCGGCCGACCCTCCCGGTAGGCGCGGACGGGCCACAGGGATGCCCTCGGGAACGCGCCTCCTGTGGTGCGCGCCTCCTGGGATGCGCCTCCCGGAACGCGTCTCCCGTGGTGCGCCCCCGCCCTCCGCGGCGCGGAACCGCGTCGTCCGTCGCGCCTCCTCCGCCGCGCGGGGGCGTACTGGCGCCGGGCGGCGGTGACAGGGCCGGGGCGGCGGCCACAATGGGGTGCGTGATTAACGCCGGCCTGCCGCCCCTGCCCCCGTCCGACCGACCCGACGCCGCCGCACGGCTGCGCGACGCCCTCCTCGGTGCCTCCTTCACCGCGGACGGCCTGCTCGACCTGCTCGGCGCCCCCGCCTACGCCGCCCTGGCCCGCAGCGAGACCGTGCCCGCTCTCCGGGCGACCCGCGGGGACACCCCGCTGGAGACGCTCGTCCGGCTGTTCCTGCTGCAACAGCCCGTCCCGCACGCGCGTGTTGCCTCCGTCCTGCCCGTCGACCTGTGCCTGGAGAACGGCTGGCTGCGGCGGACGGACGCGCAGGCACCGGCCGCCGCGGACGAGCTGGCCGCGACCGTCGACATCCGGCCGTACGGCGGGCCGGACGGTGAGGACTGGTTCATCGTGTCCGACCTCGGCTGCGCGGTCGGCGGCGCCGGAGGCATCGGCAGCAGGGACGAGGGCGTCGTCCTCGGCGTCGGCGGCGCGTCGACGACCCTGGCCGGCATCACCGTCCGTACGCCGGTCGGCTCCGCGCTCGACCTCGGCACCGGATCCGGCATCCAGGCGCTGCACACCGCCCGGCACGCCACCCGGGTGACGGCCACCGACGTCAACCCGCGCGCGCTGCACATCACCGCCCTCACCCTGGCCCTCTCCGGTGTGCCGGCGGCCGATCTGCGGGAGGGGTCGCTGTTCACGCCGGTCCGTGACGACGAGAGGTACGACCTGATCGTCTCCAACCCGCCGTTCGTCATCTCACCGGGCGCCCGGCTGACGTACCGGGACGGCGGGATGGGCGGGGACGATCTGTGCCGCACGCTCGTTCAGCAGGCGGGGGAACGGCTCAACGACGGAGGGTTCGCGCAGTTCCTCGCCAACTGGCAGCACGTCGAGGGGGAGGACTGGCAGGACAGACTCAGGTCATGGGTGCCCCGCGGGTGCGACGCCTGGATCGTGCAGCGCGAGGTGCAGGACATCACCCAGTACGCCGAGCTGTGGCTGCGCGACGCGGGCGACCATCGGGGCGACGGCGCGGAGTACCGGGCGCGGTACGACGCGTGGCTGGACGAGTTCGAGGCGCGCAAGGTGAAGGCCGTCGGCTTCGGCTGGATCACCCTGCGGAAGTCGGCATCGGCGGTGCCCGCGATCACGGTGGAGGAGTGGCCGCACCCGGTCGAGCAACCGCTCGGCGACACGGTCCTGGGCCATTTCGACCGGCTCGACTACCTGCGATCGCACGACGACGCGGCGCTGCTGGAGGACCGCTTCCGGCTCGCCGCCGAGGTGGTGCAGGAGCAGGTGGGTCTGCCCGGCGCCGAGGACCCCGAGCACGTCGTGCTGCGCCAGAACCGGGGCATGCGCCGTGCCACCCGGGTGGACACGATCGGCGCCGGCTTCGCGGGGGTGTGCGACGGCACGATGAGCGCGGGCCGCATCCTGGACGCCATCGCCCAGCTGCTGGGGGAGGACCCGGTCGTGCTCCGGGACCGTACGCCCGCGCAGATCCGGCTGCTGGTGGAACAGGGGTTCCTGGAGCCGGTGGGTTAGCCGGAGGGTCGGTGGCTTCGGTGGCGCCTCCGGCCGGTGTGCCCGGACGTCGGCCCCGACCAGGTGGCCGTCGAGGGGCGGCCCCGATCGGTCGTCGGCTCCCTGAGGCGCCTGCTCCCTGAGGCGCCGGCTCACTGCGGTGCCGTCTCCCGCAGATGCCCGTTGCCGGGATCCCGGCTCAGCGAGATCCCGAAGGTCCGGGAGCGCGGCTCTCCAGAGGTGCGGCTCCCCGGGAGGCCGGCCGGGAGGGAGCGGCGCGCCCTGCCGTGCCGCCCCCTGCCGTGCCGCCCCCTGCCGTGCCGCGCCGTGCCGCGCCGTGCCGCCCCCTGCCGTGCCCTGCCGTGCCGTCGGGTGGGAGTTGCCTGTGTCACCCACGGTTCCCGCCGACCCCGTGGCGAATTTCGCACGTGCCGGCCGGCCGAGAACCGGCCCGGACCGTCGGCGTTCCCTGGCCTCGGCCGCGCGTTCATCTCGGGTTCGTCTGTCCGCCGTCCGTGCGTGTCAGCCTCCCTCCGAGGCAGGCTTCGGCGGACGTGGACGAGGGACTCGGGGAAACATGGAGAGCGGACCGGCGATCTTCGCGGGACTGGTGTTCTGCCTGTTCGGAGCCGCCCTGCTGGTGTGGACGGCGACCCGCGCCCGGCAGCACCGGCCGGTGGCCCACGGGGCCGGTCCGCTGGCCTCGGTCGCCGTCGCCACCACCGTCGCCGTGGTCTGTCTGGCCCTCGGCGCATGGTGTCTCACGCGCCTCTGAGGGCCGGAACCGGCCGTGGCCGCGAGTAACCGGCAGGTGGCGCTCCGCATGGGGATCGGCGGGCTCTGAACGGTCCGGGCGGCAGGAACGGTGGTAGTCGGGTTACCGTTCGAGTGGCCGTTGCGGGCTTTTCCCGTTTGACACGGGGGCGGGATGTACCGTCACACTCCGCAGCGTCACCATGACCAGATCCCCCGGGAGACCGCCTGGGGAAGGCTGAGCGTCGACCGGAGAGAAGAGCGAAGTTGTCCCCGACCAGCGAGACCGCGAACGGCGGCCGCCGACTCGTCATCGTCGAGTCGCCTGCCAAGGCGAAGACGATCAAGAGCTATCTCGGCCCTGGCTACACCGTCGAGGCGAGCGTCGGGCACATCCGTGACCTTCCCAACGGCGCTGCCGAGGTCCCCGAGAAGTACACCGGTGAAGTCCGTCGGCTCGGTGTGGACGTCGACCACGACTTCCAGCCGATCTATGTGGTCAACGCGGACAAGCGGGCTCAGGTCAAGAAGCTCAAGGACCTGCTGAAGGAGTCGGACGAACTCTTCCTCGCCACCGATGAGGACCGCGAGGGCGAGGCCATCGCCTGGCACCTGCAGGAAGTGCTGAAGCCGAAGATCCCGGTCAAGCGCATGGTGTTCCACGAGATCACCAAGGACGCGATCCGGGCCGCCGTGGCCAACCCGCGCCAGCTGAACCAGCGCCTGGTCGACGCCCAGGAGACCCGGCGCATCCTCGACCGCCTCTACGGCTACGAGGTCTCGCCGGTCCTGTGGAAGAAGGTCATGCCCCGGCTGTCGGCCGGCCGCGTGCAGTCCGTCGCCACCCGGCTCGTGGTGGAGCGGGAGCGCGAGCGCATCGCGTTCCGCTCGGCCGAGTACTGGGACCTGACCGGCACCTTCTCCCCGGCGGGGGCGGGCCCGGCCGGTCGCGCGGGTGACGTCTCCGACCCGTCGTCGCTGGTCGCACGCCTGCAGAGCGTCGACGGACGACGGGTCGCACAGGGGCGCGACTTCGACTCGCTGGGACAGCTGAAGAACGCCAACACGCTCCACCTCGACGAGGCGAACGCCCGCGCGCTGGCCGCCGCCCTGGAGAACACGCGGTTCGCCGTGCGCTCCGTCGAGTCCAAGCCGTACCGCCGCTCGCCGTACGCGCCGTTCCGTACGACGACGCTGCAGCAGGAGGCGAGCCGCAAGCTGGGCTTCGGCGCGAAGGCCACCATGCAGATCGCGCAGAAGCTGTACGAGAACGGCTACATCACCTACATGCGTACGGACTCGACGACGCTGAGCGAGACGGCGGTCGCCGCCGCCCGCGCCCAGGTCACGCAGCTGTACGGCGCCGACTACCTGCCCCCGCAGCCGCGCACCTACGCGGGCAAGGTCAAGAACGCGCAGGAGGCGCACGAGGCGATCCGCCCGTCGGGCGACCGTTTCCGTACGCCGGCCGAGACCGGGCTGACCGGCGACCAGTTCCGCCTGTACGAGCTGATCTGGAAGCGGACCGTCGCCTCCCAGATGAAGGACGCGACGGGCAACTCCGTCACCGTGAAGATCGGCGGCACGGCGGCCGACGGCCGGGACGCCGAGTTCAGCGCGTCCGGCAAGACGATCACGTTCCACGGCTTCCTGAAGGCGTACGTCGAGGGCGCGGACGACCCGAACGCCGAGCTGGACGACCGCGAGCGCCGCCTGCCCGAGGTGCGCGAGGGCGACGCCCTGACCGCCGAGCAGATCACGGTCGACGGTCACGCCACCAAGCCCCCGGCCCGCTACACCGAGGCCTCGCTGGTCAAGGAGCTGGAGGAGCGGGAGATCGGCCGCCCGTCGACGTACGCGTCGATCATCGGCACGATCCTCGACCGCGGCTACGTGTTCAAGAAGGGCACGGCGCTCGTGCCGTCCTTCCTCTCCTTCGCCGTGGTCAACCTGCTGGAGAAGCACTTCGGCCGGCTCGTCGACTACGACTTCACCGCCCGGATGGAGGACGACCTCGACCGCATCGCACGCGGTGAGGCCCAGGCGGTGCCGTGGCTGAGGCGTTTCTACTTCGGCGAGGGCACCGGCGGGGGCGGCGCTGCCGACGCCGGGAACGGCGACGGCGACCACCTCGGCGGTCTCAAGGAGCTGGTGACCGACCTGGGCGCGATCGACGCACGCGAGGTGTCGTCGTTCCCGGTGGGCAACGGCATCGTGCTGCGGGTCGGACGCTACGGCCCGTACATCGAGCGCGGGGAGAAGGACAGCGAGCAGCACCAGCGCGCCGACATCCCCGAGGACCTGGCGCCCGACGAGCTGACCGTCGAGCTGGCCGAGGAACTGCTCGCCAAGCCGAGCGGGGACTTCGAGCTGGGCACCGACCCGGCGACCGGCCGCACCATCGTCGCCAAGGACGGCCGCTACGGCCCGTACGTGACGGAGGTCCTTCCCGAGGGCACGCCGAAGACCGGCAAGAACGCGGTGAAGCCGCGGACGGCGTCGCTGTTCAAGTCGATGTCCCTGGACACGGTGACCCTCGACGACGCCCTCAAGCTGATGTCGCTGCCCCGCGTGGTAGGCACGGATCCCGAGGGTCAGGAGATCACCGCGCAGAACGGCCGCTACGGGCCGTACCTGAAGAAGGGCACGGACTCCCGGTCGCTGCAGAGCGAGGAGCAGATCTTCACGATCACGCTGGAGGAGGCCCTGGCGATCTACGCCCAGCCCAAGCAGCGTGGCCGGGCGGCCGCCAAGCCGCCGCTGAAGGAGCTCGGCACCGACCCCGTCAGCGAGAAGCCGGTGGTGGTCAAGGACGGCCGCTTCGGCCCGTACGTCACCGACGGGGAGACCAACGCGACCCTGCGCTCCGGCGACAGCGTCGAGGAGATCACCCCCGAGCGCGGTTTCGAACTGCTCGCCGAGAAGCGGGCCAAGGGCCCCGCCAAGAAGGCGGCGAAGAAGACCACCAAGAAGACGGCGGCCAAGAAGGCGCCGGCGAAGAAGGCCACGGCCGCCAAGAAGACCGCGGCGAAGAAGACCACCGCCACCGCCAAGAAGACGGCGGCGAAGAAGACGACCGCCACCGCCAAGACGGCGGCGGCGAAGAAGGCCACGACGGAGGACTGACGCGGGCGCGCGGGCGCCGGCGCGGCGCACCGGCCCGCGCCGCTCCTGCTTCTCCGGGCGCCGCTCGTGGTCGTCCGGGGGCCGCTCCTGCTCCTCCGGGCGCTGCTCGTGGTCGTCCGGGGGCGCCCGAGGTCCTCCCGGCGTCGCGCGTGGTCCCCTGGGCGTCGTCCGAGTCCTCCGCCGTGTGGAACGGGGTCCCGTCCCACGGAAACCGCTCCGTGGAGTTCGGAATGCGAACGCCCCGGCATCACCGCGACATCGGGGCGTGCGCATGTCACGAGGGCCCTCCGGGCTGTCGGTGCGGGCCGATAGGCTGAACGCATGACGCGAGCCGAGCAGCCCACGGCCCCTCAACCGGCCCCCGACGACGCCCTGGTCGCGGACTCCCGCGAGCGCGCCGTCCGTGCCCTGCTGCGCCGACCGCAGTTGAAGCGCCTCTGGAGCGCGCAACTCGTGGGCGGTGTCGGCGACACCCTCGCCCTCCTGGTGCTGGTGCTCCTCGCCGTCCAAGCAGCCGTGGCCGAGGGCTCCTTCGGAGGCGGCTACCGCGGCGTGGCGTTCGCAGTGGCGACCGTTTTCGGCGTGCGGATCCTCGCGACGCTGCTGTTCGGCGCCGTCCTCCTGGGCCCGCTGACGTCGCTCACCGCACCGGACGGCCCGCTGGACCGCCGGTGGACCATGGTCGGCGCGGACGGCCTGAGGGCCCTGGCGCTCATCGTGGCTCCCCTGTGGATCGACTGGACGCCCGACGAGGCCCTGGCCGCCCTCCTCGTCACCGTCTTCGTGACCGGGGTCGCCGAGCGGTTCTGGACCGTGTGCCGGGAGAGCGCCGCGCCCTCCCTGCTGCCCGCCCCGCCCCCCGAGGGCGCGTCGATACGACCGCTCCCCGACCACCTGGACGCCCTGCGCAGGCTGTCGCTGCGCACGGGCTTCCTCGCCGTCCCGCTGGCGGCCGTCGCGCTCGTCGTCGCCGGCCTGTTCAACAACCTGCTGGGCACCGGCATCGCCTGGTTCGACACCCACCAGGCGGCCCTCGCCTCGTACGTCGCGGCCGGCCTGTTCGCCGCGTCGCTGTCCGTCCTGACGTTCCTCGAACTGCCCGCGAGCCGCACCCCGCGCCCGCGGTCGCCGCTCGAAGGCCTCCGCCGTCCGAAGAGCGCCGCCGGCTCCGAGAGGGGCCGCACGGGTGCGATGCCCCTGCTGGTGCTCGCCTCCGGGTCCGTCGCCGCGGCCGTGTCGGCCGCCGTCGCCGTGGCCGTGCTGCACGCCGTCGACCTGGGCGGCGGCCCCGTGCTCTTCGGCCTGATGGTGGCCGCGCTGACCGGCGGTGTGGTGGCCGGCATCCGCACGGCGCCCTCACTCCTGCCGTCGCTGTCCCGGCGCCGGCTGCTCGCCCTGGCCCTCGCCTTCACCGGCCTGGCCCTGCTGGCCGCCGGACTCGTGCCGGACGTCACCACGGTGCTGCTGATCCTCGTCCTCGCCGGGGCCGGCGCGGGCACCGCGGCCAACGTCGGACACACCCTGCTCGACCAGGAGACCGAGGAGCAGCGCCGAGCCCGTACGACGGAGCACCTGCACGCGGTGGTCCGGGTCCTCCTTGCGCTCGGCGCGGTCGTCGCCCCGGTGACGGCCGCCCTCATCGGCCCCCACCGTCTGGAGAACGGCCGCTTCGTCTTCGCCCACGGCGGCGCCGCGTTCACCCTCATGCTGGTGGGCGCGCTGTTGCTGCCGGTGGCCGCACTGGTCCTGGCCAAGGTCGACGACCGCTCCGGCGTGCCGCTGCGGCAGGACCTGCGCGACGCGCTGCTCGGCGGCGACGACCCCGCGCCGACCCCCGCCACGAGCGGCTTCTTCATCGCCCTGGAGGGCGGCGACGGCGCCGGGAAGTCCACGCAGGCCGAAGCCCTCGCCGACTGGATCAGGAGCAAGGGCCACGAGGTCGTCCTCACCCGCGAACCGGGAGCGACGCCGGTCGGCAAGCGGCTGCGGTCGATCCTCCTGGACGTCTCCAGCGCCGGACTCTCCCACCGCGCGGAGGCCCTGCTGTACGCGGCGGACCGCGCCGAGCACATCGACACCGTCGTACGGCCCGCCCTGGAGCGCGGCGCGGTCGTCATCTCGGACCGCTACATCGACTCGTCGGTGGCCTACCAGGGCGCCGGACGGGACCTCTCCCCGACCGAGATCGCCCGCATCAACCGCTGGGCGACCGACGGGCTCGTCCCCCACCTCACGGTGCTGCTGGACGTGGCTCCGGAGACCGCGCGCGAGCGGTTCACGGAGGCCCCGGACCGGCTGGAGTCGGAGCCCGCCGAGTTCCACGCCCGGGTCCGCGCCGGGTTCCTCACCCTGGCCGCCGCCGACCCCGGCCGCTACCTGGTGGTCGACGCCGGTCAGGAGCCGGAGGCGGTCACCACGGTCGTCCGGCACCGGCTGGACCAGGTGCTGCCGCTGTCCGAGGCGGAGATCCGGGCCCGCGAGGAGGCCCGGCGCAAGGCCGAGGAGGAGGCCCGCCGCAAGGCGGAGGAGGAAGCGGCGCGCAAGGCCGAGGAGGAGCGCCTCGAACGCGAGCGCCAGGAGCAGCTCGCCCGGCTGCGCGCCGAGGAAGAGGAGCGCAAGCGGCGCGAACTCGAGGAGGCCCAGCGGCGCGAGGCCGAGCGGCAGGCCGAGGAGGCCCGGCGCCGGGCCGAGGAAGCCGCGCGGCGCGCCGAGGAGGAGCGGCGGCGGCTCCTCGCGGAGGAGAAGGCGCGCGCCGAGGAGGAGGCCCGCCGCAAGGCCGAGGAGGAACGCCGCCGCAAGGAGGCCGAGGAGGAGGCCCGGCTGCGCGCCGAGGCCGAGGCCCTGCGCCTGGAGAAGCAGCGCAAGGCCGAGGAGGCGCTGCGCCGCGCCGAGGAGGCCCGGCGGCTCGCCGAGCAGGCGGCTGCGGCGGCCGAGGCGGGCCCGAGGAAGCAGGTGCCGGACGCCGCTCCGGATCCGCAGACCCCCGGCGCTTGGCCGCGCGACGCGGGAGCGGACGCGATGACCGTGCCGACGCCGGTGGTCTCACCGACGGCACCGGCGCACACCCCGGGCGGGCCGGTCGACGAGACGGCGGTGCTGCCCCGTGTGCGGGACGACGAGGGCCCCGGTGCCGGGGTGCGGGAGGCCGAGGTGACGGCCGAGCTGCCGAAGCCGCCGGTCCCGCCGACCCCGCCCGGCGCCGCCGACGAGACGGAGGTCCTGCCCGCCGTACCGCCCGGTGCCGCGGACGAGACGGCCGTGCTGCCGCCGGTGCCCGGTGACGGCCCGGCGGCGCGTGGTGCGGGCGGCGACGACCGGACGCCTTTGGGCCGCTTCCGCGACGAGCGCGCCCAGGACGGTCCCGATGCGTCCGCCGGCGCCGTCGACAGCACGCGCGAGCTGCCGCGGGTGGAGGCCGAGAAGGCATCCAGGCGGCGACGGAAGCGTTCGGACTGGGCCGAGGAGACCCCGCTGGACGACCTCCCCACGCTGGCCGACGAACTGCTGGGCCCGCACGACGACGGCCCCGGTGACGAGGGCGAGGGCGGCAGAGGGCGCGGGCGACGCCGCTGAGCGCGTGGCGGCGGCCGGCCGACGGCACCCGTCGCGGCACGGAGCACGGAGCACGGACCACGGACCACGGGGTACGGAGCACGGAGCACCATGCCACGACGGGCGTCGGACGCCACCCGAAGCGGGCGGCCCCCTGCCCGTGCCTGCGCTGCCCGTGCCTGCGCTGTTGCTGCCCGTGCCCTCGCTGTCGGTGCCGCCCCGCACAATGGACCCCGTAGACCGTGCGGCCGGTGCGAGGCAGCAGCCGTACCGTGCGCGTGGCCGGGGTTCCCTCAGTACACGCAGGGGACGCAGCGGACGTCGTGGATGCGGTGGACGCACGAGTTGCAGAAGACGCAGGGACGCGGTGTGACGCGTCGGAACGGAAGGACGGCGTGACCCCATGACCGTGTGGGACGACCTCGTCGGGCAGGAACGGGTCGGCGCACAGCTCGACGCGGCCGCCCGCGACGCCGACGCGCTCGTCACCGCCGCCGCGGCCGACGCCCCGCCGCCCGAGGCGTCGAAGATGACGCACGCCTGGCTGTTCACCGGCCCTCCCGGCGCCGGACGCAACCAGGCGGCGCGGGCCTTCGCCGCCGCCCTGCAGTGCGTCAGCCCCGACCGCGCGCTCGGCGGGTCTCCCGGCTGCGGCTTCTGCGACGGCTGCCACACCGCGCTGGTCGGCACCCACGCCGACGTGAGCACGGTGGCCGCCGTCGGCTCGGAGATCCTGGTCAAGGACATGCGCGACACCGTGCGGAAGTCCTTCACCGCCCCGGCGAACGGCCGCTGGCAGGTCATCCTCGTCGAGGACGCGGAGCGGCTGAACGAGAAGTCCGCCAACGCCGTCCTGAAGGCGGTCGAGGAGCCCGCGCCCCGCACGGTCTGGCTGCTCTGCGCCCCCTCCGTCGAGGACGTCCTGCCGACCATCCGCTCCCGCTGCCGCCACCTCAACCTCACCACCCCTTCCGTCGACGCGGTCGCCGACATGCTCGTGCGCCGGGAGGGCGTCGAACCGGAGGTCGCCGCGGCGGCGGCCCGGGCCACCCAGGGACACGTCGACCGGGCCCGTCGCCTGGCCACCGACCCCGCGGCCCGCGCCCGCCGCGCCGCCGTCCTGAAGCTGCCGCTGCGCGTGGAGGACGTCGGCGGCGCGCTGAAGGCCGCCCAGGAACTCGTGGACGCCGCGGCGGAGGACGCGAAGCAGCTCGCCGAGGAGATGGACACCAAGGAGACGGACGAGCTGAAGGCCGCCCTCGGCGCGGCCCAGGGCGGCCGGCTCCCGCGGGGTACGGCCGGTGTCGTCAAGGAACTGGAGGACATGCAGAAGCGCCGCAGAACGCGGACGCAGCGCGACAGCCTCGACCTCGCCCTGACCGACCTGACGAGTTTCTACCGCGACGTGCTCGCCCTGCAGCTCGGCTCCCGCGTCGCCCTCGCCAACACGGACAGCGAGGACGCCCTGCAACGCCTCGCCCGCTCCAGCACCCCGGAGTCCACCCTGCGCCGCATCGAGGCGATCGCCGCCTGCGGCGAGGCGCTCGACCGCAACGTGGCGCCGCTGCTGGCGGTGGAGGCGATGACCATGGCCCTCAGAGCCGGCTGACGAGGCGGCGCCCCCCGGGGAGCTCCGCGCACGCACCGCACACCACCCCACCGGGGCGGGCAGGCAGTAACTCGTACGAGGCACGACGCGTACACACAGCACTCACGCCGTCGCACACCGTTACCCTCGCGGCATGGACCCACGGCGCACCCCCCGCACGACCGGCCCGACCCCCAGCACCAGCGGCGACACCGGACGGACCGGCCGCCGCGGCCCCGGCCCCCGCACGGGGAGGACCGGCAGGTCCCCCGAAGACCGGCGCACCGGCGGAGCCCGCCTGCGCACCGGGGCGACCGTGCTCGCGGCCGTCGCCCTGCTGCTGGCCGGCTGTTCCGCCGGGGCGACGTCGACGAGCGCCGGCGCGTCGGCGGCGGAGGAGGCGCCCACCCTGGCCCCGCTGCCGCGCAGCGTTCCCGCCTCGCTCACCCGGTACTACGCGCAGAAGCCGGCCTGGCGTGACTGTGGCGTCCCCGGCTTCCAGTGCGCCACCGTCCGGGCCCCGCGGGACTACGCCGAACCGGCCGACGGTGACATCCGCCTCGCCGTCGCCCGCAAGAAGGCCACCGGACCGGGGGAGCGGCTCGGCTCCCTCCTGGTGAACCCCGGCGGACCGGGCGGCTCGGCGATCGGCTACCTCCAGGCGTACGCGGGCATCGGCTACCCGGCCGAGGTCCGCGCCCGCTACGACATGGTCGCCGTCGACCCCCGTGGCGTCGCCCGCAGCGAACCCGTCGAGTGCCTGGACGGGCCCGGCATGGACGCGTACACGCAGACCGACCTGACGCCCGACGACGACAAGGAGACGGAGGCCCTGGTCACGGCCTTCAAGAAGTTCGCCGAGGGCTGCGGAGCGGACGCCCCGAAGCTGCTGCGCCACCTGTCCACCGTGGAGGCGGCCCGTGACATGGACATCGTCCGCGCCGCGCTGGGCGACGAGAAGCTGAACTACGTCGGCGCCTCGTACGGGACCTTCCTCGGCGCGACGTACGCCGGGTTGTACCCGCACCGGACGGGCCGCCTGGTCCTCGACGGCGCGATGGACCCGTCCCTACCAGCCCGGCAGCTCAACAAGGAGCAGACGGCCGGCTTCGACACGGCCTTCACCGCCTTCGCCGAGGACTGCGTCCGGCAGACCGACTGCCCGCTCGGTGACCGGGGCACCACCCCCGAGCAGGCCGGCAAGAACCTCAAGGCCTTCTTCGACGAGCTGGACACCAAGCCGCTGCCCACCGGCGACGCCGACGGCCGCCGGCTCACCGAGTCGCTGGCCACGATGGGCGTGATCGCCGCGATGTACGACGAGGGCGCCTGGCAGCAACTGCGCGAATCGCTGACCTCGGCCATGAAGGAGAACGACGGCGCCGGACTCCTCTTCCTGTCCGACAGCTACTACGAGCGCGACGCCGACGGAAAGTACTCCAACCTGATGTTCGCCAACGCGGCCGTGAACTGCCTGGACCTCCCGCCGGCCTTCGAGACCCCGGAGCAGGTGCGCGAGGCGGTGCCGGACTTCGAAAAGGCGTCCCCGGTCTTCGGCGAGGGCTTCGCCTGGGCCGCCCTGAACTGCGCCTACTGGCCGGTGGCGCCCACCGGGCAGCCGCAGCGGATCGAGGCCAAGGGCGCCGCCCCCATCGTCGTCGTCGGCACCACCCGCGACCCGGCCACTCCCTACCGCTGGTCCGAGGCCCTGGCCGCCCAGCTCGACACCGCCCGCCTCCTCACCTACGACGGCGACGGCCACACCGCCTACGGCCGGGGCAGCGCCTGCATCGACGCCGCGATCAACGCCCACCTCGTCGACGGCACCCCGCCGGCCGACGGCAAGCGCTGCCGGTAGCCGCGCCTGCGCCCTGGGGGCCCTGACCCCGTCGCCAGGGCGTGTGCGAAGCACCCCTCGGAACTGTGTAGACTTACCGTCGTTGTCGATCGCACCATGGTGCCGACAGCGCGCCGCCTTAGCTCAGATGGCCAGAGCAACGCACTCGTAATGCGTAGGTCTCGGGTTCGAATCCCGAAGGCGGCTCCATCGGAAGCCCGGCTCGGATTATCTCTGAGCTGGGCTTCTTCGTTGAGGGGAGCGGGCAACGCCATCCTCACCGGGTGCACGGTACGCGCCCCCTCCTCGGCGGGGAGAGTCTGAGGCGTGAGCCACGGCTGGCGCTCCCGGTACAGGTTGCTCCCGTGTTGTCGGCCGACCCGTGCCTGCCGATGCCGTGTCGTTCAGACCACCGACAGAGCGGGCGGATGCAGAAGCTGAGCCGGACAGCAGGGAGGGGCGGCGTCGATCGTCGTCCCAAACTGCGTGAAACTCGGCCGACGAGTCGTTATTGGCTTGCACTCACAGCGTGCATCCTGCTTTCTTCATTCCTTCCGGTAGATACGACTTGGCAAAGTCTTCGAGTTCCTGATGCATTGGCTCGTCCGTTTTCACGCCCAAGATCACATCCAGGATGTAGTAATCTTGCTTTCCGTATCCGGTGCAGGCGTTCATGGAGATGAGCCAGTCATCGGTGGTTACGGTGTCGTCGCCGACCGCAGCCTTCTTTGGGTTTTTTGCGCTGTCGGGATCGTCATCGACAACGAAATCCCAGACGTCGAATCGATTCTGGCGTCGGTGCTCCTGGAGTATGAGAGATGTATCGTTGTCCACGGATATGCGGCACATGGACTGCACGTGATCGTCATTTCCGGCTACGGCCTCGAATTGCTGACCGGAAGGCAACAGTGGTTGCAGTGCGACAGGATCAATTTGTCTGCCGCAGATCTCATGGGGGAGTTCGTATGCGGTAGAGTTGCTGCATCCGGCTATGGAAAGGAGCGACAATGCGAGAGTCGGCGACAGCAGAAAAGCGGAACGTCGGGATCTGGTGTGCGTTCTGACGTGACTACGCTGGTCTGCTTGACGCGTATTTTTCATGCTGTTCCCCCGTGGGTGGGCGCCCCCCACGTCATTGTGCTGGTCCAGTGAAATGTGTGCAATGTGTGCCGCCGTCGGAGAATGTCATTTCGTGCATCCCATATTCAGCATTCCTTCCGGCAGGTAGGCCTTGGCGAATCGCTCCAGTTCGCGAGTTTTCGCTTCGTCGACTGCACCGGCGGATATGATGACGTCCAGAATGTGATACTTTCCCCGCCTGGGGCAGGGGTTCATCGCAATGAGCCAGTCGTCAGAGTTCAAGGCGACCTCGCCGGCGTCGGACTTCACCGGGTTGTTGTATCTCCTGGAGTATTTCCATATGTCAAATTTATTCTGGTCACGCATCTCGTTGATCCTGAGTGCCATGGCGTCGTCCACGTAGATGACGCACTCTGATGCGTTCTCCTTGGTTGACTCCTGGCGAGCCTCGAACTTTTGACCTGAGGGCAGTAGGGGGGCCAGGAGGGACGGGTCTACTTTCCTGCCGCAGACGGCGTCGGGGATCGTGTAATTGGTGGCCGCTTCGCATCCGGTGAGGAAGACGAGGAGAGGTGCGAGACCCAACGTCAGCAGAATCGGTGTCCTTAGTTCATCACATTTCATTCGTGAATCGTTCCCGTTGGGTGCTCTCAGTTTTCGGATCTCGTCTCGGTCGCACTTACTTGGGAGTGATTCCGGCCACTCTGTTGGCGGTGTCATTCCCATTGAAGGCGCTGTTCCCGATCTCGCCCTGCAGTGAACGCCAATCGCCCTCCAATGCCAACTCGTGATCGGGGTTCGCGCGAGCCCATTCCGCGCAGAACTCGTTGAGTTGTTCTACGCGTACGCTGAAGTTGCTCCTATTGTCCAGTTCCCGTTTGCCTTCGATGCGCTCTTCTTCGTCTTGTTGCCAGGCGTAGGCCGCCGCATCCGCTCCTCGCTGTACGGCGTCACCGACCACCGGGATGAAGTTGGCCGCGCCCCCGAAGCCGTGATAGGCCCATTTCGCCGGCTCGGACAAGTTCCTCTTTTGGATTGCCTTGGTGCTCGGCGTGAATGTCAGCAATAATGGCTTGAGCAACGCTCTCCATCAGCATGCCGTAGGCATGTTGGTCACGTGAAATCTGCTTGGATACTTTCAGCAGGTCTTCGTAGTTGAGTGGCCCTTCGTCGGTGTCCGCATCACTGGCGGTCTGGTGCACGTCTGCGGCAAGGGCTACGACTGGAACCCCCAACCGCGCTGAACTCCGCAGTTGCCCGGCCCCGCCGCTTATCTCCCGCAAGGCCCACCGAACATAAAGGGCATTGGCAAGCGCGTGTGAGCTGGTGGAGCAGACCTCCGCCCTGCTCCACCAGCTCACATGCCTCGCTGGCCGCTGGAACGAACGCTGCACCGAACTGCACGTCGCGTTTTTCTCCCTGCCTGCGGTCTGATCTGCCGACGACGCCTCAGAAGGCCCGATCATAATGGTGTTGCGAGCTCCTAGTAGAGTGACCGGTCAGATGTTCTGGCTCACTCCGTGCAACCCATCTTCTTCATGCCTTCAGGAAGGTATGATCGAATGAACTGCTCAAGGTGCCTTGACGTTTCCTCGCTGGCCTTTGTTGCCAAGGTCACGTCCACGACGTAATAGTCCATTTTTCCATGCCCCGTGCATGCGTTCATTGATATCAGCCAGTCGTCGGAAGTTACGGTATCGTCCCCCACGGCTGACTTTCTGGGGTTATTGAAAAGACGGGCATCCGCCATAACAAATTCCATGACGTCGAATCTGTTCTGGTTGCGAAGCTCGCTGATGGCGAGTGTGTCGGACTTGTCCACGAAGATGTGGCACGCAGACTCAAGATCGTCATCTATCGTGTGCTCCGCCTCGAATTTCGCCCCCGAAGGCAGCAAAGGCCCGAGTGAAGGGGGGTCGATCTTCCGGCCGCAGATCTCGGAAGGGATTTCGTACCCAGCTGCACTGCACCCGGAGATGGTGAGTGACAAGAGAGCGAGGCTCGATGTCAGAATGAGTGTCGAATTGGCCGTCTTGTTCTTCATTCCGGTGTGAATCCTGCTACTCTGTTTGCAGTGAGGTTGCCGCTGAAACGCTGCTGCCGATTTCGTGCTTCCAGATCTTTTCGATTTCTTCTCGGCTAGATTCGTGATCGGGGTTCACGCGGCACCATTCCTCACCCAATGCGTTAAGGTGTCGCAGGTGCATCGATGCGGCCCCCTTCTTCCTGTTGCCGGGCGTAGGTTGCGGTATCCACTTAACGCTACGCCGCATGTCCAGCCACGGGGATGAAGTGGGATGAAGTTGACAGTACCGCCGATCAGGTGATAAGCGCACTTTGCTTCCTAGGGGGGTCTTCCTTGTCGGTCGATAGAGCCCGATAGGAGGATCGCCATGTCGTCCCAGCCAAGTCGAGATCCACAGGGCCGAACGGCTCGGCCAGGAGCAGACCAGCCGCGACTGGCTGTATGACGAATCTGCGCTGCTATTCCCCAAACCGGTTAGCGCTGAGGAACTCCTCGCCTTGTGGCTCTCTGGCCTACCTGCCGGTCATTCTGTGCAACCCATCGCCTTCATCGCATCCGGCAAGTAGGACTGGGCAAATCGCGCGAGTTCCTTGGGTTTCGACTGTCCTTCGTCAAGGATGTCCAGATCCAGAATGTAGTAGTCCCCTCTGCCGTGTCCTGTGCAGGCGTTCATGGACATGAGCCAGCGGTCGGATGTCACGGTGTCGTCGCCGACCTCAGATTTTTCCGGATTTTGGGAGGAACGGTTCTCCATCGCGAATTTCATGACATCGAATCTGTTCTGGTCCCGAATTTCGCTTATGAGGAACGTGCGGGACTTGTCAACGAGTACGAGGCACGACGACTGGTCGTCGTCGGAAATCTGCGGGCGGGCTTCGAAGGTTTTCCCGGAGGGTAGTAGAGGCTGCAGTGCAGACTGATCGATTTTCCTTCCGCAGATGGTTGTGGGAATCTGGTACCCGGAGGAGGAGTTGCACCCGGCGGTGGTAGTCAGGAGCAGGGTAAGGGTCGACGTCAGCAGAAGCGACGCCCGCAACATCTTGTTACTCACTGCGGGATAACACCTGCCACCCCGTTGGCGGTTTTGTTTGCATTGGAAGCGCTAGTTCCGATCGCCTCATGCAGAATTCGTTCGTCTGCCTCTGCAGAAAGCTCGTGATCGGGGTTGGCTTGAGCCCACTCCTTGCTGAGCGCTTGCAAATGCGTCTGGCGTATGGAGAAGGTCTCGCTCGCGTCCAGCCTGATTTCGTCGTCGATTCGCCTTTCTTCTTCCTGTTGCCAGGCGTAGGCTGCCGCGTCCACTCCTCGCTGCACCGCATCGCCGACCACTGGTATGAAGTTGGCTGCACCACCGAATCCGTGATAGGCCCACTTCGCAGGCCAAGAGGCGTCTTCCTTATCCGTCACGAGTGCTTGGTAGCGGGCAGACTCCATAAAACCAACGGTGCTTCCGGCTCGGATGAGCTCCTCCCTCGGATCGCCCTCATGTTCCGCGTGGATGTCAGCGATGATGGCCTGGTTCATATGCTCCATCAAAGCGCCGTAGGAATTCTGATCGCGCGAAATCTGCTTGGACACCCCCAACAACTCCTTGTAGTCGAGTGGCCCGTCGCCAGGACCTATGGAACTGGCGGTCTGGTGCACGTCTGCCCCCCAGTTGCCCAGGAGGACCGCCATGTCGTCCCGTAGTTCCGGTGGGAAGTCGTCGCCCTTGGCGGCCAGGCGGCTCAGGATGCCGTCGAAGGCCTGCCGCTGCTCGTCCGTGTGGTCGTAGGACGTGATGATGTGCGGCTGGTCCGGGTTCAGGCCGGTGCCTGCTGCCAGCAGGGCCTTGCCGAGGGCGTTGCGGGACTGGATCGTGCCGTCGCCCTCGTGGTACGGGCTGTCCTCGTCGTAGTACTCGCGTTCGTTGAGGAGGTAGTCGGCCGCGTCCTCGCGGCCGAACAGCTCGGTGGCGTAGTCGGGGTTGTGCGACACGGCGCGGAGGAAGCCGGCCATCGGGTCGCTGCTGGTCGTTCCGTACTCACCGTCGGGGCCCTTGGTCGTGTAGTCGAGGTGGGTCCCTCCCATACCGGGGTTGCCCCAGAGCGACGCGGGATTGAACCCCTTCTTCTCCTCGAAGGCGCGCAGGCCCTTGTAGTAGTCGTCGAGGAAGCCCTCGTCGAACTTCCCCTTGACCATGAGATTGCTCATGATCTGGAAGCCGTAGGCCTTGGTCATGATGCCTTCGTGCCCGTACGTCTTGCCACCTGCGGCGATGAGGTCCTTCTTCCACGCCTCCATCTCCGGTGAGGTGCTGTGGGAGGCGGTGGCGAGGGACATGCTGAGGTTCTTCTGGACGTCGCCGAGGAGCTTCGCGCGCTCGCCCTCGGGTGTCTCCTTGGGGTCGGCCAGGTCGCGCCAGAACTGGAGCGTGCCGTCGGGGCCCAGGTCGAGGACGAGGTTGTTGGTGAAGGCGGGATTGTCCCGGTGGTTCTTCAGCGTCTCGTTGAAGCGGGCCAGCTTTTCCTCGCTCCAGTCCTGGACGTTGCCCTTGGCGATCTCCTTGCGCCAGTACTCGGCGTCCGCCCTCCCCTGGTCCTGGTCGGCGTCCTTCAGGCCGGTCGACCCCTGGTCGGTGAAGTCGTACTTGTCCTTGGCGAGTTGGCGCAGGGCACGGGCGGCGATCCGGTCGGTTTCCGTCGCCGCCCAGAGGATCTTCTTGACTCGGCGCTGCGCGATCTCCAGGTCCTGATCCGACGGCCTGGGGATGTCGCTCTTTCCCGAGACCATGGGAGGAGGTACCGAGGCTACGGCCCGGCCCGTGCCGTCGACGTAGATGTACCGCTTCCCCAGATCGTCGAGCGCGGTCTGGAGGTCCAGCTTGTGCTGCGTCAGCGCGGCGTGGGCGTCACTCAGGATGCCCAGCACGCTCTTCGCCTCGGCGGCCGCGTCGCTGAACTGCGCTGCCGTCCTGGTCACGAACTGCCGGGAGACGGTGGCGTTGACGCCCACCCAGTCCGCCGCGACCGCCTTCTTCTGCAGGTCCTTGGCGCTGACCTGGCCGTCGCCGCCCGTGGCGAGCTTTTCCAGTCGGTCGAGCATGGTCCGCCAGTCGTCCACGGCGGTCTTCAGGGTGCCCAGGCGCAGGCTGTTGAGTTCTTCGACCGTCAGCATGTCGGTTGCCACCTGTATCAGGCCTCCGCGGACTTGGGGGCGTAGTAGTCGTTGATCCGCGACACCGTCATCAGGTCACCCGTGGCGTTGCGCATGCCGGTGACGACGTGTTCCTCGTCCTTGGCGTGCTGGGCCCGCGTGAAGTCCAGGTGGTTCGAGATGTGGGCGCACGCTTCCTTGAGGGTGCCCGACTTGGTGTTCCAGGCGTCGTGCAGTGCGGTGAGCGCGGAGCCCATGTCCAGGCCGTCGTTGAAGAGATCGATGGAGGCCTTGAACGTGCTCGGCCGCGCGAGGTCGCCGTCGACCGTCAACCTCTCGCGCAGGTCGTAGGCCATGTTGCCCAGCTTGCCCAACTGGTCGTCGTGCACCACGAGATCGGGTGCTGCGCCCCCGCTGCCCTGGCCCGGATCGGGAGCGACCCGGTTCAACTGCATGGACGTCGCCTGCTTCTGGGCGACCTCGGCCTTGATCTGTTCCCATTCGTCCCACGCCATGCGGACGAACCCCCTCCCCGTGCGTGTCAACTCCATCGGGTGAGGGCCTGCGCGCCCCCAGCCGGCTTCGAACACTCTGTCATGTGGCGCGGACGGTCACCTGTTTGCGGTCTTCGGTCACGGCATCTCCACAGCTCGGAGGGGTCAGTCGGTCCGGGAGACGGTCGTTCCGGGCGGGAGGCGCGACGCGTCGGAGGGAGAGGGTCCGGGAGTCCCGCGGAGGAGGACTTCCGGGGGCCGTTGAGAGTGGGGAGCCACGTCGTGGGGCTGAGGCGAGGCGTGTGACCTCCGGGGGCTGCCGCGCCGGACGTGCGGCTTGGAGTGGGCGGTGCTGCACTGAGGAGCAGGGCTGGTCGATCCCTTGAGGTGATGTCCATGACCGACGGCAGAAGACGGCGCGGGCTTGTGTGGCGGGTGCGGCGGTGGTGGGCGGGAGGGGGGTGTGCGGCGCGTGCGGGGGCGTTGCTGGTGGGGGTGCTGGGGGTGTTCTTGCTCTTCGGTCTGGTGGGCGCAGTGCTGGAAACCGTGGGGCCCGGTGGGAGTGAGAGGGAGCCCGATCGGGCACCGTCGCGGAGTCGTGAGCCGGTGCGTGAGACCGGCAGGGTCGGCGAGTCCTCCGAGCCCGCACCGTCCGCACCTGCCGCGGCGAGCAACGACCCGGCCTCCGAGTCGCCCGCCGGCTCGGTGCGGCCGACGGCCGAGGTCCGGGTGACGGAGGCTCCCACGGTGACGGCCACGGAGACCGTGGAGGTCACCGAGACGAGGACGCGTACCAGGGACGAGGCGACGGCGCCGGCACCGGACGACGACGCCTCCGGGGTGTACTACGAGAACTGCGACGCGGCCCGGGACGCCGGGGCGGCTCCCGTGCACGCGGGGGAGCCCGGCTACGGCTCGCATCTCGACCGGGACGGGGACGGCGTGGGGTGCGAGCCGTACGCGGGACCGTGAGCAGGGGCGGTCGGCTCAGATCCGCAGGTCCCGGCGCATGAGGATGCGGGGGTGGCCGGCGAGGACCGAGGTGGTGTCGGCGGTGTGGACGAAGCCGGCGCGTTCGAAGTTCCTGCGGAGGCCGGCGTAGGCCATGGTCAGGTCGACCCGGGCGTCGCCGTTGTCCAGGGGGTACGCCTCGACGACGGGGGCGCCGTGGGCGCGGGCGAAGTCGACGGCGCCGTCGATGAGGGCGTGGGAGATGCCCTGCTTGCGGTGGCCGGGCCGGACCCGGATGCACCACAGGGACCAGACGGGCAGGTCGTCGACGTGGGGGATCTTGCGGTTGCGGGCGAAGGAGGTGTCCGCGCGCGGGGCGACCGCCGCCCAGCCGACCGGCTCGTCACCTGCGTAGGCGATGACTCCGGGCGGGGGATCGGCACGGCACAGGTCGGCCACGTACGCGCCGCGGTCCGGACCGCGCAGGGCGTTGTTGAGCCGGGACGGGATGCGGTAGCTCAGGCACCAGCAGACGTTGGCCGTCGGCGACTTGGGGCCGAGTACGGCCCGTACGTCCTCGAACACCGATGCCGGGCGCACCTCGATCGTCTCGGTGGTCATGGCACCAGCTTGGCACGGTCCGGGCGCGGCGGCAGGTGGTTCCGTCGCAGGCGTCCCGCGTGCGCACCCGCTGATCACGCCGCACTCTGGTCCCATGGCCGATGCACCGACGATCGTGATCTACCCCCCGGCCTCCGACGGCGGGCGGCGGGTCCGCGCGGGCGGGCGGTTCCTGGGCATGGCGTACGGGCTGCTGGACGTCGTCGAGTTCCTGCGGCTCGCGGGACTGGAGAACGTGGACGACGACTGGGTGCGGCAGAGCGCCGTGATCGAGTGGCGGGGCGGGGACGCCGGGAGCTGGGGGACGCCCTCCGGGGCGTGACCGGTCGCGTCCGACGGGAGGCGCGGGCCCGGACGCCCTGAAGGAAGTCCGTCGTCGCGGGGTCGGGCGGGCCGGGACGGTGCGGTGCCGGAGGGTACGCCGGGCGGGGCCGCGTGGGGCGTGTGGGACGCCTGGTGCGTGTGGGGGGAGGCTTCGGAGTCGGCGGAGAGCGTGGAACGCCGGGGGACGAGGGGCCCGGTCGTTCACCTCTGCCGACCGGGGACCCTCGCGACCGGACCGGGCCGCAGCGGCGACACTCCCCCGAGTTGCGCGTACTACGCGCGCACCCCTGGGCCGGGATCCGATGATGTGATCACATCAGATCTTGCCAACGGATCGCTAACATGAGGCCAATGGTTCAGCGTCGGGCACACCGTCTCACCATCCCGCGCCGGTCGGCCGGCACGGAAGGGGACGGGGCAGGCGAACGGGCCCCGGTGGCCGGGGCGGGAAGGCAGGGGTGCGAGGGGGTGGTGCGGCGTGAACTCCGGTTCGGACTCCTGGGGACGCCGGTGCTCCACCGTCCGGCCCCCGGTGCGACCGGGCCGAGCATGCGGGAGGTCGGCAGTCCCAAACTGCGGATCCTGCTCGCCGCGCTGTTGCTCGGCGCCGGCCGGGTCGTGTCCGTCGACGCGCTGAAGGACACCCTGTGGGGAGGGGCCCCGCCGCCCTCCGCACACCCCTCCCTCCACAATCACGTGGCCCGGCTGCGGCGGATGCTGGACGCGCCGGACCGGCTGGTCACCGAGCCGACCGGTTACCTGCTGCGGGTCGGCGAGGGCGAACTGGACGTCCACCTCTTCGACGCCCTCACGGACACGGCCCGCGCCGCGCACACCGCGGGGCACTGGGACGAGGTCGTCCGCGCGTGCACCGACGCCCTGGCGCTGTGGCGGGGCGCCCCCCTGGCCGGGCTGCCGCCCGAGGTGGGCGGCCACGCCCTGGCCCGGCGGCTGAGCGAGGCGCGGCTGCTGCTCCTGGAGTGGCGTTACGACGCCGAGCTGGGCCTCGGGGACGACCGGGACCGACTGGCGGACCTCGTACCGGAGTTGACCGCGCTGGTCGCCGAGTACCCGTTGCGCGAGACGTACCACCGTCAGCTCATGCTCGCCCTGCAGCGCACCGGCCGCCGGGCCGAGGCGCTGGCCGTGCACCGGGACCTGCGGGCCCGCCTGGTGGAGGAGTTGGGCATCGAGCCGGGGCCGGGGGTGCGCCAGGCCCACGTGGAGGTGTTGCAGGGGACGGACGCCGTTCGGACCGGAGGGCGGCCCGGCGCCGCGGCTGCTTCGCCGGCGGCGGACGTGTCTCCGCCGCTCCGGGGGGCTACCAGGGGAGGACGACCGCCGTCCGGTCACAGCCGCGGTGACCGGCTTGGGTCCGGTGACCGGCTCGGGTCCGGTGACCGGGCGCGGCCGGGGGCCGAGGCCGCGGGGACCGGCGGTGGAGGCCGGCCGCCGTCCGCAGTTGCGGCCTCGACGACGGCTCCCCGGCGTCGGTCGTCGCTCGCCCCGCTCGTCGCCTCCTTCCTGGCCTCGTCCCCGGCCACCGCGCGCTCCTCGTCGGCCGCCCGGCCCACCGAAGCTTCGGCGGCGGGGTCGGGCGCTGCCGGTTCAGTGGGTGGGGCGGGTGCGTGCGGTTCGGTGGCAGGGGCGGGTGCCTCCGGTGCGTCGGTCGGCTCGGATGCTGCCGGTCGCTCGGCAACCTCGGACGCTGCCGGTGTGGCGGGCGCGGTGGTTCTTCCGGCCGGGTCGGGTGCCGGCGGTTTCTCCGCGACCTCGGGTGTCGCCGAGGCGTCGGCTGCCGCGGCTCCTTCGGCTGCCTCGGACGCTGCCGGTTCCTCGGCCACTTCGGGCGGTGCCGGGTCGGCGGGTGCCGTGGCCTCTTCGACAAGGTCGGCCGAGTCGGCCGGGTCGGCAGGATCGGCAGGGTCGGCCGTTCCGGTTCATCTGACCGCGTCAGCTTTCCCGTCGGCGTCGGCGTCGGCGTCGACGGGGCTGTGCGCGACGACTCGCCCGGAGAACGGGACTGAGGTGGCGCCGGGGTCCCGGACCGTCGGGCGGGGCGGGGCACCTGTGCGGTCGTCGTCCTCGCCGTCCGTGCCCGTGACCTCGGCCCCGTCCGTGCCGTCCGTGCCGCCTGTGCCACCGCCGTCCGGTGTTCCGCGCCCGGACTCCTCCCCGGCCGAGGGCGTACGCCGCCCCGCCGCAGACTTCGGGGCGGTGCCGGTCGTGACGCGGCCCGTTCCCCTTCCGGCCGCACCCGTGCCCTTCGTCGGGCGCGTGGAGCCGCGGGACGAGCTGTGCCGTGTCCTTGCCCCTCCGGCAAGGACGACCGTGGGCCCGCCGACGTCCTGGAACGCCTCCCGGGTGGCGGTCGTCAGCGGGACGGCGGGGGTCGGGAAGAGCGCACTCGCGGTGCGGGTGGCGCAGGATCTGAAAAAACGTTTTCCCGGCGGTCGGCTCTACATCAACCTGCGCGGGAACACCCCGGGCGCGGCACCGCTCGCCCCGGCAGAGGCGCTCTCCGCCCTGCTCCGCGACTTCGGATGCGCTCCCTGTGACGTCCCCCAACACCCGGAGGCCGCCGCCGCGTTGCTGCGTTCGTTGCTCGCACCGACCCGCACGCTGCTGATCCTGGACGATGCCGCGCACGCCGCCCAGGTCCGACCCCTGCTTCCGGTCGGCCCCGGGTGTGCGGTGATCGTCACCAGCCGGTCGCCGCTCACCGCGCTCGACGGGGTCGCGCGCTTCCCCCTCGGCCCCCTGTCGGACGAGGACGGTGCGGCCCTGCTGCGCGAGGTCTCCGGCCGGGACGAGTTCGACGCCGGACATCCTCTCGTGGCACTCACCGGTCGGCTGCCCCTGGCGCTGCGCATCGCCGCGGGCCGGCTGAGGGCCGGTGAGGCGCTCACACCCGGCACCCTGGCGGGTCGACTGGCGCGCGGTTCGAGCCGGTTGCCGTACCTCGAGCACGACGACCTGAGCGTCCGCCGCTCCCTTGCCGTCGCCCACGACGCGCTCGCCGCCTCCGAGCGGGAAGCCGACCGGGACGCGGCGCTCGTGCTGTACCGCATCGGGGCGCTCGACCTGCCCGACTACGGCGTGCCCCTGGTGGCCCGTCTCCTCGGCACCGACGCCCTGCGGGCCGAGGCCGCGTTGGCACGGCTCGTCGACGTGGCACTGCTGGAGGAGACCGCGTACGGACGGTACGTGCCGTACGACCTGGTCCGCGACTTCACCCGAGAGCTGGCCCGGGGCACCGCCCACTGCGACCCGGAGCGCCCTTGCGCCCAGGACCACGACCCCGACCAACGCCACGACCACGACCCCGATCAACGTCATGACCACGATCACGACGACTGCGGACGGGCGCCCGCGGCGCCGGGGGAGCGGGCCGGGCGACGTGTTCGTCTCCATCCGCGCTCGCCCAGGGGGCGTCGAGCCCCCTCCCGCGCCGTCACCGACCGGGCGCCGGGCGCCTCCGCACCCGAGGCCGGCGACGGGGACCGGCCCCGCTCCCGCTGATCACTTGGCGTCGGCGTAGCACTCCACCACGGCGGTGCTGAAGGGGAACCGCACCGGTGTCTCCCCGAAGGTCAGGCGGCCGGCCAGGTCGGCCGCCTCCCGGATGGCGGCCACCACCGCCTCCGCCTCCTCGGCCGGGCAGTGGACGATCACCTCGTCGTGCTGGAAGAAGACCAGCTCGGCCGCCTTGTCCGTCAGGGCCTTCCGCAGTGCGGCGAGGAGCAGCAGGGCCCAGTCGGCGGCGCTGCCCTGGACGACGAAGTTGCGGGTGAAGCGGCCCCGGGCGCGGGCGTCGGTCGAGGCGTAGCCGGGCACCCAGGGGCGGGCCTCGGAGGCAGGTTCGTCCTCCGCGACCGGGATGCCGGCCTCCTCCACCGCGTCCTCGGACGTACGGGCCGCGGGTGGGCAGGTGCGGCCCAGCCACGTCCGCACGAGTCTGCCCTCCTCACCGGCGCGGGCCGCCTCGTCGACGTAGGCGACGGCACGCGGGAAGCGGCGTCTGAGGGCGGCGAGGTTCTTCAGGCCGTCGCCGGAGGTCTGGCCGTACACCGCGCCGAGGACGGCCAGCTTGGCCTGGTCCCGGTTTCCGGAGAAGGCCCGGTCGGACACCTCCTGGTAGAGGTCGGTCGCGCGGCCGGCGACGTCCATCAGCCCGGGGTCGCGGGAGATCGCGGCGAGGACGCGCGGCTCCATCTGGTCGGCGTCGGCGACCACGAGCCGCCACCCGGGGTCGGCGACGACGGCGCGGCGGATGACCTTGGGGATCTGGAGGCCGCCCCCGCCGTTGGTCACCCAGCGTCCGCTGACGGTGCCGCCGGCGAGGAACTCGGGCCGGAACCGGCCGTCCCGTACCCAGTCCTGAAGCCAGGACCAGCCATGGGCGACCCAGATGCGGTACAGCTTCTTGTACGCGATCAGCGGTTCCACCGCCGGGTGGTCGACGGACTCCAGCTCCCAGCGCCGGGTGGAGGTGACCTTGACGCCG
This sequence comes from Streptomyces sp. NPDC029526, assembly GCF_040637405.1. NCBI lineage: Bacteria > Bacillati > Actinomycetota > Actinomycetes > Kitasatosporales > Streptomycetaceae > Streptomyces > Streptomyces sp. NPDC029526. The sequence goes on from NZ_JBEZWE010000011.1 coordinate 153,216, forward strand.
GCGCGGGAGAACGCCTTGATCACGTCGGCCGGCAGGTCGGGGCGGACCCGGTGGCCGAAGGCGTCGGACACCTCCTGCGCCAGTTCGGCGAGGCGGCGGGGCTCGCCGCCGCCCGCGTACCGGTCGCCGAGCAGGTCGTGCAGCAGGGCGCGGTGCACATCCGCCCGCCAGGGCAGACCGGCCTGGTTCATCTCGGCCGCGACGAGCGTCCCCGCCGATTCGGCGGCCACCAGCAGGCGCATCCGGTCCGGGTGCGCCGTCGCCCCCGCGCGGCGCAGCTGCTCCGCGTGCACCGCGAGGAGGTCGGTCAGCGGGACGTGGACGCCGTGCGGCTCGAACAGTGAGGACTGCGCGCCCGGCTCGGCCGTGCGCTGCGGCGGGTCGGGCGGTACGGGGCCACCGCGCAGCCGGGCCAGGGCGGCCGCGGCGGAGCGGGGTTCCCCGTACCGGCCCTCGTGACCGAGCAGCAGCGTCTCGGCGACCTCGAGGTCGTGGCACCGCTCCACTCGCACCCCCGTGGCGAGCAGGCGCGGGTAGACCTCTGCGGTGGACCGCCACACCCACCGCGTGACACCGGGACGGCTCCGCACGGCCTCGGCGGGACCGGGCTCCCGCAGCACCGGCCCGTCGGGCAGCCCGTCCGGACCGAGGCGGGCGACGTCGACGCCACCGTCCTCGGCCGGGGCGAGCGCCCAGTGGCCGGTCATGCTGCGCAGTCTGACAGGGGGGTCTGACAATGAGGATGCGGGCGGCATCGCGTGCTGAAGTGCGGACCCGGGCGCGGGCTGCCCCGCCGTCTGGTACGCCCTTCGGCGCCGGGACTGATCCCGGGACGCCGGCCGTGCGCGGCCACCAACGTGCGCGGCCACGAACGTGCGCGGCCACGACCGCCTCTGGGCTCGACCACCTCGGGATCCAAGCGCCTCCGGGGCGATCGCCTCCGGGTCCGATCGTCTCCGGGGCAGAGCGCCTCCGGGTCGGGGCGCTTCCGGGCTCGACCGCCTCCGGGGCGGGACGCCTCCGGGCTCGACCGCCTCCTGCTCGCGCCCGTTCCCTACGCTCCCTCTCCTGCCTCTTCCACTCCTTCCTCGCGCGTCTCGACGAACTGGGCGAGCAGTTCGACGACGTACCGTTCGACGGTGGCCTTCTCGATGCCGAGGCCGCTGAGCGGGCCCGTCCCGTTCTCGTGTTCCAGCAGCGCGAGCAGCACGTGCTCGGTGCCGACGTAGTTGTGGCCGAGCCGCAGGGCTTCGCGGAACGTGAGCTCCAGGACCTTCTTGGCCGCCGGACCGTACGGGATCAGCTCGGGCCCCTCCTCGGCGGCGGGGGGAAGCGCAGCCAGGGCGGCCTCGCGGACCGCGTCCAGGGTGACGCCCTGCTCGGTGAGCGCCTTGGCGGCCAGTCCCCCGGGCTCGGCGAGCAGGCCGAGGACCAGGTGCTCGGGCAGGCTCTCGGAGTGGTGCAGGGCCCGGGCCTCCTCGTGCGCGGCCATGACGGTCCGACGGGCGCGGGGCGTGAAGCGGCTGAAGCCCTCGTTCGGATCGAGGTCGACGCTCTCCTTCGGCACGAAGCGCTTCTGCGCCGCCTGCCGCGTGACGCCCATGCTCCGGCCGATGTCGGTCCAGGAGGCGCCGGACCGTCGTGCCTGGTCCACGAAGTGCCCGATCAGATGGTCGGCCACGTCACCGAGGTGCTCACCCGCGAGCACCGCGTCCTGGAGCTGCTGGAGGGGCTCTTCGTGCACCTCCTTGATGGCCGAGATGAGGTCGTCGAGCCGCACGGATGCCCTGATGGTGGGGTTCGTCGTCATGTGTCAACTGTAGGTTGACAGGGGTGGGGTGTCAACCGTCAGTTGACAGTTCGCCGGGTGGTGCGCGGGGCGTGGCACGATCGGAGCGTGAGTACGTCCAGCACCGTCGACCGCGCCTTCCGCGCCGCCCTCTACGACCCGGCCGAAACCGCGCTCGACACCGGTGCCTCCCTGCTCGCCGCCGATCCCGCGGCGGACGTCGAACTCGCCCGGCGTGGCCAGGAGTTCGTGGCGACGGCGTGGCGGCGGAACTGGCAGCCCGCCGATGTCGTACGGATCGTGCGGCGCGAGCTGGACGAGCGGTGCGTGCGGCTGGTGGCGGCCCTCATCCGCGACCAGGCGTCACAGGACCGGGCCCGCGGCCCGCGCTGGCAGGCCCAGCTCGACGGTCTGCCCGCCGAGCCCGCGCCCCGCACCGACCGCTTCTCGCACGCCACGGCCGTACTGGAGCTCTACCGCCTGTTGCTGCGGCTTCCGGCGTTGGAGGCGCTCGACGAGCCACCCCCGGCGGGCACCGTCCCGTCACGGGGTGGGGCGGGAGGCACGGCGGCGGCGCCGGAGTCCCGCATGCTCACCCGCATCCGGGCGCTGCTGGCCAAGGCGGAGGCGACCGCTTACCCGGAGGAGGCGGAGGCGCTGAGCGCCAAGGCGCAGGAGCTGATGGCGCGCCACAGCGTCGACGAGGCGCTGCTGGCGGCCGGTGCGCCGGCGGTGGAGGCGCCGGTGGGCTGGCGCATCGGGGTGGAGGCGCCCTACGAGCAGACCAAGGCGGTCCTGCTGGACGCGGTGGCCACCGCGAACCACTGCCGGGCGGTGTGGAACGAGGCCCTCGGGTTCAGCACCGTGGTCGGCTTCGCCTCCGACCTGGAGGCCGTGGAGCTCCTCCACACCTCCCTGCTCGTGCAGGCCACCACCGCCATGACGAAGGCCGAGGCCGCCCAGCGTGCGGGCGGACGGAAGCGGACCAAGACGTTCAGGCAGTCCTTCCTCGCCGCCTACGTCCACCGCGTGGGCGCTCGCCTCACGGAGGCCGCCGGCACGCAGGTCACCGACGACCTGCTGCCGGTGCTCGCCTCCCGGGAGGCTGCGGTCACCGAGCGGTTGGACGACCTCTTCCCCGAGACCACGACCACCCGGCTGCGCGGAGTGGACGACGCGGCGGGCTGGGAGGAGGGCGTGCGGGCGGCGGACGACGCCCGGGTCGGGTCCCGCCCGCGGCTCCCCTGAGGCCGCCTCCGCTTCGTACGGCGTCGGCTTCGGGCAGGTCGCGAGGTTGTCCCGGGGCCGCCTCCGCTTCGTACGGCCGTCAGTCGCCCGTCTGCTGGTACGTGCTCACCGAGACCTGGTGCTCGCCGTCCTCGGTGGCCGCGATCCTGCCGTAGGTCCAGGAGACCTTCTCGGTGGCCGTCTCGGGGGAGAGGCCGAAGTGCAGATCGCCGGGGTCGAAGGAGGGCCCGCGCACATAGGTGACGACGAAGGAGGCCGTCCCGTCGCGGGCCAGGGTGACGTCCCGGGGCTTGGCCCCCTCGACCAAGGGCACGTCGGTCCTCTCGGAGTCGCCGGCGCCCGCCAGGAACACCTGGGGGGTGCCGGGCAGGACACAGGGGTCGCCCTGGTTCAGGACCGTGACGGGCACCTCGCCGGTGTCGCCGTCGACCGGAGCGACGCTCGCGGCACCGGCCTCCACGCGCACCTGACCGATCGTGCAGGGGGCTGCGGCACGCCCCGTGCTCTTGCTGTCGCCCCCGCTGTCGGCCCCCTCACCACTGTCGCCGCCGCAGGCGGTCAGCAGGAGGAGAGCGGCGACGGCGGTGGCGGTGACGGGCATGGCGCGCATGAGGGTCCCCCGGGGATCAGTGGCGGTGCGCACCGATCATCACGCATACGGTCCCCGGTGTGCCGCCCGACCCGGCGAACTCACCCCACCGGCGTCCCGCCCCCGCGGGCGGATCCGGACGCGACTGCCCGGGACCGGGGCCTCCGTAGGACGAGCGAGCCCCGCACGCCCAGGGCCCCGCGCGCCAACAGGCCCCCGCGTGCCGACAGGCCCCGCCCGTCAACAGGCCCCCGCCCCGCCTACGGGCCCCGACTCGCCCACCGCCTACGAGCCCAGCCCCAGCCCCTCCGTCGGCAGCCCCGTCGGCAGGTTGTCGCCTTCGGCCTTGGTGTACGTCTCGGTGCCGAGCGGCCCGTCCCAGGTGACCTTCAGGGTCGACCCGGTCACGGAGTCGACGGTGCCCTCGGCCCGGTCGTCGTTGCCGTCGCCGCAGTCCAGCGAGACGGTGTACGTCCCGTCGGCCTCCTGTGCGGTGCCGCTGCAGACGGTGCCGCCGGTCGCGAAGAGTCCCGCCTGCTCCCCGGTGACGACGAGGGCGACGGCCTTGCCCCCGGCCGTGGTGAACCAACTGCCCTCCAGCGCACCGGCCGGGGCGCTGCTCGCGCTGTCCGAGCCGTCCGGTGCGTCCGCACCGCCCGAGCCGGCGCCCGAGCCGGCGCTCGCGGTCACCGACGCAGTGGCGTCGGGCCCGGTGGCGTCACCGGAGTCCCCGTCGGAACTGCACGCGGTGAGGAGGAGTACGGCCGCCAGGCCGCTGCCGGCCGCTGCGAGACGCGTGCGCCGCCGGGTGCCGGTGGCGCGGCCGGTGGTGGCGGGGCGGGTGCCCGCCGTACGGGGACCGGTGTCCGGCTCCGGTACCGGCGGTACTCCCGGCACCGCCGACACCCCCGCTGCCGTTGCCGAAATCCCCGTCGACACCTCGGACGTCCCCGTCGTCGACGGGGACGCCGGCCCTGGGGCCGCTGATGTGGACGCTGTCACGGGTGCCACCGACGTCACTGCGAGCCCCCTAGCTGTAGTGGCCTGAGCTGTAGTGGCCTGTGCGGCCGGACACGACGCAGTCAGCTAACAGGACCCGCGCCGGACCCCACCAGAGGCAGTGACGCAGGTCGCATGACACGAGTGGGCCTTGTCACGCGCGCCGACCGCCGGGAACGCACGGAAAGGAAAATTGGGCACGTGCACAGGCGTGAGGACGGAACATAAGGAAACACGAGGGAACATGCGAGCCCTTGGATGCGTCTCACAGGGGAAGCGGGAGTCCGGAGGACGGAGCGGCCCGGCGCGGGAGACGCTCGAACCGGGTCCGTCGCGCCTGTAACCACAGGAACACCCGCCGTGCACGTGCATCTGCCCATGCACCTGCACGTGAAACACAGCTATGATCCGGGTCAGTTGACCGATGCATCAATGGCCACTTCAGCCAGTGCACCACCGGGGAGCGACCTGTGGACCACGACGTGTACGACGGTGACGTGTACGACGGTGCCGACGCGTCCGGCGCGTACAACGGCATGGCGGCCACCACGCTGGACGGCGTGGCCTGGCAGAAGAGCCGGCACAGCAACTCGCAGGGTTCCTGCGTGGAGTTCGCCCGGTTGCCGGGCGGTGACGTGGCGGTGCGCAACTCCCGTTTCCCCGACGGCCCCGCGCTCGTCTACACCCGCGCGGAGATCGAGGCGATGCTCCTCGGTGTGAAGGACGGCGAGTTCGACCACCTGGTCGTGGGCTGACCCGAACCGCGCGCCCGGCCGACCGCCCGACGCCGACATGGCCGCCCGTTCGTCCGGTCGACCACCCGTCCGCCCGCCCGGCCGACCATCCGCCCGGCGGAGTCGGCGGCAAGCAGTCACGCGAGGCGCGAGGCAGGAGCAGGCGGTCGTCGTCCGCCACGGCGGATCCCGCGTCCAGCCCTTGACGCGGTCATCTGCTGCGGTCGTCTGCTGCGATCACGTGGTGCCGTCACCTGGTGCCACGGACCCGCCTGACGATGCCCCTGTTGCCCCGCTTGCCCCTGTGGCCCCTGCCGCACCCGTTGATCCCGTTGCCCAGGAGCCGGTGACGCGCGTAGAAGCGCGACGCCGTGATGCGGGGGCGTTCGTCATCCGGGGAGGGCGCGCGGGTCGCCGCCAGGACAGGGCAGGCGGAACAGGGCCCAGACCACCTTGCCGTGCAGCGCGCCCGCCATGGGGTGCCAGCCCCAGCCGTCGCTGAAGGACTCGACCAGGAACAGTCCGCGCCCCGATTCGGCCGAGAAGTCCTCCGAGTCGCGGGCGACGGGGCTGGCGTGGCTGGGATCGCGCACCGCGCACACCAGGCGTTCGGTCCACCGCATCAGGTGCAGCCGGACCGGCGGCTCCTGGCCGCAGAGCCGTGACACGTCGGCCGGCAGGGCGTGCCGCAGGGCGTTGGTGACCAGTTCGGACACCACGAGGCACACGTCGTCGAACCGGTCGCCGAGCTCCCACTGGTCCAAGGTCGTCCGCGTGAACCTCCGGGCGTCACCCACCGCTTCGTAGCGGGCGGGGAGGGCGCAGGAGGCGGCGTCGGAAACGGCCGCGGGGTCCAGTGGCGGAAGGCCCTGCCGTAACGGCTCGAGCATGGTCGATCCATTCGTCCCCATGCGAGGCACTCCCGGAAATTCGCGGTCCAAGCGAGGCGGCGGTGGTGCGGGACCATGGTTTCGGATGCGAACAGCAGATGCAAGGGCAGATGCACGTGCAGCTGACCGAAATCGCCCTGCCCGTACCGCTTGTTGGCCAATTTTTCCGTCATCTCGCTGTCCACTTCCGGCTGTCCTCTTGCCCCCCGGTTGATCCTTCCTGAACGGATTCCTTGGCTTGAATCCATTTCCGTAACCGGGCGAGTACAGCTCGGAGTGTTTTAGTGGCAGACTGCGGCGTCTGAAGACGTTGGGGAGGCTGGCGAACGTGAGCGCGGGAGAGCCGGGATCGGTGGTGCGGCGCATGCTGCTCGGATCACAACTCAGGCGACTGCGTGAGGCTCGGGGGATCACGCGTGAGGCGGCGGGCTACTCGATCCGCGCCTCCGAATCGAAGATCAGCCGGATGGAGTTGGGCCGGGTGAGCTTCAAGACCAGGGACGTCGAGGACCTGTTGACGTTGTACGGCATCACGGACGAGCAGGAGCGCACCTCGTTGCTCTCCCTCGCCAAGGAGGCCAACGTCGCGGGCTGGTGGCACAGTTACTCGGACGTGCTGCCGACCTGGTTCCCGACCTACGTGGGTCTGGAGGGCGCGGCGTCGCTGATCCGGGCGTACGAGGTGCAGTTCGTCCACGGCCTGCTGCAGACGGAGCAGTACGCCCGTGCCGTCGTCCGGCGCGGGATGAAGGGGGCGAGCGAGGCCGACGTGGACCGCCGGGTGGCGCTGCGGCTGGAGCGGCAGAAGTACCTGGTCTCCGAGAACGCCCCGGACTTCCACGTGATCCTCGACGAGGCCGCCCTGCGCCGGCCGTACGGCGACCGCGAGGTGATGCGCGGCCAGCTCCAGCACCTGATCGACGTGTCCGAGCACCCCAACGTGCGGTTGCAGGTCATGCCGTTCAGCATGGGCGGGCACTCCGGGGAGTCGGGCGCGTTCACGATCCTCAGCTTCCCCGAGTCCGACCTCTCGGACGTGGTGTACCTGGAGCAGCTGACCAGCGCCCTGTACCTGGACAAGGCCGAGGACGTCGCGCAGTACGAGACGGCGCTCAAGGAGCTCCAGCACGACTGCCCGGGCCCGTCGGAGAGCCGGGACCTTCTGCGAGGACTGCTCCAACTCTCTTGAAACGTAAGTACGATGACGTGCGATCAGACCAGCGGGTCGGTCCGGTGCCGGCTCCGGCAGCGAGGGATTGAGGGATCACATGTCGTCGTACTTCACCGACCTGGCCCAGCAGTACATCGACGGTGAGTGGCGCCCGGGCACGGGTTCCTGGGACATCATCGACTTCAATCCGTACGACGACGAGAAGCTGGCCTCGATCACGATAGCCACGGTCGACGAGGTGGATCAGGCGTACCGGTCGGCGGCGCGCGCGCAGAAGGAGTGGGCGGCCACCAACCCGTACGCCCGCCGGGCGGTCTTCGAGAAGGCGCTGCGGCTGGTCGAGGAGCGCGAGGAGGAGATCTCCGAGGCGATCGTCGCCGAGCTCGGCGGGACGCGGCTGAAGGCCGCGTTCGAACTGCACCTGGCCAAGGAGTTCCTGCGGGAGGCGGTGCACCTGGCGCTGCGTCCGGAGGGCCGGATCATCCCGTCGCCCGTGGACGGCAAGGAGAACCGCGTCTACCGCGTGCCGGTCGGCGTGGTCGGTGTGATCAGCCCGTTCAACTTCCCCTTCCTGCTGTCGCTGAAGTCGGTCGCCCCGGCGCTGGCGCTCGGCAACGGAGTGGTGCTCAAGCCGCACCAGAACACGCCGATCGTGGGCGGCTCCCTGATCGCGAAGATCTTCGAGGACGCCGGTCTGCCCGGCGGGCTGCTGAACGTCGTCATCACGGACATCGCGGAGATCGGTGACGCCTTCCTGGAGCACCCGGTCCCGAAGGTCATCTCCTTCACCGGCTCCGACAAGGTCGGCCGTCACGTCGCCACCGTCTGTGCCTCCCTCTTCAAGCGCTCGGTGCTCGAACTGGGCGGGAACAGCGCCCTGGTGGTCCTCGACGACGCCGACGTGGACTACGCGGTGGACGCGGCCGTCTTCAGCCGGTACGTGCACCAGGGGCAGGTCTGCATGGCCGCGAACCGGGTGCTGGTGGACCGTGCGGTGGCCGACGAGTTCACCGAGAAGTTCGTCGCCAAGGTGAAGTCCCTGAAGGCCGGCGACCCTAGCGACCCCGCGACCGTCATCGGCCCGGTGATCAACTCCCAGCAGGCGGACGCCCTGTCGGGCGTGGTCGAGCAGGCGCTCGCCGAGGGCGCGACGGCGCTCGTGCGGGGCGGGCGGACCGACAACCTCGTCGAGCCGTCCGTGCTCACCGACGTCCCGGCGGACTCGGCGCTGCTGCGCCAGGAGGTGTTCGGCCCGGTGGTCTTCCTCGTCCCCTTCGACGGCGAGGAGGAGGCCGTACGCCTGGTCAACGACTCCCCGTACGGCCTGAGCGGTGCCGTGCACACCGGGGACACCGAGCGGGGCGTGAACTTCGCCAAGCAGATCGACACCGGCATGTTCCACGTGAACGACGGCACCGTGCACGACGAGCCGATCGTCCCCTTCGGCGGCGAGAAGCACTCGGGCATCGGCCGCCTCAACGGCGACACCATGCTGGACGCCTTCACCACCATGAAGTGGATCTCGGTGCAGCACGGCCGGAGCGGCTTCCCGTTCTGACGGCCGGACGGGCCGTCCCGGCGTCCCACCGGACACCGACCGCCCGACACCGAACCCCGAGGACCGCATACCGGGATACGGAATGCCGGATACCGATGCCCGGGCAACCGGACCGGACCGGACACCGACCGGACCCGACCGGACTCGGACCGGACCGCTTCTTCCCGCACGGGCCATCGAGGACAGAAACTGACCTCGATGGCCCGTAGCGTCCTTCGTGTCAGGCGGCAGGGAACTCCTGCAGGAACTCCTGCCCCCCAACGACGGAAGGCGGACGGTCATGGTCACGCATGTGGGACCCGAGGAGCCCGGTGACGAGCGAGGGGCACTGCTGGCCTTCCTCGCCGAACAGCGCGGCAGCATCCGGCGCGCCCTGCTGGGGCTGACCGACGAGCAGGCGTCGTCCCGGCCCAGCGCGAGCGAACTGTCCCTGGCGGGGCTGCTCAAGCACGTCGCCGAGGTCGAACAGGGGTGGATCGCCCGGGCGAAGGCCGAGCCGCCGGCGGTCCACAGGGACGAGTCGAACTGGCACGAGTGCTTCCGGCTGGTCGGCGACGAGACGGTGGCGGACCAACTCGCGTACTACGAGAAGGTGGCCGCGGAGACGGAGGCGTTCATCCGCTCGGTCCCGAGTCTCGACGACACGTTCCTGGTGGCGAAGGCGTCGTGGAACCCGAGGGACGAGTGGCTGTCGATGCGGTGGCTGTGTCTGCACCTGATCCGCGAGACGGCCCGGCACGCGGGCCACGCCGACATCATCCGCGAGTCCCTGGACGGCGCGACGGCCTTCGAGCTGGTCGCGCGGGAGCAGGGCGGTGAGCAGGGTGGCGAGCAGGGGTGAAGCGCGGGCGCGGAGGTGACGGCCGGGGGTGAGCCCCGGCGGCGGGTCCGGCAGCCCCGCGCCGGTCCCCGCGCCGGTCCCCGTGCCGGTCCCCGTGCCGGTCCCCGGGCCCGCGGCGCGGGGACCGGGGCAGCGGCCGGGAGCACGCCCGGGCGTCCTACGCTGGGCGCATGTCAGCGATCCGTCTCCTCGTGCTCGGCGCGGTGCGCCAGCACGGGAGGGCCCACGGCTACCAGGTCCGCAACGACCTCGAGTACTGGGGCGCGCACGAGTGGTCCAACGCCAAGCCGGGCTCGATCTACCACGCCCTCAAGCAGATGGCGAAGCAGGGGCTGCTGTACGCGCACGAGATCGCCCCGTCGACGGCAGGTGGTCCGCCGCGCACCGAGTACGAGATCACCGAGGCGGGCGACGCCGAGTACTACGCGCTGCTGCGCGCGGCCCTGGTCGACTACGACCAGAAGATGGACGTGAAGTCGGCCGCCGTCGGCTTCATCGTCGACCTGCCGCGCCAGGAGGCCGCGGAGCTGCTGAGGGAGCGGATCCGGCGGATCGAGGAGTGGCGGGCGAGGATCGCCGGGGACTACCTGCTGGAGGGCGGGCCCGAGGCGCTGGGCCACATCGGCCAGATCATGCGGCTCTGGGACCGTACGGCCGACGCCGAGGCCGTGTGGACCCGCGAGCTGATCGAGCAGATCGAGTCCGGCGCCTACACGTTCCGCGGGGAGGGCGAACCGTTCGTAGGCGTCCTGGCCGACGGCGAGGAGAACCCGTACGCGACGGGGGAACGGCACCCGGGCGACACGCGCTGACGTAGCCGGCACCGGTCGGCACCGTCGGCCGCACCGCCGCCGCACCCGCCGTCGGAGTCGCGCCCGCCGCCGGAGCAGCACCCGCCGTCGGAGCCGTGGCGGCAGCCGGCGCCGCTGAGTAACCGCGGCTCTCGGTGCCGCACCCCGCCATCACCAGACACCCGGCATCGCCAGCCACCCGCCATCGCCAGACACCCGCCATCACCAGCCACCCGGCATCGCCGGGACCGGAAACAGAAGCAACCGAGACAGCTAATCAACTTTGACCAGTAGCTCGGTCCCGAGTTACCGTCGGCGGCTCAGTCGCAATGGTCAAACTTGACTAGTGGAAGGAAAGTGACAGTGGCCGACGCGGTGATCACCGTCGAACAGGCGCGCAAGACGTACGGCAGGAGCGGGAGGGGAGGTGGCGGGAGCGGACGGGGGAGCGCCGTTCCCGCCCTGGACGGCCTCGACCTCACGGTGGCGCGGGGCACGGTGCACGGCGTGCTGGGTCCGAACGGCGCGGGCAAGACCACCCTGGTGCGGATCCTGGCCACCCTGCTGCGTCCCGACGCGGGCCGCGTCGAGGTGGCGGGACACGACGTGGTGCGCGACGCGTACGCCGTGCGCCGGCGGATCGGGCTGCTCGGGCAGCACGCGGCGCTGGACGAGGAACTCGGCGGACGGCAGAACCTGGAGATGTTCGGCCGACTGCACCACCTCGGCGCCCGCCGCGCCCGCGCCCGCGCCGACGAACTCCTCGAACGCTTCGACCTGACCCGCACCGGCCGCAAGGCGGTAGGGCAGTACAGCGGGGGCATGCGGCGCCGCCTGGACCTCGCCGCGTCCCTGATCACCGAGCCGGAGGTGCTGTTCCTGGACGAGCCGACGACCGGGCTGGACCCCCGCGGGCGGGCCGAGGTGTGGCAGTCGGTCCGCTCCCTGGTGGGCGGGGGCACCACGGTGCTGCTCACCACCCAGTACCTGGAGGAGGCCGACCAGCTCGCGGACCGCATCTCGGTCGTCGACGCCGGGCGGGTCATCGCCGACGGTACGGCCGACGAGCTGAAGGCGGCCGTCGGCGGCGACCGCATCGACGTCGTCCTGCGCGACGCCGGACAACTGGGCACGGCCGCCGCCCTGCTCCCCGCGGCCCGGGGCGCGGTCGCGGTGGACCCCGACCGTCGCCTGCTGAGCGCCCCCGTCACCGACCGGATGGAGGCCCTGACGGCAGTCGTCCGCGCCCTGGAGGAGGCGGGTGTCGAGGCCGAGGACATCGCCCTGCGCAGGCCCACGCTGGACGAGGTGTTCCTGCACCTGACCGGGCCCGCCGACCGAGTGGAGGAGACCGCGTGATCACCTACGCACTGACCGACTCCTGGACCATGACCCGCCGGGAACTCGCCCGTTGGGGACGCCGGCCGGTGACGGTCGTGGTGAACCTGGTCTTCCCGGTGATGCTGCTCCTGATGTTCGGCTATCTGGTCGGCGGCGGCCGGGGCGTCGGCGGCAGCTACCTCGACTTCCTGCTGCCCGGCATGCTCGCCCTCACCATGGCCTTCGGTCTGGAGGGCACGATGGTCGCCGTCACCCAGGACCTCGACAAGGGCGTGGTCGACCGGTTCCGCTCGCTGCCGATGACCGACGGGGCCGTCCTGGTGGGCCGTTCGGCCGCCGACATGCTCCAGTCGGTGCTCGGTCTGGGCGTCCTCCTGGCCGTCGCCGCCGCGCTCGGCTGGCGCCCCCAGGGCGGCCCGGCGGCCTTCCTGACCGCCGTGGGGCTGCTCCTGCTGCTCCGCTTCGCCATGCTGTGGATCGGCATCCACCTGGCCCTGGTGGCCGGGAAGCCCGAACTGGTGCAGGCCGTGCAGATCCTGGTGTGGCCGGTCGGGTTCCTCTCCACGGCCTTCGCGTCCCCCCGCTCCATGCCCGACTGGCTCGGCACGGTCGTGCAGTGGAACCCGATCTCCCACACCGCCGAAGCCGCCCGGGACCTGTTCGGCCCGGCCGGGGAGTCCGGCCACGTGGGGACCGCGGTCCTCTGGCCGCTCGTCCTGCTCGCGGTCTTCTTCCCGCTCGCGGTACGGAAGTTCACGCGGCTCAGCCGCTGACGGGCGCTGTCGTGGGGGTGGCGGTCCTCGCCGTCCTGCCCGGGGAGGGGCGCCCGGGCAGGAGGCGGCCGGGCAGGAGAAGGCCGGGCAGGTCCCCGGCCTCCGGCCCCGTCTCGGCCACGGCCTGTCCGGCACGGTCCTCCGGCCCCGTCTCGGCCAGGGCCTGTCCGGCAGGATCCGCCTGACAGGCCGTTCCGGGTCCTGCCGTCACCTTCCCGTCCGCCGTTCGGTCGGACGACGGGCATGTGACGGCACCGCCTCTAGTGGTGGAACCCGGTGGCCTCGTTCTTGTCCTGCACCAGGGGCTGCGGCTGCCGGCGCAACTGCGGGAGCAGTCGGTCGAGATCGTCGGCGAACAGGTCGGCGAGGTCCTCGGAGAAGCCGTTGCGGCACACCACCCGCAGCACCGACAGGTCCTGGCGGTTCGCCGGGAAGGTGTACGCGGGCACCAGCCAACCGTTCTCCCGCATCCGCCGGGACACGTCGAAGACGTCGAACGCCGTGACGTCCGGCGCGGTGGTGAACGCGAAGACGGGCAGCTCGTCGCCCCGGGTGAGCAGCCGGAAGTCGCCGAACGCCTCGATCCGCCCGGCGAGCCGCGTGGCCACGTCCCGCGCGGCCTGCTGCACCGCGCGGTAGCCGTTCCGGCCGAGCCGCAGGAACGTGTAGTACTGCGCGACGACCTGGGCGCCGGGCCGGGAGAAGTTCAGGGCGAAGGTCGGCATGTCGCCGCCCAGGTAGTTCACCCGGAACACCAGCTCCTCCGGCAGGGCGTCCGCGTCCCTCCACAGCGCCCAGCCGACGCCGGGGTAGACCAGCCCGTACTTGTGCCCGGAGGTGTTGATCGACGCCACGCGCGGCAGGCGGAAGTCCCACACCAGGTCCTCGTCGACGAACGGCGCTACCATCCCCCCGGACGCCCCGTCGACGTGCACCGGGATGTCCAGGCCGGTGCGCTCCTGGAGGCCGTCCAGCGCCGCGCACAGGTCCGCGATCGGCTCGTAGGACCCGTCGAAGGTGGATCCCATGACGCCGACGACGCCGATGGTGTTCTCGTCGCACAGCTCGGCCGCCGCCTGCGGGTCCAGGTGGAAGCGGTCGCCCTCCATGGGCACCTGACGGGCCTCCACCTCCCAGAACGTGCAGAACTTCTCCCAGCAGACCTGGACGTTGACGCCCATGACGAGGTTCGGGCGGGCCTCGCGGGAGGGGTAGCGGTCGGTGTTGCGCCGGGCCCAGCGGCGCTTCATGGCCATCCCCGCGAGCATGCACGCCTCGCTCGACCCGGTCGTCGAACAGCCCACGGCCGCCGAGGGATCGGGCGCGTTCCACAGGTCGGCGAGCATCGACACACAGCGCCGTTCCAGCTCGGCGGTGCGCGGGTACTCGTCCTTGTCGATCATGTTCTTGTCCCGGCACTCCGCCATCAGCAGCCCGGCCTCGGGCTCCATCCAGGTGGTGACGAAGGTGGCCAGGTTGAGCCGCGCGTTGCCGTCCAGCATCAGCTCGTCGTGCACGAGCTGGTACGCCGTCTTGGGGGCCATGGGGGTCTCGGGCAGCCGGTGCTTGGGCGGCGCCTGGGTCATGTCGCCCACCGGGTTCGCCGGCCCCAGGAACGGGTTGACGGACAGGGGGCGGTCGTCGTGCTGCGGGTGGTCGTGGAGCGGCATGAACACCTCCGGGGCGTGGGGCCTACGGGGACGAGAAAGAAGGAGAAGCGACGAGAAGGGGCGAGAAAGGATGAGAAGCGACGAGAAGCGACGAGAAGGGATGAGAAAGGACAGGGGGACGAGAAATGACAGGGGGGACGGGGCCGCCACCGGACGGGCCCGGCCACGTCCCGGCCGCGGCTCGCGCCCGCGATGCGGCTCGCACCCACGGGCACGGTCACCGCACCGCCGTCCCGTCCGGCCGGAGCTGCATCTGCGGACGGCCCGTCACCAGCAGCCAGGCCGGCAGCGAGGCGATGCACAGCAGTGCGAGGATCCCCGGTGAGGCGACCAGGACGGCGGCGACGAACAGGCTCACCCAGCCCTGCCGGGTGATGGCCAGCAGCAGGCCCAGGACCGCTGCCGAGACCCCCACCGCCGGGTGGACGGCGGACACCAGGGCGTGCGCGCACAGTCCGAGCGCGGTGCCGACGAACACCGCCGGGAAGATCCGCCCGCCCCGGAAACCGCAGGACGCGGCCACCAACAGGGCCGCCAGCTTCACCACCGCCATGACGGCGAACTCGCCGGCAGTCCAGCCGTCGGGGTCGCCCGCCAGCTCCGCGATCTCGTGCAGTCCCTTGAACAGCGTCAGATGGCCGCCCACCGCCGCCAGGGCGGCCAGGACGACACCGCCCGCGGGCAGCATCAGCATCGGGTGCCGCAGTTTTCCGAAGGCGCGGTGGACGTACGGGAAGGCCCGCACCGCGGCCATGCCGAGCAGCGCGGCCACCGGGGCGATGACGAGGGCCGCGAGCAGGTCGGGCCACCCCGGATGGCCGAACGACGGCAGGTGCAGGTCGAAGTTGGGCCGGGAGACCAGGGTGACGGTGAGCGCGCCGGCGCCCGCCGCGGTCAGCGGTGCGAAGACGCCGTCCCAGAGCTGCCCCTTGAGCCGCTGCCCGGCCAGTGCCTCGGAGATGATCAGCGCGGCGGCCACCGGCGTGCCGAACAGCGCCCCGATCGTCGCCGCCTCGGCCAGCGCCGCCCAGCTTCGTTCCGGTGCCCTCGGGAACGCCCGCACACCGGCCCAGACGGCCAGGGAGACGTTCACAGCGATGATCGGGTTCTCGGGGCCCAGGCTCGGGCCGCCCGCCAGCATCAGGGCGGTCGCGAGCAGCAGTCCCGGCAGGGCGGCCGGCGGCAGGACGGGGGCGTCGAGTCCGGTGGTGGCGGGGTCGGGGCCCGCGTGACCGGGGGCCTTCCACACCACCAGGCCCACGGCGACGCCGGTGGAGACGAGCATGACGGACATCCACAGCACGGAGTACCGTCCGACGCCGAGCGCGTCGGGCACCGTCCGCCACAGCACGTCCTGGAGTTCCTCGGCGCCGGTGTCGACCCCGACCAGGAGCAGACTGGCCGTCACACCGACCAGCAGCGCCGGGAGGACGGACGGCAGCAGGGCGCGTGCGGGCGTCGCCGGGGCGGTGGAGGGGGTGCGGGGGGCGCTGTCCTGGGCCACGCGCACACGATAGACGGGCGAAAGCGGCAAAACGTGCTGAAACGGTCGGCAGTGAGGCGGGGACGTACCGGCTTGCACCTCACGTGACGTGAGGGCCCAGGGTGGAGTGCGTACCGAGAAGGGAGCGGAAGTGAGCTACTCCGTGGGACAGGTCGCCGGATTCGCCGGAGTCACGGTGCGCACGCTGCACCACTACGACGAGATCGGCCTGCTCGCCCCGAGCGAGCGCAGCCACGCGGGCCACCGGCGCTACAGCGACGCCGACCTCGACCGGCTGCAGCAGATCCTGTTCTACCGGGAGCTGGGCTTCCCGCTCGACGAGGTCGCCACCCTGCTCGACGACCCGGACGCGGACCCGCGCGCGCACCTGCGCCGTCAGCACGACCTGCTGACCGCCCGGATCGAGAGGCTGCAGAAGATGGCGGCGGCCGTGGAGCACGCCATGGAGGCACGCAGCATGGGCATCAACCTGACGCCGGAGGAGAAGTTCGAGGTCTTCGGGGAGCACGACCCGGAGCAGTACGAGGAGGAGGTGCGCGAGCGCTGGGGCACCACCGACGCCTACCGCCAGTCCAAGGAGCGGGCCGCGTCCTACACCAAGGAGGACTGGCAGCGCATCCAGCGCGAGGGCGACGAGCTCACCCGGCGCTTCGTCGCTCTGATGGAGGCCGGTGAACCGGCGGACTCCGAGGCCGCGATGGACGTGGCCGAGGACCACCGCCGGTGGATGTCGCGCAACCACTACGACTGCGACCACGAGATGCACGCCTGCATCGGCGAGATGTACGTCTCGGACGAGCGGTTCACGCGCTCCATCGACCAGGCGCGGCCCGGCCTCGCCGCCTACGAGCGGGACGCCATCCTCGCCAACGCCGTCCGGCACTCCTGACCGCGGGGCGCGGGCGCACGGGACGCCCTGGCGCGGACACACGGGGTGCGGGGGCCGGGGCCGGGGCGGCGGGTCCGGCCGAGGGGGCCGGCGGTCGGATTCCGGGGCCCGGCGAACGGCTTCCCGGCATCTCTCCCGGGGGGCCCGGGTCCGGGCGCCGGAACCCGCCCCGGGCACGGCCGGGCAGGCGTGCGGAAGTCCCGCACGCCCCGGGGTCGGACGGGCGGGAGGGCTCCTGGAACCCGGGGCAGGGCGCCCGCGTTGAGACAACGTTGGTACTTTGGGCGCGCCGCCCGGCCCCCTCATCCCATAAGCCAGGAGCCCCAGCCCCGTGACGACCCTTGCGCTCGGCCCCGAGTGGCTGAGCCCGGACTACCTGATCAGCACGTTCAGCCTGCCCGGCATCCTGCTGATCGTCTTCGCCGAGTCCGGTCTCTTCGCCTTCCTGCCCGGTGACTCCCTGCTGTTCACGGCGGGCCTCTTCGTAGCCGAGGGCACCTACATCAGTCAGCCGCTGTGGCTCGTCTGCGTCCTGATCGTGCTGGCCGCGGTCATCGGTGACCAGGTCGGCTACATGATCGGCAAGACCTTCGGCCCGAAGCTGTTCAACCGCCCCAACTCCAAGCTCTTCAAACAGGAGAACCTGGAGAAGGCACACGACTTCATGGAGAAGTACGGCCCCAAGGCGATCGTGCTGGCCCGCTTCGTGCCGATCGTGCGGACCTTCGCCCCGATCGTGGCCGGCGCCGGCCGCATGCGGTACCGCACCTTCCTGACGTACAACATCGTCGGCGGCATCGCCTGGGGATGCGGCGTCACCGTGGCGGGCTACTGGCTGGGCCAGATCGGCCTGATCAAGGAGAACCTGGAGACGATCCTCCTCCTGATCGTCTTCCTCTCCGTGCTCCCGATCATCATCGAGTACCTGCGCGAGCGGGCCAAGAAGAAGCGCGGCGAGGCCGAGGACGTCCCGGCCGCCCCGCAGCAGCCCCACGCTCCGCTCATGGACGACGCGACCACCCAGCTGCGCCGCATCGCCCCCGACGACCGCGGCCCCGCCCCGATGGCCCCGCAGGCCCCGCGTCCCCAGCAGGCCGCCCCCCAGCCGTACGGCGGCCCGGCCCAGGGGAGCCCGGCCCACGGCGACCCGTACCCGTACGGCGGTGGCCCCTACGGGAACCAGCCGCCCCACGGCAACGGCGGCGGACCCGGCCGGCAGCCGCAGCAGCCGCAGCAGCCCTACGGCAACGGGCCGTACCCGCCGCAGGGCCACCCGGGCCAGGCGCCCTGGCCGGGCGACGGACAGCGCCCGCAGCAGCCGTACAACCAGGGCTACTGAGGCCGTGACGGGACGCGGGCACGGGGTTCCGGGTCAGAAACCCCGCGTCCGCTTCGCCGCACGGCGCTTCTCGGCCGAGCCGATCTTCAGGGTGATCCGGGAGATCTCGGCACCGAGGTTCACCCCGATGGCGATGGCCATGGCGAGCGCCACCGCCTTGGTCAGGTACGCCAGCCCGGTGTCGACCTCGTTCTGCGCGATGTTCAGCAGACCGAAGTAGGTCGCGGAACCGGGCAGCAGGGGGCCGATCGCCGCCGTGGTGTAGGGCAGCGCGGAGGCGAACCGGTACCGGGACAGCAACTGCCCGAACAGCCCCACCACCCCCGCCGCCACGGCCGTGGACGCCACCGGGGAGATGTCGCCCGCGTAGTGCATCGCGCCGTACACCACCCAGGCCACCCCGCCGTTGAGGGTCACCATCAGCACCGTCGCCCGCTCCTGCTGGAGCAGCACGGCGAAGGCCAGCGACAGCATCATCGACGCGGCGATCTGGATCAGCGGCCGTTCCTCCTGGCCCAGGGCCGCGTCCGGATTCAGCTCGGCGCCCAGCTGGACGCCGAAGTACAGCACCACCAGCACCCCGGCGACGATGCCGACGAAGAAGTACAGGACCTCCAGGAGCCGGGCGGAGGCCGTGATGTAGAAGCCGGTCAGGCCGTCCTGCACGCCGGCCACCAGCGCCCGTCCGGGCAGCAGCGCGAACAGCCCACCGGTGATCACCGCGGACGCCTTGAGGTTCGCGTGGGCGAGCGTGAGCGCGACCCCGATCGCGGCCGGGGGCATCGCGGCCACGGTGAACTGGTAGAACTCCGGCAGCCCGCGCCCCGCGCACAGCCAGGCCAGCCGGTCGCCGAGCATCGCGCCGATGGCGGCGGCCACGAACACCGGAAGCCCACCGCCGACGAGCACCGACGCGGAGCCCGCGAGCAGCCCGCTCGCCCCGGTCAGGGCCCAGCCGGGGTAGGGGTGCCGGTTGCGTCGGATCTCCGCCAGCCGCCGGTAGGCCTCCTCCAGCGACACGTGCGTCTCGTCGTCGCTGAGGTCGTCCACCAGCTGGTAGACGGCGGCCAGCCGGGTGTAGTCGGTGCCCCGGCGGCGCACCGTGCGGGAGGCGGTCACCGGGTCGTCCACCAGGGACGGCTGGTGGGAGATCGACAACAGCGTGAAGGTGACGTTCGGCTCGCAGCGGTCCAGGCCGTAGGAGCGGCACACGGCGAACATCGCCGCCTCCACGTCCTCGGCGCCCTCACCGCCGGCGAGCAGCAGTTCCCCGATCCGCAGGGTCAGGTCGAGCACGCGCGGCACGGCCGGGCCGGTCTCGTCGTCGTGCCGCTGCGCGGTCTCGGGGGCCGGACGCTCGGTCACCGGCATGCGCAGCATGGTGCGCATCCGGTCCTGCCAGGGGACGTCCGTGGTGAGGCGGACGGACGGGATCCCGGCGGGCGGGGTGAAGGCCGGCGGCGCCTGCCGGGCCTGGTAGGTGCTCGGCGGGTTGAACGCCGACCCCTCGGTGTCCGGCGGCGGCTGCGGCGTCACGTCCAGACCGGACGGCAGGGCGAACTCGGAGGTGGTCTCCGACTCGGTCCCGGTCCGGCCGGCCTTCGGGACCGCCAGCCCCTCGGGGAGGGCGAACTCGGAGGTCGTCGACGACTCCGGTTCGGCCGGCACCCCCCGCCCGGCGGGAGGGACGAATCCACTCCTCGCCTCGTCCGACTGCGGTTTGCGGTCCTCCGCGTCCCTCACCTGTGCAGCGCTCCCTGTACGACACCGTCCCTCAGCCTGCCCCGTAGATCCTCAGTATGCGCACCGAGAAGCACGACGGGCCGCACGCGTGCGCGTGCGGCCCGTCGGAGGGGTGGGGCGGACTCAGTGGCCGCCCTGCTCCTCGAAGCGCTTGTAGGACCGCTCGATCTCGGCCTCGGCGTCGACGCGGCCCACCCAGTTGGCCCCCTCGACCGACTTGCCGGGCTCCAGGTCCTTGTAGACCTCGAAGAAGTGCTGGATCTCCAGGCGGTCGAATTCGGAGACGTGGTGGATGTCGCGCAGGTGCTCCACCCGCGGGTCCGTCGACGGCACGCACAGCAGCTTGTCGTCGCCGCCCGCCTCGTCCGTCATCCGGAACATGCCGATCGCGCGGCAGCGGATCAGGCAGCCCGGGAACGTCGGCTCGTCCAGGATGACCAGCGCGTCCAGCGGGTCGCCGTCCTCGCCGAGGGTGTTCTCGACGAAACCGTAGTCGGTCGGGTAGGCGGTCGAGGTGAAGAGTCGACGGTCCAGGCGGATCCGACCCGTCTCGTGGTCCACCTCGTACTTGTTCCGCGAACCCTTCGGGATCTCGATCGTGACGTCGAACTCCACCGGTGGCTCCTCCATGATCAACACATAGTTCTGGTGGTTAAGTGTCCCTCACGCAGGTGTGTGATCGCGAAAGGGGCTGGTGGTCGTGCCAGAGCTGAGGCCTTGGCGGGCCGCGAGACCGCACGTCGTGCGGATCGCGGACGCCGTACGACCGCGGGCGGCACGGGCGACGGCCGCCGTACGACCGCGTCTCACGCGTGCCGTCGCCGCCGCCACATCACGCCTGGCGCGCTCGGACCGGCCGGAATCACCGCAGGTCACACGGGTCAACCGGCCGAAGACCTGGCAGTTCACCGCGACCGCCGCCACCGCCGGTCTGGCGCTGGCCGCCGGGGTGGTGACCGCCGCCGGTCCCTGGGACTCCACCGGTCAGCGTACGGCGGAGCGGGACCGGGCCGTGGCCCTGGAAGCCGCGCGTGGCACAGATCACGGTGCCCCGCGCGGCAACGCAGGCACCCCGCCCCGCGGGCCCGACGCGCCGCCCGGTGCCGCCTCCGTGCTCGCCGGTCTCGGCGGCACCGCCACCACCGGACGCCCGGCGCCCACCGGGAAGGCGCTGACCGCCCTCCTCGACCCGATCCTCCGGTCCCCCGTCCTCGGGCGGCAGTCGGCCTCCGTCGTCGACGCCGCCACCGGCAAGCGCCTGTACGGCACCGCCGCCGGCGACGCCCTGACACCCGCCTCCACGACCAAGATCGCCACCGCGGTCGCCGCGCTCTCCGCGCTCGGCGCCGACCACCGCCTCACCACCCGCGCCGCCTACGAACCCGACACGAAAGAGGTCGTCCTGGTCGGCGGCGGCGACCCCACCCTCACCGCGCGCAAGGACGCCAAGGGGTCGGCGAGCCTGCGCGACCTCGCCGCCCGCACCGCCGCCGCCCTCGCCAAGCGCGGCGTGCGCGAGGTGACCCTCTCCTACGACACCACCCTGTACCGCGGATCCGGGCGGCACCCGATCGGCGTCAACGGCAACCTCGCCGAGGTGACCCCGCTGATGGCCGACGAGGCCCGCACCGACGACTCCACCAGCGGCCCGGTGCGCCGCGTCCCGGACCCGGCCCCGGACGCCGCGCGGACGTTCGGCGGCTTTCTCGCGGACCACGGCGTCAAGGCCTCACCGCCCGGCCCCTCGAAGGCGACGACCCGGGCCACCACCCTCGCCACCGTCTCCTCGCCCCCGCTGTCCGTCCTGGTCGAGCGCATGCTGACGCGGAGCGACAACGACATCGCCGAGGCCCTCGCCCGCCACACCGCGATCGCCGCCGGCCGCCCCGCCGACTTCGCGGGCGCCGGCGCGGCCATCACCGCGCAGCTGAAGGAACTGGGCCTGCCGGTGAAGGGCGCCGCCATCAAGGACGGCAGCGGACTCGACCGCCGCAACCGGCTCACCGCCGACCTGCTGACCGCCCTGCTGGTGAAGGCGGGCGACCCCGCCCACCCCGACCTGCGCCCCGCCCTCACCGGGCTGCCCGTGGCCGGTTTCACCGGCACCCTCTCCAGCCGCTACGCCGACGGTGCGGCCGGCGTCGTCCGCGCCAAGACGGGCACCCTGACCGGCGTGAACGCGCTGGCGGGCACCGTCGTGGACCGCGACGGGCGGCTGCTGGCCTTCGCCTTCCTGGCCGACGGCACCACCGGCCAGGCCGCGGCCGAGGAGGCCCTCGACAAGGCGGCCACGGTGCTGGCGTCCTGCGGCTGCCGGTGACCGCCACGCGCCCTTAGCCCGACCTTCGCCCGCCCTTCGTCCGCCCGGCGGCGGCCGTCCCGCCGACCCGCCGCCCTGCCGTCCGTGACGCCCCTCACGTACCGTTGACGCATGACGAGCATCGGTGGTGCTGCCTCTTCCGGGATGGTCGACTGGAATCTCGCGGTCGCGACGGCGACCAGGCTCATGCGGCCCGGTCCCGACGTGAGCCGCGACGAGGCCCGGGCCGTCGTCGCCGAGCTGCGCCGGCACGCGAAGTCCTCCGAGGAACACGTCCGGGGCTTCACCCGGCTCGGCACGGAGGAGACCCACGACACCCCCGTCCTCGTCGTCGACCGGCCCGGCTGGGTCCGGGCCAACGTGGCGGGCTTCCGCGAACTGCTCAAGCCCCTCCTGGACAAGATGGAGGAGCGGCGCGGCTCCAGCCCGGGCAACGCGGTGCTCGGTGCCGTCGGCGGCAAGGTCACCGGGGTCGAGCTGGGCGTGCTGCTGTCGTTCCTCGCCTCCCGCGTCCTCGGCCAGTACGAGACCTTCGCCCCCGCCTCCCGCGACCTCCCGGCGGGTGAGAACGGCGGCGGCAGGCTGCTGCTCGTCGCGCCCAACGTCGTCCACGTGGAGCGCGAACTCGACGTGGATCCGCACGACTTCCGCCTCTGGGTGTGCCTGCACGAGGAGACCCACCGCACCCAGTTCACCGCCGTGCCCTGGCTGCGCGACCACCTGGAGGGCGAGATCCAGTCGTTCCTGGGGGAGACCGACGTCGACCCCATGACCGTGCTGGAGCGCCTGCGCGACGCGGCCCAGACCCTCGTCGGCGGCCGGCCCGAGGGCGAGGAGGACGACGGCGGGCGCTCCCTGGTCGAGATCGTGCAGACGCCGGCCCAGCGCGAGATCCTCGGGCGCCTCACCGCGGTGATGTCCCTGCTGGAGGGGCACGCCGACTTCGTGATGGACGGCGTCGGACCCGACGTCGTGCCGAGCGTCGCGGAGATCCGGGAGAAGTTCCAGCAGCGCCGTGCCAAGGGTGCCTCGCGCCTGGACCTGGCGCTGCGCAAGCTGCTCGGCCTGGACGCCAAGCTGCGTCAGTACCGCGACGGCGAGCGGTTCGTGCGCGCCGTCGTCGAGGAGGTGGGCATGGACGGCTTCAACCACGTGTGGACCTCGCCCAACACCCTGCCGACCAAAGCGGAGATCGCCGCCCCGGCGGACTGGATCGCCCGGGTGCACCGCAAGCCGGAAGCCTGAGTTCCGTTCGACCGGGGGCGACGGTGACGGCAGGGGGACGCCGGTCCAATCACCCGTCCGAGGGACCGTCTGTCATGCGTAGGCGTGCAATGCTCGGGGAACGCCCCGGTTCTGTCACCATCTACACACTCTGAGTGACCGATCTCGGGGGTCACCCCCGAACCTTCCTGAAGGGAACCGGACATGGGTCCCCATCCTGCGGTCGCGGCGATACGCCTGGCGGTCCGCCGCGTCCTGAACGACGTCCTCGCCGAGCACGGCCGCGCGTCCGGCCGACCCGCGCACGCGCCCGCGCACGCCCCCTCCTCGGCCTCCTCGTCTTCCTCGGCCTCCTCGTCTTCCTCGCTTCCCTCCCCTTCCTCTTCCTCCTCGGCACCCCCGCCGTCCCCGTCCCCCTCGGCGTCCCCGTCATCGGACGCCCCCCTCGTCCTGGTGGCCTGCTCCGGCGGCGCCGACTCCATGGCGCTCGCCTCCGCCCTCGTCTTCGAAGCCCCCCGCCTCGGCGTCCGCGCCGGCGGCATCACCGTCGACCACGGCCTGCAGGACGGGTCCGACCGGCGCGCCGCCGAGGTCGTCCTCCGGATGCGCGAACTCGGCCTCGACCCCGCCGAGTCGGTCGCCGTGCGCGTCGGCCGCGACGGCGGGCCCGAAGCCGCCGCCCGCGACGCGCGCTACGCCGCCCTCGACGCCGCCGCCGAACGGCACGGCGCCGCCGCCGTCCTGCTCGGCCACACCCGCGACGACCAGGCCGAGACCGTCCTGCTGGGCCTCGCCCGGGGCTCCGGCATCCGCTCCCTGTCCGGTATGGCCGCGGTCTCGGGGGCCGACGGCCGCTACCGCCGCCCCTTCCTCCAGCTCGACCGGCAGACCGCCCGCCGGGCCTGCATGGTCCAGTCCCTGCCCGTCTGGGACGACCCGCACAACGCCGACCCCGCCTACACCCGCTCCCGGCTGCGCCACGAGGGCCTGCCCGCGCTGGAGAAGGCACTCGGCAAGGGCGTCGTCGAGGCCCTCGCCCGGACGGCCCAGCTCTCCCGCGACGACGCCGACGCCCTCGACGCCTGGGCCTCCCGCGCCGAGGACGGCGTGCGGGACCCCGAAGGCCGCCTGGAATGCGCCGGACTGCACGCCCTGCCGCCCGCCGTGCGCCGCCGCGTGCTGCGCCGGGCCGCGATCGAGGCGGGCGCGCCGGCCGGATCGCTCTTCGCGCGGCACATCGAGGAGGTCGACCGGCTCATCACCGGCTGGCGCGGCCAGGGAGCCATCAACCTGCCCGGCCGGGTCGTCGCCACCCGGCAGGGTGGCAGACTGGTGATTCGGCAAGGCTGAATCCCTCCCCCCGGCAGCGCCGCCGACGGTGAGGAGCAGCCGCTGGGACGACCGAAAGTGATGCGGGTGGACGCGAAAGACATGGGTGCCGACCTCGAGAAGGTGCTCCTCAGCAAGGAAGAGATCGACGCCAAGCTGACGGAACTGGCGGCGAAGATCGACGCGGAGTACGCGGGGAAGGACCTGTTGATCGTCGGCGTCCTCAAGGGCGCGGTCATGGTCATGGCCGACCTCGCCCGGGCGCTGTCCACCCCCGTCACCATGGACTGGATGGCCGTGTCCTCGTACGGGGCGGGCACCCAGTCCTCCGGCGTGGTGCGGATCCTGAAGGACCTGGACACCGACATCAAGGGCAAGCACGTCCTGATCGTCGAGGACATCATCGACTCCGGGCTGACGCTGTCCTGGCTGATCTCCAACCTCGGTTCGCGCGAGCCCGCCTCCCTCAAGGTGTGCACGCTGCTGCGCAAGCCCGAGGCCGCCAAGGTCGCCATCGACGTCGAATGGGTGGGATTCGACATCCCCAACGAATTCGTCGTCGGATACGGCCTCGACTACGCCGAGAAGTACCGCAACCTCCCGTTCGTCGGTACGCTCGCGCCCCACGTCTACGGCGGCTGAACCGCGCGGAGCGGGTTGCCGTACAGAAGATCGGGAACCCCGGCGGTGTCCGCGCCGTTGGAGCATGCGTAGACGCGTTTGTCAGCCGTCCCGCGCAGCTTCGGGGGACAATGCTGGGGTACCGTCCGAAGAACAGTCTTTATCAAACTCACTATGGCAGGAGGGACGGGGCGGCACCGCTCCGTATGGATGGACGTGAAGCGATACTTCCGTGGGCCGGTCATGTGGATCGTGCTGGCCGTCCTTGCCGTGGTCGTGTTGATGCAGGTCGTCGGTTCGTCCGGCGGCTACAAGACGGTGGACACGGGCCAGGTCGTCCAGGCGATCAACGAGAACAAGGTCGAACAGGTCAAGCTGACGACGGGCGACGAGCAGACCATCAAGGCCGAGCTCAAGGACGGCGTCGAGATCAAGGGCAGCTCGAAGATCCAGGCGAGCTACATCGGTGACCAGGGCGTCACCATCGCCAACACGCTGCAGGACAAGTTCCAGAACAAGCAGATCCCGAAGGGCTACACGGTCTCGCCGTCGAAGCAGAACCCCTTCGTCAGCATTCTGCTGTCGCTGCTGCCCTTCGTCCTCATCGTGGTCGTCTTCCTGTTCCTGATGAATCAGATGCAGGGCGGCGGCTCCCGCGTCATGAACTTCGGCAAGTCCAAGGCGAAGCTCATCACCAAGGACACCCCGAAGACGACGTTCTCCGACGTCGCGGGCTCCGAGGAGGCCGTCGAGGAGCTCCACGAGATCAAGGAGTTCCTGCAGGAACCGGCGAAGTTCCAGGCCGTCGGCGCCAAGATCCCCAAGGGCGTCCTGCTCTACGGCCCGCCCGGTACGGGCAAGACCCTGCTCGCGCGGGCCGTCGCGGGCGAGGCGGGCGTCCCCTTCTACTCGATCTCGGGTTCCGACTTCGTCGAGATGTTCGTCGGTGTCGGTGCCTCCCGGGTCCGTGACCTCTTCGAGCAGGCCAAGGCCAACGCGCCGGCGATCGTCTTCGTCGACGAGATCGACGCGGTCGGCCGCCACCGCGGCGCCGGCCTCGGCGGCGGGCACGACGAGCGCGAGCAGACCCTGAACCAGCTCCTCGTCGAGATGGACGGCTTCGACGTCAAGGGCGGCGTGATCCTCATCGCCGCGACGAACCGCCCGGACATCCTCGACCCGGCGCTGCTGCGCCCCGGCCGTTTCGACCGGCAGATCGCGGTCGACCGCCCGGACATGCAGGGCCGTCTGGAGATCCTCAAGGTCCACCAAAAGGGCAAGCCGGTCGCCCCGGACGTCGACCTGTCGGCCGTGGCCCGCCGCACCCCCGGCATGACCGGCGCCGACCTGGCGAACGTGCTCAACGAGGCGGCGCTGCTGACCGCCCGCAGCGATCAGAAGCTGATCGACAACCACATGCTGGACGAGGCGATCGACCGGGTGGTCGCGGGCCCGCAGAAGCGGACCCGGATCATGTCGGACAAGGAGAAGAAGATCACCGCGTACCACGAGGGCGGACACGCCCTGGTCGCGGCGGCCTCACCCAACTCCGACCCGGTGCACAAGATCACCATCCTCTCCAGAGGCCGGGCGCTGGGCTACACGATGGTGCTGCCGGACGAGGACAAGTACTCCACCACGCGCAACGAGATGCTGGACCAGCTGGCGTACATGCTGGGCGGCCGCGC
The DNA here is from genome assembly GCF_040637405.1 of Streptomyces sp. NPDC029526. NCBI lineage: Bacteria > Bacillati > Actinomycetota > Actinomycetes > Kitasatosporales > Streptomycetaceae > Streptomyces > Streptomyces sp. NPDC029526. The sequence goes on from NZ_JBEZWE010000011.1 coordinate 180,267, forward strand.
GGCCGAGGAGCTCGTCTTCCACGACCCGACCACGGGTGCCGCCAACGACATCGAGAAGGCCACCGGTCTGGCCCGCGCGATGGTCACGCAGTACGGCATGACCGAGCGCCTGGGTGCGATCAAGTTCGGCGGCGACAACACCGAGCCCTTCCTCGGGCGTGAGATGAATCACCAGCGCGACTACTCGGAAGAGGTCGCCGCGCTGGTCGACGAAGAGGTCAAGAAGCTCATCGAGGCCGCGCACAACGAGGCCTGGGAGATCCTGGTCGAGAACCGCGACGTCCTCGACAACCTGGTGCTGGCCCTGCTGGAGCGGGAGACGCTGGGCAAGGAGGAGATCGCCGAGATCTTCGCCCCCATCGTCAAGCGCCCGCCCCGGCCCGCCTGGACCGGTTCCTCCCGCCGTACGCCGTCCACCCGTCCGCCGGTCCTCTCCCCCAAGGAGCTGGCCCTGACGAACGGCGCGAACGGCGTGACGCCGGCCATCTCGACCGCCAAGAGCACCGTGGCGGAGCCCGCCCCGGCGCAGGAGCGGACCCCCGAGGAACGCCCCGAGAGCTGACCCGCTCCCCGGCGGCTCCCCGCCGGGCCCGGAATGGATGCCGCGCCCCCCAGGTTCTAGCCTGGGGGGCGCGGTGTTGTGCGTACCCGCAGTTGAGACGCGTGCCGGGCGCGCGTGCAAGCACAGGAACGAGGCACTCCATGACCGACCCCGTGACGCTGGGCACCGAGGCCCCGATCGGCGAGTTCGACGAGAAGCGAGCCGAGAACGCGATCCGCGAGCTGTTGATCGCGGTCGGCGAGGACCCCGACCGGGAGGGGCTGCGAGAGACCCCGGCACGGGTGGCGCGGTCCTACAAGGAGATATTCGCGGGGCTGCGGCAGAAGCCCGAGGACGTGCTGACGACCACCTTCGACCTCGGTCACGACGAGATGGTGCTGGTCAAGGACATCGAGGTGCTCAGCAGCTGCGAACACCACCTGGTGCCGTTCGTCGGTGTCGCCCACGTCGGTTACATCCCGTCGGTCGACGGCAAGATCACGGGCCTGTCGAAGCTGGCCCGTCTCGTGGACGTCTACGCACGGCGCCCGCAGGTGCAGGAACGACTCACCACCCAGGTCGCCGACTCCCTGATGGAGATCCTGGAGCCGCGTGGAGTGATCGTCGTCGTCGAGTGCGAGCACATGTGCATGTCGATGCGGGGCGTGCGGAAGCCGGGGGCGAAGACCATCACCTCGGCCGTGCGGGGGCAGCTGCGTGATCCCGCCACCCGTAACGAGGCGATGAGCCTGATCATGGCGCGCTGACGCAGGCCCCGTGGAGCCGGACGGCGCACGCGCTGCCGGCCGCGACGGCAGGCTCCGCGCCGCCCGGACCGCTACGGGGTGCCGGCGCAGCACCACCGGCCGGGTCGGCGCGTATCGCGTGGGGCGGGGGCCCGCGCGTACCGCGTGGGGCGGGCCGGGCCGGGCTGAGGCTTCCTGTCCCGTTGCGTCACGCCGTTCCGTGCTGTCGTCCCGTTGCGTGACGCGGTCCCGTCGCGTTCCGTGACGCCGTTCCGCTCTGCGGCGGTGTCCCGTCCCGTTCCGTGACGCCGGAGCGGGACGCACGGCCCGGCGGCGCGGGGCGCCCGTTGGCCGGGGCCCCTGCGGCGCGGGTCAGGCGGCCGGGGCGGCTCCCGGGCCGCCGCCGTTGTCCTCGTCGTCCTCCGGCAGCTTGCAGACGCGCTCCAGGAAGAGGGCGGCCGCTATCACGCCGATGCCCGCCAGGACCGAGGCCCCGGCGTAGATGGCCTGGTCCCGGCGGGCCGGGACGTCGAGGTACTCCAGCAGGAAGACGCCCGTCCCCCCGTACATCCCCGCGACGAGCGCGGCGACCAGGGCGCTGGCCTGGCCGAACACGACGGCCCGGGCCGCCATCATCGGGTCGACGCCCTTGGCCTCGGGACGGCGCTCGCGCTGGGCGATCAGGCGGGACCGGAGCGAGAGCGCCGTGGCCGCGAGGACCACGGCGATCAGGGCCAGGACGATGGGGGCGGCCACCGGCACGCTCGGCAGGGTCCCGAAGGAGTTCCACAGGCGGGCGCCCGCCCAGGACAGGATGCCGGCGACGACGAACACGCCGGCCAGCACCCTGATGCGCAGCTCTCTCACGGTGTCCCTTCGATGTGCCCGGTGGTGGCCCCGGAACGGGTCCTGTCGACCTTAACGGCTACTCGGGCAGCCGGAGTTCCAGGTCCGGGCGCGGTGTCACGCCCTCGCGGGTGACCGCGTCGAGCAGGGCCGTCACCGGGCCGCGCCCGGGAAGCTCCGCGTGGGGGTCGACGTCGTGCCAGGGGGCGAGGACGAAGGCGCGCTCGTGGGCCCGCGGGTGGGGCAGGGTGAGCACCGGGTCGTCGGAGAGCCGGTCCGCGTAGGCGACGATGTCGACGTCCAGGGTGCGCGGGCCCCAGCGCTCGTCGCGGACCCGGTGGAAGGCCTCCTCGACGGCGTGCGCCCGCTCCAGCAGCGAGGACGGCGGCAGCGTGGTCCGCAGGACGACGACCGCGTTGAAGTAGGCGGGCTGGCTGCCCGGCTCGACGCCCCACGGCTGCGTCTCGTACACCGGGGAGACGGCCTTGACCCGGATGCCGGGGGTGTCCTCCAGCGCGTCGACGGCGCCCTGGAGGGTCTCCAGGCGGTTGCCCAGGTTGGCGCCGAGGGACACGACGGCCTGCTTCGGGTTCTGCAGGGTGGTGTCGGCGGCGTCGACCCGTTCGACCACGGAGGCCGGGACGGGCTGGACGGTCGGGTCGGTGTGGCCCGTGCTGGACGGCCTGGTCATGCGCGGCTCCGGTTGATGGTGACGGTCACGTCGTCGAAGGGCACGGTGATCGGCGCTTCCGGCTTGTGGACGCAGACCTCGACCTCCCGTACCACCTCGTGCTTCAGGCAGACCTGGGCGATCCGCTCGGCGAGGGTCTCGACGAGGTCGACGGGCTCGCCCCGGACGACGGCCACGACCTCCTCCGCCACGACGCCGTAGTGCACGGTCTTCGTCAGGTCGTCGTCGGCCGCGGCCGGCCGGGTGTCCAGCCCGAGGACGAGGTCCACGACGAAGGTCTGGCCCTGCTCGCGTTCCTCGGGGAACACACCGTGGTGCCCACGGGCCCTCAGGCCGCGCAGCGCGACACGATCCACGCGAATCACTCCTGCAGTCGTCGGTCCGGCCGGTGGTGTCGCGTGCGGACGGCACGCCGGCCTCGGTCGAATCTACCCGCGGACCCGGGCCGGCCCCGGCGGCCGGGGGCGCTCCCCGCCGGGTGCGCGGAAGGTTCACCCACCGTCTGCCCAGCGGAGGGCCCGGCCTCACGGGTCGCGGGCCGTCGTCGTCGCACCGTCGTGATTCCCGCCACGTGCCCGGCCGTGGTCGTGTTCTGTCATGCCCACGCCCAGGCCCACGCCCACGCCCATGCTCATGCCCATGCCCATGCCCGTGCCCCGCACCGGTGCCCGCCCTGCCCGTGCCCGGCCGTGCCCTGCCCGTGCCCGGCCGTGCCCTGCCCGTGCCCGGCCGTGCTCGCCGGGCGTCCGGTCGGCGTGGCGCGCCCGGGCGTCGGACGGTGGCCGGTTCAGGCGGGGCGGCGGCGGCCCGTACGCGGGGCGGGGGCTCGCTCACGCGGGGGTGTCGTCGCCCTCGCCCTCGTCGTCGTCCTCGGCCTCGGCGAGCACCGGGGAGGCGTGGTGCGCCCAGATCTTCCACCCGGCCGGGGTGCGCCGGAAGACGTTCGAGGCGACGACGAGCTGGCCGACGAGCGGGCCCAGTTCCTCCCCCGCGGCGGGCGCGGGGCCGCCGCTGAGGATGTTCTCGGTGCAGGTCACCACGGCGGTGTCGCCGGTGACGGAGACGTGCACGTCGGTGAGGAAGAACTGGATGTAGTCGGTGTTCGCCATGATCAGGGCGTAGGAGCGCAGGACCTCGGCGCGTCCGGTGAGCACCGGCCAGCCGGGGTGCACGCAGGAGACGACGCCGCTGTCGGCGGGATCGTGGTAGCTCTCGTCGACGCCGAGGTCGGCCGGGGTGAGCCAGAGCGAGGCCACCGCTTCGAAGTCGCCCCGCTCGACCGCCTCGTAGTAGGCGGTGTTGGCGGCCTCCACCTGCTCGACGTCGGTGTGGGGTGCGCTCACCGGGTGCCTTCTGCGCCGTGCGCGCCGGACGGGGCGGCGTCGGGGGTGTGTGCCCGGGCGACGGCGTGGGCGACGCGCACGGCGTCGGCGGTGGCGCGCACCTCGTGGACGCGGACCGCCCAGGCGCCGGCCTGCGCGGCGAGGGCGGAGACGGCGGCGGTGGCCGCGTCGCGCTCCCGGGCGGGCGGTGGCGCGCCGTCGGGTCCGGCGAGGACGTGGCCGAGGAACCGCTTGCGGGACGCGGCGACGAGCAGCGGGTGCCCGAGGGCGAGGACGCGGTCCAGGTGGGCCAGCAGGGCCAGGTCGTGGTCGGCGCCCTTGGAGAAGCCGAGGCCCGGGTCGACGATCACGCGGTCGGCGGCGATCCCGCCCTCCAGGACGGCCGCGACGCGCGCCCGCAGTTCGTCGACGACCTCGGTGACCACGTCGTCGTAGGTGCCGCGCACGTTGGCGCCCTCCAGCAGGCCGCGCCAGTGCATCACCACGAAGGGCGCGCCGGAGTCGGCGACCACGGGGATCATGGCCGGGTCGGCGAGCCCGCCGCTGACGTCGTTGACGAGGGCGGCCCCGGCGGCGAGCGACCGCTCGGCGACGGAGGCGCGCATGGTGTCGACGGAGATCGTGACGCCCTCCGAGGCGAGACCGCGGACCACGGGGATGACCCGCCGCAGTTCCTCGGCCTCGTCGACCCGGGTGGCACCGGGGCGGGTGGACTCGCCGCCGACGTCGATGAGGTCGGCACCCTGGGCGACCAGGTCGAGGCCGTGCTTGACGGCGGTACTCGTGTCGAACCAGCGGCCGCCGTCGGAGAAGGAGTCGGGCGTCACGTTGACGACTCCCATGACCGCACAGCGGTCCCAGTGTGGAAGTCCCGCGACGTGAGGGCGTCCGCTGCGATTGCTCATATGGTCAGCGTAGGCCCAGGGCGGGGGCCCGGGAGAGCGCGGGGAGGGTGTGGCCCGGGCGGAAACCGTGCGGCGGGACGGCTTCCGCCCGGGCCCGGACCGGGCGCGCGGCGGGGGAGCGGTGCGCGCCCGGGCGGGGTGCGGTGCGCCCGGGCGGGAGCGGTGGCCGGCCGGAAGGGGCGCCGCCCCGGGGCGGGGGTGGCGGGACCGTCGGCCGGTCAGGCGGCGCGGACGGCGGTGTCCGCGGTGGCCGGGGTGTGCTCGGGCGTCCGGTGGACGCAGGGGAGCGGGGCGGGTCTGCGGCGGCGCAGGGCGCGCGGCAGGGGCAGGGAGAGGTTGACGAAACCTTCCGCCTGGAGGGCGGCGACGCCGATGCGGGGCAGGTCGCCCGGGGCCCGGTACACCACGAACCGGGGCTCCCAGCGGGGCCGGAACTTGGCGTTGAACTTGTACAGGGACTCGATCTGGAACCACCGGGAGAGGAAGACCAGCAGCCCCCGCCAGGCGCGCAGCACCGGGCCGGCGCCGATCCGCTCGCCCCGGGCCAGGGCTGCCCGGAACATCGCGAAGTTGAGGGAGACGCGCGTGATGCCGAGGGCAGGTGCGGCCTGGAGGGCGGCCACGATCAGCATCTCGTTCATGCCGGGGTCGGCCGAGCGGTCCCGGCGCATCAGGTCGAGGGAGACGCCGTCGGCACCCCAGGGCACGAAGTGCAGGACCGCCTTGAGGTCGCCGTGCCCGCCCGGTGAGCCGGGGCCGCCGGCGTCGTCGTCCGCCTTGTGCGCGGTGGCGATCAGGCAGTCGCCGTCCGCCGGGTCGCCGACCCGGCCGAGGGCCATGGAGAAGCCGCGCTCGGTGTCCGTGCCGCGCCAGGCGTCGGCGGCGCGGCGGATGCGGTCCAGTTCGGCCTCCCCGAGGTCACCCACGCGCCGGACCCGGGTCTCGTAACCGGCGCGCTCGATGCGCTTGACCATCTGGCGCACGTTGCGCATCGCGCGCCCGGCCAGGGAGAAATCCTTGACGTCCACCACCGCCTCGTCGCCGAGTTCGAGGGCGTCGAGGCCGGTCTCCCGGGTCCAGACGTGACCGCCGGTCTCCGAGCAGCCCATGACGGCGGGCGTCCAGGAGTGGGCCCTGGCCTCGTCCATGAAGCGCTCGATGGCGCCGGGCCAGGCCTCCACGTCACCGATCGGGTCGCCGCTGGCGAGCATCACCCCGCACACCACGCGATAGGTGACCGCCGCCTTGCCGCTCGGGGAGAAGACCACGGCCTTGTCGCGGCGCAGCGCGAAGTGGCCGAGGGAGTCGCGCCCGCCGTGCCGGGCGAGCAGGGCACGCAGTCGTACCTCGTCGTCCTCGGTGAGGCGAGCGGCCGGATGCTCGGGGCGGAAAGCGAGGTAGAGCGTGGTGACGGCGGTGAGCAGGCCGAGGGCGCCGAGGGAGAAGGCGACCGTCCAGGAGGTCTCGCCCCGGTAGTCGAGCGGGCCCTCGAAGCCGAACAGGCCGTACACGACGTGGGTGAGGCGGTCGGCGAGGCTCGGGTCGCCGACCAGCAGGCGGGGGTGGGCGTTGACGACGACCAGGCCCAGCAGCAGCGAACCGGTGCCCATCAGCACGAAGTTGGCGAGCGCCCGCCATCTGCTGCGCGGGTCGGGCAGCGCGGCGAACTGGGCGCGGTGGCGCAACAGTACCGCGAGCAGCGCGAGGGAGAGCACGACGCCCAGGACGGAGTGGCGGTAGGCGAACTGCGCGACCGCGCCGGCCGGCAGCAGGGCGACGGCGGCGCGCCAGGCGCGGCGCTTGCCCCGCTTGAGTCCGTGGGCGAGCAGCAGCAACAGCACGCCCGCGCTGAGGGCGAGCGCGGCGGCGAACGGGCCGAGGGCGCCCGGGAGTACTTCCGCGAGGGCGTGCATGCGGCTGTGCCGGAAGCGGGGGAAGACGCCCGCCGCGACGTCCAGGAGGCCGACCAGGGCGCACCCGCGGCCGACCAGGAGGGGAACGGCCTCGGGGCGCGGCCCCCGCAGCAGGCGGCGCGCGGTGCCCGCCGTCCGCCGTACGGCGCCCACGAGGCGCGTGCGGCGCGGCGACCGGGCCGGGCCGGCGGGGCTCGCCCCGGGGTCCTGGACCGTGCGGTCGGTCCCGGGTTCCTGGACCGTGCGGCGGTCCGTGGCGTCCCCGCGGCCCGTGGGTCGCGGAACCTCGCCCGACATTTCCTCATCTGTCCTGACAGACATCGCATCCCGTGGTTCTGCGAGAGACTCTGGATCCGGTCCCGATTCGGGCATCCGGCGACATTGCGCCCTCTAGGACGGTGTCTCGGGCGGGGAGGTTCACTCCGCCCGCCCGAACCGTTCCCCCGGCCGACGACCGGCCGGCGCCGCCCTCCTGACGCACTGTGGAGGCGGGGTGCCGGCGGTCCCGGCCACGAGTGCAGGCAGGTGTCCCCGATGGGTCTGACGAGCGACAAGGTGCTGTGGGCGGCGGTGTCGGCCGCCGTGCTGCTGTTCGTCGGCACCGTGCTGCTGTGGCCGCGGCTGGCCCGGCGCGGCCTGTGGGCGGTGTGCGGACGGGTGGGCCTGCTGCTCGCCGTCCAACTGGCCCTGTTCGCCGCGGCCGGCCTCGCGGCGAACCGGTCCTTCGGCTTCTACGCGAGCTGGGACGACCTGTTCGGCCGGGAGAAGGACCAGGGCGTCGTCGTCGACCACGCGGCGGGCGGGGGAGCGGGCGGCGCCCGGCTGGAGGTCGTCGGCAGTGAGCGCCTGGCCGGTGCGCCCGGGGCCCGTGCGGCCGGCGGAACCGTCGAGGAGGTGCGGGTGGTGGGCCGGACCAGCCGCATCGCCTCGCCCGCGTACGTGTACCTGCCCCCGGAGTACCACCGGCCCGAGTACCGCACCCACCGCTTCCGCGCGGCGGTGGTGCTCACCGGCTATCCGGGCACCGCGCGGGCGCTGGTGGACAAGCTGCACTACCCGCGCACCGCACGGGACCTGGCCGCCCGGGGCCGGATGGAGCCGATGATCCTGGTCATGCTGCGGCCCACGGTGGCGCCGCCCCGGGACACCGAGTGCGTGGACGTCCCGGACGGGCCGCGGACCGAGACGTTCTTCGCCCGGGACCTGCCCGAGGCCGTCGGCGCGCACTACCGGGTGACCGGCGGCCGGGGCGCCTGGGGTGTGGTCGGCAACTCCACGGGCGGCTACTGCGCCCTCAAACTCGCCCTGCACCACCCGGAGGTGTTCGGTGCCGGGGCGGGACTGTCGGCGTACTACGAGGCGCCGGTCGACGCCACGACGGGGGATCTCTTCCACGGCGACGTGGAGCGCCAGAACCACGCGAACCTGTGGTGGTACCTCCGGCACGGGCCGGCCGCCGACACGTCGCTGCTCGTCTCCAGCAGTGAGTCGGGCGAGACCAACTACCGGGACACCCTCCGCTTCATCGAGCGGGTGAAGGACACCCGCCGGACACGCGTCTCCTCGATCATCCTGGAAAGCGGAGGACACAACTTCAACACCTGGCGGCGGGAGATTCCGCCGACCCTGGAGTGGATGAGCGGGCGCTTGGCCGCCCGCTGAGCGGGCGCGCGCTCCGTGCGCGGCCACGGCCCCTTGGCGAGGGCCTCGTAAATCGGGCCGGCGGTGCGCGGTAATAAGGGCGGACGAACACCGTGCCGGCCCGGAAACGGACGCCGTCCGTGGCCCGTCCGGCCCGCGGATGGGCGCGGGAAGGGCGCGGGAAGCGGGGCGGGAAGCGGGGCGGGAGGGAGGCCGCCGGGGTGGTCCGGCGGAACGATCTCCGGGCGAATTCCGGGAGTTGTGCCCATTCACGGCCGACGCGAGTTCTCCGACGCCCTGTGAAACCCTTGTTATCGCTTTGTTTTTACGGGGCGGGGGCCCATCATTCCCCTACGCGCGGTAAGTTTCTGGCCATGCCACGTGGACGTCACCGCCATTCACCGCCCTTGCACAGGATGCTGCCCCCGTCGGCGATCGCAGGCGTCTCGCTCGTCTGCGCCCTGGGGCCATGGGTGTTCACGCAACCGACCGCACTGCGCCTGCTGGCCGCGGTCGCGGCGGCGACGGCGATCGCCGGTTCGGTCGTCATGAGGCGCTGGGACGCCCAGGCGGGCAAGCGCGTCGCCGACCTGACGCGCGCGCGGGCGAGCGACGAGTGGCGTTACGAGGAACGGACCGCCGAACTGGAGTCCGACCTGGAGGAGTCGCGCGAGCTGCGCGTCAAGCTGGAGCAGCGGCTGCGGGCCAAGCGCGCGGAGCTGGCCGGCCTGCGCAACGAGCACGCGGCCCTGCTGCGCCGCTACGCGGCGGCGGAGGCGGACCGCGCGAGTGTCCTGGAGGACCGCCGGGTGCTGGAGATCGAGGCCGCGGTGCCCGCCCGGGCGCTGCCCGCCGGCGCGTCGGGGGCGGCCGGCACCGAGCGTGCGGAGCACAGCGGAACGGCCGGGGCGCCGGAGACGGCGGACGCCGGGGCCTCGGCGGGGACCGTGCCCGGCCCGCGGACCGGGGACGACGCCCGGGGGAGCGAGGAGGCCACCGAGACCCGGCTGTTCTCCCCGGAGGGTTCCCGGCTGTTCCTGCGCGCCGGGGCGGCGCTGGCCCGCTTCGAGAAGCAGCGAGCGGCAGCCGCCACGGACGCCGACACCGGCACGGACGCCGCCACCGGCACGGACGCAGAGAAGTCGGACGCAGAGAAGGCGGACGCAGAGACGGCAAAGGCGGGTACGACGGACGCCGAGAGGACGGACGCCGTCACGGACGGGGGGACGCCCGGCCCCTCCGGCGCCGGGCCGGACGACACCTCCGTCGGCGGAACGGCCGAGCAGCCCGGTGACACGCACCCCGGCGTGCACGCCGGGGACAAGCCCGGAGGAGCGGCCACGGCGGCTGAGGGAGCCACGGGCCCCGCGCAGGGCGGGCAGGGCGGAGTGACGCCCCGCACGCTCCGGACAGGGCTCAAGGGAAACGGTTTCCGCAAGCTGGGCGGCTCCCCCCGGGACGACGGCCCCGAAGGCGCCGCGCGGCGCAGGCCCGAGGACCCGCAGGAGGACGACGCCGAGGGGAAGCCCGTGGCGGCGGCCGAGCACGACCGGGCGACCGCCGCCCCCGCCCCGACGACCGGGCCCGCCGACTCCCCGGCCCCGTCCGGCTCCCCGTCCGCGCGGCAGCCCTCGGGGCACTTCACGGTGCCCACGGCGGTCGCGGTCGTCCCTCCGACGGTGCCGGTCCGGCGCCCGGTCTCCGGGGACGGGTTCGACTTCTTCGGCACCAAGAAGGGCTCGGAGGAATCCGCCCTGGAGGACGTGCAGAACGAGGACCTCGCCGACGTCGTCGGACCGGAGGCGCTCGCGCTGCACAAGGCGGAGGCGGAAGCCGGATTCAAAGCGGCAGGCGACGAGGCCCGCGCCGTCGGACAGGTCATCGACCTGACGGAGCACGACGAGACGGAGCACATCGACGTCGAGGGCCTGCGCAGCGCGGTGTCCTGAACGGCGGCTGACGCGACACGACTCGACGCGACGCCTCACGTCATGTCACGTCCCGTCACGCCACCTCGTACCGGACGTCGTACGCCGACCCCCGCGAGGCAGGACGGGAAGGGTCCCGCACACCGTGGTGTGCGGGACCCTTCGACCTGTTCGTGAGGCCTCGTGTCCGCGACGGCCTCAGGTCCGTGACCGCCCCGTGCCGTCGGCCCCCGTCGTCAGCGGGGCGGCGGCGGGGGACGGTCACGGGAGGTCACCGCTGCTGCGCGGCCCCGGCCATCCAGCGGTCCGGGCGGGCGTCGCGGCGGCCCGTGCGGGAGCGTTCGGCCTGCGCCCGCAGCAGCTCGGCCGCCTCGTCGGCGTCCCGCAGGCGCGCCGACACCGACCTGTTCGCCCCGTTGTCCACATGGACGTCGGCGACACCGTGCACGCGCTGCCACGGCCCCTGGACCAGCCGCACGCTCTGCACCTTCGCGTGCGGCACCAGGGCGGTGCTGCGCCGCAGCAGGCCGCGGCGGGCCACGAAGACCGTGTCGGTCACGGCGAGTCCGTGGCCGCGCCACCACACCGGCAGGCACCACCGGGCGCGGAGCGGCGGCCGGGACAGCGCCGACGGCGGCGGCACGCGCACGCCGGGCAGCACGCGGGCGACGACCGACTCGGCCATCTCGCGCGGCGCGACCGGCAGCAGCAGGGAGTTGGAGGAGCCGGCCACGTCGAGCTCCACGCGGACCCAGCCCCGCCGCCGCCACAGCAGGGGCTCCACGATCCGTACGGTCTGGACCCGCCCCGGCGGCACCGTCTCGTGGGCCCGGTCCAGCAGGCCGTGGTCGATGCGCAGCCCGTCGGGCGACTCGCCCAGCGTCCAGTCGTACTCGGTGACGAACCGGCCGATGCTGCTCGCGCCCGCCGCGCCGAACAGCGGCAGGGCGGCGGCGAGGACCGTCCACAGGCTGTGGGTGGCCATCCACAGCAGGGGCACCACGACCACCGCGGCGATCAGCCAGCCCCAGGTCGCGCCGGTCAGCAGCAGGGAGACGGCGAGCACCCCCGGCGGCACCCGCAGCAGCTGCCGGGACGGCGCCTCACCGACCTCGTGCGCGGTCTCCGGGGCGAAACCGGCCGCGCGGGCGAGCAGTTCGGCGCGCAGGGCACGGGCGTGGTCGGCGCCCAGGAAGGCGAGTTCGTCCTTCTTGTCGGTGCCGATGACGTCCAGTCTCAGTTTCGCCACGCCGACCACCCGGGCGAGCAGCGGCTGGGTGACGTCGATGGCCTGGACCCGTTCCAGCCGGATGTGCGCGGTGCGGCGGAACAGCAGCCCGGTGCGGATGCGCAACTCGCTGTCGGTCACCGCGAAGTGGGTGAACCACCAGCTCAGGAAGCCGTAGAGGGCGGCGGCCGGCAGGAGCACGGCGAGGCCGATGAGCAGGGTGCCGGTGGTCAGCCGGGTGAGCTGGCGCTGGGCCTGGTCGGGGTCGTGCACCGCCCACCCGATGAACACGGCGACGGGCGCCCAGGCCCGCCGGAGCGGCGTGACGGGGTGCAGCCGCCGCTCGATCACCGGGCGCTGTCCGGTCACGTCCCGCTGGACGTCGGGGGCCGTCACAGTCCCGCCGATCGTGCCTCGCCCAGCTCGGTGAGCCGGTCGCGCAGCCGCTCCGCCTCGGCCGGGTCGAGGCCGGGGATGGTCGCGTCGGTGGCCGCCGCGGCGGTGTGGAGCTGCACGCTGGCGAGGCCGAAGTGCCGTTCCAGCGGGCCCGAGGTGACCTCGACGAGTTGCATCCGGCCGTAGGGCACGACCGTCTCCTGCCGCCACAGGACACCCCGGCTGATCAGCAGGTCGTCGGAGCGCTCGGCGTACCGCCAGGAACGCCAGTTGCGCTCCAGCATCACCCACCCCCACACCAGCAGGGCCAGCGGCAGCACGGCGAAGGCGGCCCAGCCGGGACCGGCCAGCAGACCAGGGACCAGCCCGGTGGCCAGGGTCAGCAGCCCCAGCCACACCACCAGCAACAGCCGCCGCACCTTGAGCAGTCCGGGCGGCAGCGCGATCCACACGGCGTCGGCCCCCACCCCGGCCCCGGCCCCGGTTCCGGCCCCCACCCCGGCCGCGGTTCCTGCCTCGCCGCCGGCGCCGGTCGCGTGCGCCGTGCCGGCGTCCACTGCGGCCGAACCGGCATCGGGCGCACCGGCATCGGGCGCACCGGCGTCGGCCGTACCGGCATCAGCCGTGCCGGCCGCCGCGTGCGTCTCGGCGGCGCCCGCGCTCCCCGTGCCGCCCGGGCCGTCGGTGCGCTCGGTGCCGTCGGTGCCGTGGGCGTCCGCGCCCTGGGGGGCGGTCACCGCGTGCGCGTCCGCCGTCGTACCCGTCGTCCCCTGTTCGTGGGGGCTCCCCGTCTCCATGCAGCCAGCGTACGTAGGGGAGACTGGGACCATGACGCCCACCACGGAGACCATGGTCGGTATCGGCGGCGCCGCGGAGAGCACCGACATGGTGCTGAACATCGGGCCCCAGCACCCGTCGACGCACGGTGTGCTGCGTCTGAGGCTGGTGCTGGACGGCGAACTCATCTCCCGCGCCGAGCCGGTGATCGGCTACATGCACCGGGGTGCGGAGAAGCTGTTCGAGGCGCGGGACTACCGCCAGATCATCGTGCTCGCCAACCGCCACGACTGGCTGTCGGCGTTCTCCAACGAGCTGGGCGTGGTGCTGGCCGTGGAGCGCATGCTGGGCATGGAGGTCCCCGAGCGCGCGGTGTGGCTGCGCACGCTGCTGGCCGAGCTGAACCGGGTGCTCAACCACCTGATGTTCCTCGGCTCCTATCCGCTGGAGCTCGGCGGCATCACGCCGATCTTCTACGCGTTCCGGGAGCGGGAGGAGCTCCAGCACGTCATGGAGGAGGTCTCCGGCGGGCGGATGCACTACATGTTCAACCGGGTGGGCGGCCTCAAGGAGGACCTCCCGGCCGGCTGGACCACGCGCGCGAGGGCCGCCGTCGCCGACGTGCGCTCCCGCATGGGCCGCTTCGACGACCTGGTCCTCGGCAACGAGATCTTCCGGGGCCGTACCCGCGACGTGGGCGTGCTGTCGCCCGAGGCCGTGCACGCCTACGGGGTGAGCGGGCCGATCGCCCGAGCCTCCGGCGTCGACTTCGACCTGCGCCGCGACGAGCCCTACCTCGCCTACGGCGAACTGGGCGACGTCCTGAAGGTGGTGACGCGCGAGGAGGGCGACTGCCTGGCCCGCTTCGAGTGCCTCCTGGAGCAGACCTACAACGCCCTGGACCTCGCCGACGCCTGCCTCGACCGGCTGGCGGAGCTCCCGCCGGGGCCGGTCAACCAGCGGCTCCCCAAGGTCCTGAAGGCGCCCGAGGGACACACCTACGCCTGGACCGAGAACCCGCTCGGCATCAATGGCTACTACCTGGTCAGCAAGGGGGAGAAGACGCCGTACCGGCTGAAGCTGCGCTCGGCGTCGTACAACAACATCCAGGCGCTCACCGAGCTGCTGCCGGGCACCCTCGTCTCGGACATGGTGGCGATCCTGGGGTCGATGTTCTTCGTGGTGGGCGACATCGACAAGTAGCCGCCCGCGTCGCCCGCCCGCCCCCGGGAGCGAGCGAGCCGGAGGCTCCGGGCGCGGCCAGTGACTCACCGCGCGAGCGAGCCGGAGGCGTCCGCGCGCGGCCGGTGACTCAGGCCGCGAGGACGTCCGGCACGTCCACCGGGTGCACCAGCCAGCCGAAGGCGCCGAGCCCGTCCGGTGCGAGGAGTTCCGCGGCCTGACCCGCGCCCGCGAGAGCGCGTACGTAGCCCGCGGGGTCGGTGGAGGCCAGGGAGAGCGGCGGGCGTCCGGCCGACACCCCCAGGGCGCGCAGGGCCTCCCGCTGGGTGAGCAGGCGCCCGCCCGGGCCGGGGACGGCCGCCGCGCACGCGTCCAGGGCGACGTGCGCGGTGAGGTCGCAGGAGCCGTCCGGCACCGGGGCCGTCTCCCGCCCCTCCCGGAACCCGGTGAGCGTGCCGAACGGCGGCCGGCTGCCGAGGGTGTGGCCGTAGTCCACGGCCACGGCGAGCCCGCGCGCGACCGTGCGCACCGCCGACGCCCAGGCCCGGTCCCGGGGCAGCCCGATCTCGGCGCGCAACCCCTCCTCCGCCCGCACCGACGCCGGGCCCGGCGAGCCGGCCCTGCCGGGGGGCGGCGCGGACGCCTCTCCCGTCCCGGCGGGCGACGCGGAGGTTCCGTCCGTCCCGCCGGTGCCCTCCGTCCCGGCGGGACCCGCGCCGGCGCCCAGCGGCCACCACCGGGCGAGCCACCGCGCCTGGGGCCCGGTGACCGGCGGCCCGAGCCGCTCCGTGCCGTCCTCGGCGACCAGGACCAGCCGCGGGACGCCGTCACCGTCCACCTCGGCGACGTCCAGCGGCACGTTGTCCAGCCACTCGTTGGCGAACAGCAGCCCCGTGATCCCGGGCGGCGGCCCGTCACGCCAGACGATCCGCTCGTCCAGCCCGGCGGGACGGTCGGCGATCTCGACCGCGTGCGCGCGGGTGCGGTCCGCGACCTCGGCGGGCAGCGCCGCGAGCACCCCGGTGACCAGCTCACCGCGCCCGGCGCCCAGGTCGACGAAGTCGAGCACCCCGGGCCGGCCCAGAGCCTCGTCGACCCGGCACAGCAGCCGGGCCACCGCCCGCGCGAACAGCGGGGAGGCGTGCACCGAGGTGCGGAAGTGTCCCGCGGGTCCCTCGGGGCGCCGGTAGAAGCCGTCCGGCCCGTACAGCGCCTCCTGCGCCGCCGCCCGCCAGCCCCGCCGGTTCCGCCCGCTCGTGCCCGGATCCGCCTGTGCCGCGGCCTCCACGTGCGCTCCCTCGTCCGTCGTCCCGTCCGTCACCGGGCCGGTCCACACGGGGACGCCGGCCCGGCCTCCACCTTGCGGAGTATGCCCGCCGCCCGGGGATCGGCCCTCCGGTTGACCCATGCACGCATTCTGCTTCCCTACGCTGGGTCACGTGCAGCGTCTCTATGACTTCCTCCGCAGACACCCGGCCTGGGTCGACGGTTTCTGGGCCGTGGTCCTGTTCGGGGTCTCCGTCGTGGGCGGAGCCGTCGAACCGGCGCGGAGGCCGGTTCACGAGGGCCTGCTGGTCCTGGTCATGGCGCTGCTGAGCCTGGTCGTCGCGCTGCGGCGCCGGATGCCGGAGCAGATGCTGGTCCTCGCGGCCGTGGTGGGCGCGTTCCAGCTGGTCACGGACGTTCCGACGATGCCCGCGAACTTCGCCATGCTGGTGATCGTCTACACGGTCGCCGCCGTCGGGGCCCGCTGGGCGTCCCGTTTCGCGCTCACCGCCGGCCTGTGCGCGGCGCCGCTGGCGCAGCTGCGCTGGCCCAACCCGGAGACGAGCACGGCGGGCAACATCGCGCTGGTGATATTCCAGACCGTGCCCTTCGCCCTCGCCTGGGTGCTGGGCGACTCCATCCGCACCCGGCGCGCGTACTTCGCGCAGCTGGAGGAGCGCGCCGCCCGGCTGGAGAAGGAGCGGGAGGCGCAGGCGAAGGTCGCGGTCGCCGCCGAACGCGCCCGCATCGCCCGCGAACTGCACGACGTCGTCGCGCACAACGTGTCGGTGATGGTGGTCCAGGCCGACGGCGCCGCCTACGTCCTGGAAACGGCGCCGGACCAGGCCAAGAAGGCGCTGGAGACGATCTCGTCCACCGGTCGGCAGGCGCTCGCCGAGATGCGCCGCCTGCTCGGCGTGCTGCGCACCGGCGAGCACCAGGAGGCCGGCGAGTACGTGCCGCAGCCGGACGTGCGGCAGATAGAGGACCTGGTGGAGGAGTGCCGCACCTCCGGACTGCCCGTGGACTTCCGGGTCGAGGGCACCCCGCGCCCGCTGCCCAGCGGGGTCGAGCTGACCGCGTACCGCATCGTGCAGGAGGCGCTGACCAACACCCGCAAGCACGGGGGGCCCAACACCGGGGCCAGCGTGCGCCTGGTCTACTTCGACGACGGGCTCGGCCTGCTCGTGGAGGACGACGGCAAGGGCGCCCCGCACGAGCTGTACGAGGAGGGCGGTCTGGACGGGCAGGGCCACGGACTGATCGGGATGCGCGAGCGGGTCGGGATGGTCGGCGGCACCCTGGACGCGGGGCCCCGGCCCGGCGGAGGATTCCGGATCAGCGCCCTGCTGCCCCTCAAACCCGCGCACTGAGCCCGCGCCCGCCGCGACCCGCTCACTGCTCCCCGGCACCGGCCGTCGGCGCACCACCGCCGGCACCGGCACGGGGAGCCGCGCACGGAGCGCCGGCACCGGCAGCCGGCCTCCGCGGACCCGGCCGCACCCCCGCGGCCGCCCCGCAACGACCCGCCGGCGACCGAGTCGCGCACCGGCGGGGACCAGGCCCAGCGACGGACGACGGAAGTAGGGACCGATGACGATCCGCGTGATGCTCGTCGACGACCAGGTGCTGCTGCGCACCGGGTTCCGGATGGTGCTCGCCGCCCAGCCGGACATGGAGGTCGTGGCGGAGGCGGGCGACGGCGTGGAGGCGCTGGAGGCGCTGCGGTCCACCGCCGTGGACGTGGTGCTCATGGACGTCCGCATGCCGAAGCTGGACGGGGTGGAGACGACCCGGCGGATCTGCATGGACGCCGACCCGCCCAAGGTGCTCATCCTGACCACCTTCGACCTGGACGAGTACGCCTTCTCCGGTCTGAAGGCCGGCGCCTCGGGCTTCATGCTCAAGGACGTGCCGCCGGGCGAACTGCTCAACGCCATCCGGTCCGTCCACAGCGGCGACGCGGTGGTCGCCCCGTCCACCACCCGGCGGCTTCTGGACCGGTTCGCGCCGATGCTGCCGAGCGCGGGCAACCAGCCCCGGCACGCGGCGCTGGAGCGGCTCACCGAGCGGGAGCGCGAGGTCATGGTGCTGGTCGCCCAGGGCCTGTCCAACGGGGAGATCGCGGCCCGGCTGGTGCTGTCCGAGGCGACGGTGAAGACCCACGTGGGCCGCATCCTCACCAAGCTGGGGCTGCGGGACCGGGTCCAGGTCGTCGTCCTCGCCTACGAGACCGGCCTGGTGCGGGCCGGGGGCCACGGCTGAGCCGTCCGGCGCCGGGGGCACGGCTGAGCCGTCCCGAGCCGGGGGCACGGCGGGACCGTCGCGGACGACGCCGATCCGGCCCGGTGGCGGGCGGGCCGCCGATAGGGTGCCGCGCATGCTCCTGTGGATCAACGGCCCCTTCGGCGGCGGCAAGACACAGACCGCGTACGAGCTACGGAGCCGCCTGCCCGGCAGCGTGGTCTGCGACCCGGAGCACGTCGGGTTCGGCCTGAACCGGATGCTCCCGCCCGGTCTGCGCGGCGACTTCCAGGACCTGGCCGCCTGGCGCCGGGGCGTCGTGGAGGTGCTCGACCTCGCCCTCACCCGGCACGACGGGGTGGTGATCGCCCCCATGACGGTCACCGACTCCGGGTACTTCGCCGAGACCGTCGGACGGCTCGGCGAACTCGGCCATGACGTACGCCACTTCACGCTGCTGGCGGAGCGTTCGACCGTGCTGCGCAGGCTGCGGGAGCGCGGCCCGTTCCACCTGCTGCCCGGTGCGGGCCGCCGGACGGGGATGCCGCGCCGGGAGAGCTGGGCGGTGCAGCGGCTCGACCACTGTCTCGAACGGCTCGCCCGACCGGAGTTCGCCGAGCACCTGTGGACCGACCGCACCACCGTCCCGAGGACGGCCGACCGCATCGCCGTCCTCGCCGGACTGACCCTCACCCCGCACCGCGGCGGTCCCCTGCGGACCCGGCTGCGTCAGGCGGGCGTGGGGCTCCGGCACATTCGCTTCGACTGACGGGACCGCCCGCTGCGTCGCGCCCGGGACCCGTTGTGGAGGAGTTCGTCCCGGAGCGGGCAGGCCCGGGGCGCAGGCGGGGCCGGAGCCGGTCCCGGAGCGTGCCCCGGCGGCCCGGCGGGGGCTCAGCGCAGCACGGCCTCCAGGAAGTCGCTGCCGAGGCGGGCCACCACCGTCACGTCCAGCTGGTGCAGCACGTACCGTCCGCGCCGGCGGGTGGTGACCAGGCCCGCCTTCTTCAGCACGCCCAGGTGCCGGGAGACCTCCGGCGCCGTCAGACCGTGCATCTGCGCCAGCTCACTGGTCGTGTACGTGCTGCGCGCGAGGTGGCGGCACAGGCGCATGCGCGCCGGGTGGGACAGCGCGGTCATCCGCAGGACCAGCTGGTCGACCGTCGGCGGGGCGCCGAGCTCGGCCGAGCCGACCGGGTACTGGAGCACCGGCTGCCAGCCGTGGCGGTGCAGGACGATCAGGTGCGGCCGGCCCAGGCCGGTGGGGATCAGCAGCAGACCGCCCTCGGCGGTGGCGGTGCGGCCGTCCCCCAGCTTGTCCACGGTGATCCGCTCGGCCGCCTCGTCCAGCGTGATCGCCGGGGAGACGGCGGCCAGCGCCTCGGCGAGGCCCTTGTGGCGCAGCAGGTCGGTCTTGTGCCGGGTGTCGGCGGCGAGCTGGTGGCGCAGCCGGGTCCACGCCTCGGCGAAGAACGCCTCGTCGCAGTCCTCCAGGAACCGCCGCAGCCAGGCCCGGATGCGGGGCGGGTCGGCCAGCAGCCGCTCGGCGAACCTCACCTGCTGCGGCCCGCGTGCGGCGGCCAGCTCCAGCGCGCGGCGGCGCAGCTCCGGGTCGGCGAGCGGGCCCGGCCCCGGCGTGCCGTAGGGCAGGGCGCAGGTGAACTCCAGGGCGGCGTCGACGAACAGCTCGTCGGAGAACGTGTCCAGCAGGTCCAGCTCCTCGGCGAGCGTGGCCCCGGGCAGCCCGGCCTCGCCCGGGAAGGCCGCACACGGCAGGAACAGGTCGGAGAATGTCGTCCGCCACAGGAAGTCCGCCTCGCACATCCGGTCCGCCAGGTGCGGGTCGAGGCGGGCGGTCACCGCCGTCACCCAGCCCTGCAGCCCGGGGTGGTGGGCCGGTTCGGCGAGCGCGTGCAGCGCCATGCCGAGTTCGGCCAGGGGGGAGACCACGGCGGTGATCCTCTCCGGCCGCAGCCCGGCGATGTCGATGCGCACACTCATGCCCACATGGTGCACCGGCCCACCGACAGCGCCGCCGCCGATTGACGAGGCCCGTCAAACGGCGGCACCACGGCGGCACCCGCCCCGTCCACGGGGCAGAGGGGGCGCGGGTACGGGGGACGGGCGTTCTGCGGACAGGGAGGGCCTTGCCGGGCGGACCGGAGTCCGGGGCGGGCCGGGCACCCGACGTCCCGCGCGAGTCGGTGGCTCCGGTGCCCGGCGCGGGTCGGTGGCTCCGGTGTCCGGCGTGGGTCGGTGGCCCCGCGGCCCGCGCCGGTCGGTGGGCATGCGTCCGGTACGGGACGGTGGCTCCGGGGTCCGATCCCGGTCGGCCGCGGGTCCTGGTCCGTTCCGGGCGTTGGTCCGCGGTGGGGCCCGGTCCATTGCGGGCGTTGGTCCGCGGTGGGCCCCGGCCCGTTCCGGGAGCCGGTCCACGGTGGTCGCCCGGCCCGTCCCGGGCCACGGTCGGCCCCGGCGCCGCACGGTGCGCGCGAGGTCACCACCCGGCCGCCGCCGCGACCCGGCCGGCGAACCCGGCCGCCGCCGCCCGGACGTCCTGTGCCGTCCACGCCAGACCCGCCTCCTCCACGGTCACCTCGGTGACCGCCAGCTCCGGGCCCGGCGCCTGCCAGGACTGGGCGAACAGCAGGGTCCCGGTCTCCTCGCCCTGCCGCACCGCGGCCTCGGCGGCGAGATCGGCGTCGCAGGGCAGCCAGACGTGGAACTGGTGGGTGTGCGGCACCTGCGGGTGGACCCGGGCCCACGGCACCCCGGCCGCCGCCAGGCCCTCGCGCAGCGCGGCGGCGACGGTCCGCGCGTGGATGACGCAGTCCGGCAGCCGGGGCAGCTCCCGCTCCAGCCCGGCCAGGGCCGACAGCACCGTGGGGAACTGCTGGAAGACGGTGCCGCCGTACCGGTGCCGCCAGACGCGCGCCTCCTCCACCAGCTGCCGGGGGCCGGCGAGCGCCGCACCGCCGTAGCCCTTGAGGGACTTGTAGAACGACACGTAGACGCTGTCCGCCAGGCCCGCGATCTCGTCCAGGGGCCGCCCGAAGTGGACGGTCGACTCCCACAGCCGGGCGCCGTCGAAGTGGACCACCGCGTCCCGCTCCCGCGCGGCCTCGACGAGTCCGGTGAGCTCGTCCCAGGTGGGCAGCAGGAAACCGGCCTCCCGCAGCGGGAGTTCCAGCATCAGCGTGCCGAACGGCTCCTCCAGGTCCCGCACCTCGGCCGCGGTCGGCTGCCGGGGCGCGCTCGTGACGCGGACCGGGCGGAGGCCGCTGACCTGGCTGAAGGCGTTCCGCTCGTGCAGTTCGGGGTGGCTGAGGCCGTGCAGGGCGACGGCCGGGTCGCCGACGCGCCCCGCCCAGCAGCGCAGGGCCACCTGCTGGGCCATCGTGCCGGTCGGGAAGAAGACGGCGGCCTCGTGGCCGAGCAGTGCGGCCACCCGGTCCTCCAGGGTCTCCACCACCCCGCTGCCGTAGGTGTCCGCCGGTTCGTCGAGGTCGTGGAACCGGTCCGCCCCGTCCAGCAGGGCGAGCCGCTCGCGGAGGGTCAGGACGTGACCCGGGCGGGCGAGCACGCGCGGTGCCCTGCGGTGGGCCGCGACGCGCCGTTCACGGAGGTCCGGACGCCCGTCGGACGGATCCGAGGCACCGGCCGACGGGCCGGACGCCTCGGGCGGCGCGCCGGTGCGGGGGCTGCTGTCGGGATCGTTGGTGCGGGAAGGGTTCGTGCGGGAATCGTTCGTGCCGGGATCGCCGGCGTCGGGATCGCTCGAGCCGCGACCGTTCACGCGGCATTCGTTCGTGCCGGGATCACTTGCGCCGCGACCGTTCGTGCCGCGACCGTTCTTGCCGGGACCGTTCATGGCGGGATCATCCCGCGCGGCGGATCGCGCGGACACCGGCACGTCCGCACGCGCGGGGGCACGCGGGCGCACGGAAACCCACAGCCTGTGGACGACCGGACGCCGCCGGAACCGATCGCGTTAACATGACGAGAAATCGTCCGGTACCCCGAGCGGACTGGAACGGGAAGGCCCCCGTCGCGTGAACACAACCCCACAGCCGGATCCCCGGGACCGCCCCGCGCGGCTCACCGTAGGCGTCGTCGGCGCCGGACGCGTGGGCCCCGCGCTCGCCGCGTCCCTGCAACTGGCCGGACACCGTCCGGTGGCCGTCTCCGCCGTCTCCGACGCCTCCCGCAGGCGCGCCGGCGAGATGCTCCCCGACGTGCCGGTCGTCCCGCCCGCCGAGGTCCTGGCACGCGCCGAGCTGGTGCTGCTGACCGTCCCCGACGACGCCCTGCCGGAGCTGGTGGCCGGCCTCGCCGAGACCGGTGCCGTGCGCCCCGGGCAGCTGCTGGTGCACACCTCCGGGCGGTACGGGGCCAGGGTGCTGGATCCCGCCCTGCGGGCCGGTGCCCTGCCGCTGGCCCTGCACCCGGCGATGACGTTCACCGGCACGCCCGTCGACGTGCAGCGCCTCGCCGGGTGCTCCTTCGGCGTCACGGCGCCCGAGGAGCTGCGGCTGGCCGCCGAGGCCCTCGTGATCGAGATGGGCGGCGAGCCGGAGTGGATCGCCGAGGAGAACCGCCCGCTCTACCACGCGGCCCTCGCCCTGGGCGCCAACCACCTGGTCACACTGGTCGCCCAGTCCCTGGAACTGCTGGGCGCCGCCGGTGTCGGGGCGCCCGACCGGATGCTGGGCCCGCTGCTCGGCGCCGCCCTGGACAACGCCCTGCGGTCCGGCGACGCGGCCCTCACCGGCCCGGTGGCGCGCGGCGACGCGGGCACCGTGGCCACCCACATCGCCGAGCTGCGCCGGCACGCCCCCGCGACCGTCGCCGGCTACCTGGCCATGGCCCGCGCGACCGCCGACCGCGCCCTGGCCGGCGGCCTGCTCAAGCCGGAACTGGCCGAGGACCTCCTCGGCGTCCTCGCCGACGGGACCGGCCCGGCCGGCGGCGGACAGGGGCCGTCGGGGCCGGCAGGACCGGTAGGGCCGGCAGGACCGTCGGGGTCGCCGGACCCGTCCGGCCCGTCCGGCCCCTCAGAGTCGGATCCCTCCGCCCCGGATTCCTCCGCCCCGGACCCCTCCGACTCGGACCCGTCCGGTCCCGATCCCTCCGACTCGGACCCGTCCGGCCCCGAGGGGGACGCCCGATGACGTCCACGGGCCCCACCACCCGCCGCACGGCAGCGGCGAGCGTCCCGGGGCCCGCCCCCGGCGGCACCGGCACCCCCACCCGCCGCACCCCAGCCCCCCGCATCCCCGCCTCCCGCACCTCCGAGCGCGCGCCCCGGAACGGAGCCCTCCGATGACCACCGCCCTGCTGCGCACCGCCGGGGAACTGCAGGCCCGCGCGCGGACCGGCCGCCGTGCCGTCGTGATGACCATGGGCGCCCTCCACGAGGGCCACGCCACCCTGATCCGAGCGGCGCGCAGGATCGCGGGACCCGACGGAGAGGTCGTCGTCACCGTCTTCGTCAACCCGCTCCAGTTCGGGCAGGGCGAGGACCTCGACCGCTACCCCCGCACCCTGGACGCGGACCTGAAGCTGGCCGGGCAGTCGGGCGCCGACGTCGTGTTCGCCCCCTCGGTGGAGGAGGTCTACCCGGGCGGCGAACCGCAGGTCCGCGTCAGCGCCGGGCCCATGGGCGCCCGCCTGGAGGGCGCCGCCCGCCCCGGCCACTTCGACGGCGTGCTCACCGTCGTCGCCAAGCTGCTCCACCTCACCCGCCCCGACATCGCCCTCTACGGTCAGAAGGACGCCCAGCAACTCGCGCTGATCCGCCGCATGGTGCGGGACCTGAACTTCGGGATCGAGATCGTCGGCGTGCCCACCGTCCGCGAGGAGGACGGGCTCGCCCTGTCCAGCCGCAACCGCTACCTCTCGCCCACGGAGCGCCGCACCGCGCTCGCCCTGTCCGCCGCACTCTTCGCGGGCCGTGACCGGCACGCCGCCGAAGAAGCGCTGCGCGCGCGGGCCCGCGAGGTGCCGTCCAGCCGCGCCCGTGCCGAGGCGCTCAGCGCGCTGGGGGAGTCCCGGGCGGCGGCCGACGCGCACGCCGTCGCCACCGCCGTCGGCGGCCCGGCCGCCATCAGGGCCGCGGCCCGGCAGGTCCTCGACGAGGCCGCCCGCCTCGACCCGCCCCTCACTCTGGACTACCTGGCCCTCGTCGACCCCGACGACTTCACCGACATCGGCGACGACTTCACCGGCGAGGCCGTGCTGGCGGTGGCGGCCCGGGTCGGATCGACGCGGCTGATCGACAACATCCCCCTGACCTTCGGAACGTTCGGAGCCGCCTCGTGACCAGCACAGGCATACGCCCGCCCGTCGCCCACCACCCTCGATCGGGAGCGCAGCTCCCCGCCACGGGCTCCCCCCGCGAGCGCCCGAGGCTGCACGCCCCCGCGCCCGGGTGGTCCATCGCGGCGGACGTGGTGGTCGTCGGCTCCGGCGTCGCCGGGCTCACCGCCGCCCTGCGCTGCGAGGCGGCCGGCCTGACCACGGTCGTCGTCACCAAGGCCCGCCTCGACGACGGCTCCACCCGCTGGGCGCAGGGCGGCATCGCGGCGGCCCTGGGCGACGGCGACACCCCCGAGCAGCACCTCGACGACACGCTGGTCGCCGGGGCGGGCCTGTGCGACGAGGAGGCCGTGCGCATCCTCGTCACCGAGGGCCCCGACGCGGTGCGCCGGCTGATCGCGA
Source organism: Streptomyces sp. NPDC029526 (assembly GCF_040637405.1). Taxonomy (NCBI): domain Bacteria; kingdom Bacillati; phylum Actinomycetota; class Actinomycetes; order Kitasatosporales; family Streptomycetaceae; genus Streptomyces; species Streptomyces sp. NPDC029526. Next base: position 204,634 of record NZ_JBEZWE010000011.1, read on the forward strand.
CCGGCGCCCACTTCGACGAGTCCGCCGAGGGCGGCCTGGCCCTCACCCGCGAGGGCGGCCACCACCGCCGCCGCATCGCGCACGCGGGCGGCGACGCCACCGGCGCGGAGATCTCCCGCGCCCTGGTCGACGCGGTCCGCGCCCGCGGCCTGCGCACCGTCGAGAACGCCCTGGTCCTGGACCTCCTCACGGACGCCGAGGGCCGTGCCGCCGGCGTCACCCTGCACGTCATGGGCGAGGGCCGGCACGACGGGGTGGGCGCCGTCCACGCCCCGGCGGTGGTCCTCGCCACCGGCGGCATGGGCCAGGTGTTCAGCGCCACCACCAACCCCGCCGTCTCCACCGGCGACGGCGTGGCCCTGGCGCTCCGGGCGGGCGCCGAGGTCTCCGACCTGGAGTTCGTGCAGTTCCACCCCACGGTCCTCTTCCTCGGGCCGGACGCGGAGGGCCAGCAGCCGCTCGTCTCCGAGGCGGTGCGGGGCGAGGGCGCCCACCTGGTGGACGCCGACGGGGTGCGCTTCATGCAGGGGCAGCACGAGCTGGCCGAACTCGCCCCGCGGGACGTCGTCGCCAAGGGCATCATGCGCCGCATGCGGGAGCGGGACGCCGAGCACATGTACCTCGACGCCCGGCACTTCGGCGCCGCCATGTGGGAGCGCCGTTTCCCCACCATCCTCGCGGCCTGCCGGGCCCACGGGATCGACCCGGTCACCGAGCCGGTGCCGGTCGCCCCGGCCGCCCACTACGCCTCCGGCGGCGTCCGCACCGACTCCCGCGGCCGCACCACCGTGCCCGGGCTGTACGCGTGCGGCGAGGTCGCCTGCACCGGTGTGCACGGCGCCAACCGGCTGGCCTCCAACTCCCTCCTGGAGGGCCTGGTCTACGCCGAGCGCATCGCCGCCGACATCGCCGCGCACGGCGGCGCGGAGGGTCTGCACACCCGCGTCCCCCGGCCGCTGCCGCAGTCCGACCGCCCCGGGCACCCCCTGCTGGCCCCCGAGGCCCGCTTCGCCATCCAGCGGATCATGACCCGGGGGGCGGGCGTGCTGCGCTCGGAGGCCTCCCTCGCGCAGGCCGCCGCGGGCCTGGACGCGCTGCACACCGAGGCGCGCGACGCGCTGGAGGAGAACGGCAAGACCGCCGAACCGGGCGTCGACACCTGGGAGGCCACCAACCTCCTGTGCGTGGCCCGCGTCCTGGTCGCCGCCGCCCGCCGCCGCGAGGAGACCCGCGGCTGCCACTGGCGCGAGGACCGCCCCGAGCGGGACGACACCCGGTGGCGCCGCCACCTCGTCGTCACGCTGAACCCCGACCGCACACTGGCCGTGCACCCCACGGACGGCACAGACTTCCCCGAGACCCTCCCTCCCCAGGCACCCCAGGAGCAGTGACAGCAGTGACCACGCCCGACCTTCCCCTCGTTCCGTCCGGCGGCTGCGGCGACGGCTGCGGCTGCGGTGGTGACGAGGAGTACCTGGAGTGCGGCCTCGACCCCGCGCTCGCCCAGCTCCTGGCCGACGCGGGCCTCGACCCCGTGGAGGTCGAGGACATCGCCAACGTCGCCCTCCAGGAGGACCTCGCGCACGGCGTGGACGTGACGACGGTCGCGACCATCCCCGAGGACGCCGTCGCCACCGCCGACTTCACCGCCCGGGAGGCCGGCGTCGTCGCGGGCCTGCGGATCGCCGAAGCGGTCCTGTCGATCGTGTGCACCGACGAGTTCGAGGTCGAGCGGCACACCGAGGACGGCGACCGCGTCGAACCCGGCCAGAAGCTGCTGTCCGTCACCACCCGCACCCGCGACCTGCTCACCGCGGAGCGCAGCGCGCTGAACCTGCTGTGCCGCCTGTCCGGCATCGCCACGGCCACCCGCCGGTGGGCGGACGCCCTCGACGGCACCCGCGCCAAGGTCCGTGACACCCGCAAGACCACCCCCGGCCTGCGCGCCCTGGAGAAGTTCGCGGTGCGCTGCGGCGGGGGCGTCAACCACCGCATGTCCCTCTCGGACGCGGCGCTGGTCAAGGACAACCACGTGATCGCGGCGGGCGGGGTCGCCCAGGCGTTCACCGCCGTCCGCGAGCGCTTCCCGGACGTGCCCATCGAGGTCGAGGTCGACACCCTGCACCAGCTCCGCGAGGTGCTGGACGCGGGCGCCGACCTGATCCTGCTGGACAACTTCACGCCGGGCGAGTGCGAGGAGGCGGTCGCCCTCGTCGACGGCCGCGCGGCCCTGGAGGCGTCCGGCCGGCTGACCCTGGAGAACGCCAAGGCGTACGCCGCGACCGGCGTCGACTACCTGGCGGTCGGAGCCCTGACCCACTCCTCGCCGATCCTGGACATCGGCCTGGACCTGCGCGAGGCGGAGTAGCTCCCATGCTGCTGACCATCGACGTGGGCAACACCCACACCGTCCTGGGCCTCTTCGACGGCGAGGAGATCGTCGAGCACTGGCGGATCTCCACGGACGCGCGCCGCACCGCCGACGAACTCGCGGTCCTCCTCCAGGGCCTTATGGGCGCGCACCCGCTGCTCGGCGAGGAGCTGGGAGACGGCATCGACGGCATCGCCATCTGCGCGACCGTCCCCTCCGTCCTGCACGAGCTGCGCGAGGTCACCCGCCGCTACTACGGCGACGTCCCCGCCATCCTCGTCGAACCCGGCGTCAAGACCGGCGTCCCGATCCTCACCGACCACCCCAAGGAGGTCGGCGCGGACCGCATCATCAACGCGGTCGCCGCCGTCGACCTCTACGGCGGCCCGGCCATCGTCGTCGACTTCGGCACCGCGACGACCTTCGACGCGGTCAGCGCGCGCGGCGAGTACATCGGCGGCGTCATCGCGCCCGGCATCGAGATCTCCGTGGAGGCGCTCGGCGTGCGGGGCGCCCAGCTCCGCAAGATCGAGGTGGCCCGCCCGCGCAGCGTGATCGGCAAGAACACGGTGGAGGCGATGCAGGCGGGCATCGTCTACGGTTTCGCCGGCCAGGTCGACGGCGTCGCCAGCCGCATGGCCCGCGAACTCGCCGACGACCCCGAGGACGTCACCGTCATCGCCACCGGCGGGCTCGCGCCGATGGTGCTGGGCGAGTCCTCGGTCATCGACGAGCACGAGCCCTGGCTGACCCTGATCGGCCTGCGCCTGGTCTACGAACGGAACATGTCCCGGCGCTGACCACCCCCTCCGCGGCCTCTCCGCCCGCCGCCCGCCGCCCTCGGCCGGCGGCCGTCCGCCGTCCGCCCGCCGCCCTCCGCCGCGCCGGGCGGAAGCGGCCGGACCGCGACGCCGGGCGGGCCTGTACCGCGGGGTTCGTCCTGCGTCGGGACCCGGAGCGGGGGACCCTGCCCCGCCGGGAGCCGGGCGGGCGGGGTGCCGCTTCCCGGCGCCGGCCCGCCGGCCCGCCGGTACCAGGAGGCGCGTGGCCGGCGACCGGTGGCGTCAAGCGTCCGGGCGGACCCGGGCGGCTCCTACGGGGCTCCGCGCGGCACCGGCGCCCTTGCCGGGCCTGCGTGACCTGTCCCGGCGCCCCTGTCGGGCCTGCGTGACTTGTCCCGGCTCCGCCCCGCACGCCGTGCCTGCCCTCCGGGCCCTGCCTGACCTGTCCCGGCTCCGCCCCGCACGCTGTGGATGCCCTCCGGGCCCGCACCCCGCTCCGGCCGCGCCGGGGGCGGTGTCCGGCCCCGGCCGCCTCGTCGGTCTGCCCCCGCCGTGCGGGCCGGCCGCCGCCCCGCCCGCCCCTCCCGTACGCGGTCCCCGCCGCTGCCCGGGGCCGGCCGGCTCCAGCGCCACGCGAGTGGGTCCCGGACGCCACACCCACCCGCTATGCGTTGTTTGTCTGATTAGCGCGTATCGTCGCCGCATGCCCACGCCCTACGGATCCCGCGGCGGTCTGGCGTTCGGTGCGGAGGAGCTGCGTGTGCTCCGCCGTGCCCTCGCCCTCGCCCTGCACCCAGCGTCCGCCTCGGCCGACGACGTCCAGGACTGCCTCCGCCTTGCCGAGGCGGTCGACGAGGCGACCAGGGAGGGCGCCCGGCTGCGCGCCTTCCTCGTGGCCGACCTCGGCCGCTACCGCGCCGCCCTGCCCGGCACGGCCGCCGGGTACCTCACCCTCCTGGAGGAGGCGCTGGGCGCCGGATACCGTCCCGTCCCGGACGACCTCGCCGCCCTGCGCGCGCTGCGCGGCAGCCCCGTCGCCGCCGCCCTGCTGGAGCACTGCCGGATGCTCGCGGAACAGGACGTCCGCGCCCGGCTCGCAGGCCGGCCCGTCCAGGCGGGCGCCACCGGGCGCCCGACGGTGCCCGCCTCCCGCACCCGCCTGCACGCCCTGCCGGGCGGCCAGGCGGCCGAGGAGCCGCCCGGCAGGGGCCGGCCCGAGAAGACCCCGGGGCGGACCCCCGCTCCCCGGCCGAAACCCGCCCCGGCACCCGGCCCCGCCACCCCGAAGCCGTCCCGTCCCATCCCCACCCCCGGCGAGGTCTTCCCCCGCCGCAAGCCCGTCCCGCCCCCGGCGGGGCGGCGGCTCGCGGCCGGCTGACCCGGGTGACCCGCCGTGGACACCCGGGCCCGGTGATCCACCGTCCGCTGGCTACTCTGGAGTCATGGACTACGTTGCCGCGCTGCTGCCCCCGGCCGTCATGGCCGCCCTCTTCATCGGCGTGATCCGGGTGATCGTGAAGACCCAGGGCGGCGCCAACAAGACCAAGGAGGACGCCGCCGTGGACGCGGCGCTCGCCCGGGCCGAGGGTGCCCGGCAGTCCTCCCGCCCGACCGAGGGCTGATCCGGGGACACCGTCCGGGCCGCAGGGCCCGGACCGCCTGCCGGGCCCATCGGCGGCGGCGGACGTCGCACGATTCCGACCTCACGGCCGGCGTGAAGGGCGTACGGCTCCGCCTGGAGCCGTGCGCCCTTCATGCTGCCGTTCCGCCGCCCTTTTTGCTCCCGTTTCCCGGTGAAGGAGCACGTCGGCACGCCATTGTCCGGATCTCCCACTATTGTTCTGGCTGTGCCTCGCCCCTTGGGAGAACTCGAAGACGCGGTCATGACGCGGGTGTGGAAGTGGAACCGCCCGGTGACCGTCCGAGAAGTCCTGGAAGACCTCCAGAAGGAGCGGTCCATCGCGTACACCACCGTGATGACCGTGCTCGACAATCTCCACCAGAAGGGCTGGGTGCGCCGCGAGGCGGAAGGCCGGGCCTATCGATATGAGGCCGTCTCCAACCGAGCCGCCTACGCCGCCGCGCTGATGAACGAGGCCTGGTCGCAGAGCGACAACCCGGCGGCGGCTCTCGTCGCCTTCTTCGGGATGATGAGCGAGGAACAGCGCCAGGCCCTCACCGACGCGGTCCGTATCCTCAGGATCCCGGATACCGCGGAACAGTCCGGAAGTGCCGAGCCCGCCCCCGCGGAACCCCGGGAAGGGGCCCCCGCGGAACGCGAAGGGGCGGAAGCCGAACCCCCCGAACCCCCCGGGCCTCCGGCCGCCGGGACGGCCGGGAACGAGAACCCCGACTCCGCCGGGGACGGTCCCGGGCGATAACGTCCGTCCATGTCAGCAGACAGCCCGGATGGTCCAGAAGTGACCGCGACCGTTAAAGCCATCACCGTCCGCCGAGCCCGCACCGGCGATGTGCCGGCCGTGCGCGGTCTCCTCGACGCCTACGTCCGCGGGGGCATCCTGCTCGACAAAGCGACGGTGACCCTTTACGAGGACATCCAGGAGTTCTGGGTGGCCGAACGGGACGACAACGCCGAAGTCGTCGGCTGCGGGGCGTTGCACGTGATGTGGGAGGACCTCGCCGAAGTCCGCACGCTCGCGGTCAAGCCCGGGCTGAAGGGCGCCGGTGTCGGACACCACGTGCTGGAGAAGTTGCTGCAGACCGCCCGCTGGCTCGGTGTTCGCCGGGTTTTCTGTCTGACCTTCGAAGTCGAGTTCTTCGGCAAGCACGGCTTCGTCGAGATCGGCGAGACTCCTGTCGACGCCGATGTGTACGCCGAGCTGCTGCGTTCCTATGACGAGGGCGTCGCGGAGTTCCTGGGTCTCGAACGAGTGAAACCGAACACCCTGGGCAACAGCCGGATGCTTCTGCATCTGTGATCGCCACCGATTCCCGATCCACTGTTCCCCCGCCCCGTTCCCGCACCCCGTTCCGCCGCCCTTCCGATCGGCGGACGGGCCCTCTTCGGCCGGTGCCCTATGTCCGAAACGCGCATGTTTCCGGGCCGTGGGAGGGCGATCGGTCCGCGCCAGGGGTTTGTGTTTTTTCGCCAAAAGCGGTTTGCTTTCCGATGTACTGCAGTACTGCATATAACAAGGGGCGGCGATACGGCGGACGCCGACTCACCGGACCCTCACGTTATCGATGAAAGGAATTACGGTGGCACAGAAGGTTCAGGTCCTTCTTGTCGACGACCTCGACGGCGTCGAAGCGGACGAGACGGTGACGTTCGCACTGGACGGCAAGACGTACGAGATCGATCTCACCACCGCCAATGCGGACAAGCTCCGCGGCCTTCTCGAGCCCTACGTGAAGGGCGGCCGGCGTACCGGTGGCCGTGCTTCCGGCGGGCGCGGAAAGTCCCGCGCGTCCTCCGGTGGGAGCCAGGACACGGCGGCGATCCGCGCGTGGGCGAAGGAGAACGGCTACGAGGTCAACGACCGCGGCCGTGTTCCCGCCTCCATCCGCGAGGCGTACGAAAAGGCCAACGGCTGACGTCGGGTCCGGCGGGGTCCGCACCCCTCCCCGGCTTCTTACGGGCTCCGGAGAGGCTGTCGGGGGGCTTCAGGGGGTCCGCGAGGCCGCGGCGGGCCCGGTGCGTGCGCGCCGCAGCCGGACGCGGTGGCACTGGGTGGCCACCGTGTTCACCAGTCGCGCCAGGTCGACGGAGCGGCGACGGCCCCCCATCGCCGACAGTGTCGGCAGCGAGGACTCGACCTCGACTCCCGGCTCGGGGGGCCGCAGCCACACGGCGGCCCCCGGCGACGTCACGGGGCCCGGACAGGCCCGCGGGGCACCGGTCGGGCGGTGGCCCGGGGGCGGCGGCGCGTCCATCAGGCCGTCGGTACCGATCGCGGCCAGGCCGAGCGGCAGGCCGCCCCACTCCAGCCAGTCCAGCAGCCCCGGCAGCTCCTGCGCACTGCCCGCGGCGACCAGCAGCCGCAGTCGGCCGCCCTGGGCGGCCACCGGGAACGCCGGGGCGTCGCCCGCACGGCCGAAGTGCGCCAGGGCCGCGTGCCCCGCCTCGGCCGGCACGTCCAGGACGTCGAAGCGCACGCCCACGACCAGGCGTGGCCGGGGGCCGGGCGCGGTGGGCCAGCCCAGCTCGTTCTCGTACCAGTGCCGGATCCTCTCGCCGGACCCGAGCGGCCGGCGGGGCCCCGGCAGTCCCACCCCGGTGGAGACGGTGACGACCATGTACCGGGCAACGGCACGAGCGGCCCCGGGGTTACGCTCGGTGCGCGGGGAAGTGCGACGGGTGGCGGATTCGGTGGCGTACGGGGGTGGGGCGCGGCGCAACGTTGTTCGCCCGTAGCGGAGGGATCCCGTGTACGCGGCATGGACGGTCCGTCGCAGCGGGTAAGACATCCCTAGTGGGAGAGGGCGACACGCAGAACGGGACGCCTTCCGTTCGCCACGGGCGTACTGGCGATGGGGGTAACTGCCTGGCCTGCGGGAACATCGTCTCGCACCATCGGGTTGGAGCAGATGTCGGAACGTTCGGGGTCAGGAGGCCATCGACGGTGACGGCAGTTGGAATGAGCGGTCCCCGCTTGCGGGACTAAGCTGCGGAAGGACAGGGAGGGGAAGTTCCCCCCACTGCCTGACCGCTCTGAGGAGCGATTAACGATGTTCGAGAGGTTCACCGACCGCGCGCGGCGGGTTGTCGTCCTGGCTCAGGAAGAAGCCCGGATGCTCAACCACAACTACATCGGCACCGAGCACATCCTCCTGGGCCTGATCCACGAGGGTGAGGGTGTCGCCGCCAAGGCCCTTGAGAGCCTCGGGATTTCGCTCGAGGCGGTCCGCCAGCAGGTGGAGGAGATCATCGGCCAGGGCCAGCAGGCCCCGTCCGGGCACATCCCCTTCACCCCCCGTGCCAAGAAGGTCCTGGAGCTGTCGCTCCGCGAGGCCCTTCAGCTGGGCCACAACTACATCGGCACGGAGCACATCCTGCTCGGCCTGATCCGTGAGGGCGAGGGCGTCGCCGCCCAGGTCCTGGTCAAGCTGGGCGCAGACCTCAACCGGGTGCGGCAGCAGGTGATCCAGCTGCTCTCCGGTTACCAGGGCAAGGAGACCGCCACCGCCGGCGGTCCTGCGGAGGGCACGCCTTCCACGTCCCTGGTCCTCGACCAGTTCGGCCGGAACCTCACCCAGGCCGCTCGTGAGTCCAAGCTCGACCCGGTCATCGGGCGCGAGAAGGAGATCGAGCGGGTCATGCAGGTGCTGTCCCGCCGTACCAAGAACAACCCGGTGCTGATCGGTGAGCCCGGCGTCGGCAAGACGGCCGTCGTCGAGGGCCTCGCGCAGGCCATCGTCAAGGGCGAGGTGCCCGAGACCCTCAAGGACAAGCACCTCTACACCCTGGACCTCGGCGCGCTGGTGGCCGGCTCCCGCTACCGCGGTGACTTCGAGGAGCGCCTGAAGAAGGTGCTCAAGGAGATCCGCACCCGGGGCGACATCATCCTGTTCATCGACGAGCTGCACACGCTGGTCGGTGCCGGAGCGGCCGAGGGCGCCATCGACGCGGCCTCCATCCTCAAGCCGATGCTGGCCCGCGGTGAGCTGCAGACCATCGGTGCGACCACGCTGGACGAGTACCGCAAGCACCTGGAGAAGGACGCGGCCCTGGAGCGCCGCTTCCAGCCCATCCAGGTCGCGGAGCCGTCGCTGCCGCACACGATCGAGATCCTCAAGGGCCTGCGCGACCGGTACGAGGCGCACCACCGCGTCTCCATCACCGACGAGGCGCTGGTCCAGGCCGCCACCCTGGCCGACCGGTACATCTCGGACCGCTTCCTGCCGGACAAGGCGATCGACCTGATCGACGAGGCCGGTTCCCGGATGCGCATCCGTCGGATGACCGCGCCGCCGGACCTGCGCGAGTTCGACGAGAAGATCGCCGGTGTCCGCCGCGACAAGGAGTCCGCGATCGACTCGCAGGACTTCGAGAAGGCCGCCTCCCTGCGGGACAAGGAGAAGCAGCTCCTGGCCGCCAAGGCCAAGCGGGAGAAGGAGTGGAAGGCCGGCGACATGGACGTCGTGGCCGAGGTCGACGGCGACCTGATCGCCGAGGTCCTCGCCACCGCGACGGGCATCCCGGTCTTCAAGCTGACCGAGGAGGAGTCGTCCCGCCTGCTGCGCATGGAGGACGAGCTCCACAAGCGGGTCATCGGCCAGGTCGACGCCGTCAAGGCGCTGTCCAAGGCGATCCGCCGTACGCGCGCCGGTCTGAAGGACCCGAAGCGCCCCGGTGGCTCGTTCATCTTCGCCGGCCCGTCCGGTGTCGGTAAGACGGAGCTGTCCAAGGCGCTCGCGGAGTTCCTCTTCGGTGACGAGGACGCGCTGATCTCCCTCGACATGTCGGAGTTCAGCGAGAAGCACACGGTCTCCCGCCTCTTCGGTTCGCCCCCCGGCTACGTGGGCTACGAGGAGGGCGGCCAGCTGACGGAGAAGGTGCGGCGCAAGCCGTTCTCGGTGGTCCTCTTCGACGAGGTCGAGAAGGCCCACCCGGACATCTTCAACTCGCTGCTGCAGATCCTGGAGGACGGTCGCCTGACCGACTCCCAGGGCCGGGTCGTGGACTTCAAGAACACGGTCATCATCATGACGACCAACCTCGGCACCCGGGACATCTCCAAGGGCTTCAACCTGGGCTTCGCCGCCCAGGGCGACACGAAGACCAACTACGAGCGCATGAAGAACAAGGTCTCGGACGAGCTCAAGCAGCACTTCCGGCCCGAGTTCCTCAACCGTGTCGACGACGTGGTGGTCTTCCCGCAGCTGACGCAGGACGACATCCTCAAGATCGTCGACCTGATGATCAGCAAGGTGGACGAGCGCCTGAAGGACCGGGACATGGGCATCGAGCTCTCCCCGTCCGCGAAGGAACTGCTGTCCAAGAAGGGCTACGACCCCGTGCTGGGCGCCCGGCCGCTGCGCCGGACCATCCAGCGCGAGATCGAGGACTCGCTGTCGGAGAAGATCCTCTTCGGCGAGCTGCGTCCCGGTCACATCGTGGTTGTGGACACCGAGGGCGAGGGCGAGTCGCAGACCTTCACCTTCCGCGGTGAGGAGAAGTCGGCGCTGCCCGACGTCCCGCCGATCGAGCAGGCGGCCGGCGGCACCGGCCCGAACCTGAGCAAGGAAGCGTAGCGCTCGCGCTCGGCAGCGACGCGACACAGGGGTCGGCCCCGGGACTTCCCGTCCCGGGGCCGACCCCTGTGTGTCGTCCGGTGGTGCTCCGCCCGGATCAGGACAGCTGACCGCCGTAGTCCGGCAGCTTGAACGTCTTCTCCGCGTGGCCGCCGGAGAGGTCGGTGGCGCTGTTGCCGATGTTGGCGATGATCGTGTAGCCCTTCGCCTCGATGGCGACGCGCTGGGCGGTCTTGTAGTCGGCGACGTTCTTGAACAGGTCGAGGAACCCGCGGACGTGCAGTCCGGAGGACTCGTAGCCGGCGTGGTCGAGGTTGAACGCGGTCGGCGCCCAGATGATGCCGGGGCGAGCCGTCACGAAGAACAGGTCGACGCCGCGCTCCTCCGCGTACTGGGCGACCTCCAGGACGGGCCGGTTGGCGGGCTGCGGGAAGCTGAAGCCGAAGTCGGTCTCCAGCGCGGTGTTGTCGATGTCGAGGACGAGGGCCTGCTTCTCGCCCGGCCGGGTGTTGTCGATCCGCTGCTTCAGATAGGGCAGGGCCTGGTCCATGACCTCCTGGCAGTCCCGCTGCCAGGTGTCGTAGTCGACGTCCGCCGCTGCGGTCGCCGTGGCCGCTGTGGCGGCCGTCGGGGCGGCGGGTGCGGCGGGGGCGGTGGCCTGGGCCGGGGAGGCCAGGGCCACCAGGGCGGCCGCGGAGACGGCGGTGACCGATGCGCGGCGCAGCCAGGGGCGTCGGCTTCTCATGTGGTGGGGGGTCCTCTCACGTCCGTGACGCTGCCAACATGTCGTGTGCATGCTCGTGTGCGAGGGTGACGCGAGGTGAACCGTAGGGTTACCGCACGGTAAGTGCCTAGAGGCGTGCGCCACATTTGTGAAATGGCGCGGGAGCGCCCCCGGTGACATGCCGCACAAGGGGTGAAGCCGGTACGACACGGAATAGTAGCCGACAGAGGAATTCAAATCGGACAATTGGTGCACTGTCGGGGTGGATCAGCCTGAAACGCGGCTTTCGCGCCGCTCTGACCCCTCCGTCAAGAGATGTGGGTTACACGCAGGATCTACGGCCTTTCGTCGTAGGTCACACCTTTGCAGCTTTTGACCGGGGGCGGTTACCAAGGAACGGCCACCACGGCGCGGTCCTTGCTCCGGGTGGTTCTCCTCTGTCCCCACCCCGTGAGGTTTTCGATGTCCCAG
>NZ_JBEZWE010000012.1:0-164168 GCF_040637405.1 Streptomyces sp. NPDC029526
CATCGATCTGGTCCTGCCGTACCCACTTGCGCAGGGTCTCGGTCGTGCCGATGCCCAGCTTCTGGGCGACCGCTTTCATCGCGGCCCACTCGGTGCCGTACTCCGGCCGCACCTCGGCGACCATCCGCACCGCACGACGGCGCAGCTCAAGCGGGTAGGGGGAAGGACGTGCCATGACTCGATCCTCTCAAACGATCGAGTCCCTACCGAACCCGGAACGGTTCAGTCGGCCAGTTGCTGTCCTACGATGCCCCCGCCCGCGAGGCGCGCGGGTGGTGACGTCGGGGGGAATGGATGCTGGCCGAGGAGTACGGGTACCAGGTGTCGCCGCGGCCCGCGGCGGACACGGTGGGGGTCCGGGCTCAGGTGGAGGAGTTCCGGAAGAATGCGCAGCGCCGGGTGCTGTGGTTGGCCTTGGGCTCGCTCGTCTTCCTCGGTGTCTTCTACGCCATCTTCCGTGAAGATCCCGTGATCGTGCTCATACCCGTGACCGCGATGGTGCTGGGTCTGCTGGCGGGCTACCGCACGGCCTGTGTGAAGGCCCCCCGGAAGTTGCTGGCCCTCCTGGAGAACAGTCGCTGGCAGGTCTGGCCGTGCCGTCTGGAGGAGATCGAGGGGAAGGTGGTGCAGCGCCGCGTGGTGCTGCTGGCACCAGACCGGAGTGTCGCCGCCTCGTTCGTGTCGGTGGTCCCGCACAGCGTGTGGCTCGGGATGACCGACGGGCGGGGGGTGCTGTGGATCGCCGGTGATCTGCGGTTCCAGGGAGTGGCGGCCGTGCCCGGCGGCCGCCCGTTGTGGGTCATCGAACCGGAGAAGCCCGCACAGAGGTCGGCCGCGCCCGCGGCGGGTGGTGCCGGCGGGTCGGGCTTCGACGAGCTGGTCTCCGAGGCCCGTTCGGCGGTCGTGTGGAACATGCTGAACTGAACCGGCGCTGCGGGGAGCGAATCCGTCCGTTCGTCCGGCAGTCGGCGTCGGCACGGTTACGGGTACATGAGCATGCGGCGCTCGACGCGGCCGAGGCCGTGCTCGTCTGAGGCTTCCGAGGACAGAACAAGGCGTTGTGCTCACGCCGGCCGGGGCACAGCCTGCGACGGCTCCGAGTCGGGGCGGGCCCGGACGCGAGGTCGGTGCTACCGCGAAGTGATCCGGGCCGCCACCGTCAGAACGGGGGATACCGTGTGTCCCCGAAGCTGGTCGCCATCGCGACGAGCGAAATGAGGGAAAGCGGCGTCTCGTGGTACACAGGCTCCCGCACGATCGGCCAGAACGCCCCGCGCAACGTCCCCGTCAGCTATTTCCTCCCTGGAACGCAGGGCGCGATGTCCAACGGGGACACACTGAGCCGACACGACACGATGGTCTTCCGCGTCGCAACGGGAGGCGAGACCACCGGTACGGCACGACTCAACGTAGGCGGAACCATTGTCGTCGTTCGATGATCTCTTGACACAGGTGAGCGCCAGTGCGGCTCAAGTGGCGGCATCGCTCAGCCGCCTGAGCGGTGTCGGCGTTCGGGTGACGGCTGTGCGGTCCCATGACGACAGTGAGCTGCGCTCCCAAGGGTCGTCGCTGCTGGGCGTGGCCTTGGAGAGCGACTACCTGGAGGCCGCCGTCGACCTCTCCATCCACGATGAGGAAGTACGCGTCTTCATCAATGCCCAACAAGGGCCTGCGGGGCTGGTCGAACAGCTCGCTCACGCAGTGGTGGACAGCGGCCAGGAGATCTTGGGCAGCACGCCCTTTCCGCCCTGCCCCGGGCATTCCCACCCGATGACCGTCGCGGCCTCGGGGGGTCGTGTCTTCTGGTGCTGTCCCAGCGCTCCCGACACGGCGATTGCGATCCTCGTGGAAACCGCCGATGCTGGACAACCGCGTTCCTCGAAGTGGCCTTCGGACACGTGACGAGCCAGTGCGCGTAGCGCGCGGCTCCTGCGTTGCCGAAGGACGTGTTCGGTATCCCCGCTCATTCGCTCAGGAGCCGCACGGCTTCCCGACTCGCCGAAGCCGCATCGCACCGCGATGACCGATGACCGTGGCGGCAACACAACGTACTCATGACCTCTGCGAACACGTATCGAGGCGTCCGAGGGTGGTACGCCCTTTCGGCGCTTCTCCGTCGAGCGTACGAAACGGAACACCCGTCTCGGACCATGCGACAGGCCGCCTGCCCGCTACCGCAGCGTGATCCGCGCCGCCACCGGCAGGTGGTCGCTTGCCGTCCTGGGCAGGGTACGGATGCCGTGGACAGTGGCCGAGCGGGCCATCACCTGGTCGATGCGGGCGACCGGGAAGGCGGCCGGGAAGGAGAGGGCGAAGCCGCGGGGCGGGGTGGTGAGCCGGGAGGTGAGGGGCGTCAGGGCGCGGTCGTGGACCGTGGCGTTGAGGTCGCCCATGAGGATCACGTGCCGTACCGGCTCGGCGGCGACCGCGCTGCCCAGGCGGCGGGCGCTCTCGTCGCGCCAGGATGAGGCGAGGCCGGTCGGGCGGATGCGGACCGACGGCAGGTGGACGACGTAGGCGGCGAGGCGGCCGTGCGGGGTGTGGACCTCGGCACGCAGGCCGCGGTTCCACGGCTCGGTGATGCCGCGGGGCCTGATGTCGAGGGCGCGGGCGCCGGTGAGGGGGTGCTTCGACCAGAGGCCGACGGTGCCCCGGACCTCGTGGTGCGGGTAGTCCGCCCGCAGCGCCTTCTCGTAGGCCGGGACGGCTTCCGGGAGCAGTTCTTGGAGGGCGATGAGGTCCGGTTCGACGGCGGCCAGGGCGCGGGCCGTGGACGTCGGGTCGGGGTTCTCGTCGCTCACGTTGTGCTGGACGACGGTCAGGTCACGGAGCCCCGGGCTCCCTGCGGGCAGGAGCAGCTCGCCGAAGAGGTGGGTCCAGGCGGCCACGGGGAGCAGGAGGGCGACCAGGGTGAGGGCCGAGCGGCGGATCAGGGCCAGGACGAGCAGCACCGGCACGGCCAGGGCGAGCCAGGGCAGGAAGCTCTCCAGCAGACTGCCCAGGCGGCCCACCGAGTTGGGCACCGCGCGGTGGAAGGCCAGGAGTCCGGCCGTCAGGACCGCCAGTGCGGCGAGCACGCGCCCGCGCACCCATGCGGGGCCACGGGTCCACGCGGGTCTGCGAGGCCGTGGCGCCCGCAGAGGGACGCGGCGCGGGGGCGTTCCGTCCGTTCGCTGCACCGTGCACGGCCCCCTGTCGTGTGATGATCAACAGGACGCCGGGGACGGCACGGTCGGTTCCCCGGGGCGGAACCGTGGACTCCGGGCCGTCAGTCCCGGTCGCCCCGTTCCATGCAGAACTCGTTGCCCTCCGGGTCGGCCAACGTGACCCAGCCTCGGCCGTCCGGCCGCGTGTGGTCGGCCAGTTGGCGGGCGCCCAGGGACAGGGCCCGGGCCACTTCCTCGGCGCGGGTGCGGCCGGTCGGCCTCAGGTCGAGGTGGACGCGGTTCTTGGCCGTCTTGCCCTCCGTCACGCGGACGAAGAGCAGGCCGGGGCCTCCGTCCGGGTCCGCGATCAGCGCTTCCGGGTCGCCGGGCTTGTCGTCGTCGGCCAGTGGCTTGCCCAGCAGGGCGCTCCAGAACTGGGCCAGGTCGTATGGGTCCCCCGTGCAGTCGAAGGTGAGGTGGCGGATGGTGGGGTGCAACGGTCCTCCGGTGGTGGGGTGGCGCGGTCCGCGGGGCCCAGGGCGCAACCTCCGTGTGGTCCCCGGGGGTTCGGCGCCCGGGTTCCTCGGACCGCGGTACGCACGCAGCATGTCCCTCGGGGGCGGAGGCGTCATACGGTTTTCGGCGGGATCCCGCCCTCGGAGGCCGCGCCCACCCACGGAGCCGCGCCGGCCCACTGAGCCCGCGCCGACCCACGGAGGCTCCGTCCTCGAAGGCCGCGCCCACCCGCCGATGCCCCACCCACCGATGCCCCTCACGCCGATGCCCCGCACGCACGGAGGCCCCACGCACGGAGGCAGCGCTCTCCCACGGAGGCTCCACCCACGGAGCCCGTGCCCGGGGCTGCGACCGCCCCCGACCCGCCGCCGTCCGCGGAACCGCCGCCCGGACGGGACGTGCGCCGGGCGATCGGTGCGCTGGACGGCAGCGGGGCAGGGGCGGTCAGAGGCCGAGGCGGTCGCGGTCAGGGGCCGGGACGGCCGCGGGCCGGGCGGCGTCCGGAGCGGCGCGCGCCGGCCCCCGGGGTCACTGGGCCGGGGACAGCTCCGCGCGGCCGAAGAGGAGGGCGTAGCCAGGGGGCAGCTGGTCCAGGATGCGGGTGATCAGGTCGTCACCGGCCAGCGTGGGCAGCACGCTGAGGACCGAGCTGACGTCCCAGCGGGCCGTCGCCGGCGTCGCGCCCTCGATCCGGGTGGCCACCGAGTCGACGAACTCCGCCGCCGTCAGCGGACGGGTCGCCGGGACCTGCGAGGCGACCACCCGCGCCGCCTCCTCGGGGAGGGCACGGGCCAGCTCCACCCGCTCGTCGCCGACGACGTGGCCGCCGAGGGCCGACAGGACGACACGGGTGACGCTCTCCGCCTCCGCCCTCGTCGCGTACTGGCCCGACTCGCGTACGGCGTCGACGAGTTCCCGCCACCGCTCGGCGTCCCCGCCGCCCGGGGTGCGGGCGACACGGTCGTGCTGCGGGGCCGGAATCCCCCGGCCCCGGTACGAAGGCGCGGGCTTGTTCGGGGTCATCGTCGTCATCGTGCTCTGGACTCCTCTCCTGCTGCGGGCCTGCGACGCCCTCCGGAACCGGCGGGCAGGGGGTCGCGCCCCGCGACGGCCGGTCCGCGGGGCGCCTTCGGGCTTCGAGCGGCGCTTCAGCCGCGGAGCTGCTTGCGTCCGCCGCCCCCGCTGATCCGGATGCGGCGCGGCTTCGCCTGTTCGGCCACCGGGATGCGCAGGGTCAGGACGCCGGCGTCGTAGGACGCGTCGATGCGCTCGGTGTCCAGGGTGTCGCCCAGGAAGAGCTGACGGGTGAACGTGCCGCTGGGGCGCTCGGCGACGAGGATGTCGGCGCCCTCGGGGGCCGGGGAACGGCGCTCGGCGCGCACGGTCAGGACGTTGCGCTCGACGTCCAGCTCGATCGTCTCGGGGTCGACGCCGGGGAGGTCGAAGTGGACGAGGAAGTCGTCCCCGGAGCGGTAGGCGTCCATCGGCACGGCTGCGGGACGGCCCGCGGGCCCGTCACCGAAGAACTGCTGCGCGAGGCGGTCGAGGTCACGGAAGGGGTCGGTACGCATGAGCATCACTGGTCACTCCTCTCCTCGGGTCCGGTCAGTGCGATGCCCGTACTTCTTATATAGCTCGGAGGAGGAAACTTGACAAGTGGCGACTCAACTAAGGCACCTCACCCCAGACCACCAGGCCATGGGTACCCTCGGGACGTAGGGAGACGGGCATGAGACGGACGTGGAACCGGCTCCCTTCGGGGGAGCACGGGAAGGCAGGGCGACGTGGCGAGGATCCCCAGTTCGGTGGTGGCGGCGAGCGGGCTCGTCGGCGGCTACGCGGTGGCCCGCTGGACGCGGCAGCGCCCGCTGGGCGGGGTCGTCCTCGCCGCCGCGGGGACGGCCGCCGCCCGGCAGTGGCGGCAGCGCGCCGGAGGGCCGGCCGCGGGCGCGCTGACGGCCGCCTACATCGCCGCGTTCGCCGGGTCGCACCCGCTGGCCAAGAGGGTGGGTGCCTGGCCGTCCGTGTTCGGGGTGGCCGGTGCCATGGCGCTAGCGTCCTGGGCAGTGGCCGACCGGCGCGGCTGAGCAGCCGGGCCGGTCGGCCACCACGTCAGGTGACCGACCGCCGGACACCCCACGTCAGGTGACCGCCCGCCGGGGCACCCCTCATCAGCCGGCCGACCGCCGCGCCTCCACCCCCGGGCCGCCCGGTCCCGAGCCCGCCGGCTCCGCCGCGGTGAGCGGTGTGGCGATGTCCTCCAGTGCGCGGCGTTCCGCGTTCACCGCGAGGAACACGGCCACCAGACCCGCCGCGCACATCAGGCCGGCGCCGATCTGGAAGGCCAGCACGGTGTCGGCGACCTGGCCGGTGTTGGTGAGTTCCGCGAACAGCAGCGGGCCGCTGATGCCGCCGGCGGCGGTGCCGATGGCGTAGAAGAAGGCGATGGACATGGCGCGGGTCTCCATCGGGAAGATCTCGGACACCGTGAGGTAGGCGCTGGAGGCGCCCGCCGAGGCGAAGAACAGCACCGCGCACCAGCAGGCCGTCATGGTCGTCGCGTCCAGGGACCCGCGGTCGAACAGCCAGGCCGTGCCGAACAGCAGCACACCGGAGAGCAGATACGTGCCGGAGATCATCACCCGGCGGCCGACGGTGTCGAACAGCTTGCCCAGCAGCAGCGGGCCGAGGAAGTTGCCGAGCGCGATGACGGCGAAGTAGTAGCCGGTGTGGCCGCTGGCCACGTCGAAGAACTGGGTGAGGATCGCGCCGAAGCCGAAGGTGATGGCGTTGTAGAGGAACGCCTGGCCGATGAAGAGGGAGAAGCCGAGCGTGGCCCGCCTGCGGTACCGGGAGAGGATCGTGCGGGCGATCTCCGTGAACGACACGCTGCGGCGCTGGCGGATGGTCAGCTCACCCTCGGGCGCGGGGAGGGCCTCGCCCCGCTCCTCCTCCACCCGGCGTTCGATCTCGGAGACGATGCGTTCGGCCTCGTCGTCACGGCCGTGGATCAGCAGCCAGCGCGGGCTCTCCGGGACGTGCCGGCGGACCAGGAGGATCACCAGGGCGAGGACCGCGCCGAGGGCGAAGGAGAGCCGCCAGCCCACGTCGGCCGGGAAGATCGACGTGTCGAGCGCGACGATCGACAGCAGGGCGCCGCCGACCGCGCCGAGCCAGTAGCTGCCGTTGATGAGCAGGCCGACGCGGCCCCGGTAGTGGGCCGGGATCAGCTCGTCGATGGCGGAGTTGATGGCCGCGTACTCGCCGCCGATGCCGAAGCCGGTCAGGAAGCGGAAGAGGAAGAACCACCAGGTGTCGAAGGCCAGCGCGGTCAGCGCGGTGGCCCCCAGGTAGACCGCCAGGGTGATCATGAAGAGCTTCTTGCGGCCCCACAGGTCGGTGAGGCGGCCCCAGAAGAGGGCGCCGGTACAGGCACCGGCCACGTAGAGGGCGGCGGAGATGCCGGTGACCTCGCCGGAGGTGATGGGCAGTCCGCTGCCGGGCTCGGACAGGCGGGCGGCGATGTTGCCGACGATGGTCACCTCGAAACCGTCGAGGATCCATACCGTGCCGAGGCCGATGACGATCGACCAGTGCCAGCGGGACCAGGGCAGGCGGTCCAGACGGGCGGGAATGCTGGTGGTGACGGTGCGTCCGGTCCCGGACCGCGCGGTGGTCATGGCCCCCTCCTCGGCTCCTCGACGACTCGCCCGGACCGGGTCCTGGACGCCGTGGCGGGCGTGGCCGGGATCCCGGGGAGCGAACCACCGTCGGATGCCCTGAAGACGGCCCTTCACGCCCCCGCGCGGTGCCGGGGCCGCCCGCCCGCACCCCCACGCGCCGCCGAGGCCCCTCGTCCGCACCCCCACGCGGCGCCGAGGCCCCTCGTCCGCTCACCCGCCCGACGCCAAGGCCCCTCGCCCGCTCACCCGCCGGACGCCAAGGCCACCTATCCGCTCACCCAAGCGGCGCGGAGGACCCTCGCCCGCTCACCCACCCGACGCCGAGACCCCTCGCCCGCTCACCCACCCGACGCCGGGGCCTACGCCCCCAGCGCCCGCGAGACCGTGTGGATGAGCAGACCGACCAGCGACCCCACCACCGTGCCGTTGATCCGGATGAACTGCAGGTCCCGGCCGATGTTCGCCTCGATCTTCTTCGTGGTGTGCTCGGGGTCCCAGCTCGCCACCGTGTCCGTGATCAGGGAGGTGATCTCCTTGCGGTAGGTGGTGACCACGTACACCGCGGCGCTCTCCAGCCAGCCGTCGACCTTGCCCTGCAGCTTGGCGTCGGCGGACATCCGGGACCCCAGGGAGAGCAGCGAGGCGCGCACCCGCAGCCGCAGCTCGCTGCGCTCGTCCTCGGCCGCCGCGACGATCATCGCGCGGACGGCGGTCCACGCCGAGGCGATGAGGTCCTGGACCTCGCCGCGGCCGAGGATCTCGCCCTTCAGGCGCTCCACCCGGGCGCGGGTCTCGGTGTCGGACTGGAGGTCGGAGGCGAAGTCGGTGAGGAAGCGGTCCAGCGCGCCGCGCGCGGGGTGCTCGGGCATGTCCCGCATCTCGGTGACGAAGCGCAGCAGTTCCTTGTAGACGCGCTCGCCGACCTTGCGGTCCACGAACCGCGGGGTCCAGCCGGGCGCGCCGACGTGGACGGCCTCCATCACCGTGTCGCCGTGCAGCACCAGCCAGTCGTGGGCCCGGTTCACCACCAGGTCGACGGCCCGCTTGTGGCCGCCGTCGGCCACGATCCGGTCCAGCATCTTGCCCATGCCGGGCGCGATCTCCTGGGCGTCGGCGCGCCGGGTGATGGCCTCGCCGACCACGGCCTGGACGTCGGAGTCGCGCAGCACGGCCAGCGCACCGCGCAGGGCCGCCGCGAGCTCGGCGGTGACCCGGTCGGCGTGCTCGGGGACGGCGAGCCAGGCGCCCAGCCGGCTGCCGATGCCCACGGCGCGCAGCCGGCCCCGCACGACCTCCTCGGAGAGGAAGTTCTCCCCGACGAACTCCCCCAGGGACACGCCGAGCTGGTCCTTCTTCCGGGGAATGATCGCCGTGTGCGGGATGGGCAGGCCCAGCGGGTGGCGGAAGAGGGCGGTGACCGCGAACCAGTCGGCGACCGCGCCGACCATGCCCGCCTCGGCCGCGGCGGCCACGTACCCCGCCCAGGCACCGGCGCCCCGGTGCGCGGCCCACTCGGCGAGCACGTAGACCACGGCCACGAAGACCAGCAGGCCGGTGGCGGTGAGCTTCATCCGGCGCACACCGCGCCGCTTCTCCTCGTCCGCCGGGCTGAACGCGGTCATCGCGCGGTTCGACACGGCGCCGGGACGGGCATGCTGCCCCTCGGCGCCGCTTCCTGCGGTTTCCGGTGCTTCGGTCCGTTCCATCCACTCCACCCGCTCGGTGATCCCTCACACATTGTCCCTTCCCGACCGACTCCCGGAACGGAACAGGAGTTCCCGGCGTCTGTCCCGAGGGGGACTGCGAGGGGGGTCGCAGGCCGCCCGCCGCCCGTGACGCATCATGGGTACGTCGGACCGGAGCCTCGGGGCTCCCACCTCCCGAGGAGAACAGCACAGCATGACCAGGGGACGTGACGGGGGCTCGGGCTCGCCCCCAGCGAAGCAGCGCGCCCTGCTGGCCGCGGTCCTCGCCGCGATCGTGGCCCTGTCCGCCGCCCTGTACCTGGGCGTCGCGGCCGACGACGGCACCGAGCGGCGCGACACCCTCGCCGGCGGCCGCGCCCCGCACAACCCGGCCGCACCCGCCTCCACCGGGACCTGGGTCGCCTCCTGGGCCACCGCGCCCGTCGGCGGCGAACCCGGCACCGAGACCACCGGGCTGGCGGGCCGCTCGGTGCGCAACGTCGTCCACACCAGCGCCGGCGGTACGAGTGCCCGCGTCACGCTGTCCAATCTCTACGGGCAGTCCCCGCTGACCGTGACGCACGCGTCGATCGCCCTGGCGGCCGGACCCGGCGGTGCCGCCGCCGTCACCGGCACCCTGCGCCCGCTCACCTTCACCGGCAGCCGCTCCGTCGTCGTCCCGGCGGGCGCCCAGGTGACCAGCGACCCGGTGCGCATCACCGTCCCCCGGGACGGCGACGTCCTGATCACCACCTACTCCCCCACCCCGTCCGGGCCCGTCACGTACCACCCGCGGGCCCGCCAGATCTCCTACGTCGCCGAGGGGCAGCACACCGCGGACACCACCGGTGCCCCGTACACCACGCAGACCGGCTACTGGCGGTACGTGACCGCGCTGGACGTGCTCAGCAGCGAGGCGGACGGCACCCTCGTCGCGTTCGGCGACTCCCTCACCGACGGGGTCACCTCCGGCGTCGGCGCCAACAACCGGTGGCCGGACGTCCTCTCCGACCGGCTTGGCGCCGCCCGGGACGAAGGGCGGGACGTGCCCCGGCTCAGCGTCGTCAACGAGGGCATCAGCGGCAACCGCGTCCTCACCGACGGCCTCGGCCGCCCGCCGGAGAACCCCAGCGGCCTCAACCGCTTCGGCCGGGACGTCCTCGGCCGCACCAACGTGCGGACCGTCGTCGTCGACCTCGGCATCAACGACATCCTGCGCCACCCCGGCGCCGGTGACCCGGACCGGATCCTGGACGGCCTGCGCACCCTCGTCGACCGGGCCCACGCCCGCGGCTTGAAGGTCGTCGGCGCCACCCTGATGCCGTTCGGCGGGCACCCCGGCCACACCGGGGAGCGGGAGGCGGTGCGGCAGCGGATCAACGCGGAGATCCGCTCCGGGCGGGTCTTCGACGCGGTCGTCGACTTCGACAAGGCGCTGCGCGACCCCTACGACCCGCGCCGCCTGCGTCCCGTCTACGACTCCGGCGACCACCTCCACCCCAGCGACCGCGGCTACACGCGGATGGCGCAGGTCCTCGACCTCGACGAGCTGAGCGGCGGCGCCCCGGCGCAGTTGTGACGGGGCGCGGGTGTGCCCGCCGGCCGGTGACAGATCCTCCGATCCTCGGATCCTCCGGGGCCGCGGCGGGACGGCAGCGGTAGCGCCTGGGCCGTACGAGGGCCGGCATGCGGACAGGGCGCGGGGCACCGGGTCACACGAGTTACGGGTCACGGGTCACGGGCCGCCCGCAGGTGAAGGGTCACCGGCCGGTGGGAGCGACCCGCCGATGGGGGGCGACCCGCCGGTCACGCCGCCCGGGGGCCGGGCCGGGACCGCACTCAGTGCCCGCCGTGTCCGCCCCGCCCGTCACGGCGCTCGAAGCGTTCCTCCGGGCCCGAGCCGTGCAGGCCGTGCAGGCCGCCGTCCCAGGACGTGGAGCCCGAGGAGGCGTCCAGCTCCCGGCGTCGGGCCTTGCGCTCCAGCTTCTGACGGCGGCGCTCCTCGCGCAGCCGCTGCTTCTCCGCACGGGGCAGCTTGCGCTGCACCCCGACCCCGCCCCAGAAGGCGAAGCCGGTGACGATCACCCGGGGTGCGCCCGGCTCCGCCGGAACGCCCTCCTCCCGGTGGTCGAAGCCGCCCATGATGCCGATCCCGCGCACCACGACCTCGACGCCCGGCGGGACGGTGATGTCCACCCCGCCCATGATCGCGATCGCGTTGATCACGATCTCCCGGTCGGCGAAGTTCGCCTCCCGCAGGTCGATGTCCCCGCCGCCCCAGAACGCGAAGCAGTTGAACTGCCGCGGCGCCGTCCAGTGACCCTTGCGCTGGAACCCCGACATCACCGCGACCGCCCACGACGACCGGCCGGCGTCGTCGCCGCCCACGATCCGCCCGGCCCAGTCGTCGGAGGGGGCCGGGTCCTTGGTCAGCGACACCGCCGGGGCGTCGACGCCGGCGGCCGGCAGATCGCGGGTGATCGGCGCCAGTTCGCCGTACGTGCGCGCCCGGTAGGTGGCGTCCAGCCGCTCCCCGAACTCCTCCATGTCCAAGCGCCCTTCGGCGAGCGCCTCGCGCAGGATGTCGGCGACCCGTTCGCGGTCACTGTCGGAGGCACGGAGGTCCGGGGCGGCGTCGTCGGTCATACCCGTCAGCCTACGATTTCCCGCCGTCCGTCGGCTACGACGTCGGACGGGCCGCCCGCCCGGCCCGCTCCCGTCCCCGGCCCACCCCCGAACGCCCCCGGCGGCCGGCAGCCGTCCCGGCCCGCGCCTCCCCCACCCCTCGCCCTCCCCGTCCCGCGCCCCCGCCCTCCCCGCCCGGCCGGGCCCCATGCGTGTGAGAAGCCGCATCCGACGCGGACGCGCCGCGTCGACACGGAACTGTTCCCCGGATGCGACAGTCTTCAATAGAAGGAGCGCACCAGGCGTACAGCGACGAACGAGGCGAAACAGGAGTCCGTGCACGACATGAGCGACGAGCCGCAGCCACAGCCCGGCCCGGGCTGGGCCCCGAGAGAGCCACAGGCGGCCGACGCCCCGCAGGGCACGGCGGAGGGCGGGCGCAGGCGCACCGGCTGGCGTCGCCTGATCCCCACCTGGCGGATGGTGCTCGGCACCGTCGTGGTCGGCGGCCTGCTGCTGGTCGGAGCCTTCTTCCTCGGCTACCACCTGGTGAAGATCCCGCCCGCCAACGCCCTCGCCACGAAGCAGGCCAACGTCTACCTGTACGCCGACGGCTCGGTCATCGCCCGCGACGGCGAGGTCAACCGGGAGAACGTCACGCTCGACCGCGTCTCCAAGGACGCCCGGCACGCGGTGCTGGCCGCCGAGGACCGCGACTTCTACACGCAGTCCGCCGTCGACCCCAAGGCCATGGTCCGGGCCGCCTGGAACACCGCCACCGGCAAGGGCAAGCAGTCCGGCTCCACCATCACCCAGCAGTACGTGAAGAACTACTACCTGCGGCAGGAGCAGACCGTCACCCGCAAGGTGAAGGAGTTCTTCATCGCGATCAAGCTGGACCGGGAGCAGACCAAGGACCAGATCCTCGAGGGCTACCTCAACACCAGCTACTTCGGCCGCAACGCCTACGGCATCCAGGCCGCCGCGCAGGCCTACTACGGCATGGACGCCAAGGACCTCGACGCCGGCCGCGCCGCCTACCTGGCCGCGCTGGTCAACGCGCCCAGCCAGTACGACGTCGTCGCGCACCCGGAGAACCGCCGGGCCGCGGAGTCCCGCTGGAACTACGTCCTGGACGGCATGGTCGAGAAGGACTGGCTCAGCGAGTCCGAGCGGGCCGGCATGAAGTTCCCCATGCCGAAGGAGAGCACCACGTCCACCGGCATGTCCGGACAGCGCGGTTACATCGTCCGCATCGTCAAGGACCACCTGGTGCAGAACCGGATCGTCGCCGAGGAGGAACTCGACCGGGGCGGCTACCGCATCACCACCACGCTCCAGAAGGACAAGCAGGACGCCTTCGTCGACGCCGTCAACGACAAGCTGATGGACCGCCTCGACAAGAAGAACCGCAAGGTCGACACCTACGTCCGGGCCGGCGGCGCCTCCGTGGACCCGAAGACCGGCAAGGTCGTGGCGATGTACAACGGCATCGACTACGTCAAGCAGTACACCCCGAACGCGACCCGCCGGGACTACCAGGTCGGCTCCATCTTCAAGCCGATCGTCTTCACCTCCGCCGTGGAGAACAAGTCGAACACCCAGGACGGCCGGCTCATCACGCCCAACACCGTCTACGACGGCACCAACAAGCGCCCGGTGCAGGGCTGGTCCGGCCACTACGCCCCCGAGAACGAGGACCACGTCTCCTACGGCGACGTCACCGTGCGCGAGGCCACCGACAAGTCCGTCAACTCGGTGTACGCGCAGATGGCCGTGGACGTCGGCTCCGAGAAGGTGATGCAGACCGCCGTCGACCTCGGCATCCCGGCCAAGACGCCGTCGCTGACGCCGAGCCCGTCGATCGCGCTCGGGGTGGCCACCGCCAGCGTGCTGGACATGGCGGAGGCGTACGCGACGCTCGCCAACCACGGCCGGCACGGCACGTACACCATGATCGAGAAGGTGACGAAGGACGGCCGGGAGACGGTGGAGCTGCCGAAGCGGCAGACCCGGCAGGCCGTCAGCCGCCAGGCCGCCGACACCGCCACCTCCGTGCTGCGCGGCGTCGTGCAGAACGGCACCGGCACCGCCGCCCTCGACGCCGGACGGCCCGCCGCGGGCAAGACCGGCACCGCCGAGGAGGACAAGGCGGCCTGGTTCGCCGGCTACACCCCCGACCTCGCCACCGTCGTCGCCGTGATGGGCCAGGACCCCGAGACCGGCGCCCAGAAGAAGCTGTACGGCGCCATGGGCCTGCCCCGCGTCAACGGCGGCGGCGTCCCGGCCGAGATCTGGGCGCAGTTCACCCGGGAGGCCCTGGAGGGCGAGCCGGTGAAGGAGTTCGACCTCGACCTCCAGGTGGGCGCCGACCAGGTCCAGCCCCTGCCGAGCGACGCCACCCCCGCCGACCCCGGCGCCGGCGAGGAGGACGAGGACCGCTCGCCCACGCCCGGCGGGCCGGAGAGCGGCACCGAGACTCCCGGGGACGATCCGGGGCAGACCGGGGGCCAGACCGACGGCCAGACGCAGGGCCAGACCGACGGCGGCACCGGCACCCCGGACGGCGGAACCACCGAGGGCGGCACCACCGACGGCGGCACCGGCACCGGCGGCACCACCGGGGACCCCACGGGCGGCACCGGGGACGGCGGCGCCGACGGCACCGGCGGCATCGACCAGGGCGGCCTCACCGGCACGCTCACCGGCGGCCGCAGACAGTGAGCGGCGAAGGGTGAGCCGGCCGCGGCCGTGAGCGGCCTGCGCGCGTTGCGGACCCGGACCACGGTCCGCGGTCCGCGGACGGCGGACGGCGGACGGCGGACCACGGACCCCGTGCCCCGGACACGCCAGAGGCAGCCGGACACGGCCAAGCGGCCCGACGCAGCCGAGCCGGCCGGAGACGGCAGACAGAGCCGGGCCCGGACACAGGCACGGCGGACAGAGCCCGGCCCGGACACAGGCACGGCGGAGGGGGCCGGTGACCACCGTGGTCACCGGCCCCCTCCGTCACACAGTCGGCGGACCTACAGGTACAGGCCGGTCGAGTCCTCGGAGCCCTCGAACCGGTCCGCGGCCACCGCGTGCAGGTCGCGCTCCCGCATCAGCACGTAGGGCACGCCCCGCACCTCCACCTCGGCGCGGTCCTCCGGGTCGAACAGCACCCGGTCGCCGGGCTCCACCGTCCGGACGTTCTGCCCGACGGCCACCACCTCGGCCCAGGCCAGCCGCCGGCCCACCGCGGCGGTCGCGGGAATCAGGATGCCGCCCCCGGAACGCCGCTCGCCCTCGGTGGTGTCCTGCCGGACGAGCACACGGTCGTGCAGCATCCGGATGGGCAGCTTGTCGTGCTGGGAGCCGTGGTCGTTACTGTTGGCGCTCACGCTCTGAAACCTACCTGCCCGTACCGCCCACGCACGCGGGCGGGGTCAGCTCCGCCGCCGGCGCGAGCCCATCGCCAGCAGTCCCACGACGCCGACCAGCAGCACCGCTGCCGGCACGACCCGCTCCATACGGGGAGACCCGTCCTCGTCCACGAACTGGGCCTTCACCTCGCTCAGCGCGGCGTTGACCCCGACGTAGGCGCGGCCCAGCGTGTGGTCCACGTGGGAGACGACCCGGGCCTTGGCGTCGTCCACGATCGTCTTCGGGTGCACCCGCACGCCGATCTCGTCCAGGGTCTCGGCCAGCACCGCGCGACGGCGCCGGATGTCCGCCTCGATCTCCGCCGGGGTCCTGGTGTCCGCCGTGTCCGCCACCGTGTCGCCTCCGAAGTCTGCTGGATCCGTGAATCCGCTGATGTGAATCCGCTGAAACCGCTCTTACCTGTGCCGGACAGTCTGTCAGCTTCGCGCCGAGCCGCACCGTCAGCACCCCCGGTTACCCTCGATCCCGGCACCCGATCCACCCAGCGCGCACGTACGAGGAGACAGACCGATGAGTGAACGCCTCCAGCCCGGGGACGAGGCCCCCGCCTTCACCCTGCCCGACGCCGACGGCAACGAGGTGTCCCTCGCCGACCGCAGGGGCCGCAAGGTCATCGTGTACTTCTACCCCGCCGCCCTCACCCCGGGCTGCACCAAGCAGGCCTGCGACTTCACCGACAACCTCGACCTGCTGGCCGGCGCGGGGTACGACGTGATCGGCATCTCGCCGGACAAGCCGGAGAAGCTGGCCGCGTTCCGCGAGAAGGAGTCCCTGAAGGTCACCCTGCTCGCCGACCCCGACAAGAAGGCCCTGGAGGCGTACGGGGCGTTCGGGGAGAAGAAGAACTACGGCAGGACGTACCTGGGCGTCATCCGCTCCACGATCGTGGTGGACGAGGAGGGCAAGGTGGAGCACGCCTTCTACAACGTGCGGGCCACCGGACACGTGGCCAAGATCATCAAGGATCTCGGCATCTGATGCGGCTGCCCGGCCGCTAGCATGGCCGGGCAGCATCGAGCGGCCGTGGTGGAACTGGCAGTCACGCTGGGTTTAGGTCCCAGTGGGGTAACTCCCGTGAGGGTTCGAGTCCCTCCGGCCGCACCAGTGTTCAGCCCACCGGCGCGTTCGGCCCACCGGTTCGTCAGCTCAGCGGTGCGCTCGGCCGACCGGTTCGTTCAGCCCAGCGATTCGTCAGCCCACCAGTTCGCGGATCACCGGCACGAGCGCGCGGAACGCCTTGCCGCGGTGACTGATCGCGTTCTTCTCGGCGGCCGTCAGCTCCGCACAGGTCCGGCTCTCGCCGTCCGGCTGGAGGATCGGGTCGTAGCCGAAGCCGCCGGTGCCGGACGGGCTGTGGCGCAGGACGCCGGTCAGGCGGCCCTCGACGACCCGTTCCGTGCCGTCGGGCAGGGCCAGGGCCGCCGCGCAG
Source organism: Streptomyces sp. NPDC029526 (assembly GCF_040637405.1). Taxonomy (NCBI): domain Bacteria; kingdom Bacillati; phylum Actinomycetota; class Actinomycetes; order Kitasatosporales; family Streptomycetaceae; genus Streptomyces; species Streptomyces sp. NPDC029526. Next base: position 16,511 of record NZ_JBEZWE010000012.1, read on the forward strand.
GCGAAGTAGGCGCCGCGGTGCTCGTCGGCGATGTCGGAGAGCTGGGCGAGGAGCAGGTCCAGGTTGGCCCGGTCGTCGCCGTGGGTGCCGGCCCAGCGGGCGGAGAAGATGCCGGGGGCGCCGCCGAGGACGTCGACGCAGAGGCCCGAGTCGTCGGCGACGGCGGGCAGGCCGGTGGCGCGGGCGAGGGCGTGTGCCTTGAGGAGGGCGTTCTCGGCGAAGGTGACGCCGGTCTCCTTGACGTCGGGGACCTCGGGGTGGGCGTCGGCGCCGACGAGTTCGTGGGGCAGGCCCGCGTCGGCGAGGATCGACCTGAGTTCGGTGATCTTTCCGGCGTTGCGGGTGGCGAGGATCAGGCGGGTCATGGCGTCCAGTATCCCGGCCGGCGCGGGCCGCCCGTCACGGTGTGCAGACCTTGGTGAGTTCCCCGGCCGCGTCGGTGACGGGGCTGAGGTCGGGGGTCTTGTCACCGTTCTCGATGGAGGTGCGCACGTTGCCGACGGCCCGGTCGAGGTCGTCGACGGCCTTGCCGACGTCGGCGTTGTCGGTCGTGTCGGCGAGCTCGTCGAGGTTCTTGTCGATGGAGGTGAGGGACTCCTCGAGCTGGGTGACGTCGTTCGAGGCGTTGTCCACGGCCTGCTGCATCTCCGTCACGCTGTCGGCGATGGCGTCGGCGGTCCGGACGCAGTCCAGCGCCTTGTCGACGGCGGCACAGCCGGTGGTGAGTCCGGCGGTCAGCGCGACGGCCGCCAGGGTGGCGGCGACGGCTGCGGTGCGGCGTCGGCGGCTCGCGGCCATGGGTGGGGTCCTCCCTCGTGCGGGCCGGGTGGGCCCGGTGACTGGGCGGGCGCGCGGAGTCGGCCGTGCGCCCGTTACCGGTTCAGACGCGGCGGTGACCGGCGCGGTTGCCCGTGCCGGCCACCGGAGTCGGGGCGCGCTTCACCTTTCGAGGACGGTGGCGAGCGCGGCTTGCTGGGCGTCGGCGAGGGTGGTGCAGCCGGCCACGGCGAGGTCGAGGAGCGCGTTGAGTTCGTCGCGGGCGAACGGTTCGGCCTCGGCGGTGCCCTGCACCTCGACGAAGCGGCCGTCGCCGGTGCAGACGACGTTCATGTCGGTGTCGGCCTTGACGTCCTCCTCGTAGCGGAGGTCGAGCAGGGGGGTGCCGTCGACGATGCCGACGGAGACGGCGCTGACGGTGCCGGTGAGGGGGCGGCGGCCCGCGCGGACCAGCTTGTTCGCCTGGGCCCAGGCGACGGCGTCGGCGAGGGCGACGTAGGCGCCCGTGATGGCGGCGGTGCGGGTGCCGCCGTCGGCCTGGAGGACGTCGCAGTCGAGGACGACGGTGTTCTCGCCCAGGGCCTTGTAGTCGATGACGGCGCGCAGCGAACGCCCGATGAGGCGGCTGATCTCGTGGGTGCGTCCGCCGATGCGGCCACGGACGGACTCGCGGTCGCCGCGGGTGTTGGTGGCGCGCGGGAGCATGGAGTACTCGGCGGTGACCCAGCCCTCGCCGCTGCCCTTGCGCCAGCGGGGGACGCCCTCGGTGACGGAGGCGGTGCACAGCACCTTGGTGTCGCCGAAGGAGACGAGGACGGAGCCTTCGGCGTGCTTGCTCCAGCCGCGTTCGATGGTGACGGGGCGGAGCTGTTCGGGGGTGCGGCCGTCGATGCGTGACATGGCGCAAGAGCCTAGCCGTCCGTGCGGGGCGGCCCGTGCCCGAGGTGCGCCAGGGCCCCCGCCCGGCTCGGGGAGGGGGCCCTGGGACCTCGCGTCGGCGGGAACGCCGGCGCGGTGCGCGCGCCGCGCATCTCACATGAGGTCTTCGATCTCCGCCGCGATGGGGTCGGCGTCGGTGCCGATGACGACCTGGATGGCGCTGCCCATCTTGACGACACCGTGGGCTCCGGCGGCCTTCAGGGCGGCTTCGTCGACCTTGGCCGGGTCGACGACCTCGGTCCTCAGGCGGGTGATGCAGCCTTCGACTTCCTCGATGTTGTCGATGCCGCCGAGTCCGGCAACGATCTTCTCAGCCTTGGTGGCCATGTTCGCACTCCCTGATCCGAACCGCTTTGTCGCAGTAACCCACAGTTGGCCCAACTTTGCGAGCGGTCATGTCGTGGGTGCCCAAGGATGGCGTCACGACAGCGGAACCGTCATCAACTGGTCTACACCACCCGGTGGACCGGCGACAAACCCGCGGCCAGCGGCGCCCGGGCACCGCCGGACCGGACGAACACCGGACGAGCGTCCAGCGAAGGGGACCGGATGAGTGCCGACAGTCCCGCGAACGCGGCGAACGGGGTCAGCCCCGTCCGCGAGCGGTGGAACCGGTTCTTCCAGGGCCTGCAGAAGATGGGCCGCAGTCTGCAGCTGCCGATCGCGGTGCTGCCGGCGGCCGGCATCCTCAACCGGCTGGGACAGCCGGACGTCTTCGGCGACGACGGCCTGGGCTGGACGAACGTCTCCAAGGTGATGGCCGGCGCGGGCGGCGCGCTGCTGGACGGATCGCTGGGCCTGCCGCTGCTGTTCTGCGTGGGCGTGGCCATCGGCATGGCCAAGAAGTCGGACGGCTCGACGGCGCTGGCGGCCGTGGCGGGCTTCCTCGTCTACTACAACGTGCTCCGCCAGTTCCCGGAGGACTGCCCCGAGGGCTCCACGGCGGTGCAGGCCATCGGCTGCCAGGTGACGGAGGACCCGGCGACGGTGACGCCGTTCACCTTCCAGAACCCGGGAGTGTTCGGCGGCATCGTGATCGGCCTGATGGCAGCGTACTTCTGGCAGCGCTTCCACCGCACCAAGCTGGTCGACTGGCTGGGCTTCTTCAACGGCCGCCGCCTGGTGCCGATCATCATGGCGTTCGCCGCGATCGTGTTCGCGGCACTGTGCCTGTGGGTGTGGCCGCCGATCGGCGACGCGCTGGAGAGCTTCAGCGACTGGATGACCGACCTGGGCGCGTGGGGTGCGGGCGTCTTCGGCGTCGCCAACCGGGCCCTGCTGGTGGTGGGCCTGCACCAGTTCCTGAACGTGCCCATCTGGTTCCAGTTCGGCAGCTACACCAAGCCGGACGGGACGGTGGTCCACGGCGACATCAACATGTTCCTGGCGGGCGACCCGAACGCCGGGCAGTTCCTGTCGGGCTTCTTCCCGATCATGATGTTCGCGCTGCCGGCGGCGGCGCTGGCGATCACGCACTGCGCGCGTCCGGAGCGGCGCAAGGAGGTCGGCGGCCTGATGCTGTCGGTGGCGCTGACGTCGTTCGTCACCGGCATCACCGAGCCGATCGAGTACTCCTTCCTGTTCGTCGCCCCGGCGCTCTACGTGATCCACGCGCTGCTGACGGGCGCCTCGATGGCGGTGACGTGGGGGCTCGGGGTGCACGACGGCTTCAGCTTCTCGGCGGGACTGATCGACTACGTCATCAACTGGAACCTGGCGACCAAGCCATGGCTGATCATCCCCATCGGCCTGTGCTTCGCCGCGCTGTACTACGTGATCTTCCGCTTCGCGATCACCAAGTTCGACCTGAAGACCCCGGGACGGGAACGGGAGGAAGAGGTGGAGGACACCACCAAGGCGTGATCCGGCCCCGACCCCCTAGGGTGGGGGCGGCTCCACCGGCCCTCGGACCTGTCGGTCCGGGGGTCTTTCGCTGCGCCCGAAGGCGTTCCCACTGGCCGCGGCATCGGATTCCGCTTCGCCTCCGCGGCAGCCACGGTGCGTAGCACCGTGGTTGCGATTCTGACGGGTTCCTTATATGGGCCACATCGTGTTAGAACAGGTCTACACCACTCAGTGGTGTAGACCACCACCGATGGAGGACGTATGAGTACCGCCACCGCATCGGCGGCCCCCGCGAAGAAGCGGGGATCCGGCCTTTTCCAAGGCCTGCAGAAGGTGGGCCGCAGCCTTCAGCTCCCGATCGCCGTGCTGCCGGCGGCGGGCATCCTGCTCCGCCTGGGCCAGCCGGACGTGTTCGGCGAGGACGGGTTCGGCTGGGACCGGGTAGCGGCCGTCTTCGCCACCGCGGGTGGCGCGATCTTCGACAACCTGCCGCTGCTGTTCTGCGTCGGTGTGGCCATCGGCTTCGCCAAGAAGTCCGACGGCTCCACGGCGCTCGCCGCACTGGTCGGCTTCCTCGTCTACAGCAACGTCCTGAAGGCATTCCCCGTCACCGAGGCGAAGGTGCAGGCGGGCGAGGACATAGCCGCGACCTACAACAACCCCGGTGTCCTCGGCGGCATCATCATGGGTCTGCTGGCGGCGGTGCTGTGGCAGCGCTACCACCGCAAGAAGCTGGTCGACTGGCTCGGCTTCTTCAACGGCCGCCGTCTCGTCCCGATCATCATGGCCTTCGTCGGCACCGCGATGGGTGTCTTCTTCGGCCTGGTCTGGGAGCCGATCGGTGAGGGCATCTCCAACGTCGGCGAGTGGATCACCTCGCTGGGCGCCGTCGGCGCCGGCCTGTTCGGTCTGATCAACCGCGCGCTGATCCCGGTCGGCATGCACCAGTTCGTCAACACCGTCTCCTGGTTCCAGATCGGTGACTTCACCAACGCCGCGGGCGAGGTCGTCCACGGTGACCTGAACCGGTTCTTCGCCGGTGACCCGGACGCCGGTCTGTTCATGTCGGGCTTCTTCCCGATCATGATGTTCGGTCTGCCGGCCGCCGCGATCGCCATCGCGCACGCCGCCCGCCCCGAGCGCCGCAAGGCCGTGATGGGCATGATGGTCTCCCTCGCGCTGACCTCCTTCGTGACCGGTGTGACCGAGCCGATCGAGTTCGCGTTCATGTTCATCGCCCCGGCGCTGTACGTGATCCACGCGGTGCTCACCGCCCTGTCCATGGCGATCACCTGGGCGCTCGGGGTGCACGCGGGCTTCACCTTCTCGGCGGGCGCCATCGACTACGGGCTCAACTGGAACCTGGCGACCAAGCCATGGCTGATCATCCCGATCGGCCTGGTGTTCGCGGCGATCTACTACGTGGTCTTCCGCTTCGCCATCGTCAAGTTCAACCTGCCGACTCCGGGCCGTGAGCCGGAGGAGGAGGTCGAGGACACCACCAAGGCGTAGGACCGCCCCCGCGGCGGGTCCGTGCGAAGGCCCCCGGCACCGTGACGGTGCCGGGGGCCTTCCCCGTGGGCGGGCGGCGGTCCGCCTCCGGACGTCAGACCTGGTACGTGACCCCCGGCGCCGCCAGTTCCACCGGGCCGTCGTAGACCGCGCGGGCGTCGCGCAGGTTGACCTGCGGGTCGGTCCAGGGGGCGATGTGGGTGAGGACCAGGCGGCGGGCGCCCGCCCGGGCGGCGGTCTCCCCCGCCTCTCGCCCGTTCAGGTGCAGGTCGGGGATGTTCTCCTTGCCGTGGGTGAAGGCGGCCTCGCACAGGAACAGGTCGGCGTCGCGGGCGAGTTCGTCCAGCACCGGGGTGACGCCCGTGTCGCCGGAGTACGTCAGCGTGCGCCCGCCGTGCTCGATGCGGATGCCGTACGCCTCCACCGGGTGCGCCACCCGGTCGGTGTGCACGGTGAACGGGCCGATCTCGAAGGTGGACGGCTTGACCGTGTGGAAGTCGAACACCTCGCTCATGGAGGAGGCCGAGGGCGTGTCGGCGTAGGCGGTGGTGAGCCGGTGCTCGGTGCCCTCGGGGCCGTAGACCGGGAGGGGGTCGCAACGGCCGCCGTCGTGCCGGTAGTAGCGCGCGACGAAGTAACCGCACATGTCGATGCAGTGGTCCGCGTGCAGGTGGCTGAGGAAGATCGCGTCGAGGTCGTAGAGACCGCAGTGGCGCTGCAGCTCGCCCAGGGCACCGTTGCCCATGTCGAGGAGCAGCCGGAAGCCGTCGGCCTCGAGGAGGTAGCTCGAGCAGGCCGAATCCACGGACGGGAACGACCCCGAGCAGCCGACGACGGTGAGCTTCATGGAGCAGAAACCTCCGCTGCGGGGATGTGAGAACGGGGGTTGTGCGGTCCGTCGAGCGTAAGACGCAAAACGTGTGGTCGCTCCTTCACCGAGGGCGGTTGTGGGGGAACTCACCTGCGCAGTCACCGGTTCGGCTGGAACCGGGGCGCATGGGACGGGTGAGGGGGCGCGCGGCCGGCGCCCGCGCCGGTACGGTCGGTGCCATGGACACGTCCTGGTGGTGGCTCGCGCTCGCCGCGGTCGTCCTGCTCGCCCTGGTCGCCGCGCTCGTCGACGGCTGGGGCCGGGGCCACCGGCCCCCGGCGCGCGGAAGAACGAGCCGGGCCCGGGCGGGCGGGCCGCGGCCGGCGGAGATCTGGTGGGCGGGGGTGCCCTTCGAGGACCGGCCGGGAAGCAAGGACCGGCCCTGTCTGGTGCTGACGGTGCGCGGGGACCGGGTCACGGTCGCCAAGATCACGACGAGGTCGGGCGACGGGCGGCCCGGGGTGGTCCCGCTGCCGCCGGGGTCCGTCGGCGACGCCCGGGGGCGGGCCAGTTACCTGGAGACGGACGAGCTGCGGGACGTCCCGCTGGGAGACTTCCGCCGCCGGGCCGGCGTGCTCGACCCGGCCCTGTGGGAGCGGGTCCGCCACCTGGCGGAGTGAGCACGGCGGGGGGCGGGCGGGCCGCCGGGTGCCGCCCGGGCCCTCGCCCGCGCGGACGCCCCCGGGCAGCGGTGAAGGGGCCGGAGCGGTGCTCGGGCCCCTTCGGGGAGGGTGTGCGGACGGCCGGGGGTCAGGCCCAGAGCTGGCCCTGGAGGGCGTCGATGGCCTGCTCGGTCGTCGGGGCGGTGTAGACGCCGGTCGAGAGGTACTTCCAGCCGCCGTCGGCGACCACGAAGACCACGTCGGCGCTCTCCCCCGCCTTCAGCGCCTTCTTCGCCACGCCGATCGCGGCGTGCAGGGCGGCGCCGGTGGAGACGCCCGCGAAGATGCCCTCCTGCTGGAGCAGCTCACGGGTGCGGGTGACCGCGTCAGCGGAGCCGACCGAGAAGCGCGTGGTCAGCACCGAGGCGTCGTACAGCTCGGGGACGAAGCCCTCGTCGAGGTTGCGCAGCCCGTAGACCAGGTCGTCGTAGCGCGGCTCGGCGGCGACGATCTTCACGTCGGGCTTGTGCTCGCGAAGGTAGCGGCCCACGCCCATCAGCGTGCCGGTGGTGCCGAGTCCGGCCACGAAGTGGGTGATCGACGGCAGGTCGGCGAGGATCTCCGGGCCGGTTCCGGCGTAGTGCGCGCCGGCGTTGTGGGGGTTGCCGTACTGGTAGAGCATCACCCAGTCCGGGTGCTCGGCGGAGAGTTCCTTGGCGACCCGGACGGCGGTGTTGGAGCCGCCCGCGGCCGGGGAGGAGATGATCTCCGCGCCCCACATGGCGAGCAGGTCCCGACGTTCCTGCGAGGTGTTCTCGGGCATCACGCACACGATGCGGTAGCCCTTGAGCTTCGCGGCCATGGCCAGGGAGATGCCGGTGTTGCCGGAGGTGGGTTCGAGGATGGTGCAGCCCGGGGTGAGGCGGCCGTCCTTCTCCGCCTGCTCGATCATGAACAGGGCGGGCCGGTCCTTGATGGAGCCGGTGGGGTTGCGGTCCTCCAGCTTGGCCCAGATCCGCACGTCCTCGGACGGCGAGAGCCGCGGCAGGCGCACCAGAGGGGTGTTGCCCACCGCGGCCAGCGGGGAGTCGAAGCGCATCGGCGATCAGGCCGTTCGCGCCGGTCGCCCGACCGCGGCGGCCGAGCCCCCGGCGACGGCCGGAAGGATCGTCACGCTGTCGCCGTCGGTCAGCTTGGTGTTGATGCCGTCGAGGAAGCGGACGTCCTCGTCGTTCAGGTACACGTTGACGAAGCGGCGCAGCTGCTCGCCGTCCACGATGCGGTCCTGGATGCCGGTGTGCCGGGTCTCGAGGTCGGCGAAGAGCTCGGCGAGGGTGTTCCCGGAGCCGTCCACCGCCTTCTGACCGTCGGTGTACTGGCGGAGGATGGTCGGGATGCGGACCTCGATGGCCATAGCGGAGGGCTCCTGTCGGAAGGTGTCGTCGGGTCGGTGGGCGCGCGGCGGCGCGGGTGCGTGGTGACGCGGGTGGTGCTCGGTGCGGGCGCCGCGGCTCACGGGCCGTACGGCGGCAGGGGTCGTCAACAGATGGCGCTGGCGAGCCTGCACAGGTCGACGTGCAGCCGCGCCACGAGCATGCTGCCCGGCGTCTTGTCGCTCACGTCAGGGAGAACCATGGGGTCATCGTATCGATTCCCGATCGGGGGATCCGAGTGTGATCTCACACTGCGGACGGCTACCGACCGGACACCGAGACGATGCAGGTGGGCGGGGCCGTCCCGGCCCGCCGAGCGGGCCTCATGGCGGTCTCAGTACGCCTCGACGACCTTGACCTCCTCCTCCGTGACCTCGCCGTCCACGATGCGGAAGGAACGGAACTGGAACTCGCCGAGGCCGTCAGTGTCGGCGGTGGAGACCAGCACGTAGTGGGCGCCGGGCTCACTGGCCAGCTCGATGTCGGTGCGCGAGGGGTGCGCCTCGGTGGCGGTGTGCGAGTGGTAGATGACCACGGGTTCCTCGTCGTTGTCGTCCATCTCGCGGTACAGCCGCAGCAGGTCCTTGGAGTCGAACTCGTAGAACGTGGGCGAGCGGGCGGCGTTCAGCATGGGGATGAAGCGTTCGGGGCGGCCGGAGCCCACCGGGCCCGCCACCACTCCGCACGCCTCGTCCGGGTGGTCCTTGCGGGCGTGGGCGACGATCTGGTCGTAGAGCGCCTGGGTGATGGTCAGCATGAGGCTCAGCATAAGCAGACGGGCCGTCCCGTACCGAAGGGTGGTACGGGACGGCCCGGATGCCGGACGCCTTGAGCGGCCGGCCGCGGGGAGCCCCACGAGTGCTCCCCGCGGCCAGGGCGTCCTGGAGGGGACGGTCGGCGGTGCCGGAGGGTCAGAGCGACTTCGTCGCGGGGACTTCGGCCTCCTCGGGCCGGGCGTCGGCGGCCTCGCCGCTCTTGCGGCGGCGGACGAACTCCAGGAAGGAGTTGAGCTCCCGCTTGACCACGGGGGCCAGGAGGTAGAGGCCCACGATGTTCACCACCGCGAGGAGGAAGAGGGCCGAGTCGGCGAGGCTGATCAGCGAGTCGAGGGAGAGCAGGGCGCCCGCCACGACGAAGACGCTCCAGACGCTCTTGAAGATCGTCTCGCTGGTCCTGCTGCGGCCGAAGAGGTACGTCCACGCCTTCAGGCCGTAGTAGCCCCAGGTGAGGATCGTGGAGAAGGCGAACAGCAGCACGGCGACGGTCAGCAGGTGCGGGAACCAGGGCATCACGGTGGCGAAGGCGTCGGAGGTGATGGTGACGCCGCCGATGCCCGCGCCCTCACGGGCCTCGCCCCAGCTGGCCGGGTCGGCGATGACGATGGTCAGCGCGGTCATGGTGCAGACGATGACCGTGTCGATGAACGGCTCCAGCAGGGCGACCAGGCCCTCGCTCGCGGGGTGCTTCGTCTTGACCGCGGAGTGGGCGATCGGCGCGGAGCCGATACCGGCCTCGTTGGAGAAGGCGGCGCGCTGGAAGCCGACGATCAGGGCGCCGAGGATGCCGCCCGCGACACCCTGGGGGTTGAAGGCTCCGCTGAAGACCTCGCCGATCGCGTGCGGCACGGAGGTGACGTTGACCAGGATGACGGTCAGGCAGGCCAGCACGTACATGATCCCCATGGCGGGGACCAGGCGGCTGGTGACGGAGGCGATGGAGCGGATGCCGCCGAGGAGCACCAGGCCGACCAGGACGGCGACCAGCACACCGAAGAGGATCGCGCCGGAGGAGGAGGCCATGAAGCCGTCCTCGCCGCCGAACGTGGAGGCGATCTGGGCGTAGCTCTGGTTGGTCTGGAAGAGGTTGCCGCCGAAGAGGCCGAAGAAGAGGATCAGGATCGCGGCGAGGACGGCGAGCACCTTGCCCAGCTTGGCGCCGCCGCGGCCGAAGCGCTCGGCGAGGCCCTTGGGCAGGTAGTGCATCGGACCGCCGGAGACGGTGCCGTCCGCGTGCACGTCGCGGTACTTCACACCGAGGGTGACCTCGACGAACTTGCTCGCCATGCCGAGCAGACCGCAGACGATCATCCAGAACGTGGCGCCCGCGCCGCCGACGGAGACGGCGACGGCCACACCGGCGATGTTGCCGAGACCGACGGTGCCGGAGACGGCGGCGGTGAGGGCCTGGAAGTGGCTGACCTCGCCGGGCGCGTCGGGCTCGTCGTACTTGCCGCGCACGACGTCGAGGGCCAGTTTGAAGCGGCGGGCCTGGACGAGGCCGAACCAGCACGTGAAGACGAGACCCGCGATGGCGAGCCAGGCGACGATGAGGGGGAGTTCGGCGCCGAACACCGTGACGGTGTAGAAGACGACGTCGCCGACGGCGGACGCGACGGGGTCGAAGAAATCGCTGACGGAGTCGTCGATGTTTTGCGTGATGGAGTCGAGTGACATCGAGCTTCCTCAAGAGCGGGGACGTGCTGGCGTGACGCAGCAGAACGGGTGCGACGTGTGCGAACGCCGTGGTCCTTGCGGCGCGGTGGGGGGAGACGGCTCCGGACCGGGACCGTCGTACTTCCTGCCGTGTGGTGCACGCCGGTGAGGGTGGCCGGCTGCCCGTTCCCGGCGGAGGTGTGCCGCGAACGGGCTGGAGATTCGTACCACGCCGCCACCCCGCCCCCGAGTGACACACATCACAGAAAACCGCCCCTGCGGAATAAATCCACGGGGCGGTGACGGGATCGTTATGCGGACTTGAGGTTCCTCTGAGCGAACAATTTACAGGGACCCATATGGATGTATTGGACATCCTTACGGCATGAGCGTCCCCACGAGCGTCTCCTGGAGGCCGCCCAGCCACAGGTAGGCCATCACCATCGGCTTGCGGGCGTCCTCGTCCGGCAGGCCGAAGAGCACGTCGGTGTCGTCCTCGTCGCCGATGTCCAGCCGGGCGCCGATCGCCAGGCGCAGGTCGTTCAGGGCGCCGAGCCACTGCCGGGACTCCTCCGGCGACAGCTTCAGCACCGCCCCGCCCTCCCCGCCGGAGCTGAGGGCGTCCAGGGTGCGGATCACCGCGAGGGCGTTCTCGCGCTTGCCGGCGCGCAGGTCGTTCTCGGTGTAGCGGCGGAACTCCGCGGAGTGGGCCCGCTGCTCCTCGGCCTCGCCGGGGGTGGCCGGGCCCTCGGGGTCGCTGTAGGCGTCCGGGAAGAGGCGGCGCAGCACCGGGTCGGAGGGCGGTTCGCTCGGCCCGTCGGCGAAGAGTTCGGCGAGCGGGTCGCCGGGGGCGTCCTCGGCGGGTCCCGGGCCGATCAGCTCCATCAGCTGCACGGCCAGCGACCGGATGATGGAGATCTCTACGTCGTCGAGGGCGACGGCCGCGCCGCCGCCGGGGAGGGGTTCGAAGTGTCCGGGCATGGAGGCGATCGCTACTTCCGGTCCTGCGCAGGGGGCGGGTGATGTCCGGAAGGTCACTTCCGGTCGTGCTGGAGGGTGGCCCACAGGCCGTAGCCGTGCATGGCCTGGACGTCGCGTTCCATCTCCTCGCGGGTGCCGCTGGAGACGACCGCCCGGCCCTTGTGGTGGACGTCGAGCATGAGCTTGGTGGCCTTGTCCTTGGAGTAACCGAAGTACGTCTGGAAGACGTACGTCACGTAGCTCATGAGGTTGACCGGGTCGTTGTGCACGATGGTGACCCAGGGGACGTCGGGCTCCGGCACGGCGAAGGTCTCCTCCGCCGACTCGGTGCGTTCGATCTCCAGGGGTGCGGGTGACGTCACACTGCCCATGCTGCCACCGGAGGGGGGTGGACGCACAAACCGGCCCGCCAGAACGGGAGTCGACACGCCTCCCCCGGGAAATCGTCAAACTGACGAAATGGGGGTAGCATCGTCGTATGAACACAGCGGATCCAGGGCTGTCGACGGCTGCCGGACGCGAGGCGTCCGCGCGCTCGGGCGGCGGCGGACGGCGACTGGGCGTCCCCTCGACGGCGCTCTTCACGGACCAGTACGAGCTGACCATGCTGCAGGCCGCGCTCAGCGGCGGCACCGCCGGACGGCGCAGCGTGTTCGAGGTCTTCACCCGGCGGCTGCCCGGCGGCCGACGCTACGGCGTGGTGGCGGGCACCGGGCGCGTGCTGGACGCGGTGGAGAACTTCCGCTTCGACCCGGAGATCCTGGGCTTCCTGCGCGAGAAGCGGATCGTCGACGCCGCCACCCTCGACTGGCTGGCGGACTACCGCTTCACCGGCGACATCTGGGGCTACCCCGAGGGCGAGGTGTACTTCCCGGGCTCCCCGCTGCTGCGGGTGGAGGGCAGCTTCGCGGAGTGCGTGCTGCTGGAGACGGTGATCCTCTCCATCCTCAACCACGACTCCGCCATCGCCGCCGCGGCCTCCCGGATGGCGTCGGCCGCCGGGGACCGCCCGCTCATCGAGATGGGCGCCCGGCGCACCCACGAGCTTGCCGCCGTCGCCGCCTCCCGCGCCGCCTACATCGGCGGCTTCGCCTCCACCTCCGACCTGGCGGCCGGCTTCCGCTACGACATCCCGACGGTGGGCACCTCCGCCCACGCCTTCACCCTGCTGCACGACAGCGAGCGGGACGCCTTCCGCGCCCAGGTGGACTCCCTCGGCGAGGGCACCACCCTGCTGGTGGACACCTACGACGTGGCCGAGGCGGTCCGCACCGCCGTCGAGGTGGCCGGCCCGGAGCTGGGCGCGGTGCGCATCGACTCCGGCGACCTGCTGCTGGTCGCGCACCGGGTCCGCCAGCAGCTCGACGCGCTCGGCGCCACCGGCACGAAGATCACCGTGACCTCGGACCTGGACGAGTACGCCATCGCCTCGCTGGCCGCCGCCCCGGTGGACGCCTACGGCGTCGGCACCCAGCTGGTGACCGGCTCCGGGCACCCCACGGCCTCGATGGTCTACAAGCTGGTCGCCCGCGCCGGCTCGGACGACCCGGCGGCCCCGCTGGTGCCGGTGGCGAAGAAGTCCACCGGCGGCAAGACCTCCGTCGGCGGCCGCAAGTGGGCCGCGCGGCGGCTGGACGAGCACGGCGTCGCCGAGGCCGAGGTGGTCGGCACCGGGCCGGTCCCCGACGAGCTGGCCGACCGGCAGCTACTGGTGCAGCTGGTCAAGGGGGGCGAGGTGCTCGTCCGCGAGCCGCTCGACGTGATCCGCGACCGCCACATCGCCGCCCGCGCCGGTCTGCCGCTGTCCGCCACCCAGCTCTCCCGGGGGGAGGCCGTCCTGCCGACGGAGTACCACCACGGCCCCTCGGGCCACTGAACCGCACCGCTTCACCGGGCGCACCGGACCGGGGCACGGCAGACCGTGCCGCGCCCCTGTCCGACCCGCCCCCCGTTCCCTAGGCTCGGTGGTTCACCGGCCGGGCCGCTTCAGCCGACTTCCCACCGGGAGGAAACCCACCATGCGCCGCGCCTTGATCGTCGTCGACGTGCAGAACGACTTCTGCGAGGGGGGCAGCCTCGGCGTGACCGGCGGGGCCGACGTGGCCGCCGCCATCACCGAGCTGATCGGACAGGCCCCCGCCGGCTACCGGCACGTCGTGACCACCCGTGACCACCACATCGCCCCCGGTGGCCACTTCGCCGACAACCCGGACTTCGTCGACACCTGGCCCGCCCACTGCGTGGCCGGCACCGAGGGCGCGGGCTTCCACCCGAACTTCGCCCCCGCCGTGCTCTCCGGCGCGGTCGACGCCGTCTTCGACAAGGGCTCCTACTCGGCCGCCTACAGCGGCTTCGAGGGCACCGACCAGGACGGCACCTCACTGGCCGACTGGCTGCGCGCCCGCGAGATCGACGAGGTCGACATCGTGGGCATAGCCACCGACCACTGCGTGCGGGCCACCGCGCTGGACGCGGTGAGCGAGGGCTTCCGCGCCCAGGTGCTGCTCGACCTCACCGCCGGGGTGGCCCGGGAGACCACCGATCAGGCCCTGGAGGACATGCGCGCCGCGGGCGTGGAGCTGACCGGCAAGCCGGTCGTCGGCCACTGACCCGGGCCTTCGCCCGGCCGGGCCGGCCGCGACCCGTGGTCCGCGGGCCACGGGCCGCGAATCGTGGTCCGCGGCCCGTGGCCCGTGGAGCATGGAGCATGGTCCACGGCCCGTGGAGCATGGAGCATGGTCCGCCGCGGCCACGGCGGCCACGGCGGCGGGCCGAGGCGTCGAGCCGTGGCGGCGAGCCGAAGTGTCAGGCCAAGGCTTCGGGCCGAGGTGGCGGGCCGAAGCCTCGGGCCGAGGCGGCCACGGCGTCGGACCGAGGCCAGTCCGGCCCGGTGCCCCGGACGGCGCACGACGCCCGCGGACGGCGGCGTCCGATGCCTCAGGCCGGGGCCGCGGGGCGCCTCAGCAGGGCCCGGATCGGCTGCCACAGCTCCACGGCCAGCTCCGGGCCGGTCAGCACGCCGGGGCCGGGGGCGGTGCGCCATATCAGGCCGTCGGGATGGTGCAGCACGGCGGTGATCTCGTCGGGGGTCGGCGGGGCGGCGTTGCCCCGCAGGTAGACCGCCCGCAACCCCAGGTTGCGCAGCCTGGTCAGGGCGCGCGCCCGGTTGCCGGCGTGCACGAGGACGCGGACCGCGCCGGTGCCGTCGGCGGCCGGGCGGGGCAGGTTCAGCGCCACCACCACGGTGCCGTTCGGCAGCTTGCAGAAGCCTCCTGCGGCCATGTGATCAGACCCCCGTGTCCGTCGGTGTCAATAAGAAATCCACGGACGCACCTAAACACGGATCGGCGGCGACCCGCCAGGGGGTCACCGCCGATCATGCGCTGAGCTGGGAAAACGCGGACTACTTCACCGCGGGACGCACCTCGAGCTCGATCGTGGAGCCGTCGCGGGCCTCCTTGGTGATCTTGATCTTGGTGTTGGTGTCAGTGATCTGGACGCTGCCGCCCGGGTTCGCGGGGTCGTAGTAGGTGTGCTTGTGGTCGTTGAACTCCGACACACCCTTCGACGACTTGATCTTCGTGCGGACGCCGTCCTTGTGGAGGGTGATGCCGTCCGTGCGGAAGGTGCTGAAGGTGGAGTCATAGGTCTGGATCCGGTTGCGCATCAGCGTGCCGTCGGACCACTTCATGGCCTTCGGGTGCGCGTCGACGGGGAGGATCAGACCGGTGCCCGGGTGCTGGCTGGTGTTGTTGTCCGCCTGGGAGGTGTCCCACTTCCAGATCAACAGGCCGTTCTGGTACGGGAAGTGCTCCACCCAGTCCGGACGGCTGTTGGCGAAGCCGAAGTTGTACGGGCCGACCTTCAGGGTCTTGTCGTACGAGACGTACTGGCGGTTCTCGGCGATGTAGTACTGCGCGTAGTCCTTGGTGAAGGACGCGCCGATGCGGGAGAAGCCGGTGGCCTTCCACGCGTCGTCCGCCGTCTCGGCGTTGTCGGTGAAGACGGCCTCGCCGTCCGCGGTCACCGCGATCCGGTCGGCCGCGAAGCCCTTGAGGGCCACTCCGCCGTCGGTCTGGTAGCGGAAGCGCAGGTCGATCTTCTGGCCGGCGTAGGCATCCAGCGGGAAGACCATGGGCTTGTAGCCGTCGACCGTGCCGTGCAGGGCCGGCTTGTCGCTGCCGTCACGCGGGAGCGGCTGACCGTCCACCGTGCCGTCCAGGGCGGTCCAGTTGGCGCCGCCGTCGGTGGAGACCTCGGTGTAGAGGTAGTCGTAGTTGGCCTCGATCTCGTACCAGCCGTCGAGGGTCAGCTCCGCCGACGTCTTGCCGGTGAGGTCCACCGAACGCGTCAGGGTGTTCTTGAGGTTGTCACCGCTGCCGCTCCACCACTGGGTCTCGCCCTCGGCGGGGGTGACGACCTCGGTGGTGACGGCCTTCTTCGGCAGCTCGACGACCAGCGCCTGCTTGTGCTTGGTGTTGTACTCGGCCAGGCCCAGCTTGTGCCAGGAGTTGACGCCCGCCTTGGCCCGGTCGTAGTTCAGCCAGCCCAGCTGCAGCTTGTCCCAGGCGGTCATGTCGCCGGGCAGGTCACCGATCTCCTTCTTGCCGGTGCCCAGCCAGGAACCGGAGGACATCAGGGTCCAGAAGCCGGTGGAGTTCTCGCCGCCCGCGGTGTCGTAGAGGTCCGGCAGGCCGAGGTCGTGGCCGTACTCGTGGGCGAAGACGCCGAGTCCGCCGTTCTCCGGCTGGATGGTGTAGTCGCCGACCCAGATGCCGGTGTCGCCGATGGCCGCGCCGCCCAGCTTGTTCTGCTCGGGGCCGGTGGCGCCGGCGTCGGTGCCGAAGGCGTACCAGCGGTGCGCCCAGATGGCGTCCGTGCCCTGCGCGCCGCCGCCGGCGGACTCGTCCTCACCGGCGTGCACGATCTGGAAGTGGTCGATGTAGCCGTCGGGCTCGTTGAAGTCGCCGTCGCCGTCGTGGTCGTAGCGGTCCCACTGGTCGAACTCGGCGACGTTCGCCTTGATCTCGGCGTCGGTCTTCCCGGCCGCCTTCTGCTGCTCGACCCAGGCGTCCAGGCCGTCGCTGACGACGTTCCACACGCTCGGGCAGTTGCTCTGGCCGCAGGCGTTGTTGCCGTAACGGGCCTCGTTGTAGGGGACCTTGACCCAGTCGGAGACCTGGCCCTCGACGGAGTAGCGGCCGGAGGACTGCTTCTCGAAGTACGTCTTGACCGACTCGGTGCCCTTGCCCTCGCCGAAGTACAGGTCCTCGAAGTGCTGCTGGTTGTAGTCGGCCTGCCAGGCGGTGGAGTTGTCCTTCTTGCGGTCCGGCTCGGCGATCTGGTTGTGCAGCGGGCCGGGGGTGCCGCCGTAGCGGCTGTCGATCTGGTCGCCGAACTCGACGAGGATCGTGAAGATCTTGTCGGTCTTCTCGCGGCCGAGCTCGACGTACTTGGTGTCGCCCTTCTTGCTCTTCAGGCCGACGACCTTGGATCCGTGACGGTTCTTCACCGTGTTCTTGCCGGAGATGACCTGCTTCAGCGCCTCCTCGCGCTGTGCGGCCTGGGTCTTGGAGAGCGGGCCCTCGAGGTCGTGCTCGACGTGGGTCAGCTCCGCCGGGTCCTTCCGGTCCACGGTGGCGGGCCGGTCGGCCCGATCGGCCGTGTCGGCCTGGGCCAGGGTGAACGCAGAGCCGGTGGCGGTGGCCGCCGCGACGGCCACGCCTATCGCGGCCGCTCTGAACGTCCATGGTCTCGTGGTCACTTGAGAGTTCCCCTCCCGCGTGCGTGTGCGCGGCAGGGGGGTTCCGGTAATGGATGCAGTCCGCGCACACGTGATCAACGCGTGTAATCAAGTGACGACATTTGACTAGAGGTTCCGCTGAAAAAACAGACCTTGACTTGAACAGATCAAAGGCGTTATGCGGAACGGGGGTTCGCATTGCGGACACACCGCCGCGAACCGCACGGCGCGTACTGCCGTCCACAGGGTGGACGTCATGACTCCGTGCGCCCCCTGTGCACCGGTCCTGTCGGTCAGGTCACGCTTACTGTCCGTTCCCCTCGGGCACCCTCGGCGTTAGAGTCGGATGGCGGATCGCCCATGAGCCGGCGGTTGCCAGGCCGACAGCCCCCGACCTCCGAGGACACGATGGCCATGCCCCGTCCGACTGTCGCTCAGCTCGCCTGCGGTTCGTGCACCGTGGTCCTGTCCACCCTCGCCATGCTGCTGCTATCCGGGGCGAGTTCGGGCCCCGGCGTCGCGGTCGTCTCCGTCGCGGCCCTCGCCCTCGGCCTGCTGGCCGCGGTGCGGCTGCCGCTCGCCCGGCCACGCCCCGCCACGGCTCCGGCCGCCTCGGCTACGACCGCCACGGCTCCGGCCGCCTCGACTCGGGTTGTCTCGGCGGAGCGTCCCGCGCGCCCGGCCGCCGTACGGGCCACGGTGGGGTCCCCGGTCCGCGAACCCGTACGGGAGCGGGCGGCCTCCTGAGGCCCGCCGGCAGCCGCCGCGGCGTCAACGGGTGCTGACCACCACGGTCTTGGCCGCCTTGTCGTGCAGGCCCTGCTTGTACGGCCGGTCGAAGTAGCTCCAGCCACCGGCGATCACGGTCCACACACAGGCGCAGCAGAACGCGAACGGCAGCCACAGCACGGCCGCGCGCGTCAGCGAGGTCTGCGTCGAGGGCGTCGCCCCGTTGTCCAGGTTGGCCACCCGGAGCCCCAGCCACTTCTTGCCCAGGGTCTGCCCCAGACGCGCCGTCAGCAAGGTGTCGTAGGCGATGTACAGCACCGCGGCCACCAGGGACTGCCAGAAGGAGTTGCCCACATTGATCTGATCGGTGTCGACGTTGTACTCGCTCACCCCGAACGGCCAGGTGAGCAGCCAGACCACGATGCCGACCAGGATCATGTCGATGATGCGGGCGAGGGTGCGCCGGCCGCTGTCCGCGAGCGGCGGCATCCCGGCGAGCGGGTCGCCCGGACCGCCGGCGCCGCCGGGACCGTACGGACCGCCGCCGCCCCCGCCGTAGGGGCCGCCCCCTCCCCCGCCGTAGGAACCGCCACCGCCCCCGTAGGGGCCGCCGCCCTGGCCCCCACCGCCGTACGGGTCACCGGGGTACGGCGGAGGCTGCTGCCCGGGCGGCGGATCGTAGGGGGAACCCTGGCCCGGACCGGGACCCTGCCCGGGCCCGGGGGCTCCCGGGCCGCCGGGGCCGCCGGGCGGGGGGTGCTTGCGCAACGGGTCGTCGTCCGGGGGCTGCTGTCCCGGACCGGGAGGCGGTGTGCTGCTCATAGGCCCGAGTCGACCCCGAACCCCACGGCTCCGCATCCGGCGCGCCGCCGTCCGGAGTACCGGGACGACGGCACGCCCCGGGAGGCCCCGGCAGGCGTCCCCAAGAGGTCCCGGGAGGCGCCCCCAAGAGGTCCCGGCGAGGTCAGCCGGCCACGAAGGTGTGGGCCGCCTTGTCGTGCCAGCACTGGCGCCACGGCTTGTCGAACAGGCACCACAGGACGCCGACGATCCCCACGACGAGCAGCCCGGGGACGCTGTAGACGAGCCAGCGGCGCAGCGCGGCGCCGAACTCCGGGCTCTCGTGCCCCTCGATGTCCCGGACGTCCAGCCCCATCAGCCGCTTGCCCAGCGTGCGGCCCCACTTGACGGTGGGCAGCACCTCCAGCAGGAGCCCGGCGAGCAGCAGCACGGCCAGCACGATGCCGAGGTGGACCGAGGTGGTCCCGTCGAGCAGCCACACCGTGACGGTCCGTCCGGACAGCTTGGCGGTCTCGATCTTGGCCTCGATGTGGTCCAGCGCCCGGCTGCCCAGCGGCACCGCGGCCACGGCGGTGACGGCGCCGAGGACGACGGTGTCCACCAGCCGGGCGGCGAACCGCTTGCCCAGCGGGGCGGGCCGGGCCTCGGCCTGCCGCCGGGCGGCGGCCTGGAACGGGTCGTCCGCCGGCGGCTTCCACGGCACCACCGGCGGCTCGTCCCCGCCCGCGAGCCGGTGCACCTGCTGCGCCCAGGACGACTGTCCACCGCCCGCGCCGCCCGCCAGCGGCCCGGAGGCCGCCGGGGGCGGGGAGGCGGGCGTGGCCGCCGGGGCGGGAGAGGGGGCAGGCGCCGGGGCCGGGGCGGGCGTCGGGGCGGGCGCTGGGGCCGCCGCCGCGGGCGGTGCCGTCTGCGGGGCAGCGGCGCGGGCGGCCTGCGGGGCCGGGGACTGCGGGGGCACGGTGGGGGCCGGTGCCTGCTGCGGGCCGGACGGCGGGACGGCGGCGGCCGGGGCGGGCGTGGCCGCCGAGGCGGCGGGCGCCGGGCTCGCGCCGCCCCCGTCGGCCGCGGCGGCACGGTCGGCCGCCGCCCTGCCGGCGCCGAACCCGGGACGGCCGCCCCCGGACGGGGCGGTGGCGGCCCGGAACGTCATGGTGCCCTCGTCCTGACGGGTGCTCCCGGACGGCGCGGCGGGCCCCCCGGTCCCGGCCGCCGACGCCCCCACGGGAGCGTCGGCCGCCGCGCCGCCGTCCGCCTCCGGCCCGGAGGCGAGCGGCGCCCGGGGGTCGGCGCCCCAGGAGATCCGGCGGTCCGGCCCGCTGCCGAAGCCCGACTGGCGGGAACGGTCGGCGCCCCAGGCCGAGGCGGGTTCGGGACGGCTGCCGTGCTGCGCCTCGGCCGGGGACGGCGCGGACGGCGGCCCGGCCGCGGGCGGTTCCTGGGCCGGGACGGCGGGCGGCGCGGTGGCCTGGGCGACGGGCGGCTCGACCGGGTCCTCGTCGAAGAAGTGCGGTCCCGTCTCCTCCACGGCGGGTGGCGCGGGGGCCACCGCACCGGGCGGCGGCGCGAGGCGCTCACCGGCCGCGGGCGCGGGACGGCTGGTGCCGGGCACCCAGGCGGCGCCGTTCCAGTACCGGACGTATCCAGGAATGGACGGGTCCGGGTAATACCCTTCGCGGGGCCTGTCGTCGCCCGGGGCCGGGGTTGGGGCGCTCATGTCCGTCGTCCCGTATCTGCTCGTTGGGTGGGATGGGGGGATACACATCTATCAGACCGCCCGGGGCCCCACCGCCCGTCCTGCCGGACCCGCCCCTTTCGGGGACCGATGTGGTACGTCCCTCGACGCCCGGGAGCGCCCGTGACGCCCCTGCCGCCGCCTTCTCCGGACCGTTCCTCGGCGGCGGCGACACCCACGGACTTCGCGACACCCACGGACTTCGCGACGCCGGCGAGGTGCGCGAAGGTCACGGCGTCCGGCGGGTCCGGCGCCACCCGCGAGAAAGTTCCCGGAACCCGCGTAATGCTCCCGGCCCCGGCCGCTCTCTCCTCGTGCGGGCCCCCGACGGGTCCGGTCACGCGAGAGGAGCACAAGCCATGAACACCGTGGTGGAGCGGGAACTGGAACTGCGGCTGATCCTGTCGCCGGAGCGGGCGCTGCCCGTACCGGCCCGGCTCGGCTACCGGACCGACGACCCCTACGCCGTGCACGTCGCCTTCCACGTCACCTCCGAGCAGCCCGTGCACTGGACGTTCGCCCGGGAGCTGCTGGTGGAGGGCGTGTTCCGGCCGTGCGGGCACGGGGACGTGCGGGTGTGGCCGTCGAAGGCGGACGGGCGTTCCGTCGTGCTGATGGCGCTGAGCTCGCCCGACGGCGACGCGCTGCTGGAGGCGCCGGCGGCGCAGGTGTCGGCCTGGCTGGAGCGCACGCTGCGGCTGGTGCCGCCGGGCAGTGAGAGCGAGCAGTTGGACCTGGACGAGGAGCTGGCCGGGCTGCTCGCGCCGTGACCGCCGGGCCGGCGCGGTGCCGGACGGGCGGGTCAGAACAGCTTGCCCGGGTTGAGGAGGTCCAGCGGGTCGAAGGCCCGCTTCACGGCCCGCTGCATCTCCAGTCCGACGGGCCCGAGCTCACGGGCCAGCCACTCCTTCTTCAGCAGCCCGACGCCGTGCTCGCCGGTGATGGTGCCGCCGAGTTCCAGGCCGAGGGCCATGATCTCGCCGAAGGAGGCACGGGCGCGCCGCGACTCGTCCTCGTCGGTGGCGTCGAAGCACACCGTCGGGTGGGTGTTGCCGTCCCCCGCGTGGGCGACGACGCCGATGGTGAGCCGGTGCCGGCCGGCGATCCGCTCGACGCCCTCGATGAGTTCGCCGAGCCGGGAGCGGGGCACGCACACGTCGTCGATCATCGTGGTGCCCCGGACGGCGTCGAGGGCGACCAGGGAGGAGCGCCGGGCCTGGAGCAGCAGTTCGGACTCGGCCGGGTCCTCGGCCGGGACGACCTGGGTGGCGCCCGCGGCCTCGCACAGCGCGCCGACGGCGGCGAGGTCGGCGGCCGGGTCGGTGGTGTCGAAGGCGGCGAGCAGCAGGGCCTCGGTGGTCTCCGGCAGGCCCATGCGGGTCAGGTCGTTGACGGCGCGGACGGTGGTGCGGTCCATGAGTTCGAGGAGTGAGGGGACGTGACCGCCCTCCATGATCCGGCACACGGCGTCGCAGGCGGCGGCGCCGGAGGCGAACTCGGCGGCCAGCACGAGCTGCTGGGGCGGCTTGGGCCGCAGGGCGAGGACGGCGCGGACGACGACGCCCAGGGTGCCCTCGGAGCCGACGAAGAGGCGGGTCAGGTCGTAGCCGGCGACGCCCTTGGCGGTGCGGCGGCCGGTGGACATCAGGCGGCCGTCGGCGAGGACGACGTCCAGGCCGAGCACGTACTCGGCCGTCACCCCGTACTTCACGCAGCACAGCCCGCCGGAGGCGGTGCCGATGTTCCCGCCGATGGTGCAGGTCTCCCAGCTGGAGGGGTCCGGCGGGTAGGCGAGGCCGTGTGCGCCGACGGCGCGGGAGAGCGCCGCGTTGACGACGCCGGGTTCGACGACGGCGATCCGGTCGACGGGACTGATCTCCAGGATGCGGTCCATCTTCGTCAGCGAGAGCACGATGCAGCCGTCGGTGGCGTTGGCGGCGCCGGACAGACCGGTGCGGGCGCCCTGCGGGACGACGGGCACGCGCAGCGCGGTGGCGGTGCGCAGGACGTGCTGGACCTGTTCGACCGTCCGGGGCAGGACGACCACCGCGGGGCTGCCGGCCGGGCAGAAGCCGGCCATGTCGTGGGCGTAGGAGGCCGTGACGTCGGGGTCGGTGAGCACGGCCTCGGCCGGCAGGCCGCCGAGGAGCCGGTCGACGAGCGGCCCGGCCGCCACCGTGTCCGTGTCTGCGTCGCGTCGCGCTTCGGTACGGCTCATGATCACAGCGTGACATCCGGGGCCATCGGTGTGAACCCCGCGTGCGGCGGCCGGCCGACCCCGGAGTGTGATCGTCGTACGGCACGGAGGGTGGCGCACAGTGTGCGCCATGGACGACGCCACGGACGACACGCCACCACGGCCGGAGCAGCGGGGGGCCGCGGGGACGGCGGGGAACGGCCCGGATCCGCACCCGTCCGGCGGGCCCGCCCGGCGGCGCCGCAGGGTGCTGGTCGCCTCGGTCGCCGGGTGTGCCGTGCTCGGGGGCGTACTGGCGCTGCTGCCCTGGGGGCGGGGACCGGAAGGGCCGCCGGAGCCGGAGCCCTGGGCGCGGGCCCGGGCCGCCGTCACCGCCGGGGTGCCGGCCGCGCTGCCCGACCTGGAGGCACTGCTGGAGGAGCACCGGCGACGGGTGCGGGACGACCCCCGGGACTCCGCGTCCTGGGCGGTGCTCGGCGCGGCCCGGGTGGAACGGGGGCGGCGGCTGGCCGACCCGGCGTCCTACTCCCGGGCGGAGGAAGCCCTGCGCACCTCGCTGAAGGTGCGGCCGAAGGGCAACGCGCCGGCCCTGCGCGGCCTGGCGGCACTGGCGAACGCCCGCGGGGACCACGGCCGGGCCCGCACCTGGGGCGAGGCGGCACGGAAGCTGGAGCCGGGGCGGTGGACCTCGTACCCGCCGCTGATCGAGGCGTGCGCGGGGCTGGGTGACCACAAGGCGGTCGGCCCGCTGCTGGAGCGCCTGGCCGCGCTGCGGAAGGGGCCGGTGGTGAAGGCGCGCAAGGCGGCCGTGTACCGGGACCGGGGCTGGCGGGAGGACGCGGCGGCGCAGATCGCGGACGCGGCGGCCGGGGCGTCCGCACCGGCCGAGCGGGCGGCGTACCTGGAGCGGGCCGGGCAGTTGGCGTGGGAGCGCGGTGAGCGGGAGAACGCGCTGCGGCACTTCCGGGCGGCGGTGCGGACCGACCCGGACCAGCGGGCGGCCCTCGCGGGCGAGGCCCGGGTGCTGACGGCGCTGGGCCGCACGACGGAGGCGCTGAGCGCCCACCGGATCGCCCTGGAGAAGCAGCCGCTGCCCGAGTACGCCCTGGAGCTGGGCGAGTTGTACGAGTCGCTGGGCATGGAGCAGGCCGCCGGGGTGCAGTACGGCCTGGTGCGCGAGCTGGTCCGGAAGGCCGCCGCGCACGGGGTGGCCGGGGATCTGGTGCTGGGCCGTCTGGAGGCGGACCACGGGGACGCCGGGGCGGCCGTGCGGCGGCTGCGCGCGGAGTACCGGCTGCGGCCCTCGGCGGCGGTGGCGGACGCGCTGGGCTGGGCGCTGCACCGGGAGGGGCGGCACGAGGAGGCGCTGCGGTACGCGGTACGGGCGACGGAGGGCACGCACGGCGGCGGGGCGCGCGTCGCGCTGCACGTCTTCCACCGGGGCATGATCGAGCGGGCCCTGGAGCGGCCCGGTCCGGCCCGGCGGCACCTGCGGGAGGCGCTGCGGATCAACCCCTGGTTCTCGCCGCTGCGGGCGCCGGAGGCGAAGGCGGCGCTGACCCGGCTGGGCGAGCCGTCGGTGGCGGCGGGGCCGGAGTCGTCCTGAGCGGTCACGGCCTCGGGGCGGGCACGGCTGGGGCCGCCCGG
The DNA here is from genome assembly GCF_040637405.1 of Streptomyces sp. NPDC029526. Classification (NCBI taxonomy): domain Bacteria; kingdom Bacillati; phylum Actinomycetota; class Actinomycetes; order Kitasatosporales; family Streptomycetaceae; genus Streptomyces; species Streptomyces sp. NPDC029526. The sequence goes on from NZ_JBEZWE010000012.1 coordinate 40,752, forward strand.
TCCCGGGGCCGGCACGACGTCAAAGCGGGAACGGCGTCCGGGCGGGAACGGCGTCAAAGCGGGGACGGCGTCAAAGCCGGGCACGGCGTCAGGGCGGGCACGGCTGGGGCCGGCACAGCCCCAGGTCCGACACTGCGTCGGGGCGGCACGGCATCGGACCGACACGGCATCGGGGGCGGCACGGCATCGGGGCGGGCGCCGGTCGCTGCCGGTGTCCGCCCCGGGGCCGTGACCGGCCCCGCCCCCGCCCCGCCCGTGACGGGCGTCGGCCGCTCGTCACGGGTGGGGGGCGGTGCTCAGCGGCTCACAGGTTGCCGCGCTTCTCCTGCTCCCGCTCGATGGCCTCGAACAGAGCCTTGAAGTTGCCCTTGCCGAAGCCCATGGAGCCGTGGCGCTCGATGAGTTCGAAGAACACCGTCGGGCGGTCCTGGACCGGCTTGGTGAAGATCTGCAGCAGGTAGCCGTCCTCGTCGCGGTCGACGAGGATCTTCAGCTCGCGCAGGGTCTCGACCGGCACCCGGGTCTCCCCGGCCCACTCGCCGAGCGTGTCGTAGTAGGAGTCCGGGGTGTCCAGGAAGCGCACGCCGGCGGCGCGCATCTGGCGAACCGTCCGCACGATGTCGTTGGTGTTCAGCGCGATGTGCTGGACGCCGGCACCGCCGTAGAACTCCAGGTACTCGTCGATCTGGGACTTCTTCTTGGCGACGGCGGGCTCGTTGATCGGGAACTTGACCTTGAGCGTGCCGTCGGCGACCACCTTGGACATCAGGGCGCTGTACTCGGTGGCGATGTCGTCGCCCACGAACTCCTTCATGTTCGTGAAGCCCATGACCTTGTTGTAGAACCCGACCCACTCGTTCATCCGGCCGAGCTCGACGTTGCCGACGCAGTGGTCGATGGCCTGGAAGGTGCGCTGCGTGGGCGGCTCGACGATCGGGTCGGCGGCCACGTAGCCGGGCAGGTACGGACCGTCGTAGCCGCGGCGCTCCACCAGGGTGTGGCGGGTCTTGCCGTAGGTGGCGATGGCGGCGAGGACGACGGTGCCGTGCTCGTCCTTCATCTCGTACGGCTCGGCGACCGAGCGGGCGCCGTGCTCGACGGCGTAGGCGTGGGCGGCCCGCGCGTCCGGGACCTCGATGGCGAGGTCGACGACGCCGTCGCCGTGCGCCGCGACGTGGTCGGCGAGGAAGGCGCCCCACTCGGTGGACTGCTTGATCACCGAGGTGAACACGAAGCGGGCGGAGCCGCTCTCCAGGACGTAGGAGGCGGTCTCGCGGCTGCCGTTCTCCGGGCCGGAGTAGGCGACCAGCTTCATGCCGAAGGCGGTGGAGTAGTAGTGCGCCGCCTGCTTGGCGTTGCCCACGGCGAAGACGACCGCGTCCATTCCCTTGACCGGGAAGGGGTCGGCCTGCCGGGCGGTGTCGGGAGTGTGGTGTGTGGTCTGCGTCATAGGTGCAGGGTGGTGCAGCCCTGCAAGGTGCGCAATAGTTCGCTGGATCACTGGGCAATCTGTACAGCGCCGCACGGGTGACGGCGCACTTCCTGTACAGGATGACCACCGGGGAGGCGGGAATGGCGATCGATCATCTGGACGGCCGCATCATCGTGCTGCTGGCGCGGGAGCCGCGCATCGGGGTGCTGGAGATGTCCCGGCGGCTGGGGGTGGCCCGGGGCACGGTGCAGGCGCGGCTGGACCGGCTTCAGTCGAACGGAGTCATCCGCGGCTTCGGTCCGCAGGTGGACCCGGCCGCCCTCGGCTACCCGGTCACGGCGTTCGCCACGCTGGAGATCCGGCAGGGTCAAGGCGCCGACGTACGGGCCCACTTGGCGGGGGTACCGGAGGTGCTGGAGCTGCACACCACCACCGGCACCGGGGACATGCTCTGCCGGCTGGTGGCCCGCTCCAACGCCGATCTCCAGCGGGTGATCGACCGCGTCGTCGGTTTTGATGGCATCGTCCGGGCCGCCACGGCGATCGTCATGGAGAACCCCGTTCCGTTGCGGATCATCCCGCTGGTGGAGCAGGCGGCGCTGGGCGGCACGTCCGGGCCGGAACGGAACGGACAGGACTGAACCGGCGGACTGGGGTGAGCGGATGTGAACTTCCTCGAGTACCTGGACAGCCGCCACCAGCAGTTGCTGGCGGACGCGTACCAGCACGCCAGCGTGGTGTTCCAGTGCATGGTCGTGGCGACCGTGCTCGGGGTGCTGATCGGGATCGCCACCTACCGCAGCGAGTGGGCGGGCAACCTCGCCACGACCACCACCGCCACCCTGCTGACCATCCCCTCGCTGGCCCTGATCGGTCTGCTGATCCCGCTGGTGGGCCTGGGCGTGCCGCCGACGGTGATCGCGCTGACGCTGTACGGGCTGCTGCCGATCGTGCGGAACTGCATCGTCGGGCTGCGCGGGGTCGACCCGTCGCTGGTGGACGCGGCGACCGGCATCGGCATGTCCCGCCCGGCCCGGCTGGCCCGGGTCGAGCTGCCGCTGGCGTGGCCGCCGATCCTGACCGGCATCCGGGTCTCCACCCAGATGCTGATGGGCATCGCGGCCATCGCCGCCTACGCCTCCGGGCCCGGCCTGGGCAACCTGATCTTCCGCGGGATCGCCTCCCTGGGCAGCAGCAACGCGCTCAACCAGGTCCTCGCCGGAACCCTCGGCATCATCGTCCTCGCGCTGCTGTTCGACGCCGCGTACGTGCTGATCGGGCGGCTGACCATCCCCAGGGGGATCCGTGCCTGAGCCGACCACCGCCACCGCGGCCGACGACGCCTCCCCCGCGCCCTCCGGCGGCGCCGCCATGGGCGCCACCATCGAACTGGACGGCCTGACCAAGCACTACCCGGGCAGTCCGCAGCCCGCCGTGGACGACGTGACCATGGACATCAGGGCCGGGGAGACCGTGATCCTCGTCGGCCCGTCCGGCTGCGGGAAGTCCACCACCCTGAAGATGATCAACCGGCTGATCGAGCCGACCGGGGGCCGGATCCGCATCGACGGCGAGGACGTCACCGACATGGACCCGGTGCGGCTGCGCCGCAAGATCGGGTACGCGATCCAGGCCAGCGGGCTGTTCCCGCACATGACGGTGGCCCAGAACATCGCCCTGGTGCCGAAGATGCTCCGCTGGCCGGCCGCCCGGGTGCGGGCCCGGGTCGAGGAGATGCTGGACCTGGTCGGCCTGGACCCCGGCGAGTTCCACGGCCGCTATCCGCGCCAGCTGTCCGGCGGGCAGCAGCAGCGCGTCGGGGTGGCCCGGGCGCTGGCGGCCGACCCGCCGGTGCTGCTGATGGACGAGCCGTTCGGGGCGGTGGACCCGATCACCCGGGACCACCTCCAGGACGAGCTGATCCGGCTCCAGCACGAGCTGCACAAGACGATCGTCTTCGTCACCCACGACTTCGACGAGGCGATCAAGCTGGGCGACCGGATCGCGGTGCTGCGCGAGCGCTCGCACATCGCCCAGTTCGACACCCCGGAGGCCATCCTCACCAACCCGGCGGACGACTTCGTCTCCGGCTTCGTCGGCGCCGGGGCGGCGCTGAAGCGGCTCAACCTCACCCGGGTGCGGGACGTGCCCATCACCGACTACCCGACGGTGACGGTGGACGACCCGCTCCAGGAGATCTTCAACCGGCTGCGTTCCAGCGGCACCAACGAGATCCTGCTGCTCGACCGGCGGGGCCGCCCCTACAAGTGGCTGCGGCGCGGCGACCTGATGCGGGCCAAGGGCTCACTGGCCCGGGCGGGCACGCTGGTGCACGACCACGTCAGCCGGGCGGCGACGCTGCGCGACGCGCTGGAGGCGGTGCTCACCGACAGCTCGGGGCGGGTGGTGGTCACCGGTCCGCGCGGGGTCTACGAAGGGGTCGTCGACGTGGAGACGCTGATGAACTCGGTGCACGAACTGCTGGAGGCGGACCGGCTGGAGGCGCTGGAGGCGCAGCACGAGCTGGAGTCCCACCGCACCGACCGCACCCCGGCCGAGCAGGAGGGGTACGGCGGGGAGGAGGAGGCGTGAGCGCGACCCCGGGGCGGCGGCCCGACGGCGAGCACGACGTCCGGGGGCTCGCCTTCCGCGACGAGGGCGACGACGACGCCGACGACACCGCCGACGGGCCCCGGCCACGGCTCGCGCCACCGCCGCGGGCGCCCCGGGTGACCTGGCAGAAGCTGACGTTCCTGCCGCTGGCGCTGGTGGCGCTGCTGCTCGGCACCTGGCTCTGGTTCCTCCAGGCCGACCTCGACCCGCTGGAGCAGAACGCGCTGTCCGACGGGCAGGTGTCCAAGGCGCTGTGGCAGCACATCGAACTCACCGTGATCTCCACGTTCTTCGTGCTGATCATCGCGATCCCGCTCGGCATCCTGCTGACGCGTGGGGCGATGCGCCGGGCCACCCCGGCCGCCATGGCGCTGGCCAACATCGGCCAGGCGACCCCGGCGATCGGTCTGCTCGCGCTGCTGGTGATCTGGCTGGGCATCGGCCGCAGGGCCGCGCTGGTCGGCATCATCGCCTACGCCGTGCTGCCGGTGCTGGCCAACACCATCGCCGGGCTGCGGGCCAACGACCCGACCCTGCTGGAGGCGGCCCGCGGCATCGGCATGTCTCCGCTGGGCGTGCTGACCCGGGTGGAACTGCCGCTGGCGGTGCCGCTGATCCTGGCCGGGGTGCGCACCGCCCTGGTGCTGAACGTCGGCACCGCCACCCTGGCGACCTTCGGCGGGGGCGGCGGCCTGGGCGTACTCATCACCACCGGCATCACCAGCCAGCGGATGCCGGTGCTGATGCTCGGGTCGATCCTCACCGTCGCGCTGGCCCTGCTGGTGGACTGGCTGGCCTCACTGGCCGAACTGCTGCTGCGCCCGCGCGGTCTGGAGGCCGGATCATGAGCCGGTACGGAGCACGTCCGGGGCACGGCACCCGGCGACCCGGGGTACGGAGGCGGACGCGGGCGCTGCTCGCCGGGGCCGTCCTGCTGTCGGCCGCGGCCTGCGGCCTGACCAGCGGCTCCCCCATGGTGGACGACGTGGAGCCGGGTTCCATCGGGCGGGGCAAGCCCTTGGAGGGCGCCGAACTCACCGTCACGTCGAAGGAGTTCACCGAGCAGCTCATCCTCGGCGCGATCATGGGCATCGCGTTCCAGGCGGCCGGCGCGGAGGTCATCGACCGCACCGGCATCCAGGGCAGCGTGGGCTCCCGCGAGGCGGTGGTCAACGGGGAGGCGGACGCCGCCTTCGAGTACACCGGCACCGCCTGGATCACCTACCAGGGCAACAGCAAGCCGCTGCCCGACCCGCGCGAACAGTGGGAGGCGGTGCGCAAGGCGGACCTGAAGAACGGGGTGACCTGGCTGGAGCCGTCCACCCTGAACAACACCTACGCCCTGGCGATGAACCGGGCGAACGCGAAGAAGTACGGCACGAGGACGCTGTCGGACGTGGCGGCGCTGGCGAAGTCCGACCCGGGCGCGGTGACGCTGTGCGTGGAGGGCGAGTTCGCCAACCGGGCCGACGGGCTGCCGGGCCTGGAGAAGGCGTACGGCATGAACATCCCGGCGGGCAACATCACCCAGATGGACACCGGGATCATCTACACCCAGGCCGCCAAGGGCACCTGCACCTACGGCGAGGTCTTCACCACCGACGGCCGCATCAAGTCGATGGACCTGGTGGTGATGGAGGACGACAAGAAGTTCTTCCCCAACTACAACGCGGCGCCGACGGTCAACACCAAGACCCTGAAGGAGTGGCCGGCCATCAACGAGGTCCTCGACCCGGTCACGGCCAAGCTGGACAACGACGTGGCCCAGACCCTGAACGCCAAGGTGGACGTGGACGGCGAGGATCCGCACCAGGTCGCGCTGGACTGGATGGTGGACGAGGGGTTCGTGAAGGAGGGGTAGGGGCTGCCGCGCCGTGCGGTTCTGGTCCCACCGCTCGGTCGTGGCCGGCTGCCCGGCCTGGCCCGCCGCTTGGTCCTGGCCGGCTGCTCGGTGCGGGCCCGCGGCTCGGCGGGGGCCTGCCGTTCGGTCCGGGCCTGATGTCCCGTCCGGGCCCGCCGTCCGATCTGGTTCGCTGTCCGGTACGGGCCCGCGGCTCGGTACGGGCCCGCCGCTCGGTACGGGCCCGCGGCTCGGTGCGGTCGGGCCTCGGGCGTCCGCCGGTCAGCAGGTGGGGACCTTGCCGCCCTTCTCCAGGGAGACCAGGGCGTCGACCGCGCCCTTCAGGGTGGTCACCGGGATCAGGCGCAGGCCGTCGGGCCGTTCGGCCTGCGCGTCGGCGCACTCGGCCTCGGGCACCAGGAAGACGGTGGCACCGTCACGCCGGGCGGCCTGGGTCTTCAGGGGCACGCCGCCCACCGGGCCGACCGTGCCGTCCGCGTCGATGGTGCCGGTGCCCGCGACGACCCGGCCGCCGGTGAGGTCGCCGCCGCTGCCGTCGCCGTCGAGCTTGTCGACGATGCCGAGGGAGAACAGCAGCCCGGCGCTCGGGCCGCCGACATCGGCCAGCTTCAGCTCGACCTCGATGCCCTTGCCGTCCTCGCCGAGGTAACCGAGGGCGGCCTGCGTCGCCACGTCCTGCGACTCCTCCATCTGCTCGCGGTTGTAGCGCTCGATCTCCTTGAGAGTGTCGCCGCTCGGGTAGACCGCGTCGCGGGGCATGACCGCCCGGTCGGTGCTGAACCAGCTGTCGATCACGTCGGGCAGGCTCACCCGGGTGTCCGGCGAGGTCGCCTCGATGGTCGTCATCCGCAGCTGGCCGCGCGTCTCACGGACCGGGGCGCCCGAGATGGTGATCACCTGGGTGCCCTTGTTCTCACCGAGCACGTCCGCCGTCAGTCCCGGCTGGGCGACCGAGAACGGCAGCGGCGCGAACACCGCCGTGGCCAGCAGGGCGACGACGGGGACGGCACAGACGGCGAGGGCCCGGGGGCGTGTGAGACGAGAGAGCACGGGTTCAATCTACGGGGTGGCCCGGACGGGGTGGCCCGGACGGGGTGGCCCGGACAGGACGGCCCGGACAGGACGGCCCGGACAGGGCGGCCCGGACAGGGCGGCCCCGGTGGGGGTCGCCAGTGTGGGTCGCCGGCCCGGGCCCTCGTGCGGGGACCACGGCCGGGATGATCGCGACCTGCCCCGCAGAGGCACCGGGGCGACCCCGTAGGCGCACCGGAGTGACCCCGTAGGGGCCTTAGGGTTGCCGCCGTCAGGGCTCCGGTGCGGCCGCTGGGTCCCGGGGTGCCGTTGTCCGGGGTCCCGAGGTGCCCCCGTAGGGGTCCCGGGCTCCGTCGGCACGGGGTGTGGCCCGGTCGGGCCCCGCCGGGAGCGGGTCAGCGCAGGGCGTCCGCGACCTCGCGGGCCGCGTCCACCACGCGCTGCCCGACCCGTTCGGGGACCACGTCGGCGAGCATCACCACGCCCACGCTGCCCTCGACTCCGGTGACCCCCAGCAGCGGTGCCGCCGCCCCGCACGCCCCGGCCTCCAGTTCGCCCGCGGTGAGGGTGTAGCCGGGGTCGTCCAGGCGCTGGCGGGCCGAGAGGATCGCCCGGCCGGCGGCGCCCCGGTCCAGCGGGTGCCGGAACCCGGCCCGGTAGGCCACGTGGTAGTCGGTCCAGGAGGGCTCCACCACGGCCACGGCGAGCGCCTCCGCGCCGTCGACCAGCGTCAGGTGGGCCGTGGCGCCGATGTCCTCGGCCAGGGACCGCAGCGCGGGCATCGCGGCCTCGCGCACCAGCGGGTGCACCTGCCGCCCCAGGCGCAGCACCCCGAGACCGACCCGGGCGCGCCCGCCCAGGTCGCGGCGTATCAGCGCGTGTTGTTCCAGGGTGGCGAGCAACCGGTACACGACGGTCCGGTTCACGCCCAGTCGGTGGGAAAGCTCGGTGACGGTCAGCCCGTGGTCCGTGTCGGCGAGCAGCTTGAGGACACGCAGTCCCCTGTCGAGCGTCTGAGAGGTCTCCGCGGTCACGACGCCCACTCCTTAGTGGTGAGGTCGGCGGCCCCCTCGCGGCGTGTGCGTCACCGAGTCCCGTCGGAGACGCGCTTCAGAGGCCGCCGATCGGCCGGCGGCCCGGACGTGGTCCCGGGCACAGTCGCTTCACGGCTGCGCTCCGCGGCAGCGCTGCCACGGGGCGTGTGCGTTGCGGGGACAGTAGCGAGCCGGTCCGGTCAGCGGAAGGCTCCGTCCAGAATCCGGTCACCTCTGCGCGCGAAGTGCCGCTCTTTGTCCGCAAAAGCCCGGTGGCGGTCCGGCGCACGCGCACCCTGCGGGCCCGTGTCACCGCATCCGGGTGGCCCACTCCTGCACCTTGGCGATGCGCGCCCGCAACTGTCCGGCGGTGGCCTCGGCGGCGGGCGGGCCGCCGCAGACGCGGCGCAGTTCGGTGTGGATGACCCCGTGCGGCTTGCCGGACTGGTGGACGTAGGCGCCGACCATCGTGTTGAGCCGCTTGCGCAGCTCCATCATCTCCTTGTGGGAGACCACCGGGCGCCGCTCGGCGGGCAGTTCCAGCAGGTCGGCCTCGGTGTCCGGCTTCCTGCGGCTGTGCGCGATCTGCCGGGCCTGGCGCTTCTGCAGCAGCAACTGCACCTGGTCGGGCTCCAGGAGGCCGGGGATGCCGAGGTAGTCCTGCTCCTCCTCGCTGCCCGGGTGGGCCTGCATCCCGAAGTCGGCGCCGTTGTAGGTGACGCGGTCGAAGACGGCGTCGGACTCCAGCGCCTCGAAGGGCAGCATGTCCTGCTCGCCGGTGTCCTCGTCCTGCTCCCGGTTCGCCTCGTCCATCTCCGCCTCGGACTCGGCGTAGGGGTCCTCCTCGCCGTCCTTCTTCGGCTTGTCCAGGACGTGGTCGCGCTCGCGCTCCATCTCATTGGCGAAGCCGAGCAGGTCGGGGATGGTCGGCAGGAACACGGACGCGGTCTCGCCGCGCCGCCGGGACCGCACGAAACGGCCGACGGCCTGGGCGAAGAACAGCGGGGTGGAGATGGTCGTGGCGTACACCCCGACCGCGAGGCGCGGCACGTCGACACCCTCGGACACCATGCGCACGGCGACCATCCAGCGGTCGTCGCTGCCGCTGAACTCGTCGATCCGCTTCGACGCGCCCGTGTCGTCGGACAGCACCAGGGTGGCCTTGTGACCGGTGATCTCCCGGATCAGCTTGGCGTAGGACCGCGCGGAGTCCTGGTCGGAGGCGATCACCAGGGCGCCGGCGTCCGGGACGGACTTGCGGACCTCGGTCAGGCGCTGGTCGGCGGCGCGCAGCACGGACGGCATCCAGTCGCCGCGCGGGTCGAGCGCGGTGCGCCACGCCTGGCTGACGGCGTCCTTCGTCATCGGCTCGCCGAGCCGGGCGGCGATCTCGTCACCGGCCTTGGTGCGCCAGCGCATGTTGCCGCTGTAGCTCATGAAGATCACCGGCCGCACGACCCCGTCGGCGAGCGCGGAGCCGTAGCCGTAGGTGTAGTCGGCGGACGAGCGGCGGATCCCGTCGTCGCCCTCCTCGTAGGTGACGAAGGGGATCGGGTTGGTGTCCGACCGGAACGGCGTACCGGTCAGGGCGAGCCGCCGGGCGGCCGGTTCGAACGCCTCCAGGCACGCCTCGCCCCACGACTTGCTGTCACCGGCGTGGTGGATCTCGTCCAGGATCACCAGGGTCTTGCGCTGCTCGACGCGGTTGCGGTGCAGCATGGGGCGCACCCCGACGCCCGCGTAGGTGACGGCGACGCCGTGGTACTCCTTGCCGAGCGGGCCCGCGCTGTACTCCGGGTCCAGCTTGATCCCTATCCGCGCGGCGGCGTCGGCCCACTGCTTCTTCAGGTGCTCGGTCGGCGCGACGACGGTCACCTGCTGCACCACGTGGTGGTGCAGCAGCCAGGACGCCAGCGTCAGCGCGAAGGTCGTCTTACCGGCGCCGGGGGTCGCCACCGCCAGGAAGTCGCGCGGCTGCTCCTGGATGTACTTCTCCATCGCCCCCTGCTGCCAGGCCCGCAGCTTGCTGGCGGTGCCCCAGGGGGCGCGGCCGGGGAAGGCGGGCGACAGGTGGTGCGAGGCAGAGGCTGCGGTGGTAGTCACGGTCTCCGTCGGGGGTGGCTCGGCTGCGTCGGACGACCGAGCCACCCTACCCAGCGGCCGAGCGGACGGAGGCGCGGACCGGGCCGGGCCGGCCGGGGGTGGGACCGACGTCACACCGACGGCCCGGGCCGCTTCCCGCGGACCCGCCGGGACGGCCCCTCCCCCGGCCGCGGTGGCCGGACAGCACCCTTCCGGAGGCCCGGTGGGACGACCCCGTCCCGGTCCCGGCGGGTGGTCCGGGCGCCGCTACCTGCCGGCCCGCAGCCGCGTCGTCACCCAGACCCCGGCCAGGGCGACCGCCGCCATCGGCAGGAACACCGCGGCGAAGGCGGCCGGGTGGGAGCCCGTCACCTCGGTGGCGACGTGGGTGACGGTGCCGCCGCCGAGGGCGACGAAGGCCGCCCCGCCGACGGCGAGCAGGAGCACGTTGGACAGGCCGTCGGAGATCTGGAGGGCGGCGGAGTTGGTGCCCGCCTCCTCGGGGGCGGAGAGCTGGAGCAGCAGCACACTGGTCGAGGAGATCACCAGGCCCATGCCGAAGCAGCCGAACGCCCAGCCGACGGCCAGCGTCCAGGCGGGCACCGACGGGATCAGCACGCTCGGGGCCGCCGCGATGGCGAGGGCCACCAGCAGCATGCCGAGGCTCATCAGCCGCTCCCGGTGCGGCTCCAGGCGGGGCCGGGACTGCACCCACGAGCCCAGCGCCCAGGTGCCGCCGCCGGCCGCGAGGGAGAAGCCGGCGAGCGTCGGGCTGAGGCCCCGCTGGGTGACGAGCATCAGCGGGACGAAGGACTCCGCGGCGATGAACGACCCGGCCGCGATCCCGCGCAGCAGCACCACCGACGGCAGCCCGCGCGCCGCCCGCCAGGTGCCGCGCGGGAGCAGCCCGAGCACGGCCGGGACCAGCAGGGCCACGCCCGCGGCGGCCGGCAGCAGGGACATCCAGCGCAGATCCTGCGCCGCGTACTGGAGCAGGCCCGCGCCGAACGAGATGGCGAGGGCGAGACGGATGCGCCGCCGGTCGAACGACGGCCGCCGCTTCCCGGACGGGCCCGCCGCGCCGTCCGGCCCGTCCACCGGGCCGGCGGCCCGCCGCCGTATCTGCGGCAGCGCCAACGCCAGCGGGAACACCACGAGCACCGGGATGCCGAGGAACACCCACCGCCAGCCGATGTGCTCGGTCACCGCGCCCGAGGCGAGCGGACCGACGATCGACGGCACCACCCAGCTCGCCGCGAACGCGGCCATGATCGCGGGCCGCAGCCGCTCCGGGTAGGCCCGGCCGACGACCACGTACAGGGCGACGATCACCAGCCCGCCGCCGAGCCCCTGCACGGCCCGCCCCAGGATGAACAGCCACATCGCCTGGGCCGTGCCGGCCAGCAGCAGCCCGGCGGCGAAGGAGGCGATCCCCGTGGTCAGCGGCGCGAGCGGGCCCCGCCGGTCGGACCACTGGCCCGAGAGCACCATCGCGAACAGGCTGGTGGTGAAGAACCCGGAGAAGGCGAACGCGTACAGCGACACCCCGTCCAGCTCCCGCGCCGCCACCGGCATCGCCGTCCCGACCGCCGTCGCCTCGAAGGCGATCAGCAGCACCACGGAGACGATGCCGATGCTCAGCGCCCGGTAGGAACGGCTCAGCACGGTCTCGTCGGGCTCGAAGGGTTCGACGGGTCCGGTGTGCTTGCCGGGCGGCGGGCCGGGCGGGGCGCCCGGCTCGGCGCCGGGCAGGGCGACGGACGTGTCGCGCGGGTCGGGCATGGTCATGCTCGCCAGAGTAAGGCGCGCGAAGCGGTTACACGCCTGTCGGTGGTCGGTCCGGTTCCCGGACCATGGTCCTAGGACCGGCCGGCCCGCCCCTTCATGAACGGCGCGTTGCGGTCATGTGGCAGCCCCGCCCGTTTCCTTGAGCCCGCCTCCCGCCCCGCCCTACGGTCGTCCCACCGGTCCACCACGGCGAAGCGCCCCAGGGCACTCCGCCTCCGACCCGGCCGTGTGCCCGAGTGGTTCAGGGACTCGCCTGCAAAGCGAGTAACGCGGGTTCGATTCCCGCCACGGCCTCCAGCGCCCGACCAGAGGCGATGAAAGGGCGGCGCCCTAAGCGGGTGCCGCCCTTTCGGTCGTCCGTCTCAGTTCCCGTCTCAATTGACGTTCATGAGCGGAGAAGGCGCGATGCCCCGCACCGAAGGTAACGGGCGGGGCATCGCGTCTACTGGGACTACTCGAAGATGTTCGGGACGGGGATGCGGTTGGTCTCCGCGCGGCGGTTGGCGTTCCAGGCGGCAGCAACCGACAGGTGAGCGGCCTTGAGGCGGCCCTTGGTGCCGTCGGCACGCGTGTTGTTGTTGGTGGCGATGGTCTGGATCTTGGCCTTGAAGGACGTGGGGTCTCCCTGGCGCTTGAGCTTCTCGGCCAACTCCTTGGGCTTGACCACGTCGGGGTGCTTGGAGACCACGATGGCTATACCGCCGAGGGTGACGGAGTGCCAGGTGTCAGGGTGACGGCCCCACGCGTCCTCGGCGATGGTGAGCGACAGGTCCAGGATTTCGGGGCCGTGCTCCGCGACGATGTCGAGGACCCCCTTGATGCCGCGCACGCCGTTGGTGGCGCGGCTACCGACCTTGAGCTGGTGCTTCTCCAGCACGGTGTTGGTGTCCACGAAGAGCGGATGCCCGGCCAGCACTCCGATCCTGAACTCGTCGTTCGGGCCGACCTTCGAAGACTCCTTGTTCTTGATGATGAACAGGGACGCCTCGTTGGCCGTCGACAGCTCGAAGTGCACCTCGCAGTTGATGGTCTCGACGGCCTCGCGGACGCTCTTCGGGACCTTGACCTCCCCAGCCAGGATGAGCTGGCAGGCGTAGACGCGGTGCATGCCGTCCACCGCGTACTTGCCATCCGCCCGCTGCGAGAGGATCGGCGTTCCAAGCGCGGTGGGGACCAGCTTCTCGGCTATGGCCCGCGCTCGGGTCTTGTTGAGTTGGCGCTGCGAGCGGGCGTCGAACTTGATGGTTCTCGGGTCCACCTTCATGTACTCGATCGGGTGGTCCGGGATGTCGTAGCTGTAGTCCTTGCTGGGCAAGGCTTCTCCTCATACGTCAGCGCCCCAGTGGGGGCGACAGCGACTTTTTGTGTCAGCGCCCCAGTGGGGGCGACAGCGGCACGCGTCAGCTCCCGAATGCGGGAGACGGCGACTGCCGATGATGCTATCGGACAACTCGCCCACTTGGAGGAGGATTTGACCGTCAGGCCATGCCCTCGCCGCCGTCGTCCGCCGACCGAAGCGCGTCGGACTGCCAGATCAAGCCGTCCACCTGCCTCGCGACGTCGGCCCGCACGGCATCCACCATGTGCTGATACCGAGCTGCCATGGCGGTGGTGGACCACCCCATGAGGCCCATGACGGCCCGCTCGGGTACGCCGAGGATAAGTAGGACCGTGGCGGCCGTGTGGCGGGCGTCGTGCAGACGCCCGTCCCGGACATTTGCCTCTGCCAGCAGCGCCTTCCACTCGGCCCAGTCCCGACGGTGGGAGGGACTACGGCCGTATTCGTCCGGGAACACCAGGCCGTTTTCCTCCCAACGTTTCCCGGCCGCCTCCCGCTCTGCCTCCTGCGCTTCCAGATGAGCCCGCAGTAGGTCAACTAGCTGTTTCGGAAGGCCGACCGCACGGCGGCCGGCACGCGACTTGGTGGTGGAGATCTCGGGGTTGGTGCGTCGGCGCTCCGGGCAGTAGCCGGCGGCCTTGCGCCCGCAGGGCTCCACGCACCCGTGGGCGTACTGCGGCCGGTGGCGGCTGCGGCGGACTACGAGGAACCCACCGTCGAGGTCCACGTCTTCCCACTTCAGTGCCAGCACCTCCCCTTGACGCAGTCCGAGGGCGAGGGCGACCGCCCAGCGTGCGGAGTTGCGGTGCTGGGCGGCGGCCTTCAGCAACCGCTGCACCTCTTGGACGCTGTAGGGCTCCACCTCGTACTCGCCCGTCTTGGGGGCCTTGGCCAGCAGGACCGGATTCTTGCCGAGATGGCCGCGCCGTACGGCCTCGTTAAGGGCGGTCCGGAAGGTGCGGTGCACCTGATGGGCGGTCGCGGGCTTGCTGCCGTTGCCCTGCATCTTCGCGTAGAACGCCTCGATGTGCTCGGGCTTGAGCCTGTCGAGCCGGTGAGCGCCCAGCCCGGGGATAAGGTGCTTCCGCACGGCGACGCCGTACCCCACCATGGTGTTGTCATTCACCGCGAGGGGGGCAACGTTCTCAATCCAGTGCGTCAGCCATGACTTCACTGTCCAGGGCTTCCCCGGCTTGCGCACGGTGCCGGCGTCGCGCTGGCGCTCCAGCTCCCGCACAGCGGCGACGACTTCCGCCTTGGTCTTTCGTTCAACGTGGCGACGGTCGGGCTTGCCGTCGTCGCGGACACCGACCGTGACCCGGCCGTGCCACTTGCCGTCCTTGCCGAAGTAGATGGAACTGCGACCATTCGGCTGGCGGGTGCGCTTCTCTTTCTCTGCCACAGGCAGGCTCCTATTCATGGTGTCGGGATGGAGGCCGGGGCGGCGGGCTGTCCTTGTCCGGGAGTGCCGCCGCCCCGGTCGGCGTCAAGCGGCGCGTTGGGCGGTACGGAGCCGCGTGACGAATGCGGGTACGGCGTCGGCCGGCACCCGGCGCAGGTGGCCGACCTTCACAGACTCCAGCGCACCGGACCTCACGAGGTTGAAGCACGTGGTCCGGCCAATGCGGAGCCGACGGGCGGCCTCTTCGACGGTGAGGAGAACCAGCGTCGGGTCGTCGTCGGTGGGCGCCGCGAGGGTGCTGTGCTCGCTCAAGGCTCACTCCTCTTGTGCTGCGTTCGCGAGAGGTGCCGCCGCACAAACCGCGTTATCCGCAGAAAGCCCGGTAGTGGCGGCTGAGCTGCGGTGATGCGGTGTGGGGGCGGCACGGGGGCAGGGTCCGCAGAAACCCGCGATATTCCGCAAAAATGCGTGGCGTCGCGTCGGCGGCCGGTCCTGCCGCTCCGGGCAGGGGTTTGTGCGGAATATCGCGGGATAGTGCGGCGGGGCCTCCCCGGGCGGTGCCGCGAGGTCCCGACGCTGGTCAGCGGCAGTGCCAGGGTTTTTTGCGATTTCGCGGTTTGTGCGAGCGGGGCCGAGAGGGCCCCGGCTCACCGGCCGCCGTGCCGCAGGGCCGGGTGGACCTGCAACCGGGGCGCCGGCGGCCTGCCACGCTTGCCCGTGCGCTCCGGCTGATAGGTCCGCAAGTACCCGTGGTCCTCCAGCAGAGCGAGGGCCGGTTCCAGGTCCGCGATGCTGGGGACCTCGGCACGCGAGAGGACCGTGAGCAGGTCACGTCGGCTCACGTCGTCCCATCCGTTGTCCCTGAGCGCTTCCAGGACGCTGCGGGCGCGGGACAGGACCGGGTCAGCACCCATGACGTCGAACACGGCGAGGGCGTGAGCGGTGTAGTACTCCCCCAGCTCGATGGCCGCGCGCATGGTGGCCTCGGAGACCGGGTGGGCGTAGCCGTTGCCCAGGTGCTCGGCGAGGTGCAGCAGCGCGGCCATGCGGGCGGTCGCTCCGGCGAGCTTTCCGGCCCAGTTGGAGATGTGACCGAGCTTGCCGCCGCGCGCCTTGAGCTGCGGTTCGACGTGCTCTTGGTACTCGATCAGTGCCGCGTCCGCCTCGGGGCTGAGCTGGATGACGGCCGGGTCGGTCCACTCCGCGAACGCCAAGGTGAGGTTGATGACGTTGGCGGTGTAGGTGGCGGCCGTCTGCTCCGGGACCGGGTCGGTGATGACCTTCCGCTCACCGACCGTGGACGGGGGCAGGGAGTACAGGAAGCGGGCCAGCAGGCCGCGCCCGTCGAACCCCTTCACCTTGCCGATGTCCCGCAATACGTCCGGCTGGACGGCGAGGCCGATGGTCAGGGCGGGGGTGTCGATGTACTCGCGGCGGGTCTGCCGGTTGACCCTCAGCCGGTCCCCGGCGTGCCCCTTGAGGAACACTTCCATGTTCGGGGCCCCGGAGTAGCGGCCGGCGATGATGTCGAAGATGCCGCCCTCGGCACTCATCACCGACAGCCGACCGCCCTGCTCAGCCATGAGTGAGGTGACCGTCTCCGGGGTGGAGTCGTCCGCCAACAGGACCGGATCGGCCGGGACGGTGAGCGTGTCAGCGGTCTGCGCGAGACCGACGGCGGTGGCCACCATCTCGTCACGCTTGTCCGCGTCAGCGGACGCGGCCTTGGCGGCGGCCTTGTCGGCCGCTTCCTTGGCGAGACGGGCGGTCAGCTCCGCCTCGACGATGACCGGCTTCATCGCGGCCTTGAGTTGCTTTTCCGCCTCGTACAGCGGGTCCGTCAGCAGCGCGAAGACGGCGGACTTGCGGTTGGCTGGCGGGAGCGCCACCACGGTGTAGAGGTTGGTGGGCTCACGCCAGTTGCCGCGCACGTGGACGACGGACCGACCGCCCGCGGCCGTGGCGAGCACGGCGAGGGCGATCGATCCGGAGAGGTCCACTGGGGTCTGCGTCTCCTCGGCGACGGCCGCCACGTAGTCGTGCAGCCACGTGGGGAAGACGTGGACCGGGAACGGCGGACGCTCGCGCCGACCGGTGAGGGGAATGGGGTCTTCCCACACGTCCGGCATCGTCTCGCCCTCGGCGGGCGGTGCTTCGAGGGTGGACAGTCCGGCCCACAGGTCGGGGCTGCCCACAGGCTGTGGAGTCATGCGGCTGCCCTCCCTTCGGTGGCGGCGGTCGTGTGCGGGCAGATACCGACGCGGACGCGGGCCGTGAGCTTCATGACGGCGGCTCGGCCACGGGCCCGTTCGTGGTGGCCACAGCAGCAGAGCCAGTCGGCAACGGACGGTTCGGTGAAGCGGACTTGTAAGCCCGACTGAATGCCGGTGATGGTGACCGGCTGCGGGTCAGAACGAACAGCAGAAAGGACGCCCTTACGGGCGGCGTTCTTCGGTTCGCCCACGGCCGTTCGTGGCGCGGCCCGTACGGCGTCCTGCGGGCCGTTCGCGGGATTACGGGATGCTTTGTTCATGCCGCTCGCTCCGAGGCCGTCTCAAGGCCGTTGGCGACGGCGCGGCGCGCGTACGCCTCGGGGACTCCGACAGAGACGGCGGCGGACACGATCTCTTCCGCGATGGCTTCCAGCCCGCACGGACCGGGGCAGTTCGCGTGCTGAGCCGCGAGGAACCGGGCGACCCCGAACGCCTGTGATCCGGCGCCAGATTCGATGCGGGAGCGCACCTTGGCGAGGCCGCGTTCCAGGCCCGTGCGTACGTAGCGCTCGGTGTGGCGGCACCCGGTGGCAACCTTCCGGTCCCAGGTGGCGCGGGTGGGGAAAGAAGAAGCCACCTCGCCGCGCGCGGGGGTGGTCTCTTCCTTCACCACGAGGCCGCGGACGACCGGCGGCAGGTCCGTCATGGTGCCGCTGCCGGGCCCCAGCCACCGGGCGTAGGACATGAGCGACTTGACGTCCACACCGGGCCGGACGGCGTTGTGCGAGGTCATGGCTCCCCGGTAGATCCAGTGCTGGCCGCGAGTGGTCGACACGGTCCGGGTGGAGGGCAACGTCTCGCGGGCCCACGCGACGGCCGCCGCGTTGTCGAGGTCCACCACGGTCAGCCCGGCCCCGCCGGGGTGGTAGCCAACGCAGACGGCCTCACTCCACGCCGACGCCCACGCGAGCGAGGTGATCACCTCCGGGTCGGTCGTGGCGGCGGCCCACGCGTGGCAGGGGGCGGGGCACTGGCAGGCACCGGCGTTCTTCATGTTCGGCCGCCCGCCACAGGCACCACCCGCGCACGCGCGGCAGTTCCCGAACGGCACCTTGCCCTCACGCAAGGGCAACACGGGCACGCCCGCCACCGCGAGGTCCAGCGCGGTTCGCAGGGCGTTCCCGTCCGGGTGATTCCCGCCGGCGGGGCGCCGGGTCTTGCAGTCAGGTGTCATCCTGTAGGTCTCCTGTTCTGCTTCGTCGGGATTGGGAGACCGGGGGCGGCGGGCTGTCCTTGTCCGGGAGTGCCGCCGCCCTCGGGCGTTGCTAGTGGTCGGGCTCGGGGTGCAGCAGGCAGTCCCCCTCGCCGAAGTCGTCGCACACGCAGTAGGCGCGCAGGGCGTACTGCTCGCGGACGCAGCCGCGCGGGTCCCTCTCGGCTCGTTCCGCCATGAGCGGTTCGAGGTGTGCGCGGTCGGTGTCCAGCAGGAACACGGCCGCCGCTTTGGCGGCCTCGGTGGCGTCCCCGAACGGTGGAGCCGGTTCGTCCATGAGCGCGATGCGGTCCAACAGGGCGGCCTTGCGCAGGTAGTAGTCCCGGTCCAGTTCCGTGAAGCACTCCGCGGTGGCGATGGTGTTCGTCACCCATGCCATCTCGCGGAGAACGCTCGGGGCGAGCGCGTACGCCCGGTCCGGGCTCGGGAACGGCTTGGGGGCGGGGCGGTGGTCGGCGGTGACGTACAGGCGGGTGCGCTTGCCGTCGCGGGCGGGGTACTGCCGTACGTCCCCGGTGATGAACGTCGCCTTGAGGGCTCTGGTGATGCGGTCGGTGTCGGCGGGATCGCAGATGACACGGATGTCGAACACGGAGGTTCCTCCTTCGTCAGCCGTGGAAGTGGCTGCGCTTGATGACGGTCTTGCGGATGTTGACCGTGGTCCCGCCTCGGTGTCCGCTCGCGCTGAACACCTGCACGGCCACCCAGCCGCCGAAGATGACGGCGGCGAGGATGACGAGCTGGGTGATGAGCGTGGTGAGGGCGGTGATGAAGGCAGTCAGCAGGAACAGTCCGCCGCACACGGCGAGGAAGCCGACGCCCCCGAGGGCGATGTTCACGGCCGCGCGGGAGACGGGCGGCTTGGCGGCGACCGGGTCGGGCTTGGCGGGCTCGATGGCGTAGCCGGTGACAACGCGGCCGTCGGGCAGGACGACGCTCGCCACAGCCGGGACGCCGTCCGGCTGTACGGGCAGCAGCGGCGCTGCGGGCGCAAGCGGGGCGGGGTGGTGGACTTCGACGGCCGTGGCGTTGAGCACGGCCAGATGGCGGTTGGGGTGCTTCATGACGGGTGCCCCCTTGTCAGTGGCCGAGTTGGGCGATGGCGTCGGCGGACGCCTGCACGAGGTTGTGGATGGGCTCGTAGGCCCCGGTCCCGGCGGCGAAGAAGCCGAACAGGAACAGGACGATGGCCGCGCCGCCGCCGGCCGACTTGGTCTTGACGGCGAGGGCGGAGGCCGCGCCGAACAGCAGCACGGCGGAGATGCTGAGGACCACGTGTGTCTCCCTCGGGGTTCAGTCGGTGGTGCCAGCGCGGTAGATGCGCGCCCAGCGGTTGTAGAGCCAGCGGCCGACGCGGATGCGCTTGCCGGTCGCGCGGCAGCAGCGGCAGTCCTTGCCGCGCTTCATGCGGCCCTTGCGGTCGGTCTTCATCTCGAAGCCCCAGCCGTGGCACTTACGGCAGTTGCCGAACGGCGAGGCCGCACACAGCCCGCCATAACCGAACGTGACGGTGAGCAGGCAGGCGATAGCAAGGATGATGGGGGTCATGAAGGGCCCTCCGGGGCGGTTTCCAGGGGTTTCCGCAGGTGGGCCGCTATCCGCTAGCGGCCTGATCAGGAGCGGTATGGGGCGCTAGCGGGGCCGCTAACGTTAGCGGGGCTTGCCGCTATCGTTAGCGGCCCCGGAGCCTCAGCCCGCGTCCCGGTTTCCGTCACGCTCCGCAATCACTGTCGTGATGTGGGCGCGGGTGATGCCGCGCCGGTTGACGACCTTGCCGTCCACCCGGCGACCCACCTGCACCGTGCTGATCCCGTGCGGTTTGAGCGCGGCGGCCAACGCGTCGGGGTCCCATCCGCCGTAGACCTCGGGGCGCAGCTCGGCGAGCCGGGCCACGACGGTTTCGGACCACACCTTGGCCTCGGCGGCCGGCACCACGGCGAGGATGTCGGCCAGCAGGTCATACGCGGGGCCGGTGACCTCCTCCGGCGCCTCACCGAGGGCATAGCCGGACAGCAGCTCGGCCTTCTCGCGCGCGGTGCGGGCGCGCGCGGCGATCGCCTCGGCGCCGGGAGCGTCGACGTAGACCGAGGCGACGATCCGGGCATCCGCCCCTTCACCGACGAAGTAGTGAATGCCCTTGTCACCCCAGGCGAACATGGTGGCGCGCACCCCGCGCTTGTACTGCGAGGTTCCCAACACCATGTCGTTCTCGGTCTGGCCCATGACCTTGAGGCACCACCGGGCCGACGCGTTCGCGCTGATCCCAGTGGGCAGCGACTTGGCGTCCGGGCGCTGCGTGGCCAGCAGGACCACGATGCCGGTCGCCGGGCCGCGCTTGACCAGGTCGGTGGCGATCTCCTCGAACTCCTTGCCGTGGTCGGGGTGCTCGAACAGCACCTGGCACTCGTCCACTCCGACCACGATCGGGTGCAGCCCGAGCGACCCCTTGTCAGCGAGCTGGCTGGTCACCTTGGACTCGGGGCAGATGTCCCGGGGCAGGGACCGGATCACCTTGGTGCGGCGGCGCAGCTCCTCGCGCAGGGCGCGAAAGTCGGCGAGCGCGTAGGCGATCGACTCGTCGTCGTCGCCGGCGGCGTGCCGGTGGGAGACCGCGTTGCCGACCGGGTCCAGGTCGCCGGTGCCCTTCATGTCGTAGGTGTGCAGCTCCGCGCGCGGGTCGAGTGCGGCGATGAGCAGCAGCAGCCGCAGCAGGAACGTCTTGCCCATGCGCGGGATGGCACCGATCACGCCCGCGATGTACATCAGCGTGACCTCGACCCAGCGTCCGCGCTGGTCAGTGCCGTAAGCGACCGGCTTGAACAGGTCCACCGTCCCGGACTTGACCAGCGGCCACGCGGGCTTCTTGGCCTTGTTCATGTCCTGATCGCCCACCCACAGCACCAGGTGCCCGGTGTGCTCATCCGGCACCGCCTCCGGCCACACGCAGCCCAACGGGCGGCGCAGACCCGAGGCGAGGCGTTCGCGGCGCTCGATGATGTCCGTCACCGTCACGCCGAACGGGAGGTTGCCCTCGGCGCGCCACCCGGGGCCGTCCCGGGTGATCGGGGCGGTGAACTCGAACCCGTCCCGCCCCTTGGCCTGAGCCTGGCTGATGGCGGAGATACCCAGCGAACCGAGCGCGCGCAGGACGATGTCCGACGTGAGCTTGGTCGCCTTAGGCAGTTCCACCGCCCGGTGGATGACCGGGTCATCGGCCTTGCGGCCGGCCGCCCCGAGGGCGAGCACCACCGCGCTCACCGAGACCGCCTGCAACCAGGCGGGGGCGAGCACGTAGATGGCGAGCGCCGTGGCGAGGCCGACGAACAGCGCGAGTCCGGTCACGAGGGTGCGCAGCCGTACCCGGCCGTCGCGCTGCCGGGAGAGCTTGAGGTATTCGGCCGCGTCCTCGCGGCGCACGGCGGCGAGGCGGACCGGTTCGCCCTCGCGGTCGGCCACCCACCGCATCGTGCCCCCGATGAACCGGGCCGCGCCGGTCGGGGCCTGGAAGGTGAGCCGGGCGGCGTACACCGGGGCACGCAAGGCGTGGTAGCCGATCGTGTGGGCGTAGTGGCGAGCCACCCACGCCGACGCGGTCCGCAGCTCAGCCACCGACCGCAGCCAGATCGGGACGGCCGGTCGGCGCCGGGCGGCGGCGAGCCGACCCAGGTAGCCGGGCCCGGTCGCGGCCGGGGTCGGCTGATCCACCATGACGGGGGCGGTCGGGTCGTCCACCTCCGGGCCGGCCGGGGTCGACTCACGGGCGGCGCGGGCCTTGTCCAGGTCGACCACATCTGCGCCGCCCTCGGCGGCCATCTCGGCTTCCAGCCGGTTGAACAATTCGTCGTCGTCGGGATGCTTCACTGAGGGTCCCTTCCAGTGGGAGGAAAGGCGGGACCCGACCGGCGCTGTGGAAGGTGAGCGGTCGGGCCCCGCCGGGATCAACGGGACGCGCCGGGCGAGCGGCGAGGCTCAAGCGGCGCGCTGTTCGGGATAGGCGCAGGTCACGCACATGCCGAGCGAGGCGGGAACGACGTAGCCGGCGTCCTGGCCGCACTCGGGGCAGCGGCGGCGGGCGCGCATCATCGCTGCGTGCGCACGCCACCTGCCCGGCGTCATCGGCCGCACGGGAAGCGCCCAATCGATCCGGTAGAGGTAGGCGGTCAGCGGCTCGCGCCGACGACGCGGCCGGAGGATCTGTGCCGCCACGTCCTGACCGCCCGGCCGTAGCCCTTGACTGCGCAGTTGGCGGCGGGTGGCCAAGCCATCGGGAGCGCAGCGCCACGGATAGGTGGGGATGCCGAACCGCTCGCCGCCGGGGTCGAAGCAGTCGGCGAGGGTCAGCCGCGTCACGCGGCCACCGCTCCGGCGTCACCGTCGGCGCGCTCGGCAAGGATCGTGTCCCGCAGCATCCGGGCGTTCGCCGGCGAGGTGCGCACCGTGCGACGGATGCCCTCGGCAGTGATCTGCGCGTCCGGCCAGTCCGCGGTTGCGGCGCGTGCCTCGTCGAGCAACTGAGCCGCCGTGCGCTTCGGTCGCTGCGACCGGGCCACCTCGGGAACCCGGCCGGTCGCCCGGCGGGGTCGGGGGGAGTCGGCCGCCACCGCCTGAGGCTTGCTCGACCCGACCGGGGCCCGATCGACCTTCTTCGGGTCGACCGGAGCGGCGATCGCCGGGGCGGGCTTGAGCGGGAGAGTCGACTTGGCGAAGTCGACCGGCACCGGATCGGACATCGGCAGTCGAGTCAGCATTACCGAGGGGACCGGGGTCGATTCCGGCAGGTCAGCCGTAGACCGATTTCTCACGATCTCGGTAGATTCCTTCGCATTCGCGGCCCCGCCGAACATGGCGGACAGGGCGGCGTTCGCACCGTCCGTTACCCGATCGCGCTGCACGTCCAGCAGCCTCGATCCGAGCGCCACGTCACCGACGCCGACCCTGCGCGCGAGCCGCCACGACTTGCGGTCCGACCGCTTCCGTACCCCCTTGTCGGGGTGGTTGGCAGCGCGGGCGCGGTGGTAGGCGAGCGCCTGGACGACGGCGGCGGCCTTGCGTTCGGCCTCGGCGTCGCGGCCGTCGGTGTGGACGACGATGCGCCGCGCGAGGAACGCCATGCCCTCGGCGGACACGCACATGCCCATGGGGGTCACGGCGTAGATGACGGTGCGGCCGGCGTCGGGTCCCGCCATCGCGGCCATGACCGAGGCGGCGGCCGGCAGTGCCCACAGCCCGACCCGGACCGGCCACGGCGACGACTGCCCCAGCATGGTCAGGCCCAGCAGGACCAGGCCGAGCACGGCGGTCGCGCCCTCACCGGCCGCCACCGCTCCCAGCGCGGTGCCCTTGCCGTAGGCGTGGCCGATGTTGCTGAACGTGCCGACCCCACCGGCCACACCGGTCAGCAGCATGGGCACGAACGCGGCCGTCAGTACGGTCTTCTGCGTCTTGGTCAACGGCTTGCGTCCGGCCATCACGCGGCCTCCCTTCCAGCCGTTCCGGGGCGCCCGGTGCGGCGGCCCGCCGTGGTCGTGTAGGTGAGCGCGGGGCCGTCGGCGATGCGCCATCCGCCACCGCTGCGCTTGGCCTCGTACATGGCCTCATCCGCCCGTCGCAGCGCCAGCGACAGCGAGGGCGCCGGAAGGTCAGTGGTCACGCACGCGCCGATCGAAGCGCCCACGGCGAGCGTCATCCCCTGGTAGGCGAACGGGGCAGTCACCTCGCCGTGCAGACCACCCAGCAGCCACGGCAGCGGCGCGGGGTCCGGCAGCGGCACGACGGCGGTGAATTCATCACCACCGAGCCGGGCGGCCACGCTGCCACGCCGGTCGTTAAGCGCGTCGTTCAGGCTCGCGGCCGTGGCGCGGATCGCCTCGTCACCGGCCGCATGCCCGAACCCGTCGTTGAGGTGCTTGAACCCGTCCAGGTCCATCACGATCACGGCGTGCGGACCACGGGCCAACGCGCGTTCCGCCCGCCGCTCGAACGCGGCCCGCGTCAGCAGACCCGACAGCGGGTCCCTGCGCGCGGCGGCCAGACGGCGCCGCATCGCCACACCGTGCCAGGCCCACCCCGAGGCGAGCGGCGCTGCTGCGGCGAGCGCGGTGATGAAGTCGTTCATGCCGCTTCCCCTGTCCCCGGCAGGTGGCCGCGAGCGGCGCGCAGGAACGGCACCGTGTGGGTCAGCGCGTCGGCGTACAGGGCGTCCCAAGCGGCGATCTCGTCACCGGCCTCGCCCTGCGCCCGCAGGTCAGCGAGCACGTCGCGGGCCGCGTCCTCACGGGCGGCGCGCTCGGAGTCCGTCTCCGGCTCCAGCGGCCCGCGGAACAGGTCGATGTCGATGCCGAGCGCCAGTTCCGCGAACTCGGCCTCGCTGACGGCCTCTTGGCCAGCGACGAAGGTGCGCATGCGCATGGTGGATCTCTCCTAAGCGTCGGGAAGGCGCGGGGCGGTCTGCTGTCCTGTCCGGGAGTGCGACCGCCCCGCACCATGCGGGGATCAAGTAGTGCAGGTGACCGGTCAGCGGTTGCGGACGCGACCGGAGACGGTGTTGGCGGAGACGTTGAGGTGCCGGGCGCCGAAGATCTGAACGTCACCGGAGACGCTGTTGGCGCTGACGTGGCCGGCGGCCCCGTTGGTGGCCTGCACCGTGATGTCCCCGGACGTGGTGCCCAGGGCGGCGCCACGGCCGTCGTACAAGCCCACCTCGATGTCACCGGAGACCGACTGCGCGGTGATCTGCTCGGTGACGCGGCCGGCGCGGATGTCGCCGGAGGTGGTGTTGGCGCGCAGCTCGCGGACGCCGTCGGCGACCAGGTCGCCGGAGATGGAGCGGAACTCCATGCGGTCGACGTAGCCGAAGACGTGCGCGTCGGCGGACTGCGAGACGACCGCGAGGGAGGAATGCGGGGGCAGGCACACCGTGGCCTCGATCGGGCTCACGGTCTGCATGGCGCCCATGACGCCGGAGATGACGCGGCCGTTGACGATGGTCACGCCGGTCACGGAACCGTTGATCACGCCGAAGTTCTGGACGACGCGGTTGCCGTGTCGGCTCTGCACCATCACGTTGCTGGGCATCTCCGGCACCTCGATGCCGAACGCCTGCCCGTTCTGCGTGCTGCGGGCGCCGTTCACGGCGTCGGCCGCCGGCCCCGTGGCGTCGTCCGTCCGCAGCACCACGCGGGCGGCGGTCAGGCTGTCGATGACCTGGACTCGGACGCTGCCGACCGGAAGCGAGATGCCCAGCGCGATGGGGCCAGAGGTGACGGAGTCGAAAATGCGCTCGGTCATGGATGAACTCCTTGACTGTGTCGGGTGGAAGACCGGACGCGGCGGGCTGTCCTGTCCGGGAGTGCCGCCGCGCCGGGCGTGAGGGCCAACACCGCAGATAGCGGGCCCAAGCACCCCGGGCAGAGTTCGACCCTGCGCCCTTCACGGCTGGATACCGGGGCGGTGATGCTGCCCGTGCGGGCGGCGGGACGTACGGATGCGCGGTCTTGCAGCCGCGCGGCCGTCACTTCGGGGGAGACGGCTCAGAGACCCACTTATGCAGCACCACCAGCGGTGGGGCGTTCTCAAACACCGACCGGTACGGGGCTGGAGGCGCGCGGCCGTAGCCGCCTTCCTGTCGAGCGATCCCGTCCGGCGTTGCAGTACCTGTTGCACAGGTACCGCATAGGGGTCCGTCAAGCTCCGCGACGGAACCTCTTGGTTTCGTGCCGGGGCTTCTTGGCGCGCCATCAGAATCGCCGCGTGTCAGGGGAGTTGGTCACCCCATGCGTGGACAGCTCAGGGAGTTCTGACTACGGTCAAGAGGTCCCTAGACGTCCCACCCGGGTGGTGCAGATGTCCAACGAGCGTTTGCGGTCGGCCCTGTTGGCACGCGGCATGAGCATTCAGGACCTGGCCGACGAGATCGCGGTCAACCCGAAGACGGTCGAACGTTGGATCACGCAAGGGAAGGTGCCGTATCGCCGACACCAGTACGCCACCGCGGCAGCGCTCAAGGTCGATGTCACCACGCTGTGGGATGACGGCCGCACGCTGGAGAGCGCAACAGACCTGACCAAGGCGGAGATTGTGGCCGTCTACCCACACCGCCACACGGTGCCGCCGAACCTGTGGCGTGAGATGTACGCGCGCGCCGAGACCAACCTTGACGTTCTCGTCTACTCCGGGCTCTTCCTGTCGGAAGACCCCCTGTTCATCGACCTTGTGAAGAAGAAGGTTGAGGGGACCACTCAGGTGCGCATCCTGCTCGGGGACCCGGACTGCGAGGCCGTGCGGCAGCGCGGCATGGACGAGGGGCACCGGATCATGGACGGCAAGATTCGGAACGCGTTGGTGAACTACCGGCCGCTCTTCAAGAGCCACCCTGAGATCAGCTTCCGGCTGCACGCCACGACGCTCTACAACTCCATCTACCGGTCCGATGACGAGATGCTCGTCAACCCCCACGTCTACGGCATCGGGGCCTACATGGCCCCCGTCTTCCACCTGCGTCGCATGCCGGGCGGCGGACTGTTCGACACGTACGCGAATAGCATCGAACAGACCTGGGGAGGCGCTCGCCAGGTTTCGGACCGCGACATCACGGGAGCCTGACCATGGCACGCATTGACTACCTGCACGACCCCGACGCGCCGCCGGCCAACTCGGTCGTGCCCTCCGTCGTGGCGTTCGTTCAGAACGATGCGGGGCAGATGCTCATGATTCAGCGGTCCGACAACGGGCGCTGGGCGCTGCCCGGCGGCGGGCACGACGTGGGCGAGTCCATCAGCGACACCGTTGTGCGCGAGGTCTGGGAAGAGACGGGCATCACGGCCGAAGTCGTCGACATGTCCGGGATCTACACCGACCCCGGACACGTGATGCAGTACGACGATGGCGAGGTCCGCCAACAGTTCAGCATCTGCTTCCGTGCCCGCCCGGTCGGCGGTGACCTGCGTACGAGCAATGAGACGACGCAGGTCCGTTGGGTGGATCCAACGGACCTGCCGGAACTGGACGTCCACCCCACGATGCGGCTCCGTATCGAGCACGCCATGGACCGGACGCGGGCAACCCCCTACATCGGCTGACTCTTGGCGGCGGCGACCCGTTCGAGGACGCGCGCCGTGCTTGCGCAGATCTCCGGCTCGGCGCGGCGGATGAACGTGCCGATCAGACTGTCCGGCCCGTAGCGGCCAGCGATCTCGTTGACCCGATCCACAGGGTTCGTCGGTACGCCGTCCGGCGTCGTGTTCATGTCGCAGTAGCACAGCGCGTCATTCAGGTGTGCGCTCTCGCGGGGGAACTCGCCTTCCAGCTCCGCACGCAGTCCCCGAGCCTCAGCCTCCATCCATGCACAGGAATGGTGGGCAACGAGGTTCACGACCCGTTCGTCCGCGCAGGCGATATCGCGGAGGTAGCGCGCGCCATCGAGCGGGTGAAAGCCGGTCTTGGCCAGGTCTGGCGAGTAGCCGATGTCGTGCAGGACGGCAGCGGCTTCCAGTAGCTCCGCGTCCTGTCCGAGGATGGGCGCGATGGTGCGCGCCCGCTCGGCGACCCCCACCGAGTGCTTCCAACGGCGTGGCAGCGGCTCTGCAAGCAGGGACTCAGCCAAGGGATAGGCCCACTCTGTCAGCTCCGACAAGCTAGGAACGCTCCTCTCGAATCGGCACGGCGCGGACCGTCCGCACCCTGCCCTGTCCTCCACTCGCGAGCACGCCGGCGGCCTCCAACTTGTCGAGAGCCTTGGTCACGGTCGGGCGCGAGACCCCGAACCGCTCGGCCAGAACCGACGCGCTGGGAAACGCTGCCCCGACTTCCAGACGCTCATCCGCGATGATGTCCGCGATGCGCTCTTCCAGCGGGCGGCGGTCAGCCCGCTCACCCGCCCGTACGACACGCCACCGTCCACCCGGCACCGGCTCGGCGACACCATCCTTGTGAAGAGCTGCGAACGCACGGAGAGCGACCCCGCGCGAGATCTTGTACTCGCTCATGAGATCAGCAGCAGACGGAAGCTCCGTCATGTCCGGGTCCGCCTCGACTCGTGCCTTCACGGCATCGGCGACCTTCAGGAAGGTTCCCCGAGGACTGGCCTGCTGCGACACTCGTTTCCCTCTCTGCTCACCGTCGTCGCCCTCAAGAGTCGCACGTCCGGCGACGGCTGCGGAGTGCGGATCCTGTGCTCTGTTCACGGCCCCGCCCCGTTGGGTGCGCAGGAGTCCGTGTGGCAAGCAGGGCAGTCTTGAAAAAGGGGCCGCTTGTGGGCTGTTGAGTGGTTCTATTGTTGTCTGATGTTGTGCACCGAGGCGGCGTCCACTGTTCGACAGCAGGACGAACACCCGTGCGGACACCATCCGGTGCACTTCAGCAAGGCTCAGGGCGGGGCGGCTAGGACTACGTGCTTCACCATCGAAGGTGACGCACGATCCTTCGGGGAAGTAGAGCGGGAGCAATGGCAACAGTAGAACAGCAAGTGAAGAGCGCCGACGACGTAATCTGCCAGAACCTTGCTAACCCAGTAGGTGACCGAGGCTTCCTCTCGCAAAACGTGCTAGGGCAACTCCGAAACCTTGTCGAGGGTCTCGCCGTCTGGGCGCACCTTAAAGATCGCTCGACTGAGTTTCACTACAACCAGGTCGGGCCAGCTCTGGATGCCGTTAAGGCGCTCGCCAAGTTCAGGCTCTTGAGTAGATTCCATGGCCTACTCCAGGCCAGCGTCTCGCACTACACGCTGGATCGCGACCCGTCCGAGCGCTTGATGCTGAAGTACTACGAGTACCTACTCCGCACCCGCGACCTCGCACAGGATCAGCTCGGAATTGCAATCCTGACCAACATCGAACAGTTCCCGATCGACCTCGACCCCTCGTTGCGGGAGTACTACGAGAAGATCGCTGCCTGCATCGAGCAGGGAAAAACGAGGCAGTCCTCAAGTCCACGTCACGAGCGATACTACATTCACAGCTCGCGACCATTCTTCATCGCCGGCCGGATCTACTATGAGGTTACGTTTCACCTCGCCCACAACCGGACGAGCAAGTTCGATCGCATCATTGGGTTCACCGACATCGACGTCACCGACAAATACGCGGCCAGTTTGGAGTTGGCGAGCGACACGATCGAGGTTCTCGGCAAGAAAATGCCCATCACGCTGATCCGCTCATGGGAGGTGTCAATCCGACCGTGCGAGTTCGACAACTTCGCACGCCTATTCGACGCCTCACACGGAAAGGTCAGTAGGTCACATTCCGAGTACCGCAAACTGATGCGGTACCTCACATCAACACGATCAAGTCTGCTTGATCTCATGGATATGACAGATGCGGCTTACGGCTCGCTCCGCTCCTGGGCACTAGACGGCGCTCAACGAGATGCGACCATCTTCCCTGTCCTAGACCGCGCGCGCTCACTCATCCGCAACAACCGGCCAGGTTCTCGTCTGTTGCGGTACCTCATGCTGCGGATGAACAACCGCATCATCAAAGCACAGTTCGATGTCGACCAGTGTTCTGCACTCTCCGGGCTGCGCGTATCTTGGGGTTGCAGGCCCTTCGACACGATGCCGTTCTGCACATCACCACGTGGACATAACCCGCGCTTTGGGGACCTTGCTGAGAGTCTGGACTCGAAGACTCGGCCTCATGAGCTGCTGGCCAGACGAGTCAGGAGCAATGTCGAGCAGCACGGCGTGATCTATACGCCGGCAGCTGAGCTGGAGGACCTCGGTGACCTCGACGAGCTGATCGCGCGTCACAACCGAATGCTTCCGCCCACAGAACGACATGCGCCAAGGAAGCTGGCTCAAGCAAATGGGCATGTGTTCATCGTCGGTTACGAGGACGACACAGTCTCGATCATCAACAAACTCCGGGAAGTCTCTGCTAGTGGCGTCCCCGATCACAGCAGCGACGTGCAGGCATGGATTGACGCGAACCCCGGCGTCATCGATGATCCGTTGAAGGCTACGGCTCTGACCAGCTTGTTCGAGCACTCGAATGTCGCCCTCGTCTACGGCGCGGCCGGTACGGGAAAATCGACGATGGTGAATCACATCGCGAACTACTTCGCGGGCGCGCGGAAGCTCTTCTTGGCGCATACCAACCCGGCCGTCGACAACCTGAAGAGACGAGTACAGGCGCCGAACTCCGAGTTCAGCACGATCAGCAAGCACGTGCGCAGCGGCACGTCGTTCGGAGCCACGTACGACGTTCTTGTAATCGACGAGTGCAGCACCGTGAGCAACGCAAGCCTGCTCGATGTACTCGAGAAGACATCTTTCGATCTGCTCGTGCTTGTCGGCGACGTATACCAGATCGAGTCGATTGAATTTGGCAACTGGTTCAGCATCATCCGGTCGTACATCCCGAGCGAGTCTGTATTCGAACTCACACAGCCCTTCAGGACGACCGATCAGGGCCTTCTCACGCTGTGGGACAGGGTGCGGAACCTGGAGGACCACATCGAGGAGTCGCTCTCCAAGAATGGCTACTCGACGGTTCTGGGAGAGTCGCTTTTTCAACATAGAAGCGACGACGAGATCGTGCTCTGCCTTAACTATGACGGCCTGTATGGCATTAACAACGTTAACCGGTTCCTGCAGGCAAGCAACCCTAATCCAGCTGTCACCTGGAGCGAGTCCACCTACAAGGTCGGAGATCCCGTACTCTTCAACGAGTCTGATCGATTCAGCCCAGTCATCTTCAACAACCTGAAGGGAATGATCGTTAAGATCAATCGCGTGCCCGGCCGTATCACTTTCGATGTGAATCTCGAACGGGATGTCACTGAAGACGACGTGCTCTTCACAGGTCTACGCTGGGTGGAAGGCTCGACTGTCCAGTTTGATGTCTTCGAGCGCGGAAATAGCGACGATGATGACGACTCCGTCACCACCATCGTGCCATTTCAAATCGCTTATGCCGTATCGATCCACAAGGCACAGGGTGTTGAGTACGATTCGGTGAAGGTTGTCATCACGGATGCCAACGAGGAGAGTATCTCCCACAGTATTTTCTACACTGCGATCACACGCGCTCGGAAACGTCTCGAAGTGTTCTGGACTCCGGAAACGCAGCATCGAATCCTAAGCCGTATCGCAGTCCGCGAGAACACGAAAGACGAGCATCTGATGAGGATCCGCCGGGGTTTGGTCCCTGTTGAGAAGCGACCGAAGCGCCAAAAGACGCGTCAGCTGCCGTAGACGCCGGCAGCGATAGCAACGGCGGCGCCGTGGGGCACCTCCCAGTCGACACGAGAGTGTGAGTCGGAGGTGCCTCATCAATATTGGGCAGGGCCTTGCAGCGCTGACTCAGGCAACCCCTATTGGCCAGTACGCGACTGCCATTCCCTGTAGCGCCAGCGCAGCGCCTCAGCGTGTGGGCGCCGAGGCAGCTCACGAAGGTGTGGCGTGACGATACCGAGCTCCTCGGCAGTTGGCCCCTGAGGGCGCGTCACCACGCTGAGGGTCTCGGGCTCAATGGCGAACAGGTGCGCATCGTAGGCACGGTGGAGCGCTGCGTTGAGCGGCAAGCCATTGCGAGGATCGTCTGTGCCGTCCTCGGCGTCGGGCCTCAGGTGAGCTGCCTCGATCATCTCTGGCACTGCGATTCCCGAGAGGGGACAGCGAGGTCCGTAGCGCTGGAAGACCCGCAGCTTGAAACGGCGCTGCCCAGGGCGTTCGCGAACGTTCCGCTGGCTGCTCCGGCTGCGGCTACCCGTCAGAGAAAAGGGCTGGTCGTCCGAGTGATCCTCAGTCAGTAGGTGCTCCGGCCTGCTGTCTCCGAAGCTGATCAGAAAGATCCTGGAGCGCTCTTCCCAGCCCTCCACCCAGGCCAGACGCACGATGCGGACGCTGGACCGAGGAGTCGGCTTCGCGATGACGAAGATGGGCAGCTTCAGGGCTGCTGCTGCCTTGGTCGCGGCGACCTCCGACTCGTCCCGACCGGGGCCCCGGCCAGTAGTCGGGTAGTGGTAGATCACATCGTTGTCGCTGATCTCGTCCGGGTAGTGCGCACCGGTGTGGAGAACTCCCATAGTGATTCCGCCCTCATGGACGGCCTCGGTCCTGGCTTTGTCCATCCAAATGCCCTGGCCTCCGCCATAGACACCGAACGCACGGAGGACACCCGGCGGGACCTGGCGGAGGTCTTCAGTGAGCTGGAGGTGTGACCAGACTGCGAGACGCCAGGCACGCTCACCTTCCACCGTGGTGGGGCGCCCGTCGACCACCGTGAAACCGAGGCGCTCCAGCAGGCGGTTGCTGTGATCCCGTCCACCGCTGATCACGCGCGCGTCAGGGGCCTGGTGCTCGTAGCGGTATGCCACGTTGGCGATGGCCTTGGCGTCGTACAGCCGACCACCCACCTGAAGGTAGTACTGATTGGCGCGCTCGAACCCGTGCCCGTCCAGGAAGGCGTCCCTCCCTCTGTCGTCGTACTCCTCGACGACGCGCCGAACGATGCTGGCATCCGTCAGCCCTGTGGTCATGAGCCCCCTCCGTCACCTGGTTGAGGGTTGATCCTAGGAAGGGGCACTGACAGTGAGTCGATCGTTGTCCTGTTCTTTGTGCAGTGCGCTGACAGCCACCCCCGTTCGCCGCCGTACGCGCGCCCCCTCTGACCTGCTGCGCGAACCCCTACGGACGCCCCCGTACAGCCACGCGGACAGTTGGAAAGCGTGTTGGGGCCCTGCCCTCTCACGAGACGAGCAAACGGATGGCCCCTGTCGCGCTTACACAGCATGATCGCCGACACACCCTCTGAACCCTGCCACCGCTGCTATTGCTGCCGGGCCTCAGTGTTCTCACGGATCGCGGCAGCGACGTCGAGCAGGGCATAGGCGATGGCAGCGAGGCCCTCCCCGATGGCGTCGGTTCGGTACTCGTCGCCGGTCCGGCCCGCCGCCGCGTCTGCCTTGCCCTCCGCGTAGCTCCCGTACACGCTCTGATTCGGCATCCGTTTCCCTCCCTTTCCCCGGCTTGTCCAGGGATCTTTGCTGCCTCCCCCGGCCGGAGCTCGGCCAAGCCTCAGATCGCGCCAGCTTCGCGCTCGTCACAGTGGCACGAGGAGACGCGTCAGACGCTAGAAGCGCCTCCGCGTGCAGGCGCCGAGCCCTCACAGCGACGAGGCGGCGGCGAAGCTTCAGAAGGACCCTCCCTCAAACCCCGAAGAAGAAACGGAACGAGGCGTACCCCTTTGCACTGCTCTGCGGAACATGACAGCATCCCCTTTCACGTTCAAACGGGCATGACTAAGGGGATGTGGATTTATTTTGATGGACGGTTCATGCAAGGATCCAAGCTGCAGACGGAAAGTGTACTCGCGCGGCTACTGCCAAAACCACTACGACGCACTCCGTCGAAAAGGGGTTCTCTCTCCCATCCAGAGACGGATGCCCACCGACGGGCCGTGCCGGTTTAAAGGATGCAAAGAGAAGGTCTACGCGAAGGGACTGTGCAACGCGCACTACCAGCAACACCGACGCGGCATCCGGCTGACAGAAATCGGTTCGCGGCGCATCTCTCCGGGGGCCCAGTGCACTGGCCCAAACTGTGAGCGTCCGCAGTACAGCCGATCCTTGTGTAGGACCCACTACAGCCAAGCGGCAGAGGGACGACAGTTGACGATCCTGCCTGCTCCTCGCACTGCTCACGATGGTTCCTGTCGAGTGCCTGGTTGCCGCCGAAGGGCTGAGTCCCCGGAGCAGGGCGACGACCTCTGTCTGCCACACGGCGTCATGCATCGACGCGGGGCTGAGTTGGTGGCACTGGTTGAGCGCACCTCAACTGCACAGATGCAGAGCCTGCTGGCACGGGGCGTGTACTGGTGCACCATGTGTCAACAGGAGCTTCCTGCGGAGCGCTTCCTTACGGACGCCATTCGAAATGGCGCTCCACGCAGCCATTGCCGCGCCTGCTCCGGCAAACGAACCCGTGCCAAGAAGTTCAATTTGTCCTTCGCGGCGGTGGACCGCCTTTTCGCTTTCCAGAACTACCGCTGCGCTCTCTGCGACAAGGAGTACAAGGACGGGGACGGACTAAACCTTGATCACAATCACGCTTGCTGCCCTGATAAGGGCACCTCATGTGGCGAGTGTGTTCGAGGCCTGCTCTGCTGGAGCTGCAATGCAGGCGTGGTGACTTGGTATGAAGGAGTCAGGGGAAGGGTCACCCCTATCCCGCTGTTCGAGAAGTACCTGAACAACCCGCCGGCCGTCGCCGCAGGACTGGTGAGGCGTCGGCCCTGAGAGACAGGACGACCGTCTCAGTTTCCGTCTCGTTCCTCGCCGTGCGCGAGCGTCCAGGGCCGTTCGCTCAGCCACGCTCCGCGCAGCGCCCGTACGAGAATGAACGCCGCAGAACGTGTCCGGATCATGCTCCGACCAGCGCGGACAAACCTGCAAAGCGAGTAACGCGGGTTCGATTCCCGCCACGGCCTCCACCTGCCTGACCAGGACAGCTGCTGCCACAGCCCACCCGGAGCTCTGTACCGACTCGATCACATCGTCGGTCCTGGGCCCGGCAAGCGCCCGCTCATGGTCCAGCGACTCAGGCCGTATTCGGTCGCGCATGAGGCAGAGACGGCAACCCCCAGTGATCCCGCCGTCCACCTCGCTCCCGCCCACCACTGCTACGGTCGCCTACATGACGCTCTCGCTCGCCACGGGGCAGACCGTTGATCTACGGGTGCAGCCGGTTGATGACGTTCTTGATCGCGTCGAGCGGTCTCTGCAGGTGCGCCTGCTCCGGGACACAGTGGTGCGCAAACGCCGATCTGCTGGAGCCAGGACGGTCCGTGACACCTGGGTTCGGATCGAGCGGCGCTCGCTCGAGAAGATTCCCGACCAGGGATGGAACGGCACCGAGAGCGCCGCGCGTCTGGAGGGCATCGCCCAGCCTGAGTGGCACGGATGCGTGGTCTGGCGGGATACGGACGAGCCAGCGATGTGGCGAGCCGACGAAACCGGGCTCCTGCCGGGGGCTCCTGTCGGGAGCGCCATCTTGAGTGAGGCTCCGGAGCTGTCGGACGACTGGTGGGAGGCGTTGAACGCCTCGTTGGACGCTCTGGCAGCGCAAGACACCCGGCGGATCGCCACACCGGACACCGTCACCATCACCCAGAGTCGCGTCACCGAGTCCATCCGCCGTGCCTTCTCGGACAACGTCGATACCACCGTGGAACGGTGGGTTCCAGCCCACGCAGACCTGAACTGGGCGAACATGACCGCGCCGACATTCAGCCTCTTCGACTGGGAGGACTGGGGCAACGCGCCGCTGGGGCTGGACTCGGCATCGCTGTGGGCGAGTTCCCTTGCTGTCCCGGCCCTGGCCGATCGCGTGAAGCGCGAGCGTCGGTCGGACTTCGAGAGCCGGGACGGCAAGTTGATGACGCTGTTCGCCTGCTCGAAGATCCTCGGGCCGCACGCGCACCCGGAGGACCCTCGGCTGGAACCCGCCCGGCGCATGGCCGAGCAGTGCATGAAGGAGCTTCAAGCGCGCTGAGCGTACGAACGGTCCACACTCGGGACACCCCACCACATTCATCGAGGCCGACAGGTTGCCGCTCGTCCGCCCCTACGTCATCGCCCACGAGCGGGAGCAGGAACGACGCCGCCAGCGGGACAGGCCACGGGCGGCTGTGCCGGCGACACTCGGGCAGGACTACCCGGCGGCGGTGACCGCATGACCCGAACCGAGCCCGAGAGCAGGCTTCTCCGTCTCCTGCCGTGGGGTGAGGACGGTAGGGCGGCCGTCCTCGTGACCGACGGCACGGAGACGTACCTGTCCCGTCTCGCCGACAGGGTCAAGGAACAGCAGATCGAGACGGCCGCCCTCGTCCTGAAGCTGACCAGGCCGATGGTCGAGGACAGCTCGGAGCTCCCGGCGTCTGAACTCCGTTGGGCCGCGCGGCGGCTCGTCGGGAGCCTGACCGATCTCCTCCTCATCGCCGAGAGCAGGGGCCGGCGCATTCCGCCGTACGTCGAGCAGGACGACGCCGACACGTAGCCACCCGGTACGGGAGGGGTGCGGGGCCGGCGGGGTGCGGCCACGGCATCCGGTGCCACGAGAAAGGGCCTCCGGCCGGCGCCCCGGGGCACCGGCCGGCTCACAGCACCCCGTCCGCCTCCTCACGGAGGAGACCGGGCCGGGCGTGCTCGTCGGTTCCGGCGGTCGCGTCGGCCGGGTCGGTCGCGTCGGCCGGGTCGAAGGCGGAGAGGGCCTGGATCATCGCCATCACCAGCCCGTCGTACGCCCGCGCGGTCAGGGCGTCCTCCGCGTCGGCGTCCAGGGTGTGTTCGCGCTGGAGGAGCCAGAGCGTGGCGGCGAGGGTGGAGACGTCCGTGGTCAGGGGGCGCAGGGCGGACGCGTGCTCGTCCCAGTGCAG
Organism: Streptomyces sp. NPDC029526; assembly: GCF_040637405.1. Taxonomy (NCBI): domain Bacteria; kingdom Bacillati; phylum Actinomycetota; class Actinomycetes; order Kitasatosporales; family Streptomycetaceae; genus Streptomyces; species Streptomyces sp. NPDC029526. The sequence continues at coordinate 77,192 of NZ_JBEZWE010000012.1, forward strand.
GACCTCGCCCGTGGCGCCGTCGACGACCAGGTCGTGGTGGGCGGCCGGGGAGCCGAGGCGGAGCAGCCGGTCGGCGTGGGCGGGGAGGCCGGCGTCGTCGTGGCCCTCTTCGGCGTGGTGTTCGGCGAGGGTGCGCGGGGGCCGGTCGGTGTCCTGGCGGAAGAGGAAGCTCTCCTCGGGCAGGCCGGTGTCCCGGAGGAAGCGGCGGGTCGGCTCGTGGGTGAGGGTGGCGGGGAGGTCGACCTCCTCGATGCGGACCAGGCGGCCCCGGCCGAACGTCTCGTGCAGCAGGCGCGGCGGGAGGTCGAGGGCGAGGCCGGAGAGCGTGTCCGGGCCGGCCGCGGGTGCCAGGGGGCGGAGCAGGGCGGCCAGGCGGCAGGGCGGGGAGGGACGGCCGTCGGCGCCGTCCTCGAAGGCGGCCAGGAGGAGGCGGGCGGCCTCGGCGGCGGCCTGCGGGCCGCGGCGGGCCGCCCGGGCGGCGAACCGGTTCCTGAGGCCCGCCAGTTCGTCGGTGGCCGCCGCGAACCGGGCCAGGGTCGGCAGGGACGGGGGCAGCGGGCGCTGGTCCATCGGGTCCCGGCCGGTGCAGGCGAGGCGTGCGGCGGCGAGCGCCACGGGCGGGGCCGCGAGCGGGGCGGGGACCCTTCCGCCCGCCGCGCCGAGCAGGGCGCCGATGACGAGCCGGTCCCGCAGGACGTCGGCGAGGCGGTCGCCGAGGGGGCCGCGGACCGCCGCCCCGGCGCACGCGCCGTCCGCCGCGCGGAGGCCGGTGAAGGTCAACAGGGCCGGATCGCCGGGGAGTCGGGGGCCGTCGGGCCGGTGCCGGACCGGGGCGTACGCGAGGTGGGGGCCGAGGATGTCCTCGGTCAGGGCGATCGCCGTGACAACGGTGTCCCTCGTGCTCATGCTTCCCCCGCGATGACGTGTGCTCGGCTCCGGGCCGCGAACGTTCCGGCCGGGCGGACGGTCGCCCGCCGCCGTGCCCGGCAGCCGTCCCCCACGACTCGGCACATTACGCGTCACCACTGACAACGCCCCCGGACCGGGAACGCGCACCCGCACGTTCCGTATCAGGAGACGCCCGGACGGGGCCGGGAGTTGCCCCGGGGGCCGGAATTCGCCCCCGGTTCACCGACCGGGCCGCAACCGGCACCCGCCCGGGGTCCGGCGGGTCCCCGCCCGGGGCCGGGCACCACGGCGGGTGCCCCGAGCCTCAGCCCGCCGTCACCACCGCCGCCTGCGGCCGGATCGGCAGGCGGTTGACCGGGCGGCCGGTGGCGGCACGGACGGCGGAGGCGACGGCCGCGGGGGACGTCACCACCGGCACCGCGCTGACCGCCTTGGCGCCGAACGGGGCGACGACGTCCCGCTCCTCGACCAGCTTGACGATCCGGATGTCCGGGGCGTCCAGCGCGGTCGGCAGGGCGTAGCCGGTGAGGTCGGGGTGGCGGATCAGGCCGCGCGGGGTGCGCAGGTTCTCGGTGAGGGCGGCGCCCACGCCCTGGGTGACGCCCGCCTCGATGCGGGCGGCGAGCTGGGCCGGGTTGAGCACGCGGCCCACGTCCTGGGCGACGGCCAGTTCCACCACCCGTACCGAGCCCAGTTCGATGTCGACGTCGACGACCGCGCGGATCGCGCAGAAGGCGAGGCCGACGAAGGCGTCGCCCTGGCCGGACTCGTCCAGGGGTTCGGTGGGGTGCGGGCGGCACTGGGCGGTGGCCCACAGTTCCTTGCCCTCCAGCGCCTCGGCGACCGTGGTGGACAGGACGCCGTCGTAGGAGGTGATCTTGCCGTCGGTGATCTGCAGCAGTTCGGTGGACATGCCGAACTTGTGGGCGAGCGGCTGGAGCAGCTGGGTGCGGACCATCTTGGCCGCGCGTTCCACCGCGCCGCCCGACACCCAGGTGTGCCGGCCGCGGCAGCCCGCGCCCGCCGGGGGCTGGTCGGTGTCCACGGGCGCCACGTGCACCTCGTCGACGCCGAGGGTCTCCTGGACGATCTGCCGGGCCAGCGTGGTGAAGCCCTGCCCGGTCTCGACGGCCGCGCACAGCACGGTCGCCACGCCGTCCTGGACCTTCACGGTGGCGGTGGAGACCTCGTCGGCGCCCTCCGCGCCGAGCATGTGGACCATGCCCAGGCCGTAGCCGACGCCCCGGCGCACGGCGCCCGGCTCGCCCGCGCCCTCGGGGCCGCCGGGCAGCAGCCACTCGTCCTCGGGGGTGTCCTTGGGCAGCGGGGGCAGCGGGTGGTCCCGCACCGCCTGGAGGAGTTCGGCGACCGGGGCGGGGCAGGTGACGGTCTGGCCGGTCGGCAGCACGTCGCCGGTGGCCAGGACGTTGCGCAGGCGCAGTTCGGCCGGGTCGGTGCCCAGCTTCTTGGCCAGCTTGTCCATCTGCGCCTCGTAGGCGGCGCACACCTGCATCGCGCCCTCGCCGCGCATGTGGCCGGAGGGCGGGTTGTTGGTGCGGACGGCCCAGCCCTCGATGAAGGCGTGGGGGACGACGTACGGGCCGCAGGCGAAGGACACGGCGGCGGCCAGGGCTTCGGAGGAGGTGTCGGCGTAGGCGCCCGCGTCGAGCAGGATCTGCGCCTCGACCTTGACCAGGCGGCCCTCGGCGTCGGCGTGGTGCCGGTAGCGGAGCAGCGTGGGGTGGCGGTGGGCGTGGCCGAGGAAGGACTCCTCGCGCGAGGCGGTGAGCTTGACCGGGCAGCCGGTCCTGAGCGCGAGCAGTCCGAGCGGGAGCTGGAAGCCCTGGTCCTCGCGGTCGGCGGTGGCGCCGGGCACCCCGGTGACGACGATCTTGACGCGGTCGGCCTCCAGGCCGAGGACGGCGGCGGCCGTGTCGCGGTCGGCGTGCGGGTCGGTGGACGCCAGGTACAGCTCGACGCCGCCGTCGGGGCGGGGCACGGCGAGCCCGGCCTCCGCGCCGATGGGGGCGGGGTCCTGGCGCCCGATGCGGTACAGCCCCTCGACGACGACGTCGCCGGTCGCGTCGGGGTCGCCGTGGCGCAGCGGGATGTGCCGGATCAGGTTGCCGTCCGGGTGCAGGGGCTCGGCCTCGAACGCCTGCTCCGGGTCGGTGACCGGGTCGAGCGCCTCGTACTCGACGATGACCGCGGCGGCGGCCATCCGCGCGGTGTCGGGGTGGTCGGCGGCGACGGCGGCGATGGGCTCGCCGTGGTGCCGCACGACCTCGGAGGCGAAGACCGGGCGGTCGGAGGTGCCGCGGCCGTGCACCGGCCGGCCGGGGACGTCCTCGTGGGTGACGACCGCGCGGACGCCCGGCATCGCGCGGGCGTGGCTGGTGTCGATGGAGACGATGCGCGCGTGCGGGTGCGGGGAGCGCAGGACGGCCGCCCACAGCAGGCCCTCGGCCCACAGGTCGGCGGCGTACGGGAAGGTGCCCTCGGTCTTGGCGCGCGTGTCGGCGGCGGGCAGGGAGTTGCCCAGCCCGTGCGGCAGGGGCTCCGGCTCGGGCAGGTCCCCGGTGGGCCGCGCGGCCTGCGCGGTGGCTGTCTCGTCGGTCACGCCTGGCCTCCGTCCTGGCCGTGGGGCTGGTCGTCCGGGCCCGGGTGGGCCGGCGGGTGCGTGCCGCCGTCACCGGGGCCCGCCTGGTGCGGGATCCGGGCCTCGTCCGCCGCGGGGTCGCCGTCCTGGCCGGTGTCGTCGGGCGCCGCGTGCGCCTCGCGTTCGGCGACGACCTGCCGGACGGCGTCGACCACGCCCCGGTAGCCGGAGCAGCGGCACAGGTTGCCGCACAGGGCCTGGCGGGTCTCCAGCTCGGTGGGGGCGGGGTTGCCCTCCAGCAGGTCGTGCACGGTCATCGCCATGCCGGGCACGCAGAAGCCGCACTGCACGGCGCCGCACCGGGCGAGCGCCCGCTGCACGTCGGAGGGCCGGCCGTCCTGGGCGAGGCCCTCGACGGTGCGGACCTCGCTGCCGGCGGCGGTGACGGCGGGCACCAGGCAGGAGGCGACGAGGCGGCCGTCGACCTGCACGTTGCAGGCGCCGCACTCGCCCTGCGAGCAGCCGTCCTTGGCGCCGGCCAGGCCGAGCCGCTCGCGCAGGACGTAGAGCAGGGACTCGCCGATCCAGGCGTCGGTGACGGGCCGGTCGGTGCCGTTGACCCGCAGCACGTACGAGGCGAGCGGGTGGTCGTCGTGCGGGCCGCCCGCGGGACCGCCGTCGGCGACGTCGGGCGCGGGCTCGGGCCGCCCGTCGTCGGCGTCCGCGCGCGGGGCGTCGCCGTCCCGCGGGCCGGGCGGGTCCGCGGGGCCGGCGGGGTCCGGGGCCGGCGCGGGTGCGGCGGGTTCCGCGTCGTCCGCGGGGCCGCCGGGGCCCGTCCCGGCGTCGGCCGGGCCCGCGGAAGCGCCGTCGTCGCGCGGCCGGCCGTCGGCGGGCTCACCGGTGCCGGGGTCGGCCGGGCCGGTCTGCTCCGGGGCCGGGTGACCGCCGGCGGTGTCCGGGTGGCCGGGCTCCCCGGCGGGGGCCGGTCCGGTCCCGGCGGGGTACGCGTGCGGCGGGTGGCCGGTGCCGGGGTCGTCGTGGGCGGGGCGGCCGTCGGCGCCGCCGTGCCGCGGCCCGGCTCCCTCGTCCCGGCCGTGGCGGTGGTCCGGGCCCCCGGGGGTGTCGGGGCCGTCGTCCTGCGGGACGCCCGGCACGCCGGGGCCCCAGGGGCGGCCGATGGCCTCCGGCGGTGGGGCCCAGGGGGCGGACGCGCCGCCCGGGAGGGTGGCGGGCGGGGTGCCGCCCCACTGCTCGACCAGCGAGGACGTGGTGAACTCGCCCGACTCGTCCGGGATGTCGCCGCGGGCGACCGGGATCGACCACTGTCCGGTCACGTCCTGGCCGGGCGCCTGCTCCTCCCCGCCGCGGCCCTCTCCGGGGGCGGCCTCGTCGAAGGTCCATCCGCCGGTGTCCCCGGGCCGGTACCCGTAGCGGTCGTGCCCGTCCTGCGGGGCGGCCTGCGGGTCCTGGTGCTCCGGGTGTTCCTGGCCCGCGCGGGCGTCGTTCCACCCGGTCCCGTCCAGGGGTGCGCCGGGCGCGCCGGGGAGCGCCCAGGTGCCGGTGGCGGCCGGGTCGGTGCCCGCGGTGGTGGCCGGGGCGACCGTTATCTGCGGCGGCACGTAGCCGTGGCCGCCGGGGGCGGCGAGCGGGGTGTCCGGGGAGGACGCCGGGCCGCCGTCGAAGCCCTCGGGCAGCTGGACGAACGCCGTGGCGCCGTCGTCGTACTCGCCCTGCGGCAGCGGGTCCCAGCGGCCGCCCCCGCGCGGGGTGCCCTCTCCGTGCTGGTCGTCGGTCACGACAGCGCCCTCCCCAGTGCTCGTCGGGCCAGCGCGGCGACGGTGCGCCGCAGGTGCAGTACGGCGGGCGGCAGCGGGGCGAGGGAGCCGTCCTCGGCGGGGGCCGCGTCGGGGATGCAGGCCGCGGCGACGTACTCGCCGAAGGCCGTCAGGGCCTCGGGCACGATCGCGCGGTTGTTGTCCCAGTCGATGAGCCCGGCGACCCACTGCTCGGCGTCCACGGGGCGCAGCGGCATCGGCGCTATGGCGCCCACCGCGCAGCGCACCCCGCGCCGCGCCGGGTCGAGGACCAGGGCGACGGACGCCGTCGCGCGGCCGGGCCCGGTGCGGCCGGTCGCCTTCAGGAAGACCTGCGGGGCGTGCAGCAGCGGCACGCGGACGTAGCCGATGAGTTCGCCGGGGCGGAGCATCTCCATGCCCGCCAGCAGGTGGGAGACGGGCAGCTCGCGGCGGGCGCCGCCCGGGCCGGCGACGATCAGGGTCGCCTCCAGGGCCGCCAGCACCGGCAGCGCGTCCCCGGTGGGGGCGGCGGAGGCGATGTTGCCGCCGAGGGTGCCGGCGTTGCGGATGTGCGGCGGTCCGGCCGCGCGCGCGGCGGCGGCGAGCGCCGGGATGAGGGCGGCGAAGTCGGGGCGGCCCATGCGTGCGTGGGTGAGCCCGGCGCCGAGCAGCGCGTGCCCGTCGAGGTACTGCCAGCTGCGGATCTCGCTGATCCGGCCCAGGCCGACCAGGGCGGCGGGCCGGAGCTGTCCGGAGTTGACGGCGGCCATGAGGTCGGTGCCGCCCGCGACGGGCACGGCGGCGGGCATGGCGGTGAGCGCCGCCACCGCCTCGTCCAGCGTCGTGGGCAGCGTGACGGTCTGCGCCGCCTGTGGTGCGTGCGTGGTCAAACCGGCTGCCCCTTCCCGCTGCCCCACCTGGTCCCACCTGTGTTGCCGTACGGTACGACCTGACAGGGCGGACGTGGCAACTCTGGCACATCTTCGCGGGTGCCGAGGACAGGGGTCCGCTAGGAGACGTTCGCCCACCTCACCCCGCACATGGTCCGATTTCGGGCGACATCACCAGTGTGCTCGGTTCGGCACGTTTCCGTGATCCTTGTGACTTTTCGTGACCTGTTCGAGGTGGGGCGGACGCGGGCGCGTGACCCGCCGGCGGCGGAACGGGCGTGCGGGCTACCGGTTCGGGGGCGTGCCGTCGATCGGGCGCCCCAGGACGCCCGGACGCTTCTGCCAGGGCAGCGGCCCGGCGGGCGGCCGGTGGGCGACCCCGAGGGCGGCCAGGCGCCGGTAGTGGGCGTCCATCCGCCGCTCGAAGCCGGCGAAGTCCCGCTCCTCGGGGGCCGGCAGGGCACTCCAGGCGACCTCGGCGAGCGCGCACAGCCGGGGGTACAGCTGGTAGTCGACGCGGGCCCGGTCCTCCGTCACCTCGCTCCACAGGTTGGCCTGGGTGCCCAGCACCCGCTCCGCCTGCTCGGGCGTCAGCTCGGCGGGAACGGGTTCGAAGCGGTAGACGTCCTCCAGGGTGCGCACGTACCCGATGGGCACCGGCTCGTCCGGGCCCGCGTCCTGACGGTGGTCCAGGTACACCTGCTGCTCGGGGCACATGACCACGTCGTGGCCGGCGCGTGCGGCGGCGATCCCGCCCGCACGGCCGCGCCAGGAGGACACCGCGGCGCCGGGGGCGAGGCCGCCCTCCAGGATCTCGTCCCAGCCGATGAGCCGGCGTCCGCGTGCGGTGAGCCAGCGGTCGAAGTGGCCCGTGAACCACGCCTGCAGCGCGTCCTCGTCCGCGAGTCCGAGCCGGCTCAGCTGTTCCTGCGCGGCCGGCGAGGCGCGCCACTGGTCCTTGGGGCATTCGTCGCCGCCGAGGTGCACGAACGAGGAGAACGGGCTGCCGGCGTCCGCCGGGAACAGGTCGAGGACTTCCTCGAGCACCTCCTCCAGGAAGCGGAGGGTGGTGTCGGTGGGGGCGAGGACGTTGGGGTTGATACCCCAGGTGTCCCAGACGGTCAGGGCGGTGGTGTCCACGACGTCGGAGTTGCCCAGCTCCGGGTAGGCGGCGATGGCGGCCTGGGAGTGCCCGGGCACGTCGATCTCGGGGACGACGCCGATGTGCCGGTCGGCGGCGTAGGCGACGATCTCCCGGATGTCGTCCTGGGTGTAGAAGCCGCCGTGCGGACGGTCGTCCCACAGCGGTGAGGCGCGGTGGCCGATCTTCGTCCGGGACCGCCAGGACCCGATGGTGGTCAGCCGCGGGTGGCGGCGGATCTCGACGCGCCAGCCCTGGTCGTCCGTCAGGTGCAGGTGGAGGACGTTGAGTTTGTGGGCGGCCATCAGGTCGAGGTGGCGCAGCACGTCGTCCTTGGGCATGAAGTGCCGCGCCACGTCGAGCATCAGACCGCGCCAGCGGAGGCGGGGGGCGTCCTCGATCCTCTGCTCGGCCAGGCGCAGGGGCCGCCCGTGCGGGCGGACGGGGGCCCGGCGGAAGGCGTCGGGGCCGAGCAGTTGGCGCAGGGTCTGGGCGCCCCAGAACACCCCGGCCGGGCTGCCGCCGGTGATCTCGGTGCCGGTGCCGGCCTCGACGGTGAGCCGGTACGCCTCGGGCGGGAGGGTGTCGTCGACGCGCAGCCGCAGCCCGTCGGGGGCGTGCTCGGGGCCGGGGCGCAGCGGCAGGCGCAGGGCGGCGCCGAGGGTGGAGCGCAGCCAGCGCTCGGTGGTGCCGGTGCCGGGTCCGGCCCACAGGGTGGTGGCGTCGGTCAGGTCGACGGTGCCGTCCCGAGGGCGTTCGACGGCCGACGGGGCGGGCAGGAGTTCGGTCGGTGAGGTCACGTCAGTCCTTTACCGCGCCGCCCGGTCCGACGACCGGACGCCGCTGCACGAGTACGGGGGAGACCGGTACGGGGATCGCCGTCACCGTGGACGCCGTCGTGACGCCGCCGTCCCGGTCGGGCTGTCCGGTGTGCGGAGGACGAGCAGAGCCGTCGGGCGGGTCGACGCGCACGCGAGGGCGGCGGGGACGGCCGGGTCGGCCGCCGGCCGGACGGGCGGCTCCATGAAGCTCCTCCGGGTGTTGCGACATGCGCAATGACGGTTCCGCTCTGCACAACACCCCGGAGGCTAGGGAGCGGGACCGCGGGCCCACAAGAGGTCTCCACCACTCTGTGACCGGCGGACGCACACCGCGCAACACGCAGGCGCACAAAGGGCAGCACAAAGGCCCCCGGAGGCGTGCGCACACGCTCCGGGGGCCCGGGAAGTCCGTCGTGGGCGACCGGCCGGGGGACGGGCCTACTTGTCGCCCTTGCCCTTGCCCTTGTCCTTGTCGTCGCCGGAGCCCATGGACTCGTAGATCTCCTTGCACATGGGACACACCGGGTACTTCTTCGGGTCGCGGCCGGGCACCCACACCTTGCCGCACAGCGCCACGACGGGAGTCCCGTCGAGGGCGCTCGCCATGATCTTGTCCTTCTGGACGTAGTGGGCGAAGCGCTCGTGGTCACCGTCGCCGTGGGAGGTCTGCGGCGTCGGCTCGACGAGGGTCCCCGTACCAGTCCCGCGCTCGGGCTCAAGAGTGCTCATGGAAGAAAGGGTACTGAAGGTCACAGGCTTCAGTTGAGCGACGGGTCGTCCGGATACGTCGCGACCATCGCCAGCTCGTTGCGCTGGCGGCGGAGCACTTCGCGCCAGAGCCGCTCCGGCGCCGGTGAGGAGACGTCCCCCGGCTCCGACTCCACCACGTACCAGGCGCCCTCGGCCAGCTCGTCCTCCAGCTGGCCCGGGCCCCAGCCCGCGTAGCCGGCGAAGATGCGCAGCGAGCCGAGCGCCGAGGCCAGCAGCTCCGGCGGCGCCTCCAGGTCCACCAGGCCGATCGCACCGTGCACCCGGCGCCAGCCCAGCGGCGCGGCCCGGTCCCCCGGCTCCCCGGGGACGACGGCGACGCCGAGGGCGGAGTCCAGGGAGACGGGACCGCCCTGGAAGACGACACCGGGCTCGCCGGCCAGGTCCGCCCAGCCCTCGAGGATGTCACCGACGTCCACCGGCGTCGGCCGGTTCAGGACCACGCCGAGCGACCCCTCCTCGTCGTGGTCGAGGAGGAGCACCACCGCACGGTCGAAATTCGGGTCCGCCAGGGCGGGGGTGGCCACGAGCAACCGCCCTGTGAGCGAGGACACCTCGGTCATGGCAGACATGATCCCGCATCCGCCCGCCCGATGGGGAGGCAACCGGTGCACGGGAGTGGACGCAGCTCAGGGCGGCCCGGTGCACCCGGGGCGCACGGCCGCGCCGGTGACCGCCCGTGGCCGCCCCCGGACGGTTCGTGTTGTGACGGATTCATGACGTGGCCGGACCCCGTCCGGGCATACAGAAGCGGGCCCGGGGCCGACTACCCTGTGCCTTTCGGCCCTGCCCCAAACACCCCACGGAACGCGAGATCCATGACCGTCAACGGCGCTGATGACGTACTGCTGGTCCACGGCGGAACCCCGCTGGAGGGCGAGATCCGGGTCCGCGGTGCGAAGAACCTCGTACCGAAGGCCATGGTCGCCGCCCTGCTGGGCAGCGCTCCGAGCCGGCTGCGCAATGTTCCGGACATCCGTGACGTCCGCGTCGTACGCGGTCTGCTGCAGCTGCACGGCGTGACGGTCCGTCCGGGGGAGGAGCCCGGCGAGCTGGTCCTCGACCCCACGCACGTGGAGAGCGCCAACGTCGCCGACATCGACGCCCACGCGGGCTCCTCGCGGATCCCGATCCTGTTCTGCGGGCCGCTGCTGCACCGCCTCGGTCACGCCTTCATCCCCGGCCTCGGCGGCTGCGACATCGGCGGCCGGCCCATCGACTTCCACTTCGACGTGCTGCGGCAGTTCGGCGCGACCATCGAGAAGCGGGCGGACGGCCAATACCTGGAGGCCCCGCAGCGGCTGCGCGGCACCAAGATCCGGCTGCCGTACCCGTCGGTGGGCACGACGGAGCAGGTGCTGCTGACGGCGGTCCTCGCGGAGGGCGTCACCGAGCTGTCCAACGCCGCGGTCGAGCCCGAGATCGAGGACCTGATCTGCGTCCTGCAGAAGATGGGCGCCATCATCGCGATGGACACCGACCGCACCATCCGCATCACCGGCGTCGACAAGCTCGGCGGCTACACCCACCGCGCCCTCCCGGACCGCCTGGAGGCCGCCTCGTGGGCGTCGGCGGCGCTGGCGACCGAGGGCAACATCTACGTCCACGGCGCCCAGCAGCGCTCGATGATGACGTTCCTGAACACCTACCGGAAGGTGGGCGGCGCCTTCGAGATCGACGACGAGGGCATCCGCTTCTGGCACCCGGGCGGGCAGCTGAAGTCCATCGCGCTGGAGACCGACGTCCACCCCGGCTTCCAGACCGACTGGCAGCAGCCGCTGGTGGTGGCGCTGACCCAGGCCACCGGCCTGTCGATCATCCACGAGACGGTCTACGAGTCCCGGCTCGGCTTCACCTCCGCGCTCAACCAGATGGGCGCGCACATCCAGCTGTACCGCGAGTGCCTGGGCGGCTCCGACTGCCGCTTCGGCCAGCGCAACTTCCTGCACTCCGCGGTCGTCTCCGGCCCCACCCGGCTTCAGGGCGCCGATCTGGTCATCCCGGACCTGCGCGGCGGCTTCTCCTACCTCATCGCCGCCCTGGCCGCCCAGGGCACGTCCCGGGTCCACGGCATCGGGCTCATCAACCGGGGCTACGAGAACTTCATGGAGAAGCTGATGGAGCTGGGCGCGAAGGTCGAGCTGCCGGGCAAGGCACTGGGCTGACGGCGACCTCCCGGCCGGGCGGGGCGCTCGTCGGCCGACGGCGCCCGGCAGTCCGTCACGGGCGCCCGTCGCGGCGCGCGTGCCCCGGCCGGCGCCCAGGGGCCCGGCTTGACGGCCCTCGCGCGCCGACGCGCCGCCCGTCGCCCGGACGCGGTGCCCGTCGGCCCCGCCGGCGCCCGGCACCCGTCGCCCCGGCCACCGGCCGGGTGAGGACAAGCAGAAGGGGCGGCCACCCGGACCGGGTGGCCGCCCCTTCGGGCGTCACTGTGCGCCGTACGCCGTCCCGGGACGTACGGACGTCAGGATCACTTGCCCTTGGCGGCTTCCTTCAGCTTGGAGCCCGCGGAGACCTTCACGCTGTAGCCGGCCGGAATCTGGATCGGCTCACCGGTCTGCGGGTTGCGGGCGGTGCGGGCGGCACGGTGGGTGCGCTCGAAGGTGAGGAAACCGGGGATGGTGACCTTCTCGTCGCCCTTGGAGACGATGTCGCCGACGACGTCGGCGAACGCGGCCAGCACGGCGTCGGCGTCCTTGCGAGTCACCTCGGCGCGGTCGGCCAGCGCGGCCACCAGCTCACTGCGGTTCATGTTGTTACTCCCGTGTTCTTCTTGCTGTTGAGGCGAGCCACGCGGCGGGGCCGCATGGTGCGCACGGCCAGGCCGATGCTGCCAGGGCCCCGGAAAAGGCCCGGAACCCGGGTCCGTCATCCGGACCCACGCGCCACTGGGGGTGCCCCCGGACGTAGTCCTTGGTGAAGCATCCTGCCTCTACCTGCGGCGGGAATGCCAATCCGGCACCCGCATGCGCCGTGAGTACACCCGTGGGAGTCACCCGACGGAGCGCCCCGCCCTCCCGGGCGGTGACGGCGCCGCCGTCCGCCGGCGGCCGCGGTCGGCAGGAGACCGGTAGCTCGTACCGGCCGCCACCCTAGAGGGCACCGGCGCCGCGCGGGTTCCACGACGCGCCGCTCCCGGCGCGCGTGGCGATCCTCACAGCGCCCGCGCCCCGGCGCCTACGCCCCCGGGCGCGCCTCGTCGGCGGCGGCCTCGCGCACCGCGCCGGCGACCGCGCCCGCGACCTTCTCGTTGAACACGCTGGGGATGATGTAGTTCGGGTTCAGCTCGTCCTCGGTGACGACGTCGGCCAGGGCCTGGGCGGCGGCCAGCATCATCCCGGTGGTCACCGAGCTGGACTGGGCGTCCAGCAGGCCGCGGAAGACACCCGGGAAGACCAGCACGTTGTTGATCTGGTTCGGGAAGTCCGACCGGCCGGTGGCCACCACGGCGGCGGTCTGGCGGGCGATCGCCGGGTCCACCTCGGGGTCGGGGTTCGCGAGCGCGAAGACGACCGCGCCCTCGGCCATCGCGGCCACGTCCTCGGCGCCGAGGACGTCCGGCGCCGAGACGCCGATGAAGACGTCCGCGCCGCGCACCGCCTCCTTGAGGGTGCCGGTGAGGTTCTCCGGGTTGGTGTGCTCGGCGATCCAGCACAGCGTGGAGTCGGGCGCGGCCTGCTTGAGGTCCTCGCGGCCCGCGTGCACCACGCCGTGGATGTCGGCCACGACGGCGTTCTTCACCCCGGCGGCGAGCAGCAGCTTCAGGATGGCCGTGCCGGCCGCGCCGGCGCCCGACATGACGACGCGGATGCCCTCGATCGACTTGCCGGTGACCCGCAGGGCGTTGGTCAGAGCGGCGAGGACGACGATCGCGGTGCCGTGCTGGTCGTCGTGGAAGACGGGGATGTCGAGGGCCTCGCGCAGCCGGGCCTCGATCTCGAAGCAGCGCGGCGCGGAGATGTCCTCCAGGTTGATGCCCGCGAAGCCGGGGGCGATGGCCTTGACGATCTCGACGATCGCGTCGGTGTCCTGGGTGTCCAGGCAGATCGGCCAGGCGTCGATGCCCGCGAACCGCTTGAACAGGGCGGCCTTGCCCTCCATCACCGGCAGCGCGGCCTGCGGGCCGATGTTGCCCAGGCCCAGCACGGCGGAGCCGTCCGTCACGACCGCAACGGAGTTGCGCTTGATGGTGAGGCGGCGGGCGTCCTCGGGGTTCTGGGCGATGGCCATGCAGACCCGGGCCACGCCGGGCGTGTAGATCATGGACAGGTCGTCGCGGTTGCGGATGGGGTGCTTCGCCTGCATCTCGATCTTGCCGCCGAGGTGCATCAGGAAGGTGCGGTCGGAGACCTTGCCGAGGACGACGCCCTCGATGCCGCGCAGCTGCTGGACGATCTGGTCGGCGTGGGCGGTGGAGGTGGCGGCGATGGTGACGTCGATGCGCAGCTTCTCGTGGCCGGAGGCGGTGACGTCGAGACCGGTCACCGAACCGCCTGAGGACTCCACGGCGGTGGTGAGCTGGGACACGGACGTTCCGCTCGCCGGCACCTCCAGCCGGATCGTCATCGAGTAGGAGACGCTGGGCGCCGTTGCCATGGCCGACTTCCTCTGCTTTTTCCGTTACTGCGCCGCCATGTCCCCACAGCGGCGCGTCGTGCTGTCCGATCGTCGCACCTACCAGCGAGTACGCGGTAGCCGCCTCGGATTGCGAACGTTGTGTTCGCGGGCCCGGGACCACGAGAAGAGGCCCACGTCACTGGTGACATGGGCCTCTCGGACGATATGGGCGACACCGACCCGCCATGCTCGCCTCGCGGCAAGTGGTCGCTCGAAGCGACGAAGGTTGGGCCCGGGGGCTTGGATCGGGCCGGTGTCACGTCCAGGCTAACAAACGGATCGCCGTCGGCCATTCCCGCGCGGGGACGAATTTCCCGCGCGGTCCCTCAGTCCCGCAGCAGGTCCGGGACACCGGCCGCGTCCGGCTCGTCGCGCTCCCCGGAGACCACCGTGAGCTGCTGGGTGGCGCGGGTCAGGGCGACGTACAGGACGCGCAGGCCGGCGGGGGACTCGTCGGCGATCTCGGCCGGGGAGACGACGACCGTCGCGTCGTACTCCAGGCCCTTGGCCTCCAGGCTGCCCAGGGCCACCACCCGGTCGCCGAGTCCGTCGAGCCAGCGGCGGGCCTCCTCGCGGCGCTGCATGGCGACGACCACGCCGATCGTGCCGTCGACCCGGTCCAGCAGGCGCTCCGCCTCGGCGCGCACGGCCTCGCCGAGCGGCCCGCCGGCGACCGCGAACCGGGGTTCCACGCCGGTGGAGCGCACCGCGCGGGGGGCCGCGGAGCCCGGCATGGCGAGGGCGAGGACCCGGGAGGCCAGGTCGGCGATCTCGGCCGGGTTGCGGTAGTTCACGGTGAGCTCGAAGCGGCGGCGCGGCCGGGAGCCGAGGGCCTCGTCGCGGGCCTCGGCGGCCTCGTCGGGGTCGGACCAGGAGGACTGGGCCGGGTCGCCGACGACCGTCCAGGTGGCGTGCCGGCCGCGGCGGCCCAGCATCCGCCACTGCATGGGGGTGAGGTCCTGCGCCTCGTCGACGATGACGTGCGCGTACTCGACGCGTTCCTGGGCGAGCCGCTCGGCGCGCTCGCGCTGGGTCTCCTCGCGCACCGGCATCAGCTCCTCCAGGCCGGTGAGCTGGTCCAGCGGGTCGAGTTCGCGCCGCTTGCGGGGGCGGGCGGGGGTGCCGAGGAGCGCGTGGAGTTCGTCGAGCAGGGCGACGTCGTGCACGGAGCGGCCGTCGCGCTTCAGGGAGCGGGCGACCCGGCGGACCTCGCCGGGGGTCAGGACGCGCCGGGCCCAGCGGCCGAGGCGCCGCTCGTCGGCCATGGCGTCGAGCACGGCGGCCGGGGTCAGCTCGGGCCACCAGGCGTCGAGGAAGGCGAGGAAGTCGTCCTCGGAGGCGATGTCGTCGTCGAAGGAGGAGCGCAGTTCGGCGGCGAGCTCGGGGTCGGTGTGCCGGGTGCCCGCGCCGGAGCGCTCCCACAGCGCGTCGAGCAGCAGCTTGCGGGCGCGCGGGCGCAGCAGGTTGACGGGGGCGGTGCCGCCGAGGGCGGCGCGGCGGATGCCGGCCAGGTCGTCGGCGTCCAGTTCCAGGCGGCGGCCGAAGGCGACGACCCGCAGCCGGTCCGGCGCGCCGTCCGTCTCCAGGGCCCCGCGGGCGGCCTTGCGCAGCACCTTGAGCATGCGGGCGGAGCCCTTGACGCGGGCGGTGGCGGGCGTGTCGTAGAGGGTGGCCTCGGCGCCCTCCACCAGGGAGCCGAGGGCGCGGATGGCGACCTGGCCCTCCTCGCCGAGGGAGGGCAGCACGCCCTCGGTGTAGGCGACGAGCAGGGGGGTGGGCGAGACGACGAGGATGCCGCCCGCGTACCGGCGCCGGTCCTGGTAGAGCAGGTAGGCCGCCCGGTGCAGGGCGACGGCGGTCTTGCCGGTGCCGGGGCCGCCCTCGACGAGGGTGACGGAGGCGGCGGGGGCGCGGATCACCAGGTCCTGCTCGGCCTGGATGGAGGCGACGATGTCCCGCATGCTGTGGGTCCGGGCCTGGCCGAGGGCCGCCATCAGGGCGCCGTCGCCGACCACGGGCAGTTCCTCGCCGTCGAGGCACGCGGTCAGCTCGGGGCGCATCAGGTCGTCCTCGACGCCGAGGACGCGGCGGCCCTTGGAGCGGATGACGCGGCGGCGCACCACGCGGCCCGGGTCGACGGGGGTGGAGCGGTAGAAGGGGGCCGCGGCGGGGGCCCGCCAGTCGATGACCAGCGGGCTGTAGTCGCTGTCGAGGACGCCGATGCGGCCGATGTGCAGGGTCTCGGCGATGTCGGCGGTCCCGTCGGGCCTCACGGCGCCCTCGGCGGGCTCGACGGCGGTGTAGGCGCCGTCGGGGCCCTTCTTGCCGTCCTTGCCCTCGAGCAGGTCGATGCGGCCGAAGAGGAAGTCCTCGAACTCGTTGTTCAGCCGGTTGAGGTGGATGCCGGCCCGGAAGACCTGGGCGTCCCGCTCGGCGAGCGCGCCGGGGGTGCCGACCTGGCCGCGCCGGGCCGCGTCGCGCATGAGGAACTCGGCCTCGTCGATCTTCTCCTCGAGGCGCCGGTACACCTGGTCGAGGTGTTCCTGTTCGACACGGATCTCCCGGTCGCGGACGGAGTCGTGCACCGGTCCGACCGCGGATTCCTGTTGAGCCTGAGCGGCCACCGGGCCCCCTTCTGACGTGCTGGGCAGCCGTCAACCGTACGCGAAGGGGGCCGGGTGAGGCTACGCGTCCACTTCGACGAGCTGCTTGCCGTCGAAGTCCACCACGACGAAGTGGTCGATCTCGTTCATCTCGAAGGCCGCGCCGCCCTGGATGTAGAGCGGCTGCCGGGCCTTGTCCGTCTTGGCGTCGGGCACGCCGTAGCCCTCGGCCGGGACGGACCACGAGGTGACCGTCTCGCGCTCGCCGTTCTTGCCGACGGCGATCAGCGAGCACTTCTCGAAGCCCTTGAGGTTGCGCAGCTCGGTGACGGTGCCGGTGCCCCAGTCCTTCTCCTGGAGGGCGACGGTCACGGTGACCTTGGTGGTGGGGTCGGTGGCGGTGACCTTGTCGGGGATCTGTTCGAAGGCGTCCTTGGCCGGGTTCGCCGAGAGCGTCCGGTTGGTGTCGCCCCCGCCCCCGCCGTCTCCCCCGCTGTTCGCCGCGACGGCGACGAACGGACCGCTGACGATCAGCGCGCCGGCGGCGGCCACCATGTAGAAGTTGCGGCGGCGCTTCCTGGCCCTGCGCTCGGCGACCTCGTCGACCAGCTTCTCCACCACGCGCGGGGAGGGCTTGGCGGCCAGCGACTCACCGATCGACGGCGTGCCGGAGCCGGGCAGGTCCGCGAGCGCGGCCAGCATCGGTTCCATCCCGGCGAGTTCGTCGAGCTGCTGGGCGCACCACTCGCAGCTCGCGAGGTGCATCTCGAAGCGGCCCGCCTCGGCGTCGTCCAGGATGCCGAGGGCGTAGGCGCCGACGGTCTCGTGCTCGTTCGGCACCGGTGATCCCTCCATGGGAGCAGACATACCCGTACCACCCGCGCCGAATCCCTGGTTTCCCCCGTACACACCCATCACGCCGTCACCCCCCGCTCCTCCAGTGCCAGCTTCATCGAACGCAGGGCGTAGAACACCCTGGAGCGCACCGTACCGCTGGGTATCCCGAGCGTTTCGGCCGCCTCGTTGACCGTACGTCCCTTGAAGTACGTCTCGACGAGCACCTCCCGGTGGGCAGGTGTCAGGTCGTCGAGTGCGTCCGACAACGTCATCAGCCACAGCGCCTTGTCGATCTCGTCCTCCGCGGGGATGACCTCCAGCGGCGACGGATCGACCTCCTGCGGCCGGGCCTGCCGGCTGCGGTGGCCGTCGATGACGATGCGCCGGGCGACCGTCACCAGCCAGGGGCGTACCGAACCGGTCGCCCGATTGAGCTGACCGGCGTTCTTCCAGGCACGGATGAGCGTTTCCTGCACGACGTCCTCGGCGCGCTGCCGGTCTCCGGCGACCAGCCGCAGCACATAGGCCAGCAGGGGTCCGGCGTGCTCGCGGTACAGAGCACGCATCAGCTCCTCGTCAGGTTCCGAGGGCTGGGACGCGCGATGTCGGGCCCTCGTTCCACGTTCATTGGCCACGACGGAATCCTTGCGCACGCCCACCTCCGGTGTCCGGGGGATCCCCCAGTCGGTCGCTCGACTACCGGTACGCAAACCAAGTGGCGGGTGTTCAAACCGTGGTGGCACTTTTCTGCGGGCCGACGTGACGAGGGAGGACATGGAGCCACATATTCCCCCCGTGCTCTTTACATTTCCGACACACCTGACGGGAGGGGGCCCGCTGCCCGCACTCCGGAACCGGCAAACGGGGTGTAAGCAACGTCACTTCGGGGTGGCGTGCACACAAGCCGCATACGGGACACGGGCGCTGCGTGCGGGTCCCGCGGGTGCACCGGGGCGCGGCGCGCGGACCTCCCCGCACGCCGTTTCCGGGACCAGGCGGGGGTGGTCAGGCGCGGGTCAGGGCGGCGGCGCGGCGGCGGTGGCGGGCCACCCGCTCACGGTTGCCGCAGACCTCACTGGAGCACCAGCGCCTCCTGCGCCCCCGGGACGTGTCCACGTACACGATGGGGCAGTTGTCCCCCTCGCACTGGCGCAGGCTCGCCCGCGCCACCGGATCGGTCAGCAGGTCCACCGCGTCCCGGGCGATCGCGCCGAGCAGGGCGCCCCGCCGGGGCGGACCGTCCAGGCGCCGCACCAGCGTGCCGTCCGCCCCCGCCACGGCCCGCGGGGCGGGCGGTGCCACGCGGGCGAGTTCGTTGACCCGGGCCAGCGCGAGGTCGTGCGCGGGACGTCCGGGCACCGGCCGGCCGCGCAGCAACGGCACGAGCAGGCCGCGCAGTTCACGGAACGCGGGCGGCCACGAGGCGTCGGCGTGGGCGAGCGAGGTGCCCGGCGGCACGAGACCGGAGCCGGTGATCCAGGCGCGCAGCACCGCCAGGGAGTCGAGCCGTTCGACGGGATGCGTGGTGGCGAGCAGGTCCAGACACACCCGTCCGGTGTCGAACCGCAGCTCGTGGGACGCCGTGGCCGTGCCGAGTGCCATGAGCCTGTCACCGCCTGGGGTGCGCCCCGGCCGGGGCCGGTGCGGCGCGAGCGAGGGGGCCGGGGAACCGTCCTTCTACAGTGCCCGTCCCCGTGCCCGCCCGGAAGCCCCCCGGGGCCCTCCGCGGCCGGCGCCCCGCTCAGGAACCGGCGTACTTCTCCTCCGCCCGCGGGTCCAGGGCGAGCCGGTAGCCGCGCTTGACGACGGTCTGGATCAGCTGCGGGGCGCCCAGGGCCGCCCGGAGCCGGGCCATCGCCGTCTCCACGGCGTGCTCGTCCCGGCCGGTGCCGGGCAGCGCCCGCAGCAGGTCCGCGCGGGCGACGACCCAGCCGGGCCGCCGGGCCAGCGCCCGCAGCAGGGACATCCCGGCCGGCGGCACCGGCCGCAGGGTGCCGTCGACGAGGGCCGCGTGCCCGCGGATCTCCAGCCGGTGCCCGGCGACCGGCAGCGAGCGGGCGCGGGCGGGCAGGTCCCGGCAGAGCAGCTGGACCAGCGGGCCGAGCCGGAAGCGCTCGGGGTGCACGGTGTCGATGCCGCGGGCCTGCAACGGCAGCGCGGTGACCGGGCCCACGCAGGCGGCCGGCACGTCGTGGCCGAGCGCGGCCAGCAGGTCGTCGAGCCGGCCGCGCTCCTCGGCCCGGGCCAGCAGCGAGGCCGCGGCGGGCGCGCTGGTGAAGGTCACCGCGTCCAGCGTGCGGGCGACGGCCGCGTCCAGCAGCCGGTCGAGGGGGCCGAGGTCCTCCGGCGGCAGCCACCGGTAGACCGGCACCCCGATCACCTCCGCTCCCCCGGCCCGCAGCGCCTCCACGAACCCGGGCAGTGGCTCCCCGTGCAGCTGGATCGCGACGCGCAGCCCGTCGACGCCCTCCGCCAGCAGCCGGTCGAGCACCTCGGCCATCGACTCCGAGGACGGCGACCACTCCTCACCGAGCCCGGCGGCCCGCACGGCGCCCTTCACCTTGGGGCCGCGGGCCAGGATCCGGGCCCCGCGCAGGGTGGTCAGCAGGTCCTCGCCGAGGCCCCAGCCGTCGGCGGCCGACATCCAGCCGCGGAACCCGATCGCGGTGGTGGCGACCACGATGTCCGGGGCGCGGCCGATGATCTCCTTGGTGGCGGCCAGCAGTTCGCCGTCGTCGGAGAGCGGCACGATCCGCAGGGCGGGCGCGTGCAGCACGACGGCCCCGCGCCGCTCCAGCAGCGCGCCCAGCTCGTCGGCCCGGCGCGCCGCGGTCACGCCCACGGTGAAGCCCGCGAGGGGCCCGTGGGCCGGTGGCTGCTGCTGTTCGTCGTCCATGGCTCTCGTCCCGGGATCGAGTCGGCGTACCGCGGGGAGGCGCGGCTCCGCCTCCCCGCCGTCCGAGCCTGTCAATGATCCATGACGGGCTCGGATCGGCTGCGTGTCACCAGTGTTACGTCATACGTCGGCGTAGCTGACCTGCGGGTTCCGCTCGGGGGCGGTTTCCGGCCCGGACGGCCGGGCCGCGGGGCGACGGCGCAGGTATACGGCCCAGGTGACCGCGCAGCAGACCGCGTAGCAGGCGAGGAAGGCCACGAACGCGCCGGTGCCGGAGCCGTGCGCGAGGAAGGACTGGCGGAACGCCAGGTTGATGCCGACCCCGCCGAGCGCGCCCACCGCCCCGATCAGCCCCATGGCCGCCCCGGACAGCCGCCGCCCGTACACCGCCGCCTCCTCCCCCGTGAGCCCCCGGGCCAGCGCCTTCGCCCGGAAGATGCCCGGGATCATCTTGTACGTCGACCCGTTGCCGAGGCCGGTCAGCACGAACAGGACGACGAAGGCGGCGGTGAACAGCGTGAGCGACTGCCGGGTGGAGGCGGCGATCAGCACGGCGGTCGCCGCGCCCATGGCCACGAAGGTGCCCAGGGAGATCCGGGCGCCGCCGTACCGGTCGGCGAGCCACCCGCCCAGCGGCCGGATCAGCGACCCGAGCAGCGGGCCCAGGAAGGTCACGTACGCGGCCTGGAGCGGGGTGCGGCCGAACTGGGTCTGGAGCACCTGCCCGAAGGCGAAGCTGTAGCCGATGAACGAGCCGAAGGTGCCGATGTAGAGGAAGGACATGATCCAGGTCTGCGGGTCCCGCGCGGCCTCCCGCACGGCGCCGGTGTCGTTGCGGACGGAGGCGAGGTTGTCCATGTGCCGGGCGGCGAGCACGGCGGCGACGACGATCAGCGGGATGTAGAGGCCGAGCAGCACGCGCGGTCCCCCGCCCGCGCCGATGATCGCGAGCGCGGCCAGCTGGATCACCGGGACGCCGATGTTGCCGCCGCCGGCGTTCAGACCCAGCGCCCAGCCCTTCCTCCGCAGCGGGAAGAAGGCGTTGATGTTGGTCATGGAGGAGGCGAAGTTGCCGCCGCCGATCCCGGCCAGCAGGCCGACCAGCAGGAACGTGGAGAAGGAGGTGCCCGGCTCCATCACGGCGAAGGCGGCGACGGTCGGCACCAGCAGCAGCCCGGCGCTGATCACCGTCCAGTTCCGCCCGCCGAAGACGGCGACGGCGAAGGTGTACGGCACCCGGACCACGGCACCGACCAGGGTGACCACCGAGGTCAGCAGGAACTTGTCGGCCGGGGTGAGCCCGTACTCCGGGCCCATGAAGAGCACCAGCACGGACCACATCGTCCAGACCGAGAACCCGATGTGCTCGGACAGCACGGAGAAGAGGAGATTGCGGCGGGCGATCCGCTCCCCGGTCCGCTTCCAGAAGGTCTCGTCCTCCGGATCCCACTGCTGGATCCAGCGGTTACTGCGGGCTGTCATGACGCCTCCACGGTGTTCCACAGCTCGGTCGTGCCGAACGTAGGGAGGGGGCGTTTCAGGCCGGGGGGCATGTGGATGACCGTGCGGGAACGTTGCCCTCACCCCCCGATGCGCCGGGGTGAGAGGCCGCCGTCATGCCCGCGGCCCGGCTCCCCTGGTGAGTGGGCCGGGCCGCGGCAGTGCTCCGGTCGTCCGTCGTCCGGACGGCGACCTACTCGTCGGACCGGACGCGCCGCACCTCGTAGCCGTACTCCTTGTCGGGGTCGACGGCGAAGTACAGCACCGGCCGGTCACCCGTTTCCTTGACTTCGAGCAGCGCGGACTGGCTGTCGTCCGGGAACGAGCCTCCCGCGCGGAACCCGAGCTCGACGGTGCCGCTCTCGTCGCCGTCGGCGAGCTCCCACTCGCCCCCGCCGGAGAGCTTGCCCTCACCCGGCGGGGGGTCGGCGAAGGCGAAGACGACGGCACTACGGGGAATGCCCGACATCTCGAACCGCCCGTCGGCCCGGAACTCCACCCTTCCGCCACCGGCGCCCGTCCATACGCCGATGACCTGCCGGGAACTGAGCTCGCCTCCCTCGTCAGCCCCGCACCGCACCAGTGCGAACAGACCGATCACGCAGAGCCCGAGGACGACCGCGACGGTGGTGCACCCACGAAGTACCTTCATGCCCGCCTACTGGTGGATCGTTTCCTGCCATCTGACGTCGACGCGGAACCCGGCGAAGTAACCGCCCATGTACTGCGGTGCCTCATGGAACCCCTCTTGCCACGCCTGATGGCCCGGGACGAATGATGCGTTGTTGATGTCGGTCCACGCCCTGTATTCGACAGTCAAAGTGTCTCCCTTTTGACGATCTCGTAGTCGAGAGCGTGAGAGCCCAGGAGGCCCTGAACCTTGCGGTCCCTTGCCGACGATCAGCCCGCCCAGGCGTTCCTGCCGGGTCCCGTCGGCGCCGGGGCGGTGACGGGTGTTTCCGGTGGCGGTGCCGTCGTAGGTCCCGCTCAGGGCGCCCAGCGGGCCAAGGTCCCCGGCCTCGAGCGGGTAGGGCGGGGCGCCGATCGGCACCAGGTAGTTGAACAGCTTGACCAGGGCCCGGAGCCCGCCGCCCTGGCCAGGGTCCTCGCCCGGGAACGGGACAGTCGATCGACTATCTGTCGGGGCCCGTCCCGCAGCTCGACACCGTGCAGCTGGACACCCACCACGGGTGCGAATTCGTCGACGCAGAAGCCCAGTTGACGAAGTACCGTTCCGTACTCGACCGCATGGAGTCGAACGCCCTCAAGCCCGCCGCATCCCGCGACCTGATCCACCGCATCGCCCAGGAGACCTGAGAGAGGCACTATGTCCGATCACGCTTGGCGCAAGTCCTCCTACAGCCCGGATGCTTCCAACTGCGTCGAAGTGGCCACCGCTCCCGCCACCGTCCTCGTACGCGACTCGAAGACCGCGCCCGGCCCCCGCCTCACCCTCTCCCCCGCCGCGTGGGCCGCCTTCCTCGCCCACCTGTCCAAGTGAACGGTGGGGCGTCGGAGTTGCCCGCTGTGGCCGTCAGCGCAGGGCATGACGTGCGGCGCCTCCGCTCTCACCCCCGGTGCGTCCTCCGTGGCGGCGGCCCCCTCGGCGTCCGTCCGGCCACAGGCGGGGCCGGCGCTTGGCGGCGAGGTCCTCGGCCCAGCCGAAGGCCACCACGCAGCCGGCGATCAGGATCCAGGTCAGGAGCAGCACCGGCCAGATGCTCTCCAGCAGCCAGGGCACATGGCGTTCCAGCGTCTCGAAGCCCCACAGCCGGTCGTAGAGGGTGGCGGCGGTCAGGATGCACACGTTGTGCCAGAGGTAGACGGTCACCGCGCGGGAGTTGAGCAGGGTGACCGGCCGGTCCCAGCGGCGCAGCCGGCGCGGCCACTCGCTCCACGAGGGGCTCAGGTGGAGGAGCAGCAGGACGGTGCCGAAGGACCACAGGGCCTGCGCCGGGGGGATGGAGTCCAGGTCGTGGCCGGTGCCGAAGCCGTCGCGGAAGGCGTACCACAGGCCCGCGCAGGCGATGAGCGGGGCCAGCGACGGCACCACGTACTGCGGCAGGCGCCTGAGGACGCCCTGCTGGTGGGCCATGCCGAGGATCCAGCAGGCGCCGAAGGTGCTGAAGTCGGTGAGCGCCGAGTCGACGCGCTCGCCCGGCAGGGAGATCCAGCCGAGGTGGAGCACGCCGGACAGTGCGAGCGGGGCGAGGATCGCCGCCCAGGGCAGCGCGCGCAGCAGCTTCAGCAGGTACGGGGAGAGCAGCACGAACCACAGGTAGGCGCGGAGGTACCAGAGCGGGCCGGCGAGTTCCGCGGCCCAGTCCTCGCCGAGGACGCCGTGGACGCCGGGCAGGCCCTCGGCGTACGGCGGGTCGCTGAGCGGCAGGATCCAGAAGCCGAGGTGGAGGAACCACCAGCCGGGGTGGCCGTCGTCGTCCGGGCTCCAGCCCTGGGCCAGCATGCCGGTCACGCCGATCGCGCCGAGCAGCCACAGCGGGGGCAGCAGACGGCGCAGGCGCCCGCGGACGACCTGGACGGCGGGCCGCTTCAGCGAGCGGGCCACGAGGTGGCCGGCCAGGGCGAACATCACGCCCATGGACGGGAAGAGGACGGGCAGCCAGGCCCAGCCCGTCAGGTGGTAGAGGACGACGCGGAACAGGGCGACCGCGCGCAGCAGGTCGAAGTAGCGGTCGCGCGCGGGAGGCGGTGCGGCCGGTCGAGCCGGGTCAGCCGGACCGGTCGGGTCCGCCGGTTCGACGGTCGGGGGCCCGGGCGGTTCGTCCGGGCCGGGGGCGCCGTCCCGGGGGGACGGCAGGCCGGTGGTCGTCATGCGGTGCGGGGCTTCCTGGTCGTGCCCCGGCCGACGGGCGCCGGCCGGGGGCGGGAGGGGACGGCGCTCAGGCCACCGGGCGGCCGTCCCGTACCTGCTGGGAGGGGATCTCGGCGGCCCCCGGCGGTGCGGACACACCGCCCTTGCGGCGCAGCTTCTGCCAGCGCAGCCGGCCGCCGGTGAGCGCGGTGATCCAGGACTGCAGCAGCACGACGTACATCAGCTGCCGGTAGAGGATCTGCTGGAGCGGCAGGGAGAGCAGCGGGGTGAGCTTCTCCTTGTCGAGGACGAACGCGTAGGCCGCGCAGGCCGCCTGGATGGCGAGGACGCCGAACCAGGCCAGGACGGTCTTGCCGGTGGGGCCGAAGACCAGGCCGTAGATGAGGAACACGTCGATCAGCGGGGCCAGCAGCGGTGCCAGCACCATGAACAGCGACACCAGCGGCAGGCCGACCCGGCCGAAGCGGCCCGAGGGTCCCCGTTCGACCAGGGCCCTGCGGTGCTTCCAGATGGCCTGCATGGTGCCGTAGGACCAGCGGTAGCGCTGGGACCACAGCTGCTGCACCGACTCCGGGGCCTCGGTCCAGGCGCGGGCGTTCTCGGCGTAGACCACCTTCCAGCCGTCGCGGTGGATGGCCATCGTGATGTCGGTGTCCTCGGCGAGCGTGTCGTCGCTCATGCCGCCGACCCGCTCCAGCGCCGAGCGGCGGAACGCGCCGACGGCACCGGGGATGGTGGGCATGCACCGCAGGACGTCGTACATCCGGCGGTCGAGGTTGAAGCCCATCACGTACTCGATGTGCTGCCAGGCGCCGATCAGCTTGTCCTTGTTGCCGACCTTGGCGTTGCCGGCGACCGCGCCGACGCGCGGGTCGCCGAAGGGCTGCACGAGTTCGCGCACGGTGGTCGGTTCGAAGACGGTGTCGCCGTCCATCATCACGATGATGTCGTGGCGGGCGTTGGCCACCCCGCGGTTGAGCGCCGCGGGCTTGCCCGCGTTGAGCTGGCGCACCACCCGGACGTTCGGCAGGCCGAGGTTCTCCACGATGCGCGCGGTGCCGTCGCTGGAGCCGTCGTCGATGACGATCACCTCGATGGGGTGGTCGCTCGCCATCAGTGAACGCACCGTGTTCTCGATGCACTTGGCCTCGTTGTACGCCGGGACCAGCACCGACACCGGCTCGGTGACCGGCGGCCCCCAGGCGAAGCCCCTGCGGCGCACCTTGCGGGCGTGCAGGGCGGACAGCAGCAGCATCAGCAGGAACCGGGCGATGACCAGGAAGCCGACGACGGCCAGGCCGACCACCAGCACGCCGGTGATCGAGTCGCTGGCCTGGACGAGGAACACCCAGGCCTTGCCCTTCCACAGGTCCGGGCCGGTCACCGGGCTGTGCGCGCTGGGCGCGTCCAGGGCCTCGGTGAGGTTGTCGAAGGAGTAGCCCCGGT
Organism: Streptomyces sp. NPDC029526; assembly: GCF_040637405.1. NCBI lineage: Bacteria > Bacillati > Actinomycetota > Actinomycetes > Kitasatosporales > Streptomycetaceae > Streptomyces > Streptomyces sp. NPDC029526. The sequence goes on from NZ_JBEZWE010000012.1 coordinate 102,848, forward strand.
CCTTGAGGTCGGGGAGCATCCGGTCGAGCGCCCGCACCGTCTGCCCGCGGTCGCCGCCGGAGTCGTGCATCAGGACGATGCCGCCCTTGCCGTCCTCGGGCGTGGACCGCCGGATGATCTCCTCGACGCCGGGCTTGCGCCAGTCCTCGCTGTCGTGGGTGTTGACCACGGTGATGTAACCGCGTTCCCCGATGTACTGCGCCACCGGCCAGGACCGGTTGTCCATGGCGCCGGCCTGCGAGGAGTAGGGCGGCCGGAACAGGGAGGTGCGGATGCCGGCCGCGCCGGTGATGGCGAGCTGGGTCTGGGACAGCTCGAAGTCGATGCGGCGGTCCGACTGGAGGGCGAGATCGGGGTGGTTGAAGGTGTGCAGGCCGATCTCGTGGCCCTCGTCGACCATGCGCTGGACGAGGTCCGGGTAGCGGGAGGCCATGGTGCCGGTGACGAAGAAGACGGCGTGCGCGTCGTGCCGCTTCAGCACGTCGAGGACCTGCGGTGTCCACACGGGGTCGGGGCCGTCGTCGAAGGTGAGCACCAGATGGCGGTCGGGCACCTGGAGGGTCTCCGCGCGGCCGCCCCGGGTGTCGATGACCGGGCCTCCGTCGAGGACCTTCTCCGGCACCTGGTCGGAGGCGACCGGGGGCTGGACGCGGTGGTCGGCGAGGATCTCGCTGTGCACGAAGCCGCGCAGCAGCAGCATCGCCATCAGGGCGACGAGGAACAGCAGCGGCAGCAGCAGGCGCAGAGGCAGGCGGCGTCGCCGGGAACCGCCCCGGGCCGCGGCCGCGGTTCCCGGGCGGCGGGTGCGGATGGCCATCAGAGGACGTGCTCCGGGGACGGTGCGGCGGACGGGTCGGACGGGGCCTGCGGGGCGTCGGGGCTCTCCGCGGCCACGACGGGCGGGCCGGCGGGGGCGTCGGCGACGTCGTCGGTGTCCGCGCCGTCGTCCCCGCCACCGCCTGCCGGGTCGGTCGTCACGGGCGGGGGCTCCTCCGCCGGGGTGCTGGCGGGCGGAGGGGCGACCGTGGTCGCGGGCGGGGCCGACGGGGTGGGGTCGGCGGCGCCGTCGGGGGCCGGCTTCGTCGCGCGGCCGGAGGAGCCGGGGACCGGTGCCGTGGTGCGTGCGCCGCCGGCGTCCTGGCGGGCGGTCGCCCCGGGTGCGGGGAGGCTGGCGCCCGGCGTCGGCAGGGTGAGGTCGCCCGCGTCGGGCAGGCCGCCCGGGCCGAGGCTGGCGCCGGAGCCGGGGACACCGTCGGACTCCGCCGCGTCCGGCGAGGTCTCGACCTTCCCGGCGGGCGTGTCCTGCTGCTGGCCCGGGACGGGCAGCCAGGGGGCGTCGGAGTTGCCGGACAGCAGGGTGGCGACGATGACGACGGCGTACCCGGCGCAGGCCAGTCCGACGGTCAGGCCGATCCTGCGGTAGCGGCGCCCGCGCCGGCCGGACTCGTCGACGAAGACGGGCCCGTCCGAGGGCTCCGCCCCGCCGCCCCGGCCGCCGGGGGTCCGGCGCAGCACGCCGTCCGTGAACTGCACGGAGTCGAGCTGGACGGTGACCTCGTGCGGGTCGTGGGTGTGGTCCCCCGGCTCCGCGTCCGTGGCGTCGTCCTCCTGCCAGGGGTCGCGCACCGGGCTCCCGGAGCCGGGCGGCGGGAGGGTGGCGGGCCCGCCGTGGGCACGGCCGGGCGGCGGGACGGTGGCGGCTCCGCCGGGGGCACGACCGAGCGACGGGACGGTGGCGGCTCCGCCAGAGGCACGGCCCGGCGACGGGGCGGTGGCGGCTCCGCCGGAGGCACGGCCGGGCAGCGGGGTCGTCGGCAACGAGGCCGACGAGGGCTTCAGCAGCGAGGGCGCCGGGGTCTTCGACAGGGGCGCCGGGGTCCTCGGCAGCGGGGTCGTGGGCCGTGCGGTGCGCGGGGCCGGCACCCGCAGGGCCGTGGTCCGGTCGTCGCCGGGAGCCCCGGGGCCGCCGGAGACGTCGGACCCGGGGACGTCGGAATCGGAACCGCCCGGAGCGGAGTCCTCGACGTGGGAGTCGTCGACACCCGAGTCGTCGACACCGGAGTCGTCGACACCGGAGTCGTCGGCGGCGGCACCCGGGCCGGGAGCCCCGCGGCCGGCACCGGATGCACCGGACGTCTCGGCAGCTTCAGAGGCTTCGCAGGCTTCGGAGGCTTCGGAGGCGGCGTCACGGCCGGTGCTCAGCACCTTGTCGGCCGGTGACGCACCGTCGGAACGCTCCGGTTGGGCGTCTTCTCGCCAAGCTTTCACGCGCACGCACTTCCCCCCAGGGACAGATCCGGGTGCGCGTTCGACCCGAGCACGCGTCGCGGACCGGGCCCCCACCCGCTCCGAGCGCCCCGTTTATCACACTGTGCTCGGGCGTTGAATGTAGCGCACGCGGAGGTCCTGTGTTCGCCGCGTGGTGATTCGTAGCGGTCGTGAGACAGACCGGGGAAGACACCAGGACAGAGACGGTGGCCGGATTCTTTCGGTCCAGATGTCCCCCGATACCGGACATACCGGGAAGGGACCCGTACTGGAGGACGAGGAGCGACACGAGAGGTGCGAGCGGGCACCGGCAGCGGAGGGGCCGTCCCGCCCGGGACGGCCGGCCGGCGCGGGCGCCGTCGCCAGGGCCGTCCGCCACGCGCCAGGATCCGGCCATGATCCACCGAAGACCGGCCACCCGACACCGGACACAGGTCACATCGCGTCGCGTCACACGTCGGCCGCGCGCACCACCCTCCTGCTGCGGTGCCGGTGGAACGACGAAGGCCCCGCCGCTGACGCGACGGGGCCTTCGCCCACATGGGGCAAGTGGAGATGGCGGGAATCGAACCCGCGTCCAACGGTGCGGAACCAGGGCTTCTCCGTGTGCAGTCGGCTGTGCTTTTCTCGGCCCCGGAGATCACGCCGACAAGTCTCCGACGGGCCCAGTCACTGTGTGATTTCCCTTTTCACCCCGTGACCGGGATCAAGGTTTAGTTCCCTCAATGATGCCAGGATCCGGGTCGGGAACACCCCCGGGCTGACACTCCCTTAGATAGGGGAGCCGCTACTCGCTACCTGGATCAGGCAGCGAGGGCGAGCTCGCCCTGGGAGATGGATCGCTTGGAATTGGCGATTATTTTTTTCGGCCTGTGGTTTACGAGATCATGGCCGCTTCCTCGACACGCTTCCCCTGCTTCGACATCCGCTGTCGAAACCGATCATCCCCATGTTGTTTTTTCAAACCCTCCGAGGAGGGGCCTCGCGCCCTCCATGGGGCGCTGGTGCCATCGTACGTGACCAACGCGGGTCGGTGCCAGCGTATTCCCGCGCAGGCCGGGGCCCGCCGGACTGCCGCACCGACGGGCGCGGTGCCGGCGTCGCGGGCACGCGCCGGACACCGGCCTACGCGCGCTGCTTGCGGCGGACCGCCGAGATCGCCCGCTCGGCCTCGCGGCGGTCCTGCTTCTCCCGCAGCGTCTGGCGCTTGTCGTACTCCTTCTTGCCCTTCGCCAGCGCGATCTCGATCTTCGCGCGGCCGTCCTTGAAGTACAGCGCCAGGGGCACGATGGTGTGCCCCGTCTCCTGGGACTTGGACTCCAGCTTGTCGATCTCCGCGCGGTGCAGCAGCAGCTTCCGCTTGCGGCGTGCGCTGTGGTTGGTCCAGGTGCCCTGGCTGTACTCCGGTACGTGCACGTTGTGCAGCCACGCCTCGTGGTCGCTGAGCTGGACGAAGCCGTCCGCCAGCGACGCCCTGCCCTGACGCAGCGACTTCACCTCGGTACCGGTGAGGACCAGGCCGGCCTCGTAGGTGTCGATGATGTGGTAGTCGTGCCGCGCCTTCTTGTTCTGCGCGATCAGCTTGCGCCCTTTTTCCTTAGCCATAGTGCAGCCATCTTCGCACTGAGCGGGGGGTCGGGGGGAAGCCGTTTACGGGCGGGGCGGGTCCTGGCGGCCGAGGCCCCGCAGCACGGTGGTGGCCCGGTCCAGCGCCGCGTCCTCGGCCTCGACGTCCGGGGTGATGCCGCGGCCGTCGACGCCCCGGCCGGACGGGGTGCGGTAGTGGCCGACGGTCAGTTCGGCGACCGAGCCGTCCGGCAGCCGGCTCGGCATCTGGACGGAGCCCTTGCCGAAGGTGCGGGTGCCCACCACGACCGCCCGCCCGCGGTCCTGCAGGGCACCGGTGAGCAGTTCGGCCGCGCTCATCGTCCCGCCGTCGACGAGGGCGACCAGCGGTCTGCCGGTGTCGCCCCCGTGGTCGGCGTGCAGGGCGCGCTGTTCGCCGTCGACGTCGTAGGTGGCGACCAGGCCGCCGTCGAGGAAGGCGGAGGCGGCGGTGACGGCCTCGGCGACCAGTCCGCCGGAGTTGCCGCGCAGGTCCAGGACGATCCCGGCGTCGGCCGGGGCCTCGCGGACGGCGGTGCGCACCTGCTCCCCCGAGCCCTTGGTGAAGGCGCCGACCGTGACGAGGGTGACCTCGGGGGCCAGCTCCCGCGTGGCGACGGAGTCCCGTGACAGCCGCACCCGGCGCACGGTCTCGCTCCAGGTCCGTCCGGCCCGCTCCAGGCCGAGGCGGACGGTCGTGCCGGCCCGGGCGTCCGTGCCGTCGCCGCGCAGTAAGGAGACGACCTCGGTGACGGGCCGCCCGTCGACCCGGGCGCCGTCGACGCTGCGCAGCCGGTCGCCCGCCCGGATGCCGGCGCGGTCGGCGGGGGTGCCCCCGCCCACCCGGGTCACCTCGATGCGGCCGTCCCGGGCGCGGGCCCACAGGCCGACGCCGGTGTACTGCCCGTCCAGGGTGTCCTCGAACTCCTCGTACTCGCCCGGGGAGTAGACGGCGGCCCAGCGGTCCCCGCTGCGGCTGACGGCGCGCCGCGCGGCCTCCACGGGCGAGGTGCCGTCGGCCACCGCCTCCGCGACCGCCTCGCTCACCTCGGTGTGGTGCCCGGCGGGGAGCGCCGGGCGGGCGCCGTCCGCCGTGGCCTCCGGGTCGACGCCGGGCAGACTGCCGGTGGCGGCACCGGCGACCAGCACGCTCGCGAACACCAGGGTCAGGGCGGCTCCACGACGCGGGCGACGGGGCCGACAGAACAGGTCACGACCTGACATGCCGGTGAGTCTAGGACAAGGTCGAGGGGCGCACGGCCCGTTGGCCGCGCGCCCCTCACGGGGAAGAGTCACACCTTCAGGTACTTGCGCAGCGCGAAGAACGCGGCCACCGCCGGCATCAGGAGACTCGTCGCGAGGATGAGCGGCAGCTTCGTCAACACCGCGTCCCAGCCGATGAAGTTGATCAGGTTCAGCTTCTCCGACAGGGCGAGGCCGTTGTCGATGATGAAGTACCGGCCGACCACCAGGAAGGCGCAGGCGAGCGTGCCGCCGATGAGTCCGGCGACGGCGGCCTCCATGATGAACGGCGCCTGGATGTAGAAGCCCGAGGCGCCGACCAGGCGCATGATGCCGGTCTCGCGCCGCCGGCTGAACGCCGAGACGCGCACCGTGTTGACGATCAGCATCAGCGCCACGACCAGCATCAGCGCCATCACCATGCGGGCGGCCCAGTTCATGCCGTTCAGCAGGCCGAAGAGGTTGTCCAGGATGCCCTTCTGGTCCTGCACGGACTGCACGCCGTCCCGGCCGTCGAAGGCAGTCGCGATGACCTGGTACTTCTCCGGGTCGGTCAGCTTGATGCGGTACGACTCCTGCATCTGGTCCGGCGTCAGCGAGCTGGCCAGCGGGGAGTCGCCGAACTGCTCCTTGTAGTGCTTGTAGGCCTGGTCCTGCGTCTCGTGGGCGACCGTGTCGACGACCGACATCTTCTCCAGGTCGGTCTTGATCTGCTTCTTCTGGTCCTCGGTCACCGCACCCTTGGCGCAGTTGGGGTCGGTCTCCGCGTCGCTCTTGTTGCACAGGAAGATCGAGACGTTGACCTTGTCGTACCAGTAGCCCTTCATCGTGTTGACCTGGTCGCTCATCAGGAGCGAGCCGCCGAACAGGGCGAGCGAGAGGGCGACGGAGACGACGACCGCGAAGGTCATCGTCAGGTTGCGGCGGAGACCGACGCCGATCTCCGACAGAACGAACTGGGCGCGCATGGCGGGTCCTTCAGGCCTTATGGGGGACGCGATCGGGGGTGATCAGTGCTGGTAGCCGTAGACGCCGCGGGCCTGGTCGCGGACGAGGCGGCCCTTCTCCAGCTCGATCACGCGCTTGCGCATCTGGTCCACGATGTTCTGGTCGTGCGTCGCCATCACCACGGTGGTGCCCGTCCGGTTGATGCGGTCGAGCAGCTTCATGATGCCGACGGACGTCTGGGGGTCGAGGTTGCCGGTGGGCTCGTCGCAGATCAGCAGCTTGGGCCGGTTGACGAAGGCCCGGGCGATGGCCACGCGCTGCTGCTCACCGCCGGACAGCTCGCCCGGCATCCGGTCCTCCTTGCCGCCGAGCCCGACCAGGTCGAGGACCTGCGGCACGGACTTGCGGATCTCCCCGCGCGACTTGCCGATGACCTCCTGGGCGAAGGCCACGTTCTCGCCCACCGTCTTGTTGGGCAGCAGGCGGAAGTCCTGGAACACCGTCCCCAGCTGGCGCCGGATCTGCGGCACCTTCCAGTTGGAGACGCGGGCCAGGTCCTTGCCCAGGACGTGCACCTGGCCGTGGCTGGCCCGCTCCTCGCGGAGGATCAGCCGCAGGAAGGTGGACTTTCCGGAGCCGGAGGACCCCACCAGGAACACGAACTCGCCCTTCTCGACCTCCAGGGAGACGTCCCGGAGGGCTGGACGGTTCTGTTTGGGGTAGACCTTGGAGACGTTGTCGAATCGGATCACGGATGCACCACGGGTCGCCGGGGGTAGATGAGCGTGACCTTACGCGAAGCGGAAGGCCGCCCGCAGTCACCGGCCGGGGTTACGCCGCAGTTGCGCCCTATGTGAGGCATGTGCCGCGGCGCGCGGCCTCCCGGCCCCCGGTCTCCCGGCCTCCCGGTCGCCCGGTCTCCGGGCCTCCCGGTCTCCCGGTCTCCGGGCCTTCCGGTCGCCGGAAGGGCGAGCGGGACGCGGCTCCCCGGCGGCACGGACCGCGTGCTCCGCGGCGGCACGGTGGAGCGTCCCCCCGTACCACGGGGTGGGGGTTCCGGGGGCGGGCCGCGCCGATCCCCAGGGGACCTGGCACAGTGGGAGGGGGAACGTTCGCGGCGTCGCGGACGTTGTACGAGTGGGACCGCTGCGAGGAGGCGAGCGCATGACGTACGACCGGCTGGTGTGCGCGAACTGCGCTGCGCCCGTGAACGAGGGCCGGTGCCCGGTGTGCCGCGCGAACCGTGAGCGGCTGCAGCAGGACAGCTTCTTCGCGGGCCTCAACCCCATGATGCTGATCGCCCTGCTGGCGGTGCTGGTGGCGGCGGTGGCCCTGCTGGCGCACGGGACCGCCTGACCACTCCGGCGGCCCCGTGCGCCAGGGGCGACCACGAGACGCACGAGGAGGGGCCCGGAGCGCGCTGCGCTCCGGGCCCCTCCTTCATGTTCCGCGCACGGTGCGTGCGGGTGCCGTCACCGTCAGGCGGCGGCGCCCCCGCGGCCGGTCATCAGACGCGGCAGCACCCGGAAGCCGATACCGCCGGCGATCATCGTGGCGGCGCCGATCACCAGGAAGGTCATCTCGGCGGCACCGGTCTCGGCGAGCTCGTCACCGCTGCCCTGGGCGGAGGTGGCGGGCGCGTCACCGGTGTCGGTCAGGGCCGAGGAGCCCTGGTCCTGGGCGGAGGGGCCGTTGCCCCCGGCCGGGGTGGTGCCGGCGTCGTCGTCGCCCTTGTCGCCGGGAGTGGTCGGCTTCTCGGTGGGCTCCTCGATGGGGTCCTCGTCACCGCCGCCCGGGTTGCCCGGCTCCTCGCCGCCGTCACCACCGCCGGGAATACCCGGCTCCCCGTCACCGCCGCCGGGGTTGCCCGGCTCCTCGTCACCGTCACCGCCGCCGGGGTTGCCCGGCTCGCCGTCACCGCCGCCGGGGTTGCCCGGCTCGCCGTCACCACCGCCAGGGTTACCCGGCTCCCCGCCGTCGTCCTCGCAGGCCGGGTCGGTGCCGACGATGCCGCAGCTCGGGTCGGGCACGATCGGATCGGCCTGAGCGACACCCGCCACCATCAGCGACGCACCCGCGGCGACCACGGCGCCGGCTGCGATGCGTGCGACGCGGACCCGCGTCTTCTTCGTCATACGTGCTACCCCCAGTAGCTGAATCGTCGATGAGGCCGCGCCCGGGGCCGTGATCGACGGGGGTCAACTGCGATGACGCGTCCCCCGGTTCACATGCGCCCCGGAGATGCGCATGCCACCCCGCACCCTTCCGATTTTCCAAAAGAACGTCAAGGCCGTTGCGTACGCGATGTCCCCGTACGTGCGCTTTGCCGAACGAGGAACACGCAAGTGTGACGCAAAAGGTGCTCGTTTCGGACGCCGGAACGACAAATGCCGCCACGAGGGCGGCAGTTGCCATGTCGACAAAGCGCTCAGGGGCGCAGGGTCCTACTTGTCCCGCTGCTTGCGCCAGCGAATCCCGGCCTCCAGGAAACCGTCGATCTCACCGTTGAACACGGACTCGGGGTTACCGACCTCGTGGTCGGTGCGCAGGTCCTTGACCATCTGGTACGGGTGCAGCACGTACGAACGCATCTGGTTGCCCCACGAGTTGCCGCCGTCGCCCTTGAGGGCGTCCATCTTGGCCTGCTCCTCCTGGCGGCGCCGCTCCAGCAGCTTGGCCTGGAGGACGTTCATGGCGGTGGCGCGGTTCTGGATCTGGGACCGCTCGTTCTGGCAGGAGACCACGATGCCGGTGGGGATGTGCGTGATGCGGACCGCGGAGTCGGTGGTGTTCACACCCTGACCGCCGGGTCCGGACGACCGGTAGACGTCCACCCGCAGCTCGGACTCGTCGATGTCGACGTGGTCGGACTGCTCGACGACCGGGAGCACCTCGACGCCCGCGAACGAGGTCTGGCGGCGGCCCTGGTTGTCGAAGGGCGAGATGCGCACCAGGCGGTGGGTGCCCTGCTCGACGGAGAGCGTGCCGTAGGCGTAGGGCGCCTGCACGGCGAAGGTGGTCGACTTGATGCCGGCCTCCTCGGCGTACGACGTCTCGTAGATCTCCGTCTTGTAGCCGTGCTGCTCGGCCCAGCGCAGGTACATCCGCTGCAGCTTCTCGGCGAAGTCGGCCGCGTCGACGCCGCCGGCCTCGGCACGGATGTTGACCAGGGCCTCACGGGCGTCGTACTCGCCGGACAGGAGGGTGCGGACCTCCATCTCGTCCAGCGCCTTGCGGACGGCCTCGAGCTCGGACTCGGCCTCGGCGCGGGTGTCCGGGTCGTTCTCCTCCTCGGCCATCTCGAAGAGCACCCCGAGATCGTCGATCCGGCCGCGCAGCGCCTCCGCCTTCCGGACCTCGGCCTGGAGGTGGGAGAGCTTGCTGGTGATCTTCTGCGCCGCTTCCGGGTCGTCCCACAGGGACGGCGCGGCCGCCTGCTCCTCGAGCACGGCGATATCTGCCCTCATCCGGTCGAGGTCCAGGACGGCCTCGATCGACTCCATGGTCGAGGAGAGGGACTTCAGCTCTTCGGATACATCGACGACTGCCACGCCCTCCAGCGTAACGGTTCCGCCGCCCGGCCCACGCCGGGTCCGGCACGGGCGGGACCACGGCCCGCGGGCGGGCGGAGGGCGCGGATCCCTGGCCGGGGCCGCGGCCTGGGCCGAAGCCCCGGACGGCCCGGGGGCGGCGTGAGGGCGGCGTGAGGGCGGTCTGGCGGCGGTCCGGGGGCGGCTTGGAGGGGCGCGGAGCAGGTACGGGGGCAGCTCGGGGCGGGCCCGGGGAACGGGCCGGAACGGGCCCGGGGAACGGGCCGGAACGGGCCCGGGGAACGTCCTGGGCAACCGTCCGGAGCACCCAGGCAACCGTCCGGAGCAGCCTGGGACCCGACCGCCGGACCGGTGGCGGGGTCCTGCGCGCCCCCGTGGGGCCCGAGTCCGTCAGCCCGCCGTGCGGGACGCCCGGCGGGCTCGGGTCCCGCCGGGGGCCGGGTGGGCGGGCTCGGCGTCGCGGGGCCGTGGAGGGGCTGCGGAAGCGCGGTCAGGGCGTCGAGGGTGCGGAGTTCCGGGTGTCCTGGGGGGTGGTGGTGTCGTCGTCCGCCGTGGCCAGCCAGGCGCCGACCCCGAGGGCGGCGGCGAGCACCACCGCGGCGGCGGCCAGGGTGATCCGGCGGCGTCGGGCGACCGCGCGGTTGCGGGCCGAGCCGGGACGCGGGGCACCGGCCGCCCGGGGTGCGCGGGCGGTGCCGCGGGCGCCGCCGGCCAGTTCGTCAGGGGCCGGGACCCGCATCGACGTGTGCGTGTCGCGGTTGGAGTCGGCGGGCTTGGCACCCGGCACCAGCGGCACCGCTCCCCGGCGGCGCACCGGCTGCCCGGCGGCCGGGGCGGCGGGGGCGGCGTCCTGCGGAACCTCCTCGGCCGGTTCGGTGCCCGGCTCGTCCACGTCCAGCGGGGGCATGCCCGCCAGCAGCGGGAGCAGCTCGCGCAGCCGGGCCCCGAGCTCGGAGGCGCGCAGCCGGGAGGCGGGGGCCTTCGCCAGGCACTGCACCAGCAGCTGCCACAGCTCGTCCGGGATCCCGGGCAGCGGGACGACCGACTCGGTGACGTGCCGGCGCAGCACCGCGCCCGGGTGCCCGCCGCCGAACGGCGTGAAGCCGGCCAGCAGCTCGTACAGGACCGTGGCCAGGGCGTAGATGTCGACGGAGGCGCGCGGCGGCAGGCCCTCCACGATCTCCGGGGCCAGGTAGTCCGGTGTTCCGATGATCTTCGTGGCGCGGGTGCGGCGGGGGGTGTCGATCAGCTTGGCCACGCCGAAGTCGGTCAGCAGGGCGCGGTGCGAACCGCCGGGGCCGAGCGGGCCCTGCATGTCCAGCAGGACGTTCTCCGGCTTGACGTCGCGGTGCACCACCCCGGCGGCGTGCGCTGCCGCCAGCCCGTCGGCGACGTCCGCGACGATCGCCACGGCCGCCTCCGGGGCGAGCCGGCGCTCCCGGTCGAGGCGGGTCCGCAGGTCGGTCCCCCGGACCAGGTCCATGACGAGCGCGAGGTCGTTGCCGTCGACGACCAGATCGCGCACCGAGACCACGTGCGGGTGCTCCAGGCCGAGCAGCGCGGTCCGTTCCTGCACGAACCGTCCGACGAGTTCCTCGTCGGAGGAGAGGTCCTCGCGCAGCAGCTTGATGGCCACCGGCCCCTCGGGCCCCTCACCCAGCCACACCGTGCCGGCGCTGCCCCGCCCGAGGATCTGGTGGGCGGTGTACCGGCTGCCGATCTTCCGTGCCAAGACTGCTCCTACCGACGCGTGTTGTCGCCAAAGCTACGCGTCCGGGGAGGCAACCTTCACGGCGGAGGCGGAAATCACCCGCCGGGTGTCGACAAATCGGCAGGCTCGGCGTGTCGGAAGTGCCCTCGGGGGGCGGCGGCCGGGGGCGAATTCCGGCCGGACGCCCGTCCGCGGTGCACGGGAACGGCCTGATCCGGCGGAGCACCCCGCCCCGGGAGCGTTCCCTTCCCGGCGAAGCGCTCCCGAAGCGCTCCGATCCTCCCGAACGCCCCGTTTCCTCCCGAACACCCCGCTCCCGGAAGCGTCGCTCCCACCGGAGCGCCCCGATCCGCCGGACACCTCGTTCCGCGGCACGGCCGCGTTCGCGGGGTCGGGTGCCGGTGGAGTGCCCGGCCTCGGGGCCGCGGCACGGCCGCGTTCGCGGGATCGGGTGCGGCTGGAGTGCCCGGTCTTCGGGGCCTGTGGCCCCGGACGCCCGTCGGGGACGCCCGTCGGCCGGCGGAACCCACCGGACCGGGCACGGCCGGGAGAGCCTCCCGGCCGGGCCGCACCGCACCCGGCCGCCCAGGACGCTTCCGGCCGGGCCCCTGCGGGGGTCCGCCGCGTCCCGGTCACCTCTCAGGGCTGCCGGTGTCCCGTCAGGGGGTGCCCGTGCCGCCGTCCGACCCGCTGCCCAGGTTCTGGACCCAGTCCGTGGCCGTGCTGAACCAGTCGGTCAGCTGGGCCCAGTAGCCCTTGCCGGTGCCGATCCAGTCCTGCAGCGGGGTCAGCTCCCAGATCAGCCAGCCCGCCACGAAGAAGATGACGAGCGTGAACAGGCAGCCCTTCAGGCAGCCGAGCCCGGGGATGCGCATCGGGTTGGCGCTGCGCTGCCGCTGCCGGGGCTCGCGCGGCGGACGCTGCGGCTCGGGGGCCGGTGCGTACCGCTGCGGCTGCGGCTGCGGCTGGGGCGGGGGCGGCGGCGGGGCGTACTGCTGCGGGCGGTGCTGCTGCGGGTGTCCGTAGCCGGGCCCCTGCTGGGGCTGCGGCCGACGCTGGGGCGGCTGCTGGGGCGGCGGCTGCTGGGGCCGGGCCACCTGCCGCTGGGGGCGGCGGCGCAGCGGGTCCTCGTCGGGGGCCAGGTACTGCACCTGGGTCTGCTCGTTGCGGTCGCGGGCGGCGCGCAGCTGGTTCTGCCAGGGGTGCGGGTCCTCGGGACCGCCGCCCTGCCCGTTGTTGCCGGGCGGGCCGGGGGGCACCGGGGGCATGACCGCCGTGGGGTCCGCCGCGCCGCCGGGGCCCGCGGTGTGCGGCAGGACGCTGGTGGCGCCGTTCGGGTCGTAGGCGCCCGCGGTGTGCGGGAGCACCTGCGTGGGGTCGGAGGCACCGGGGGTGCCGGGCGTGCCCGGCACCGGGGCGGGTGCCGGGTCGGGCATGAGGAGGACGCCGACGTTCTCCGCGGCGCCGATCTGCGCGGAGTTCGCGTGCACCCCGATGCCGTCGGCGACGACCCGCAGGCCGCGGGCCAGGTTCTCGGCGCTGGGCCGCTGGTCCGGGTCCTTGCGCAGGCAGCGCTCGATGACCGTCCACAGCGGGTCGGGGACGGTGGACGGGCGGCGCGGTTCGGCGCTGAGGTGCTGGTGCAGCACCTCCAGGGCGGAGCCGCCGGAGAACGGCGGCCGGCCGGTGACCAGCTCGTACAGCAGGATGCCGGCGCCGTAGATGTCGACCGCCGAGGTCTGCGGACGGCCCTCGGCGGACTCCGGCGCGATGTAGGCGGGCGTGCCGACGAACTCGTGGGTGCGGGTCAGGCCCGGGGAGTCGGCGAGGCGGGCGATGCCGAAGTCGGTCAGCATCGGGTGCATCTCGCCGCCGTCCTGCTTGAGCAGCACGTTGGCGGGCTTCAGGTCGCGGTGCACCACGCCGTCGGCGTGGCTGGCGCCGAGCGCGTCGGCGATCTGGGCAGTCAGCAGCGCGGCGGCGACCGGGGTGAACGGGCCGTTCTCCCGGAGGTAGCGGTGCAGGTCGGGGCCCTCGACGAGGTCCATGACCAGGGCCAGCAGATCGCCCTCGACGACCAGGTCGCGGACCCGGACGATGTTGGGATGGGTCAGCCGCAGCAGCACGTTGCGCTCCCGCAGGAAGCGCATCACGACGTCCGCGTCGTTCGCCAGCTCCTCCTTGAGGACCTTGATCGCGACGGTCTCGCCGGGCTGTCCGGGCACGGCCGCCTCGGCGCCCGCGGTCTCCCGCTGGCGTGCTCGCCAGACGGTGCCCGTGGCGCCGCGTCCCAGCGGCTCCTCGAGCAGGTACTTGCTGCCTACCGGCCGCACGTCATGCTCCCTGCTGCTTGCTTGGCGTACACCGTGGTCCACCGTGCTGCGGAATGTTCCGACCCACTGTAGTGCCGCCACGCGGGGCACCGGCCTGACGACTTCGTCGTCGTCCCTTCCGTGGGCCTTACGCGCCGGGCCCCGCCGGCGTTCGAAGGTTCGGGGGAAAGACGTGCGACGTGGTCCGTTGGTTGCCACGGGCCGGACGTGACCGATCTCAAGTCGGCGCACAACGATCATCCACGCGTCACTGGTCAGGCATTTTTGGGGGCAGAGCCGACCAATCAAGATCATTCGCTGGCGGGGGGCGGGCGCGTTGTCGGTGGCAGGTGCGAGGATGCCGGGAGAACTGGCCGTACGTGCGCGTGTGGCGGTGGGGGAAGTCCGCGGTGGGGGACCGCGGGACCGGCTTTCGTCCTCCCGTGTCGCGAGCGCCCGCGCAGAAGGGACCGCTGACGGCGATGCAGATCCGGCTGACCGTCGTAGACCCGTCGGGATCCTCCTCCCCCGCGCGGGACCGGGCCGCGAGCTGCGACGTGCTGGTGACGGCGCCCGCGGGCACCGCCCTGGCCGCGGTCGCCTCCGCCCTCGCCTCGGCGGTGACGGGCCCCGAGGGCTCCGGTTCCTCGGGCACCCCCGTGCTGTACGCGGGCGGGCACCGGCTGGACGCCCGGCGCTGCACACTCGGCGAGCCGCCGCTGATCGACGGTGCCGTGCTGGCCGTGGGCGCCCCCGGCGAGCCCGAGGCGCACCCCGAGCTGGACGAGGCCCCGACCCGGCTGCACGTCGTCGCCGGTCCGGACGCGGGCGGGGTGCACCTGCTGCACGGTGGTGAGATCCGCGTCGGCCGCTCCGCCGACGCCGACGTACCGCTCGACGACCCGGACGTCTCCCGCCTGCACTGCGCGGTGACCGTGGGGCCCGACGGCCGCGTCCAGGTCGCCGACCTGGGCTCCACCAACGGCACCACCCTGGACGGCCGTCCGGTCGGCCCCCGGCCGGTCCGGCTGGCCCCGGGCGCGCTCCTGCGGGTCGGCGAGTCGAGTCTGAGTCTCACCCCGGCGGCCGGGCCCGGCGCCCGGACCGGGACCACCCCCGACGGCGAGGGCCATGTGCGCGTGCCCGGGCCGCGGTCGCACGGGGACGCCGACGGCACGGCGCCCGCACCCGCCGCCTCCGCACCGACCGCCTCCGTGCCCGCGCAGGCGGCGGGCCCGGGCGGGGAGGGCGCCCCGGGCGGGGCCGCCGGTCCCGCGCCGGTGCCCGACGCGCCGACCGGGCACGGCCGGGGCGGGGCCCACTGGAGCGGCGGTCCCGCGGACCGCGGCCCCGCGGGCGGCCACCGGGAGCCGGCCGGGCCGCCGACGGTGCCGGAGCAGGCCGCGGCGCCGGCCGTCGAGCAGCGGGACACCCGGCGCGCCCCGGGCCCCGGCGGCCGGACCCTGCACGTGGCACCGCGCGGCGAGCTGCCCCGGGTGCCCAAGGGGCGGCGGGTGTCCCGGCCCCGCCCGGCCGACGGCGCCCCGGACGCGGGCCGGCCCGGAGACGGCGCACCGGCCGATGCCCCACGTCCGGAGGGCGGCCGGACCCCGGCCGCCGACGCGGCCCTCCCCTTCCCCGCCCAGCGCGGCAACGACGCGGCCATCCGGCCCGACACCGCCCCCGCCCCGGCGCCGTACGCCACCGGTGACGACGCGGACGGCCCCGGCTCCCCCGCCGCCACCCGCAAGGCCACCCCGCTGCGGGGCACCGACCTCCCCCCGCCCGCCGACGCCCGCAGGCGCGGTGGCCTCGGCGCCTGGGCGCGCCGGCTGGCCGGGAAGCGCCCCGAGCAGCCCGCCCCGGAGGCCGACGACCATGGCGACGCCCCGGACGCCCCCGCACCGGAGGCGGCCACCGCCCCCGCCCGGCCGGACACCTGGCCCGACCCGGCCACCCTGCTGCTGACCGCGCTGGGCCCCGGCCCCCGGCTGTGGGAGCGCGGACCGGACCACCCGGAGGCGCTCGCGGTGCGCCTCGGCACGGCCGACCGGGCGGCACCCGACGGCTCGGGCCTGCTGCCCGCCGTTCCCGTGACGTCCGGCCTGCGCGAGGTGGGCGCCCTCGGCCTGGCCGGTCCGCGCGCGCGGCTCGCCGGGCTGGCGCGCGCGGTCCTCGCCCAGCTCGCCGCACTGCACTCCCCGGACGTGCTGGAGATCGTCCTGATCGCCGCGGACCGCTCCCGCCCGCTGCCGGAGCGCACCGCCGAGTGGGCCTGGCTGGGCTGGCTGCCGCACGTCCGCCCCGGCCACGGGCAGGACTGCCGGCTGCTGCTGGCCCACGACCGGGAACAGGCCACCGCCCGCACCGGGGAACTGCTGCGCCGGCTGGCCGACCACGAGCAGGCGTCCGCGCCCGCAGCCGGGCCCCCGCCCGACCCGGCGCCCGCCGGCCCCGGACGGGCCGCCGACCCCGGACACTCCGCCGGCCGCAGCCCGTCCTGGGCCCGCGGCACCGGCGGCGCGGACGGCCCCGGCCCGTTCACGGTGGTCGTCGTGGACGGCGACCCCGGGGGCGCCGACGTGCGCGAGGCGGTCGCGCGGCTGGCGGTGGAGGGGCCGCGGGCCGGGATCCACCTGGTGTGCCTGGCCGAGGCGCCCGCCGCCTCGCCCACCTCGCCGCTGGGCGAGACGTACGAGGCGGCCTGTGCGGTGGCGCCGGCGTTCCGGGCGTGCGGGGCGGTCGCCCTGCTCTGCGGGGACGTGGCGACCACGCTGCGGCTGCTGCGGGTGGCCGCGACGGCCCCCGGCTCCGTACCCGGCCCGGTCGGGCACGGCACGCTCGCCACGGTCGACGCGGTCTCCCCGGCCTGGGCGGAACGCTTCGCCCGCGCCCTGGCCCCGCTGCGCCCGGACGGCCCGTCCGGCGGGCGGCACACCCGGGTGTCCGCGCCGCTGCCGCAGTCCGCGCGGCTGCTCGACGAGTTGGGCCTGGCCCGGGCCACCCCCGCCTCGCTGATGGCCCGTTGGGCGGACGCCGTCGACGACACGGAGGCGCTCGGCGGGCGGGCCCGAGCCGTGCTGGGCGCCGGGACCCGGGGCCCGGTCGTCGCCGACCTCGCCGCCGACGGCCCGCACCTGCTGGTCGAGGGCCCCTCCGGCAGCGGCCGCACCGAGACGCTGCGCGCCGTCGTCGCCTCGCTGGCCGCCGCGGAGCGCCCCGACCGGCTGGGCATCGTGCTGGTCGACGGCCGGGGCACCGGCGGTGCGGGCGACGGTCCCGTGGACGGCCTCGGGGTGTGCACGGACGTGCCCCACGTCACCACCCACCTCGCGGCCCACGACCCGGTGCGGATGCGGGAGTTCGCCCAGTCCCTGACCGCCGAGCTGAAACGGCGGGCCGAGCTGCTCGGCCGTTCCGACTTCACCGAGTGGCACACCGGGCGGGCGCTGGCGGACCGCATGGTCGCCCAGCGCAACCGCTCCGCGTCCGCCCCCGGCGCCGACCAGGGCGACCTGGACGCCCCGCCCAGCACCACCATCCGGCTGCGGCCGGGAGCGGCCCGGCGCGCGGCGGACGCGGCGCCCCCGCTGCCCCGGCTGGTGGTCGTCGTCGACGACCTGGACGCCCTGGTGTCCCCGGCGCTCGGCTCCCCCGGCCGGCCCGCGGCCGGCTCGGTGCTGCGGGCCCTGGAGGCGGTCGCGCGGGACGGTCACCGCCTCGGCGTGCACCTGGTAGCGGCGACCGCGCCGTGTCCCCGTACGGCGGCGAGCGAACCGGTGAAGCAGGCCTCGCTGCGCGTCTCGCTGGACGCGCCCGCCACGGGCCCGGACCAGCCGGCGCCCGGCCGGGGCCGGCTCACCCGGGCGGACGGCCGGGTGACCTCGCTGCAGGCCGGGCGGGTGACGGGCCGGATCCCGCGGACGGCGACCCTGCGGCCCACCGTGGTCCCGCTGGAGTGGCACCGCATGGGCGACCCCCCGGCCCGCCGCCCGGTCCGGGAACTCGGCAACGGCCCCACCGATCTGGCGCTGCTCGCCAGCGCGTTGGAGCGGGCCGCCCGGGAGGTGGCCGCGTCCCACGTTCCGTCACTTCTGTAACTCCCGTACCAGGCACGGGTGTTGGTCGTCACGACGCGGTCACGATCGTCCGCTTGACACCGGACGCACTCTTGCCACCCTCCGACCCCGGCGGTAGACCGGAGCGCACGGGACACGCTCGGCGTTCGAGGTTGCGAAGAACGGGGCAGTGATGCGCAGGACGAGCAGGATCATCGGCATACGCACGTCGCCCGGAACCCCCACGGCGCCCTCCCGCGCCCGCCGTTCCACGCGGGCGGCGGCTGCCCTGGCGGCGGGGGTGCTCGCGGTCTCGCTCACCGCGTGCGGAGGCGGGGACGACGGCGACGACGAACCGGGCGGCGGCGCCGAGGAGACCGGCTCCACCGTCACCCTCCCGAAGCTGGACGGCGAGAAGCTCGAAGTGGCCGCCGTATGGACCGGCGCCGAGCAGGCCAACTTCAAGAAGGTCCTCGCGGAGTTCGAGAAGCGCACCGGCGCCGAGGTGACGTTCGTGCCCGCCCAGGACCCGATCATCAACTTCCTCGGCTCGAAGATCGCGGGCGGTGCCCCGCCGGACGTGGCGATGCTGCCGCAGCCCGGCGCCATCAAGCAGGCGGTGGAGAAGAAGTGGGCCAAGCCGCTGGGCGCCGAGGCGAAGGCGGAGCTGGCCAAGAACTACTCGCAGGGCTGGCAGGACATCGGCTCGGTCGACGGCGAGCAGTACGGCGTCTACTACAAGGCCGCCAACAAGTCGCTGATCTGGTACAACGCCCAGGTCTTCGAGAACGCGGGCGCGAGCGAGCCCAAGACCTGGGACGAACTGCTCACCACCGCGCAGACGGTGTACGACTCCGGGGTCACCCCGTTCTCGGTCGCCGGGGCGGACGGCTGGACGCTGACCGACTGGTTCGAGAACGTCTACCTCTCGCAGGCCGGCCCCGAGAAGTACGACCAGCTCGCCGCGCACGAGATCAAGTGGACCGACCCGTCCGTGAAGGACGCGCTGACCACCCTGGCGGAGATCTGGGGCAAGAAGGACTACGTCGCGGGCGGCCCGTCCGGCGCGCTGCAGACCGAGTTCCCGGCCTCCGTGACGCAGACGTTCACCGGCGGCGACCAGCCCGCGGCGGGCATGGTCTACGAGGGCGACTTCGTCCAGGTCAACATCGCCGAGACCGAGGCGGAGATCGGCACCGACGCGAAGGTCTTCCCGTTCCCCGCGGTCGGTGACACCGCGCCGGTGGTGTCCGGCGGCGACGCGGCGGTCATCCTGGAGGACTCCGAGGCGGCGCAGGCGCTGGCGACCTTCCTGGCCTCCCCGGACGCGGCGAGCATCCAGGCGAAGCTGGGCGGCTACCTCTCGCCGAACAAGAACGTGCCCAACTCGGCCTACCCCAACGACGTACAGCGCCGTACGGCCCAGGCGCTCGTCGACGCCGGCGACGACTTCCGCTTCGACATGTCCGACCAGGCACCGCAGGCGTTCGGCGGCACGCCCGGCAAGGGCGAGTGGAAGGCGCTGCAGGACTTCCTGAAGGACCCCTCCGACATCGCCGGCACCCAACGGCAGCTGGAGGCCGACGCGGCCGCGGCGTACGGGAACTGATCCGGCATGACGTCGGTCAGGACGGCGGGGGCGTCCGGTGCGGCCCCCGCCGCCGCCCCCAGGTCGCGCAGGAGCGTCACCGGCACCCGCAGGACCGTCGCGGCGCTGTTCCTGCTGCCCGCGCTGGTCCTGCTCGGCGCGCTCGTGGTCTACCCGATCGGGTACTCCGTCGTCCGCAGCTTCTACGACCAGTCCGGTGACGCCTTCGCCGGACTCGACAACTACCGGGCGCTGTTCACCGACGACGGCATCCGCACGGCGCTGAAGAACAACGTGATCTGGGTGGTGTTCGCCCCGACGGTCGCCACCGCCCTCGGCCTGGTCTTCGCGGTGCTGACCGAACGGATCCGCTGGGGCACGGCGTTCAAGCTGGTCGTCTTCATGCCGATGGCCATCTCGATGCTGGCCGCCGGAATCATCTTCCGCCTGGTGTACGACCAGGAGCCGGACAAGGGCGTCGCCAACGCGGTGTGGGTCGGGGTGCACGACACCTTCGCCCAGTCCTCCGCGTTCCCCAAGGCGCACCCGGGCCGCGAGTCGCCGCTGGAACCGGCCGGCGGGGGCGCGTTCGTCACCACGGCGACGGTGAGCCCGGGCGACGTCGTCGCCCTGCCGCTGGTGGGCGTGGCCCCCGACATGATGCCGGACGACGCCGTCAGGGCGGTGGCGGCGACGCCGGACCCGGACCGGATCACCGGGACGACCTGGCAGGACTTCACCCGGGGCAAGGGCGTCGGCACCCTCAACGAGGTCGACGCCTCGGAGCTGGGCTACCCGGGGATGCGGATCGAGGCGGTCAGGGACGGCGAGGTGGTGGAGAGCACCACGGCCGCCGCCGACGGCACCTTCTCGCTGTCCGCGAAGGCCGACGGCGCACACCTGCGGCTGCCCGCGAGCAACTTCGCGGCGCCCTACAACGGCCTGGACTGGCTCGGCCCGGCGCTGGTCACCCCGTCGATCATCGGCGCGTACATCTGGATGTGGGCCGGTTTCGCGATGGTGCTGATCGCCGCCGGGCTCGCCGGGATGCCGCGGGAGCTGCTGGAGGCCGCCCGGGTCGACGGCGCCAACGAGTGGCAGGTGTTCCGGCGGATCACGGTGCCGATGCTGGCGCCCGTCCTCGCGGTGGTGGTCGTCACCCTGATGATCAACGTGCTGAAGGTCTTCGACCTGGTCTTCATCATCGCGCCCGGCTCCTCCCAGGACGACGCCAACGTCCTGGCCCTGGAGCTGTACCGCCAGGGCTTCTCCGCCGACCAGCCCGGGATCGCCAGCGCCATCGCGGTGTTCCTGCTGCTGCTGGTGATCCCGGTGATGTGGTTCAACGTCCGCAGACTGCGGCGGGAGGTCAGGCGATGACCGTGAAGGCCGACCCTCCGGTGGCGGCGTCCCCCGCACCGGAACCCGCCCGCGCGGCCAGGGAGCCACTGGGGTCCCGGCTCGCCCGGTGGGTGAGCGGCGGGGTGGTGCGGGTCTTCCTGATCGTGGTGGGACTGTTCTGGCTGGTGCCCACCGTCGGGCTGCTGCTGGCCAGTCTGCGCACCCCCCGGGACATGGCCTCCAGCGGCTGGTGGACGGTGTTCACCGAGCCCTCCCAGCTCACCTTCGGCGCCTACGAGACGCTGCTGAGGAACGACGACATCACCGACTCCCTGCTCAACACGGTGCTGATCACGGTGCCCGCGACCCTGCTGGTCGTCGTCATCGGCGCCCTGGCGGGCTACGCCTTCGCCTGGATGGAGTTCCCGGGCCGGGACTGGTGGTTCCTCGCCGTGGTGGGACTGCTGGTGGTGCCGGTCCAGGTGGCGCTGATCCCGATCGCCGAACTCTTCGGCCGCATCGGCGTCTTCGGCTCGGTGATCGGCGTGATCCTGTTCCACGTCGGCTTCGGCCTGCCGTTCGCGGTGTTCCTGCTGCGGAACTTCTTCGCGGAGATCCCCCGGGAGCTGCTGGAGGCGGCCCGGCTGGACGGCGCCGGTGAACTGCGCCTGTTCGCCCGGGTGGTGATGCCGCTCGCCGGTCCGGCGGTGGCCTCGCTCGGCATCTTCCAGTTCCTGTGGGTGTGGAACGACCTGCTGGTGGCGCTGATCTTCTCCGACTCGGGGAGCCAGCCGATCACGGTCGCCCTGCAGACGCAGGTCCGGCAGTTCGGCAACAACATCGACGTGCTGGCCCCGGGCGCGTTCATCTCGATGGCCATCCCGCTGGTGGTGTTCTTCGCCTTCCAGCGGCAGTTCGTCTCCGGGGTGATGGCGGGCGCAGTCAAGTAGCGCACGCGGCGACGATCCGGGGGGCGGACCGCCGAAGGTCCGCCCCTTCGGGTGAGCGGATTCCCCCGGATGCCGCAGCGGGCAGTAACCACATCGGCCCAATGCCCGTTCCCGGGCCGAACGTCCGCAGCGACCGTTGGATGGCCCGTGCCCAGGTTCAGTGTCATTGTCCCCGCGTACCAGGTCCAGGCGTACCTCTCCGAGTGCCTGGATTCGGTGCTGTCCCAGTCGTACCCGGATCTCGAACTGATCGCGGTCGACGACGCCTCGCCCGACGCGTGCGGCGCCCTGATCGACGCGTTCGCCGCCCGCGACCCGCGCGTGAGGGCCGTGCACCTGCCGCGGAACACCGGCCCCGGCCCCGCCCGCAACGCCGGGATCGAGCGCTCCACGGGCGACTACCTGCTGTTCCTCGACGGCGACGACACCCTCGCCCCGGAGGCGCTGCTCGCGCTCGCCGACCGGCTGAAGGAGACCGAGGAGCCGGACGTCCTGGTCTACGGCCACGCGCGCACGCACTGGTCCGGCCAGGCCCCCGTCGGCCGGGCCGCCGCCGGACCGCTCACCGAGTGCGGTCCGGCCCCGTTCCGGCTCGCGGACCGGCCGGCGCTGCTGAACCTGCCGGCGGTGGCCTGGGACAAGGCGTACCGGAGGGAGTTCGTCGAGCGGGAGGGTTTCGCGTTCCCGCCCGGCCTGCACCAGGACGCGCCGTGGACGTACCCGGTGCTGATGACGGCCCGGACGGTCGCCACCCTGGACCGGGTGTGCGTGCGCCACCGGCAGCGGCGCGTCGGCGGCCTGATGCGCACCGCCGGTGAACGGCACTTCGACGTGTTCGACCAGTACGACCGGGTCTTCGCGTTCCTCGACGAGCGGCCGGACCTGGCGCGCTGGCGGCCGGTGCTGTTCCGCCGCATGGTCGACCACCTGACGGCCGTCTACGCGCACCGCGACCGGCTGCCGCGGGGCGCGCGGGGCACGTTCCTGCGCCGGGCGCGCTCCCACTACCGCCGCCACCGCACGCCCGGCGCGTCCGTCCCCGCCGGGGCCCGCGTGCGCCACGCCGTGATCCGTCTCGGCCTGCGCCGCACCCACGCGGCCCTGCGGCTGGCCTCGGCCCTGCGGCGCGGTACGGCGCGGCGCACCGGACGGCTGCTGCGCGCGCTGCGCGGCGCGGCCCTGCGGGTGCACTACCGCACCCAGCGGCTGCTCCCGCTGCGCACCGACCTGGCGGTGTTCAGCTCCGGGGACGGGCACGGGCACGGCGGCGACCCGGGCGCGCTGGAGTCCGCGTTCCGCTCCCTGGCGCCGCACATCCGCACCGCCTGGGTCTCCCGGCCCGAGCACCTGCACACCGTCCCGCCGGGCGCGCGCCGCCTGGGGCCGGGCACCGCCGCGTACTGGACGGCCCTGGCCCGCGCCGCCCACCTGGTGAGCGACACCGCCTTCGACCCGCGCCTGGTCAAGCGCAAGGGCCAGGTCCTGGTGCAGACGCGGCAGGGCACGCCGTTCGCCCGTACCGGCCTGGACCTGGCGGAGCGCCCGGCGGCGGCCTCCGGGGCCGCCCTCGCGGCGCTGCTGCGGGACGCCGGCCGGTGGGACTACCTGGTCTCCGCCGACCTGCACTCCACGCTCACCCACGAGCGGACGCTCCCGGGCGGCTACACCGTGCTGGAGTACGGCCGGCCGCGCGCCGACCGCCTCCACACGGCGACCGCGGCGGACGTGGCCCGGCTGCGGGACGCGCTCGGCGTCCCGGACGGCGCGGTGGCGCTCCTGTACGCGCCCGCCGACCGCGACTACCGCCGCACGCAGGTGCCGCTGCTGGACCTGGAGCGCCTGGCCCGCCGGCTCGGTCCGCGCTTCGTGATCCTGGACCGCTCCCCCGCCGGCCACGACGCCCCGCCACTCGCCGCCACCGGCCGGGTGCTGGACGTCTCCGGGCACCCGCACGTCGAGTCGCTCTGCCTGGCCTCGGACGTGCTGGTGACCGACTACGCGCCGCTGATGGCCGACTACGCCGGGCTGGACCGCCCGATCGTGCTGCACCTGCCCGACCGGGAGGCGTTCGAGGCCACCCGGGGGACCGTCCTCGACCCGTGCGCGTTCCCGCCCGGCGCGGTGGCGCGCAGCGCGGACGAACTGGCCGACATCTTCGCCACCGGCCACTGGCGCGGCTCCCGTTCGGACGAGCTGCGGGCCGCGTTCCGGGCCCGGTTCTGCCCGCACGACGACGGCCACGCCGCCGAACGCGTGGTGCGGCGGGTGCTGTTCGGCGAGGACGGACTGCCGGTGGTCGTGCCGCCCGGGGAGCGCCGCCCGGCGCCGTCGCCGTCCGCCGCGCGCTCCGCCACCCCGCTCACCACGGTGCCCGCGCCCGCCCCGGCCGGGGACGTGTCGGTGCCGGAGCCCCGGCCCGGCCTGCTGGTGGCCGCCGCCGACCGCGGCTGACCGCCCCGCGACGAGCCGCCGTGCGCCCGGCCCCACCCGGCCGGCCCCGGGCCGCCCGCACCCCGGCGGCCCACGGGGCGTCCGGGCCGGTCCGCCGCCCCGGCGGCGGGGGCTCCCCTCACCCGATGAGGTGAGGGCGGGTCACGGGCGGGCCGCGTGGCCGGGCCGGGCGGGAAGGTACGGCAGATGCTCCCCGTCTCCCGACCGAACGGCCCGGACCGGTGACCCCCGCGGTCCTGGCCCGGCGTGCCCTGACCGGGGCCACGGCGCTGCGCGGCGGCCGCGCGTGGCGGCCCACGCCGTACCAGCTCGCCGGCCTGTTGTGCTGGCTCACGCTGTCCCTGGCGTTCTGGGCGGTGCCGCTGTGCTGCGACGCCGGACTGCACGCGGCGGCCGTGGAACGCCTGCGGGACGACCTGCTGCACCCGCGCCACCCGACGGCCGACCTGCCGGGCGCGGGCAGCCCGGCCTACTCGCCGTACTCCCTGGTCCAGGGCGCCGTCGCCCGGCTGACCGGACTGGGCGGCCGGGAGGTGCTCCTGCTGACCGGGCCGCTGAACCTGCTGGTGCTGATCGTGGGGCTGGGCCGCTTCGTCCGGATGCTGACCCCGCGCCGCTGGGCGCCGGTCCTGGCACTGGCCGGGGTGACGTCGTTGTGGGGGGCGGAGGGCGCGGGGTGGAGCGGCGGCCCCGGGCTGCTGCCACCGGCCGCGACCCTGGCGTACCCGTCGGTGCTCGCCCTCGGACTGACCTGCTGGGCGTGGGCGCTGACCGGGGCACGGGCGCGTGACGCGGACCCCGTGCGCCACGTGGGGCCGAGCGGGCTGCGCGGGCCGTCCGGGTGGGCGGCCCTGGGTGTGCTGTACGGGCTGGTCCTGCTGGTCCACCCGGCCGGCGCGGTGACGGCGGGGCTGGGCGCGGTGGCGCTGGTCGCCGGCGGGCAGCGCGGGTGGCGGCCGGCGGTCGCGGCGCGCTGGGCGCTGACGGGGGCGGTGGCGTTGCTGGCGGGGGCGGTGTGGCCGTACTTCGACGTGCTCGACCCGGCGGTGTGGCGGGGCGCGGGCGCGGAGCACCGGCACCTGTACCGGGGACTCGCCGGGGTGTTCTGGCCGGTGCTGCTGGGGCTGCCCGCGCTGTGGCTGCGGGTGCGGCGGGGGTCTCCGCGCGATCCGCTGGTGCTGATGGCCGTCCTGGGCGGGGCGGTGGCGGCGTACGGCTGGACGGACGGCCGGCCCGCGTGTGCGCGGGCGCTGGGGCTCGTCGTGGTGGCGGCGCTGTGCGCGCTCGCGGTGGAGCTGGCGGCGCCCCGGCCGTGGCCGGCGGTGCGGCGGGTGCTGGGCGTGGCGGCGGCGGCCGGGTTCGGCGTGGGACTGCTGACCGTGCACGCCGGTGCGGTGGTGCCGCGGGCGCTGGATCCGGTGGGTGCCGTGCAGCCGTCGCGCTGGCCCGACTACACCTGGGCGGCGCGGCACATCGGGCGGGGCGAGGCGGTGGTCGCGGACGACCCCCGGGCCGCGCTCGCACTCCCCGGGTACGGGGCCGACCTGGCCGCCCCCACCGTGCCGGACCCGGCCCTGGACGAGCGGGAACGGCAGCGGCGGCTGGCCGGTGTCCGCGTCGTGCTCGATCCCGGCGCTACCCGGGTGGAGCGCGCCGGGGTGGTGCGGCGCCTGCGGGTGCGCTGGCTGCTGCTGACGCCCCGCACGCCGGTGCCCCCGGAGGCGGTGGTGGTGACGTGGAGCCCCCGGACGGGGGAGGTGCTGGCCCGCATCGGCGGCTGACCCACGGCCCGGACCCGGAGCCCGCGCGTCGAGGGGCCGTGGCCCGGGGCCGGTGCTTCGGGAGGCCGGTGCTTCGGGGGGCCGGCGCTTTGGGGGGGCCGGTTCTCAGGGCCCGGTGCTTCGGGGGGCCGGTTCTTCAGGGGCCTTGAGCTCGACCGGTGCTCCGGGGTACGGGCCCCGGGGCCCGTGCCTCAAGAGCCCGGGGGCCTCGGGCCACGGACCGGGGGCGCCGGCGGACGGGTGGCGCGGCCCCGGTCCGCCGGGAGTCACTCGATGACGAGGTCGACGGCGATGTTGCCGCGGGTGGCGTTGGAGTACGGGCAGACCTGGTGGGCCTGCTCGACCAGCTTGCGCCCGGTCGCCTCGTCCAGGCCGTCGGGGAGTTCGACGCGCAGGGTCACCGCGAGCGCGAAGCCCTCGCCCTGCTTGCCGAGGTCCACCTCGGCGGTCACCGCGGCCTCGCTCACGTCGACCTTGGCGGCCCGGCCGACGACGCCGAGGGCGCTGCCGAAGCAGGCCGCGTAGCCGGCGGCGAACAGCTGCTCCGGGTTGGTGCCCGTGCCGCTGCCGCCCAGCTCGGTGGGGGCGGTGAGGGCGAGGTCCAGCTTGCCGTCGGAGGTGACGGCGCGGCCTTCCCGGCCGTGGGTGGCGGTGGCGACGGCGGTGTAGAGCGCGTCCATGAAGGAACCCTCCGTGGGTGGTTGTCCGGTTCGGGCGGCCGTCCGGCGCGTGCTCCCGGCCGCCTCACGACCACGAGTAGAGCACACAATTGAATTGCACGCAATTGAATGACGGCCGGGGCTACCCTGGAGGCATGGCAGCGACCTCCCCACCGAACCCCCCGGCCCCCCTCCCGGTCCCGGATCCCCAGCACGGCGACTGGCTCCGCCTCGACCAGCAGATCTGCTTCTCCCTGCACGCCGCGTCCCGGGCGTTCAACGGCGTCTACCGGGTGGTGCTCAAGGACCTCGGGCTCACCTATCCGCAGTACCTGGTGATGCTGGTGCTCTGGGAGCACGGCACGCTGCCCGTGAAGCAGCTCGGCACCCACCTGCGCCTCGACTCCGGCACCCTGTCCCCCCTGCTCAAGCGGCTGGAGGCGGCCGGTCTGGTGGTGCGCGAGCGCAGCGCCCGGGACGAACGCTCGGTGGAGGTGCGGCCGACCGAGGAGGGTGCCGCCCTGCGGGAGCGGGCCCTGCGGGTGCCGCAGCGGGTGACCGCGGCGACCGGCTTCGACCTCGACGGGATCCGGGACCTGCGGGCCCGCCTGGACTCCCTCACCGCGGCCCTGGACGCGGCAGCGGCGGCCGAGGACGCGTGACGGGCCCGGCAGGGGGCACGTGACCGGCCCGGGGAGGGACGCGCGACCGGCCCCGAAGAGGTACGAAACGGCCCGGGGCGGGAAGGAGCCGAGTAACCCGCCCGCCCCACCGGCCCCGAGCCCCTCAGGAAACCCATGCCTTCCGACCCCCGTCCCGCCTCGTCCGCCCCGTCCGCCTCGTCGGCCCCACCGGCCGCCGCCGTCGCCGTCGTCGTCCTGGGACGGGACGGCGCCCCCGTGACCGACGCGGTGCGCTCCGCGCTGGCCCAGGGACCGGCCGTGCGCGAGGTGATCGTCGTCCCCGGTGCCTCCGGCCGGGCGGACGGCGGCGCCACGCCGCCCGGCGATCCGCGCGTGCGGGTGGTCCGCCACCCCGACGGCCCCGTCGCCCCGCGTGACACCGGGCTCGGCGCGGTGGGCGCGCCGTACGTGATGTTCCTGGACGGCGGCGACGTGCTGCCGCCGGGCGCGGTGGAGGCGCTGCTGCGCGCCGCGACCGGGGCCGACGCCCAGGTGGTGAGCGGCCTGTGCGTCCGGCGGGAGCTGCCGTCGGGCCGCGAGACCCGGTGGCTGCCCACCCTGTACGCCGCCCCGGCCGTGCTCCCCGAACCCGAGCGGCAGCCGCGCCTGGTCCACGACACCCTGTACGTCAACAAGCTGTACGCCACCGCCTTCCTGCGCGAGCACGGCATCCGCTTCCCCGAGGGCCGCCCCACCCACGAGGACGCCGTTTTCACCGCGCGCGTGTGGGCGGCGCGACCTCGGACCGCCCTGATCCCGGACCGGGTCTACCTCTGGCAGGTGGACCGGTCCGCCGCCCCCGCCGGCACGGCCGGCACGGCCGGCGGGGCCGACCCCGTGGACCTCGACGTCTGGCGTGCCCGCACCGGCGCGTGCCGGACGGCCCACACGACGCTGTTGGAGGCCGGCCAGGCCCGGCTGGCCCGGGCGGTCCGGGCCGGCTTCCTCGACCACGACCTGCGCAGGTCCGTACGGGAGCTGCCGCAGTACGACGACACCCACCGGCGCGCCTGGTGGGCGCACACCCGCGCCTTCCTGTCCGGGTTCGACGCCGCCGACTGGGACCGCGACCCGGTCGCGCCGGGGCGGCTGATCGGCCGCGTGCTGCTGGCCTCCACCGAGCCCCGCGACCTCGACCGCCTCCGGAACCTGGCCGCCCGCCCGGCCCGGCTGCTCCCGCCCTACGCCCACACCGAGGACGGCACGCCCTGCTGGTCCGACGACCTGCCCGGCATCGAGCTGGACGGGCTGCTGACCCGGCCGGTCGCCCTGCTCCCGCTCGCGGTCGACGCGGAGCTGCGCCTCACCGCGCGGTCCGGCACGCTGCGGCTGCGCCTGCACGACCTGTACGGCCGGGTGGAGCTGGTGGGGGCGCTGGCGGTGGACGTGGAGTGGCGGCACCGGGGGCCGGAGGGCGCGGCCGTCCGCCGCACGGTGCCCCTGCGGGCGTCCACCGAGGGCGGCTGGACCGTGGAGACGGCCGTCCGCCCGGCCCGGCTGGCCTCGCTCGGCCCCGGCGCCTGGGACCTGCGGCTGCGGCTGCGCTTCCGGGACGGCTCGGACCGGGAGGTCACCGCGCACGCGGTCGACGGCCCCGGCCTGCTGGACCGCCGGGTGCTGCCGAGCCGCCGGCACGGGGTGCTGCTGGTCCGGCCGTACGCCACGCACTCCGGGTCCCTGGCCGTGCGGGTGGCGGCCGGGGTGCACGGGCTCGCCGCGGTCACCCGCGCGCGGGTGCGGCGCCTGGTTCACTGAGGCCGACGACGGCCGCCGGGACGCCCGCGCCGAGGGGACACCGGGTCCGTCGGCCCGGGGCCCGCGGCCCCCGCGCCGGGACTTCGGGTCCGTCGGGCCCACGGCCCCCGGCACCCCCGCGCCACGGGTTCTCGGGTCCGCAAGGCCCGCGGCCCTGCTGTCCCGCTGTCCCCGCGCCACAGCTTTTCGGGTCCGTCGGGCCCACGGCCCCCAGCACCCCCGCGCCACGGGTTCTCGGGTCCGCAAGGCCCGCGGCCCCGCCGTCCCCACGCCGTAGCTACTCGGGTCCGTCAGGCCCGTGACCTCGGTGTCCCCCGCGTCACAGGGCTCTCAGGGCCGCCGCCGTGGCCCGGGTCAGGGCCGCCAGGTACCCCTTGGGCGGCTTCGGGCCGCGGATGACGACGGAGCGCCAGTACAGCGGGCCGGAGATCAGGTCGAGGGCCAGGGCGTGGTCGAGGCCGGGGGCGAGTTCGCCGCGCTGCTGGGCCGCGGTGACGATGCCCCGGGCGACGCCGTCCTGGCCCTCCCGCAGCGCCTTCTGCAGGGCCTCGGCGATGTCCGGGTTGCGGGCCGCCTCGGCCTGGAGGTCGGGGAGGATCTGGGAGGCGACCGGGTGGCGCAGGGCCCGGGCGGTGACCTCGTACAGCAGGCGCAGGTCGCCCTCCAGCGAGCCGGTGTCCGGGGCGGGCAGCCCCTGGACGGCGAGCGCGGAGACGAGGTCGAGGACGAGGTGCAGCTTGGAACGCCAGCGGCGGTAGACCGCGGTCTTGCCGACCCCCGCGCGGCGGGCGATGCCCTCGATGGACATCCGCGCGTAGCCGACGGCGGCCAGTTCCTCAAAGACGGCGGACCGGATCGCCTCCGTCACGTCCTCCCGCAGGACGGCGGCCCCGGCGGGGGCCCGCCGGCGCGGACGCGGCTGGGGCTCCTCGGCGTTCGTCGTCATGCGGACCAGCATAGGGCGTGACGACGATACGGTTGCGTTCCGACGTGCATTCGACTTACGCTCGCGTGGCGACGATACGGTGCCGTCCCGACGCGTCGCCCCTCGCGCCCCCGCCCCCTAGCGAAAGCAGCGGATGTGAGTCAGGCCCTCCACACACCGCCCCCCGCACCCCCGGGCCGCCCGGCCGGCGGGGAAGACCTCGCGGCCCTGGCCGCCCGGCACGGCCTCAGCGTCAGCGGCGCCCGGCCGTCCTTGCCGGAGTACGTCCGTCAGCTGTGGGGGCGGCGGCACTTCATCCTGGCGTTCTCCCAGGCGAAGGTGACGGCCCAGTACAGCCAGGCCAAGCTGGGCCAGCTGTGGCAGGTGGCGACGCCCCTGCTGAACGCGGCCGTCTACTTCTTCATCTTCGGCCTGCTGCTCGGCGCCCGGAAGGGCATACCGAGCGAGATGTACGTGCCGTTCCTGGTGACCGGCGTGTTCGTGTTCACCTTCACCCAGAGCTCGGTGCTGGCCGGCGTACGGGCGATCTCGGGGAACCTGGGGCTGGTGCGGGCGCTGCACTTCCCGCGGGCCTCGCTGCCGGTGTCGTTCGCGCTCCAGCAGCTCCAGCAACTGCTGTTCTCCATGATCGTGCTGGTCGTGGTGGTGATGGCGTTCGGCTCCCTGCCGACCTGGTCCTGGCTGCTGGTGGCCCCCGCGCTGCTGCTGCAGTTCGTCTTCAACACCGGCCTGGCCCTGATCTTCGCCCGCCTGGGCAGCCGCACCCCCGACCTCGCCCAGCTGATGCCGTTCGTGCTGCGCACCTGGATGTACGCCTCCGGCGTGATGTTCAGCATCCCGGCGATGCTGGCCGACAAGAACGTGCCCGCCTGGCTGGCCGACGTGCTCCAGTGGAACCCGGCGGCCGTCTACATGGACCTGGTCCGCTTCGCCCTGATCGACGGCTACGGTTCCTCCTACCTGCCCGCGCACGTGTGGGCCTTCGGCCTCGGCTGGGCCCTGCTGGCCGGCGGGGTCGGCTTCGTCTACTTCTGGAAGGCTGAGGAGACCTACGGCCGTGGCTGAGCACACCGACGAGAAGATCCCCACCGTGATCGCCGACGGCGTGGACATCGTCTACGAGGTCAACGGCACCGGCGCCGGGCGCGGCTCCGCCACCGCCGCGCTGAACCGCATCCTGCGCCGCGACAAGGCCCGCAAGGCGGCCGGCGTGCGTCGGGTGCACGCCGTGCGCAACGTGTCGTTCGTGGCGTACCGGGGCGAGGCCATCGGCCTCATCGGCTCCAACGGCTCCGGCAAGTCGACCCTGCTCAAGGCCGTCGCCGGGCTCCTGCCGGTGGAGAACGGCCGCATCTACACCGACGGCCAGCCCTCCCTCCTCGGTGTCAACGCCGCCCTGATGAGCGACCTGACGGGCGAGCGCAACGTCCACCTGGGCGGCCTCGCGATGGGCATGACCCGTGAGCAGATCCGGGCGCGCTACCAGGAGATCGTCGACTTCTCCGGCATCAACGAGAAGGGCGACTTCATCACCCTGCCGATGCGCACCTACTCCTCCGGCATGGCCGCCCGCCTGCGGTTCTCCATCGCCGCCGCCAAGGACCACGACGTGCTGCTCATCGACGAGGCGCTGGCCACCGGTGACCGGTCCTTCCGCAAGCGGTCGGAGGCCCGGATCCGGGAGCTGCGCGAGCAGGCCGGCACGGTCTTCCTGGTCAGCCACAACAACAAGACGATCCGCGACACCTGCGACCGCGCGCTCTGGCTGGAGCGCGGCGAGCTGCGCATGGACGGGCCGACCGAGGAGGTCCTCGCGGAGTACGAGAAGTTCACCGGCGACACCGGCGAACGCCCCCGCAAGGCCCGCCCCAAGGCGGCCAAGCCGGCGCCGAAGGCCGTGACCGCCGACGCCTGACCGGCCTGGGGGCGGGCAGGGGCCGGGCCGAGCTGTCCGCCCCGGTCCGGCCCCTGCCCGTACCCGCCCTTCCGGTTCGGTGGAGCCCGCCGGTCCGCGACGAGGTCCGGCCCACCCGGGCGGCTGCCTCCGCGCCCCGGCCGTGAGCCGCGGGCGGCGGCGGCCTCGGAGCACCGGCCGCCGGGGGCGCCGTTCGACGGTGACCGGCCGCAGGGGACACCGCTCCCCGGCCGGCGTTCTCCGGCCACCGTCCTCCGGCCGCAGGTCGCCGTATCAGCGGCCGCCGCCGTCGCACGGGACCGCCGTCGCACCGGACCGCCGGCTCACCCCGGGGACCGGGTCGCCTTCCCGCCACGGTCCCGCGCCGGACGGCAGACCGGGACCCGCCGCCCGCGACGCCACGGGGGCGCCCCCGGCCGCGACGGCCCGGGGCGCCCCCGTCACACGGTTCCGTCAGGAGTGGGTGCGCAGCAGCGTCCGCATGGTCCGCATGGCCACCGACAGGTTGGCCAGGTCGAACGTGTCGGAGCTCTGGATCTCCTCCAGCGTGGTGCGCGCGCGGCCCAGCAGTGCCGCGTTCCGCTCCTCCCAGACCTCGAAGCGCCGGCTCGGCGTCGACGTGCCGTCGCCGACCGCCAGGACCTCCGCGGTCAGCGACGCGTGCGCGGCGTACAGGTCCTCACGGATCGCGGCGCGGGCCATCGACTGCCAGCGGTCGGTGCGCGGCAGTTCGCTGATGCGGTCCATCAGGCCGGTGATGCGCAGCCGGTCGGCGAGGTCGTAGTACACCTCGGCGACGTCCAGCGGCTCCCTGCCCATCCGGTCGGCCACCGCCACGATGTCGAGGGTCGGGAAGGCGGAGGAGAACCCGGCGACCCGGGTGGCGAGTTCGTCGCCGACGCCGACGCCCGTCAGCTCGTCGTGGATCTTCTGGTACCACTCCAGGTCCGCACCGCGCAGCAGCTTGGGCAGCTGCGACCAGACCTGCTCCACCCGCTCGGAGAAGAACGACACCGTCTCCCCGAGCTCCAGCGGCTGCGGCCGGTTGTTGAGCAGCCAGCGCGTGCCGCGCTCGACCAGCCGCCGGGAGTGCAGCCGGATGCGGGTCTGGACGTCGGCGTCGACCTTGTTGTCCAGGGCCTCGACCCCGTCCCACACCACCGCGGCGCGGAAGATCGCGCGGGCCGCGGTCTGCGCCCGGACGATCTCCTCTAGCGACGCCCCGGTCTCCTCGCGCATGCGGTGCAGGTACGTCGTACCGCCGGTGTTGACCGTGTCGTTGACCAGGACGGTCGTGGTGATCTCGCGGCGCAGCGGGTGGCCGTCGATCCGGTCCAGGTACCGCTCGCGCAGCGCCGACGGGAAGTAGGCGTGCAGCAGCACCTTCAGGTAGGGGTCGTCGGGGAGCGAGGTGTGCAGCAGCTCCTCGGCGACCGTGATCTTCGTGTACGCCAGCAGGACGGCCGTCTCGGGGCCGGTCAGCCCCTGCCCGTTGGCGAGCCGCTCGCGGATCTGGCGGTCGGTGGGCAGGAACTCCAGGGCCCGGTCGAGGTGGCCCTCGCGCACCAGGTGCTTCAGGAAGCGCTGCTGGGCGTGGAGCATGTCCTTGGACTGGGCCAGGGCGTTGGCGATGGCGGTGTTCTGCGCGTAGTTGCTGCGCAGCACCATGGCGCCGACCTCGTCGGTCATCTCGGCGAGCAGCTTGTTGCGCTGCTTGACGGTCATGTCGCCGTCCGCGACCAGGCCGTTCAGCAGGATCTTGATGTTCACCTCGTGGTCGGAGGTGTCCACGCCCGCGCTGTTGTCGATGGCGTCGGTGTTGTTCTTGATGCCGTGCAGCGCGGCCTCGATGCGGCCGAGCTGGGTCATGCCCAGGTTGCCGCCCTCGCCGATCACCCGGACCCGCAGGTCCTTGCCGTCGACGCGGATGGCGTCGTTGCCCTTGTCGCCGACGTCCGCGTGGGACTCGGTGGACGCCTTGACGTAGGTGCCGATGCCGCCGTTCCACAGCAGGTCGACCGGGGCCTTGAGGACGGCCCGGATCAGCTCGGGCGGGGTCATCTTGGTGACGCCCTCGTCGATGCCGAGGACCTCGCGCATCTGCGGGCTGACGGGGATCGACTTGGCGGTGCGCGGGAAGATCCCGCCGCCGGGCGACATCAGCCCGGTGTCGTAGTCCGCCCAGGAGCTGCGGGGCAGCTCGAACAGGCGGCGCCGCTCGGCGTAGGAGACGGCCGCGTCGGGGGCCGGGTCGACGAAGATGTGCCGGTGGTCGAAGGCGGCGACCAGGCGGATGTGCTCGCTCAGCAGCATGCCGTTGCCGAACACGTCACCGGACATGTCGCCGATGCCGACGACCGTGAAGTCCTCGCTCTGGGTGTCCACGCCCAGCTCGCGGAAGTGCCGCTTGACGGACTCCCAGGCACCGCGGGCGGTGATGCCCATGCCCTTGTGGTCGTAGCCGGCCGAGCCGCCGGAGGCGAAGGCGTCGCCGAGCCAGAAGTCGTACGACGCGGCGACCTCGTTGGCGATGTCGGAGAACCGCGCGGTGCCCTTGTCGGCCGCGACGACGAGGTAGGTGTCGTCCTCGTCGTGCCGCACGACGTCGGCGGGCGGCACGACCTCGCCGCCCACCATGTTGTCGGTGATGTCCAGCAGCGCCGAGATGAAGGTCTTGTACGCGGCGACGCCCTCGGCCATCCAGGCGTCCCGGTCCACGTTGGGGTCGGGGAGCTGCTTGGCGACGAAGCCGCCCTTGGCGCCGACCGGCACGATGACGGTGTTCTTCACCATCTGCGCCTTGACCAGGCCCAGGATCTCCGTGCGGAAGTCCTCCCGGCGGTCCGACCAGCGCAGACCACCGCGGGCGACCTTGCCGTAGCGCAGGTGCACGCCCTCCACCCGCGGCGAGTACACCCAGATCTCGAACGCCGGGCGCGGGGCCGGCAGGTCGGGGATGGCCGTGGGGTCGAACTTCATGGCGACGTAGTCGTGCGGACGGCCGTCGCCGGTCATCTGGAAGAAGTTCGTGCGCAGCGTCGCCTTGATGACGTTGAGGAAGGACCGCAGGATGCGGTCCTCGTCCAGCGAGGCCACCTGGTCGAGCGCGGCGTCGACCTCCTCCAGCAGGGCGTCCACCAGTTCGTGCCCGGCGCGCTGCCGGTCCGGCGACATCCGGGCCTCGAACAGGGAGACCAGGAGCCGGGTGGTGTGGACGTTGTTGCGGAGGGTGTCCTCCATGTAGTTCTGGCTGAACGTGGAGTTGGCCTGGCGCAGGTACTTGGCGTAGGCACGCAGCACCACGGCCTGGCGCCAGGTCAGGCCGGCGCTCAGCACGAGGGCGTTGAGGCCGTCGTTCTCCGCCTTGCCGGTCCAGGTGGCGGCGAACGCCTCCTGGAACCGCTCGCGGGCGTCGTCGCCGAGGTAGTCCGCACCCCCGGCGGGCGTCCTGGGCAGGCGCAGGCCGAAGTCGTAGATCCAGGCGATGTCGTGGTCGTCGCAGCGCAGCTCGTAGGGCCGTTCGTCGACGACCTCGACGCCGAGCCGCTGCAGCACGGGCAGCACCGCGGACAGGGAGACGGCCTCACCCTTGCGGTAGATCTTGAAGCGGCGCTCCTCGGGGGCCGCGCCCACCGGCTCGTACAGGCTCAGCTCGAAGTCGTTCTCCTCGTCGAGCTGTTCGAGGCGGACCAGGTCGGCGACGGCGCTGCGCGGGGTGTGGTCGGCCTTGTAGCCCTCGGTGAAGGCGCCCGCGTAGCGGCGGAGCAGCTCGGCGGCGCGCTCCTCTCCGAACTCGGCGTGGAGCGCCTCGCCGAAGCCGTCGTGCCAGGAGCGGGCGGCCTCGACCAGCCGGCCCTCGATGCGCTCCCGGTCGCTGTCCGACAGGTGCTTCAGTTCTGTGCCCTGCGGGACCCGGACGACGAAGTGCAGCCGGGAGAGGACCGACTCGGTGTTCCAGGCCGTGAAGTCGACGCTGACGCCGCCGAGTTCCTCCTTGAGGATGTCGATGATCCGCAGGCGGACACCCGTGGTGTAGCGGTCGCGCGGCAGGTAGACGAGGGCGGAGTAGTAGCGCCCGTACTCGTCCTGGCGCAGGTAGAGGCGCAGCCG
Organism: Streptomyces sp. NPDC029526; assembly: GCF_040637405.1. Lineage (NCBI taxonomy): Bacteria > Bacillati > Actinomycetota > Actinomycetes > Kitasatosporales > Streptomycetaceae > Streptomyces > Streptomyces sp. NPDC029526. The sequence continues at coordinate 138,722 of NZ_JBEZWE010000012.1, forward strand.
CCGCCGCTCCTGGAGGTAGAGCACCGAGGTGACGATCGACTGGAGTTCCGCGAGGGGCGTCTGGAACAGCTCGTCGCGCGGGTAGGTCTCCAGGATCTGCAGCAGGTCACGTCCGTCGTGGCTGTGCGGCGAGAACCCGGCGCGCTCCAGGACCTCCTCGACCTTGCGGCGGATCACCGGCACCCGGCGGACGGACTCGGTGTAGGCCGCGGAGGAGAACAGGCCCAGGAAGCGCCGCTCGCCGACGACGTTGCCGTCCGCGTCGAACTTCTTGACGCCGATGTAGTCCAGATACGACGGCCGGTGCACGGTGGCCCGGCTGTTGGCCTTGGTCAGCACGAGCAGCTTGTGCTCGCGCGCCTTCGCGCGGGCGTCCGCGGGCAGCCGCTCGAAGGACGGGCTGACCGGGTGGCCCTCGGCGGTGGCGTGGGCGGGGTCGGAGCGCAGGATGCCGAGGCCGGTGCCCGGGATGGCGCCGAGGGAGTCGTCGTCGCGCAGCTCGTACTCGCGGTAGCCGAGGAAGGTGAAGTGGTCGTCGGCCAGCCACCGCAGCAGCTCGCGCGCCTCGTCGACCTGCTGCTCGGCGACGTCCCGCGGCATCGGCTCGTCGGGCAGCTCGCCGGCGAGCCGGGTCGCCGCCTCGCGCATCTTGCCCCAGTCCTCGACGGCCTCGCGGACGTCGGAGAGCACCCGCAGCAGGTCGGCGGTGATCTGCTTGAGGTCGCCGCGGTCGGTCTCGCGGTCGATCTCGACGTGGATCCAGGACTCGACGTGGGCGTCGTGCGGGAGGTCCCCGGCCGGCCGGACCGGGCGCACCTCGATCAGTTTGCCGGTGACGTCCCGCCGCACCACCATCTGCGGGTGGATGACGACGTGGATGCCGCGGCCCTGGCGGGTCAGCTCGTTGGTGACGGAGTCGACGAGGAAGGGCATGTCGTCGGTGACGACCTCGACGACGGAGTGGCTGGACGTCCAGCCGTTCTCCTCGACCGTCGGGGTGTGCACCCGGACGTTGGCCGTGCCCTGCGGGCGGTTCTCGGCCAGCCGGTGGTGTGAGACGGCGGCTCCGAAGACGTCGACCGGGTCACGGTCGGTGAGGTCCTCCGGGGCGGTGTGCAGGTAGTAGCGCTGGAGGAACGCGAGCACGGATTCCCGGTCGGGCGTGCTCTGCTCCGTCGTCCCAGTCGGTAGTTTCCCCCCGGCCGGGCTGTTCTCAGCTACCCGGGCGGCCCTCTCGAGCAGCTCGGCCTTGGCTTCGTCCAGCTTGGTCTGCATTGTCCTCTGACTCCTGTCGCGCGCCGTTGCGTGACGTAGAAGGAAATACGGTGCCCGCGCTCGCGGTGTGCGGCTGGTGCGGCGCGGGGTGTCCGGTCCGTACCGACGCTATGCCGCGAGATGGGTGGAGCGGGGGCTTCTCGGCCGATGTCGTCGCATCCGGCCGGTATGACGCCGCTGAAGGCGTCCTCGGTGGGACGATCCGCGTCCCGGGTACCCTCCGGGCCCCGCCCCGCTCGTGGGGATCGGCGACCGCCACCCGGTCACGGTTGTGGTCCGTGCTCGCCGGGCGAACAGCGGGGACGTCCATGTCCCCGCGACGTATCGCGCTGATCACGCCACCCAGGCTATCGCTCTCCACAGGGGGCCCGTCATGAGCCGTATGTGTACAAAACCGGGGGTGGAAGTTTGACGTTTCGCACAGTGTGCCCGGACGCGGGGATCGGGCATCGCGGGCGGGCGCGGGGCGCCGCGCCATGGCGGGCGCGGGCGCGCTATGGCGGCCCCGGGGTGTCAGGCGGCCAGGCGCTCCGCCTCGGCCACCGCCTCCGCCAGCGTGTCGACCACCGGCACGCCGACGGACTCCAGGCTGGCCCGGCTGTGCGAGCCTCCGGTGTAGAGGACGGCCTGCGCGCCCACGTGCCGGGCGGCCAGCGCGTCGTCGGCGGCGTCCCCGATCACCACCGTGCGCTCCGCGACGACGTCCGTCAGGGAAGCCAGGTGCCGCACCATGTGCTCCGCCTTGCTGCCCCCGGAGGGCCCCGTCCGCCCGTCGACGCGCAGGAAGTGCGGCTCGATGCCGAAGCCGCGCACCAGGGGCACCAGCTCCTCGTGCCCGTACATGCTGAGGATCGACTGGCTGCGCCCCGCGGACGTCCAGCCCGCCAGCAGCTCCGCCACCCCCTCGGCGAGACCGCACGCCACCCGGTGCTCCGTGTAGTACCGGTGGAAGATCGTGTCCATCCGCTCCCACTCGGCCTCGGTCGGCAGCCGCCCCAGAAGCCGTTCGTAGAACTTCGGCACCGGCACGCAGTACAGCTCCCGGTACCGCTCCAGTGTCAGCGGTTCCAGGCCGAGTTCCGCGAAGGCGGCGTTGGTCGCCCCGATCACCGCGTCGACGTCGTGGAACAGCGTGCCGTTCCAGTCCCAGACGATGTGCGCGTCCCTGTGCGTCTGCGTCCCCATGCAGGAAAAATACCCGGCCGCACCGACATCCGGCACGGAGCGACGGCCGTCCCCGGGGCCCCGGGCCCCGCTCACGGGCAGCGGACGACCCCATACCGGCCGCGGAGGACCACATACGGGCCGCGGAGAACCACATACGGGCCCCGGACGACCACATACGGACCGGCGGGGACCGCCGCACACGGGTGGCAGGCCGTCCGCAGGCGGACGGCGGGCACCCGCAGACGGGCCGCGGGCCTCCCGGACGGGGCCCCGCGCCTGGCGGCGCCCCTCGCGCTCAGTCCCGCCGGTCCGCCCGGTCTCCCCGGTCCACCAGGGCCGGGATCTCCTGCGTGGCGAACCAGAGCAGCTCGTGGTCCTCGGCACCGTCCACGGTGAACCGGGCGTCGTCGTCCCCGGCGTCGGCGGCGGGCAGGGCGTCCGCGGCGGCCGTCACGTCCGTCTCGGCGTCCTCCGCGTCCACGTGCACCGCCGCCGCCTTCGCCAGGGGCACCGGTCCGGCGACCCGCACCTCCCCGAGGGCGGCGGGGTCGAGGCCCCGGCCCGGGTCCACGGACGCCGACCGGTCGGGGACGTCCACCGCGACGACGACCCGGCGGCGCGGCGCGGCGGGGTCGGCCGCCAGGAGCCGCAGGGAGGCGTGCGCGGCGCGGTTCAGCGCGGCGTACTCCAGCTCCTCGATGTCGTCGGAGAGGTACCACTCGCGCAGGGCCGGGGTGACGGCGTAGGCCACCACGGGACCGTCGCCCAGCTCACCCGCCGCGTGGGCCTCGGCGAGACCGGGAAGGGTCAGTGGGACGTAGACGCGCATGTCGGCCGTTTTCCTGTCTCGAAGCGTTTCCCGGAGCGGGCGGGACGGGGTGGTGCACGGAGTGGGGGGCAGGCCGGCGAAGCCGTCCGGCGGGGCCTTCAGGATACGTGCGCGTGTCCCCCATCGAGTCCCTCCCCCGGCGTCCCCGGGCGTCCACTTCCGTCCCGCGCTTCACCCGGTAGTCCCGCCCGGACACCGGCCCGGCCGCCGTCCGGTCACCCGGATAAGTGAATTCCGCACGGGCCCGAACCGGCCCCGCCTCGTGTTGCCGTCGCAGCTCCGCGCCCCGTACAAGATCCCCAGCCAGGAAGTTACCGCCCGGTACCGCCCCGATCCCCGAGCCGGAGCGCTGCCGGGCCCGTCGAAACGGGGTCCCGTGAACAAGGTCATGACCAGGACGCAGCAGCGCGCCGGCTCCCGTCCGCCCCAGCGCCGCGACTCACGCCGCCCGCACGGCACCACTCCGCCCCGCACCCCGGCCGGAGGTCCCGCGCGCACCACGTCCCCCGGCGGCGGGAGGCCGTCCGCCACCGCCCCGAGCACCCGGCCCGCGGACAACAGGCCCGCCACCGCCGCGACCGCCCGCCCCGGCGCCACGGCCCCCGTCCCGCGCCCCACCCGGGCTCCCGCACTCCCCCGGGCGTCGGACGCCCGGGCCGCCTCCGTACGGGCCGCCCGCGTCCTCGCCGGAGCGCCGGTCTCCGGGCCCGTTCCCGGGCCGGGGCGGGGCATGGGTGCTGCCGGGTCCGGCGCACCCGTGGGCGGCGGGCACGGCGCCGGGGGCGCGGGGACGGTGGCCCCGGCCGCGCCCGCCGCCCTGCCGAGGGTGCCTGCCCAGATCCCGCGCAGGCCGCCGGCCGCCGTCCCGCAGCCCCGCCCCACCGACCGGTTCGCCGAACTGCTGCTCGCCGTCCTCAGCGGGCAGCGCCCCGTCCACGCGATGCTGCGCCACACCGCCGGGCGCGCCTACGACGACGTGGCCCGCCTCGCCGAGGACGGCCCGCTCCTCGCCCTCGGGCACCGCCCGGTGGTGCGGGACATCGGCTACTTCGTGACCTGGGAGGGCGCCCTGGAGGTGTTCGCTCGGATCGGCGCCGGCGACCGGCTGCGCGCCATGGCCTTCCGTCTGGAACGGGGCCGGGACCTCCGCTGGCGCTGCACCGCCGTGGAGCTCGACGGTCCCCGCGGCCGTCGCTCCGCCCCCGAGGACGCCTGACTCCCCCGCGCCTCCGGGCCCGGCGCCCCCGCGCCTCCGGGTCCGGCGCCCCCGCGCCTCCGGGTCCGGCGCCCCCGCCCCCGCCGCTCCAGCCGCGACGGCCCCTGAGCGCGGCCGGGCGCGGCCGGACGAGCGCCACCGGGCGCCGGGCGAGCGCCACCGGGTGCCATCGGGCGCGGGGCGGGGCGCCAGGCGGGCGCCCGGGCGCGGGGTAGGCACCGGGCGGACGCCAGGCGGAGGCCGGGTGCCATCAGGCGCCGGGCGAGCGCCACCGGGCGCCACCGGGTGCCATCAGGCGCCGGGTGCCATCAGGCGCGGGGCGGACGCCAGGCGGGCACCGGGCGCGGGGCAGGCACCGGGCGGACGCCGGGCGGGCGCCGGGTGCCACCGGGCGGGGCGGCCGGAACCAGGAGCCTCCGGCCTCCGCACCCGGCCCGGCCGCCGACCGGCGCCCGCCGACCCGCGACCACCGACGCGCAACAACCGACTCGCGACAACCGACGGTCGAGAACCGCCCCCGCGCCAACCGCTTGCCGGCACCCACCCAGCGGCAGCCGCCCGTATCCCGTATCGGACCACCCCACGCCGTGTCAGGGAGCCCTCCGGCGCCGGCCACCTCGGCGCCCCGGCCGCACCGGACTCCCGTCGGCACCCCCGCATGGTCGACACCCCCGCATGGTCGACGCCCCGCATGGTCGACGCCCCGCATGGTCGACGCCCCGAACGCCGGAGGGCCGGGCGCCCCAGGATCTCCTGGGACACCCGGCCCTCGGCCGGTCTCACCGCCGCCCGCCGACGAGGCGGGCGCCGGTGGTCACTTCTTGCGGCGGCGTCCGCCCCGGGCCTGCTTGCGGCGCTCGGCGCGGGTGAGGCCGTCGGCCGCGGAGCGCACCGGCTCGTCCTCGGCGAACTCGCCCTCGACGGTGCCGCCCTCGCCGTCCACGGTGGGCGCCGAGAAGTGCAGGTTGCGCCGCTGCGGGGCGTCGAGGCCCTTGGCGCGGATCTCGGGGCGGGAGGCCCCGGCCTGCGCCGGCACGGCGTCCTGGGCGGCCTGCGGGGCGTCCTCGACCGGGACCTCCTCGACCTGCTGCTCGACCTGGACCTCCAGGTTGAACAGGTAGCCGACGGACTCCTCCTTGATGCCGTCCATCATGGCCTGGAACATGTCGAAGCCCTCGCGCTGGTACTCGACCAGCGGGTCCTTCTGCGCCATGGCCCGCAGGCCGATGCCCTCCTGGAGGTAGTCCATCTCGTAGAGGTGCTCGCGCCACTTGCGGTCCAGGACCGACAGCACGACCCGGCGCTCCAGCTCACGCATGATCTCGGAGCCGAGCTGGGCCTCGCGCTCCTCGTACTGGCGCCGGATGTCCTCCTTGACGGAGTCGGCGATGAACTCGGCGGTCAGCCCGGCCCGGTCGCCGGCCTCCTCCTCCAGCTCCTCGACGGTGACCTTCACCGGGTAGAGCTGCTTGAAGGCGCCCCACAGCCGGTCCAGGTCCCAGTCCTCGGGGAAGCCCTCGGCGGTCTCCGCCTGGACGTAGGCGTCGATGGTGTCGTCCATGAAGTGGTGGATCTGCTCCTGCAGGTCCTCGCCCTCCAGGACGCGGCGCCGCTCGCCGTAGATGACCTCGCGCTGGCGGTTGAGGACCTCGTCGTACTTCAGGACGTTCTTGCGGGTCTCGAAGTTCTGCGTCTCGACCTGCGACTGGGCGGAGGCGATGGCCCGCGTGACCATCTTGTTCTCGATCGGCACGTCGTCCGGCACGTTCGCCATGGACATCACGCGCTCGACCATCTGGGCCTTGAACAGCCGCATCAGGTCGTCGCCCAGCGACAGGTAGAAGCGGGACTCGCCCGGGTCGCCCTGACGGCCGGAACGACCGCGCAGCTGGTTGTCGATGCGCCGCGACTCGTGGCGCTCGGTGCCGAGGACGTAGAGGCCGCCGATCCGCTCGACCTCCTCCTTCTCCGCCTTGACCGCCTGCTCGGCCCGCTCCAGCGCCTCGGGGAGGGCCTGCGCCCACTCCTCGATGTGCTGCTCCGGGTCGAGGCCGCGCTGGCGCAGCTCCGCCTCGGCGAGGTCCTCGGGGTTGCCGCCCAGCTTGATGTCCGTACCGCGGCCGGCCATGTTCGTGGCGACCGTGACACTGCCCTTGCGGCCGGCCTGGGCGACGATCGACGCCTCCCGCTCGTGGTGCTTGGCGTTGAGCACCTCGTGCTGGATGCCGCGCTTGCTGAGCTGCTGGGAGAGGTACTCGGACTTCTCCACCGAGGTGGTGCCGACGAGGATCGGCTGCCCCTTGCGGTGCTTCTCCTCGATGTCGTCGACGACCGCCTCGAACTTGGCGACCTCGGTGCGGTAGATCAGGTCCGACTGGTCCTTGCGGACCATCGGCCGGTTGGTCGGGATGGGCACCACGCCGAGCTTGTAGATCTGGTGGAACTCGGCGGCCTCGGTCATCGCCGTACCGGTCATCCCGGACAGGCCCGGGACCTCCTTGCCGTCGTGGTCCCGGCGCTTGTAGAGGCGGAAGAAGTTCTGCAGCGTGATCGTGGCGAGCGTCTGGTTCTCGTCCTTGATCGGCACGCCTTCCTTGGCCTCGATGGCCTGGTGCATGCCCTCGTTGTAGCGGCGGCCGGCGAGGATACGTCCGGTGTGCTCGTCGACGATCATGACCTCGTCGTCGATGATGACGTAGTCCTTGTCGCGCTTGAAGAGCTCCTTGGCCTTGATCGCGTTGTTCAGGTAGCCCACCAGCGGGGTGTTCACCGACTCGTAGAGGTTGTCGATGCCCAGCCAGTCCTCGACCTTGGCGACGCCGGACTCGTGGATGGCGACCGTGCGCTTCTTCTCGTCGACCTCGTAGTCGCCGGTCTCCTCGATGCCCTTGAGCGGGTTGCCGGGCTCGCCCCGCTTGAGGCGCCTCACCAGCTTGGCGAAGTCGCCGTACCACTTGGTGGCCTGGTCGGCCGGACCGGAGATGATCAGCGGCGTACGGGCCTCGTCGATGAGGATCGAGTCCACCTCGTCGACGATGGCGAAGTTGTGGCCGCGCTGGACGAGTTCGTCCTTGGACCACGCCATGTTGTCGCGGAGGTAGTCGAAGCCGAACTCGTTGTTGGTGCCGTAGGTGATGTCGCAGCCGTACTGCTCGCGGCGCTGGGCCGGCGTCATGTTGGCGAGGATGCAGCCGACGTCGAGGCCCAGGAACTTGTGGACGCGGCCCATCATCTCGGAGTCGCGCTCGGCCAGGTAGTCGTTCACCGTGATGATGTGGACGCCCTTGCCGGCCAGCGCGTTGAGATACGCGGGCAGGGTACCGACGAGGGTCTTGCCCTCACCGGTCTTCATCTCGGCGACGTAGCCCATGTGCAGGGCGGCGCCACCCATGATCTGCACGTCGTAGTGGCGCTGGCCGAGGACGCGCTTGGCGGCCTCGCGCACGGTGGCGAAGGCCTCGGGGAGCAGGTCGTCCAGGCTCTCACCGTCGGCGTACCGCTGCTTGTACTCGTCGGTGAGGGCCCGCAGCTCGGCGTCGGAGAGGTCGACGAAGTCCTCTTCGATGGAGTTGACCTGGTCCGCGATGCGGTGCAGCTTGCGCAGGATCTTGCCTTCGCCTGCACGCATGATCTTCGAGAGGACGGACACGGGGGTTGGTCTCCTTGCCGGTCGGGCCTGGGACGGTCGGTTTCGTTCCACTGACGGGGCAACGGCCATCGTATGCGAGGACCCCACCACGCCGGGAGGCCTGCCGGGGCGGTGACCGTCGGCTGCTTCACATCTGTTGCACGGCTGCTCCACAGGGGACAACGGACGGGCCCCGTCGATGGTGCCGCATCACCCCGGCGAATTTGTGCGAAGGGTGATCACCCTCTCACGCACGGCGCAGCCGATGGCGCCGTGCGGACCCCGCGCGCAGAATCGGCCGATGGACCCCGTCACCCTCACCACCGACCGTCTCGTCCTGCGCACCGTGGGCCCCGAGGACACCGACGCCGTGTACGCGGCCTGCCAGGACCCCGAGATCCAGCGCTGGACCACGATCCCCTCGCCCTACCTGCCCGAGCACGCGCGGGGCTTCACGGAGCAGATGGCCCCGGAGGGCTGGGCGAACGGATCGATGTTCACCTTCGGCGTCTTCCTGCCGCCCGGGGAGCTGACGGGCATGCTCAGCATCACGATGCGGTCCCTGGGCGTCGGCGAGATCGGCTTCTGGGGGACCAAGGAACACCGGGGCCGGGGCCACATCACCGAGGCCGCCCTCGCGGTCTGCCGCTGGGCGTTCACGCGGCTGTCCGTCGACCGCGTGGAGTGGCGTGCCGAGGTGGGCAACCGGCCCTCGCGGGCGGTGGCCGAGCGCGCGGGTTTCGTGGTGGAGGGAACGCTGCGCTCGGCGCTGAACAACAAGGGTGTGCTGCGGGACTGCTGGGTCGGATCGCTGCTCCCCTCCGACCTGGGCCTGCCGTCGTCCGCGCCGTACCTCCCGGCCCCCGGGTGAGGCCCGTGCGGGGGCGGGCGATGATGCTCCTCTCGGCTGTCAGTGCCGCGGTCTATCGTGCGGACGTATGACGACGACCCTCCCGCGTCCCACCACGGAACTGTCGGCTGACGAGGCCCGCCGCATCGCCCTGCGGGCCCAGGGCTACCTCGGCGCGCCCGACCGGCGCTCGGGGGTGCGCGGGGTGCTCCGCCGGCTGGGCGCGGTGCAGCTCGACACGATCTCCGTCCTCGCCCGCTCCCACGAGTTGATCGCCTACGCCCGGCTGGGCCCCGTGGGCCGCGCCGCGGTCGAGGAGGCGTACTGGAGGACCGGCCCGAAGCCGCCGCACTCCTTCGAGTACTGGTCGCACGCCGCGTGCATCCTGCCGATCGAGGAGTGGCCGCACTTCGCCTTCCGCCGCCGCGCCTACCGCAACCGCCCGCACTGGCACCACGACCTTCCCGACGGCACCTACGACCGGGTCGTCGGGCAACTGCGCGCACAGGGTCCGCTCACGGCGACGGAACTGGGCGGCGCCAAGCGCACCAGCGAGTGGTGGGACTGGTCCGGCTCCAAGGTCGCCGTCGAACGCGCCCTGATGTACGGGGAAGTGGTGTGCGTGGAGCGGCGCGGCTGGAAGCGGGTCTACGACCTGGCCGAGCGCGCCGTGCCCGACGCGCTGCTGCACGACGCACTGGACGACACCGAGTGCCTGCGCCGTCTGGTGGGCCTGGCGGGCCGCGCCCTGGGGGTGGGCACGCGCGCGGACATCGCCGACTACCACCGCCTCAAGGGCGAGCAGGTGGACGCGGTGATCGCCGACTCGGGTCTGGTGCCGGTGACCGTCGAGGGCTGGGCCAAGCCGGCCTGGGCGGATCCGGAGGCGCTGGCGGCCCCGCCGCGCGGGCGGCACCGCACGACGCTGCTGTCGCCGTTCGACTCCCTGGTGTGGGAACGGGCGCGCACAGAGCGGATCTTCGGCTTCACCCACCGGCTGGAGGCGTACGTCCCGAGGCCGAAGCGGGTGCACGGCTACTTCGCGATGCCGCTGCTGGCCGGCGGCCGGCTGGTGGGCCGGGTGGACCCGGCACGCGAGGGCCGCACGCTGGTCGCCCGGCAGGTCTCGGTGGACGGCCCCGGCGCGGTCCCGGCGCTCGCACGGGCGCTGGTGGAGGCGGCCGGCTGGGTGGGCTGCACGGACGTCCGCGTCGAGCGCCTGGACCCGGAGGAACTGCGGGGCCCGCTGACCGCGGAACTCGCCCGCACCCTCGGCTGATCCACGGCCTGGGCGGTCACGGCGGCGCCGGACGGGACGACGCAGGCGGACCATGCGGACGCGGCGGCGCAGACGGTCCCGGCGGCGCACGGCGGAATCGGTGCGGGGCCGTGGCACCGGACGGGGCAACGCCGACGGACGCGGCGGCGCGCGGCGGAATCGGTGGTCGCGGCAGGCGGCAGCGCCGGCGGTAGCGGTTAGCGGTTAGCGGTTAGCGGTACGCGGTGGCGATGGCGGCGGACGAGTCAGCCCCCGAGGGGCCGGACTGCGCGCCGCTGCCGCCGGGCCTCGGATCTCAGGTACCAACGAGCCGGCCTGACCAGCGGACCAGCGGATCAGCGGATCTCGAGGATCTTCTCCCGCATCGCGTAGACCACGGCCTCCATCCTGGAGTGCAGTTGCAGCTTCTCCAGGATGTTGCGGACGTGGTTCTTCACGGTGTTCTCGGAGATGAACAGTTCCTTGGCGATGTCCCGGTTGTTCATTCCGGTGGCGACGAGTTTGAGGACTTCCAGCTCACGGTCCGTCAGGCGGGGGGCGGGGACGAGCCGGCGTTCGTCGGTGCGCTGGATCATCGACTTGAACTCGGTGAGGAGTTTGGACGCCATCGACGGACTGATCTGGGACTGCCCGTCGGCGACCGCGCGGATGGCGGTGGCCACCTCGTCGGTGGAGATCTCCTTGAGCAGGTAGCCGGTCGCGCCCGCCTTGATCGCGTCGTAGAGGTCGGCTTCCTCGTCGCTGATCGTCAGCATGATGATCTTGGCGCTCGGGGCGACCTCCTTGATGGAGGTGCACGCCTCGATCCCGCCCCGCTTGGGCATCCGCACGTCCATCAGGATGATGTCGGGCAACAGGTCGGCGGCCTTCTCGACGGCTTCGGCACCGTCCCCCGCCTCCCCCACGACCTGGATGTCCTCCTCGGCGGCGAGGACGATCTCCAGGCCACGGCGGAACAGCGCGTGGTCGTCCACCACCAGGACTCTGATCGGTTCCGTGCGGGATGAGCCCGCGGCCGGGCCCGTGCCGACCGTGCCGTCGTCGGCCCCCGCGTCCCGCATCGGTCCAAAGCTGTCCGCCATCGTTCCTCCCCCTGAAGGCTGTGGCCTGTGGTTCTGAGCCATCGCCAACCCAAGGCAACGACCCACCGGTTGGGCCGCTGCCGCCATGATTCCATGCCGGACGCCACAGGGGTGACAGCGCGCGGCGCCCCCGGGGGGCGCACACCGGTGCCCCTGGGGGCGCACACGCGCACCAGGGGCACCGGCCCTGCTGTCACCCGGCGGTCAGCCGCCGAGCGTCCCGCCCGCCTCGGGGGAGTGGGACTGTGTGACCATCGTGTCGGTCTGCAGGTGGATCACGCCGTAGTCGTAGGCGTGCCGCCGGTAGACGACGCTGGGTTCCTTGGTCTCGGAGTCGACGAAGAGATAGAAGTCGTGCCCCACCAGTTCCATCTCGTAGAGGGCCTGGTCGAGCGTCATGGGGGCGGCGACGTGCGTCTTCTCGCGGACGACGAGGGGACCGTCCCCCTGCACCTCCAGCGAGCCGATCTTCTTGGTCGGGACGGCCTCGGTCTCCTCGTCGGAGACCTGCGCACCGGTGCCGTTGAGCGTCGCCACGCCCGGGACGTGGTCGGGGACCTCGGCGGCCGAGATCCTGCGTGCGCCACGTCGCGAGAAGCGCTTGTCGTGCTGCTTGCGCAGCCGGGCGTCCAGCTTCTCCGCCGCCAGGTCGAGCGCCGCGTAGGGGTCGCTCGCCGCGGCTTCCGCCCGGATCACCGGACCGCGGGTGCGCAGGGTGATCTCCACCCGGTCGCAGCGGTCGGCCTGTCGGGGGTTGGGCTCCTTGGACACCTCGACGTCCAGGCTGATCACCTTGCCGTCGAGCTTCTGGATCTTGTCCAGCTTCAGCTTCTCGGCCACGTGCTTCCGGAACCGCTCGGGCACCTCTGTCTTGCGGCCCTTGACGACGATGTCCACGCAGAACTCCGTTCCCGGATCACTCCGCCTCGGTGCGGAGCGTCTCCCTTTTGCACCCGGTTCCGGTAACACCCGGAACCTCGGACTCGGTGACTTCCACCTCCTCCCCCGCGGGCGAGATCTCCACTCCACCGGCGTGGGTGATAACGGAAAACCCACGCCTCGGCATTCGGATTCGTCAGGTGTGGCCTGCGGCTTTCCCTCACAACCGAACATATCTCGCCCGGACGGATGTCGTCACCCTCTACCGCGTCGTACCTCCGTTCAGGTGAATTCGGCCTCTCGTTACCTGCAACGACGCAAGATTCTTGTCAGTTCCGGTTTATTTCGAAGGAAGCCGGTGATGCCGCGACCACCGCCGCCACCACTCCGTCCGTTCCGATCCCCGTGTTCGCGTCGGCGCGGCCTTCGCCCGCCGTTCCCGCCGTGTGCGCCGGACGTCTCGTCCGCCGTCCCGCTCTCCCTCGTTCCGGTGCGATCCGCCGTTGCCCTCTCCCTTCCCCTGTCTCACCCGTGTACACGAGCGCGGGCGCCGGATTGCTCGATCCGTACCCCGCACCGGCCGCGGTATCCGGCCGACCGGCCCGCCGGTGGTCCCCACCGGGACGGCCGGACCGGGCCGATGGGGACCTCCCGGTCACCGCCGTCCGCCGCTCGGCCGCGGTCCGCATCGCCACGCGCACCGCACGCGCGGCCTCCGCCAGGGAGGCCCCCGTGGTCATCAGGTCGTCGACGATCACCACCCGCCCTTCGCCGAGCAGCCGCCCCGCGCCGGGAACGACCCCGAACGCGCCGGCCACGTTGGCCAGCCGCTCCCGGGGGCCGAGCTCCGACTGGTCGGCCACCGACCGCCGTTGCCGCAGCGCGGGAAGTACCTGGGCGGGTACCCCCGCCCGCCGCAGGTCACCCGCGGCGGCCAGCGCGATCCGCCGGGCGGGGTCGTGTCCGCGGGCCCGCACCGCCCGCCGCGCGGACGGCACCGGCACGAGCAGCACACCGCCCCCGCCGTCCCCGCCGGCCGGCTCCCCGGACGCGGTCAGCGCCGCCCGCACCGCGCCCGCCAGTGCCTCGCCCAGCGGTGCCGCCAGGGCCAGGGCGCCGCGTTCCTTGTGCGCCAGCAGCGCCGCCCGCACCTCGTCGCCGTACCGGGCAGCCGCGTGCACCTCCGGCAGGCCGGGCGGCTCGGACCGGGGACGCACCCGGCGCGGCCCGGTCCGCTCCAGCACCGCACGGCACCGCGGGCACAGCACCGTGCGCGGTCTGGCGCACCCGCCGCACTCGGGCGGGAGCACCAGGTCGGTGAGGTCCTGCCACCAGGCGCGCATGAGGCCACTGTGCCCCGGCCCACCGCCCCCGGCCAGCCCTGTGGACGGCGCCTGTGGAAAACCGGGCGGGTCACGACCGGCCGGAATCGCTCACCCGGGATAGACCGGCGCGGTCCCCTTGGTGATCTTCTGCCACTGGCCCGCCGACGGGAGCCGGACGATGCCGTCCACCGAGTACGCCACCAGCGGCACCCGGTCGTCCGGGGAGGCGGTGACCGCCTTGACGCCGGTCAGCGCCGCGGGCTGCGGCACATCGGGCGTGGAGCCGTCGACCTCCACGTAGCGCATCTGCTCCACGCCGCCCTGCTCGCGGCCGACCACGACCAGCCGGCTGTCCCCGGTCCACGACATGGCGGTGACCTGCTCCAGTTCGGGGGCCGCGGAACGCAGTTCCAGCACGGTGACCGGGGAGCGTTCCGCCGTTCTGCCGTCGGGCCTGCTGCGCTCGATCCGCCCGATCAGCAGGGACCGCCGGTCGCCCTTCTCGACGACGAGGGCGATCCGCACCCCGTCGGCGGCGACCCGGACCGCCCTGATCCGGCCGTCCAGCCCCGGCGTGCGCACCTCCATCGGCTCCCCGGCGCCCTCCTCCAGGAGCAGCAGCCGGGGCGCCTCGGGGTCGCGGTCCGCGATCCACAGGCCGCCGCGGGCGTCCCAGCTGGGCGCCGTCAGCCGGTCGGTCTCCCCCTTGCCGGCACTGCGCAGCACCGGCTCGCCGAGGGACCCGCCCGACACCAGCGACCCCACGTACAGTGCCTTGCCGTCGAGGGTGACCCCGGCGGCGGTGTGCTCGTCCCAGGCCACGCCCACCGAGCGCAGCTGGTTCTCCCCCTCGCCCAGGGCTCCGGGCACCGGCTCGGGTTCGGTGGCGTCGGCGCCGGCGGCTATCCGCACCGCTCGCTGTTCCTCGTCGAGGAAGTACAGGTACTCGGGGCTGTGCAGGGAGCCGCGGGTGGCGACGGCCTCGGCGCTCTCCTGCGCCAGGGAGCAGAGTTCCCGGCCCCCGGAGCGCAGCTCGACCTCGTCCACCGCGGGAGTGGTGCTGCGCACCGTGAACAGCAGCTGGGCCGCCATCTCCTCGCAGCGGCTGGTGCCGACCTGGGCGGCCCTGCCGTTCAGCGGCACGACCAGACGGCCGCGGTCGTCCGGGGTCAGCGGTCCGGCCCCCTTGGCGAGCGCCGTGCCGGTGGGGAAGCCGGAGCGCACCACCGGGTCGAGCCAGGTCGTGGGGCCGGTCAGGAGCGAGCGCACCATCTGCGTCGTGGGGTCCACGTGGCTTCGCACGTAGACGGGGTCGGCGACCGCCATCGGCGGCTCGTCGCGGGACGCGCCGCCGGTGTTGGAGGCGAAGTAGTACTTGTTGACGGACATGTAGTTGCGCTCGAAGTCCGACTGCCCCATGACGACGCCCTGCGGCACCGCGTCGATCCTCCACTGCCGGGTCTCGGGGTCACGTATGAGGCGCAGCAGCTTGGTGTACTGCCCCGAGGACGGGTTGAACGCCTGCTGCGCGTCCACGGTGGCGACCTCGCGGCCGGTCAGGGTGAAGGCGACCTCGTCCTCGGTGTCCCGGACCGGGGTGCGGACGGTGGCGTTGGGTCCATCGGCCAGCACGGTGGTGGACCGTTCCGGCTGCCAGGTCTTCGCCGCCCGGGGTGTCAGGTACATCCGGGCGGTCTTGTACTGGGGGTCGTCACTGGTGAGGGCCTCGAGGAAGCCCTGCACCAGCTGGGTCGGCGTCGCGTCGTCGCTCGGCGGCATGGCGAACACCCGGACCTGGGCGTCCCGGCGGGGCGTGGACTCCACACCCCGCAGGTCGCCGCTGTCCGGCATCGACGCGCATCCGGCCAGCAGGACGGCGCCGCCGGCGGTGAACACCACCGCCCGCCGCCGCGTCCACCGCCCGCGCCGCACGCGCTCACCGCCGCCCACGCGAAGCCTCCTCGTCCCCGGTCCTGTCCCTGGTCGTGCCCTTGGTCGCGCCCCGGGGCGCGCTGGTCCCGTCGCCGTCGCCGTCTCGGATGTCCCCGTCGCCGTCGCCGTTCCGGATGTCCCCGTCGCCGTCGCGGGCGCCGTCTCCGGCTCCCCGCGGGCCCGGGTCCGGGCGGGGGTCCGGGTCCGGGCCGGATCCCCCGGCGGCACCGCGGCGCGGTCCGGGCGAGGGGGCCGACAGGGTGTCCGGTGCCTCCGCCGTGCGGCGGGGGGCCGCGGCGGGCCGGGCCACCACGCGCGCGCCGTTGCCGGGCAGCGCCGTCGGGTCGGCGGTGGGCGGCTCGGCGGACGTCCGCGGCACCAGCGGGTCCCGGGAGGCGTGGGTCTGCCCGGTGGTGCCGGGCGGGTGCACGGGCACCGTGGCCCGCTTCTCACCGTCGCCGCCGCGGGGCAGGCCGGCGTCGTCCAGGCCCCGGTTGCGCCGCGAGTCCTTGGGTTCCAGGGCGATGGGGGATCCCCGCAGCGGCTCGTCGGCCGTCCGGGGCAGCGTCAGCCGGAACTGCGATCCGCCGCCGGGCTCGCCCCACGCCTGGAGCCAGCCGCCGTGCAGCCGGGCGTCCTCCAGGGCGATGGAGAGTCCCAGGCCCGTGCCCCCGGTGGTGCGGGCGCGTGCCGGGTCGGCCCGCCAGAAACGGCTGAAGACGCGCGTGGCCTCCCCGGGCTTGAGCCCGACGCCGTAGTCGCGCACGGCCACCGCGACCGCGCCGCCGGCGGCCGCCAGCCGCACCACGACGTCCTTGCCCTCGCCGTGCTCCACGGCGTTGACGACGAGGTTGCGCAGGACGCGTTCCACCCGCCGCGCGTCGGCCTCGGCGACGACGGGCTGCTGGTCGCCGAGGACCCGGATGCGGGTGCCCTTGCGCTCGGCGAGCGGCTCGGCCCCGCCGACCACGCTGCGGACGACGTCGCGCAGGTCGATCGGCTCCGCCTCCAGCGCCGCCGCGCCCGCGTCGAAGCGGCTGATCTCCAGGAGGTCCGCGAGCAGCGACTCGAAGCGGTCCAGCTGGTCGGCGAGCAGCTCGGCCGACCGCGCGGTCACGGGGTCGAAGTCCTCCCGGGCCTCGTGGATGACGTCGGCGGCCATCCGCACCGTGGTGAGCGGCGTCCGCAGCTCGTGCGACACGTCGGAGACGAACCGGCGCTGCATGCGCGAGAGGTCCTCCAGCTGGTTGATCTTCAGCTGGAGGTTCTGGGCCATCTTGTTGAACGCCTCGCCGAGCCGGGCGATGTCGTCCTCGCCGGTGACCTTCATGCGTTCCTGCAGGCGCCCCGCGGAGAGCCGTTCGGCGATCCCGGCCGCCATCCGCACCGGGGTGACCACCTGCCGCACCACCAGCCAGGCGATGGCGCCGAGCAGCACGACGACGAACAGCCCGGCGGTCGCCAGGGTGGTCTTGACCAGGCTCAGCGACTTCTCCTCCTGCGTCAGCGGGAAGAGGTAGTACAGCTGGTACGGGTCGCCGTTGGGGTCGTTGACCTGCTTGCCGATGACCAGTCCGGGCTGGGACGGCTCACCGTTGAAGTAGACGATCCGGGTGTAGCTCTGGGACGCGGCGGTACTGCCGTCGAGCCGCTCCCGCAGGGCCACCGGGACGCTCTGCGCCGGGTCGACGTGCCCGGAGGCGCGCGGACCGCGCCCGCTGCCGCTCTCGGTGCCGGCGGGCAGCGTGACGACGTCGAAGGCGCCCTGGCCGCCGCTGGAGAGGGATTCGACGAGATCGCTCATCCACTGGATGACGCTGGTCGAGGAACGCGTCCCGTCGACCGCTCCGGCGTCGTCGATGACGCTGGCCGCCTCGTCGGACTTCTGCTTGGCCACGGCGAAGCCGCCGGTGGCCTGGCTCTGCGAGGCCTTCACCTTGGCGTCGAGCAGGCCGTTGCGCACCTGGCCGATCACCACGAAGCCCAGCAGCAGCACCACGCCCATCGACATCAGCAGCGTGGTGGCGACGACCTTCAGCTGGATGTTGCGGCGCCACAGCCGCATGACGGGCAGCAGCGGCCGGCGCACCCAGCGCACGAACAGCCGGATGACCGGGCTGCCCTGGACCCCGCCCCGGAGCAGCCCGCCCTCCAGCAGGCGGCCCCAGCGGGAGCCCGATGTACGGTCCCGGCCGACAGGCCGCCCCGGACGGCCCCCGGAGCGGCCGGACGCCGAAGCGGCGCTGTCACCGGACATGTCAGCTCGGTCCTGCCTTGTACCCGACGCCACGGACGGTCACCACGATCTCCGGCTTCTCCGGGTCCTTCTCGACCTTGGAGCGCAGCCGCTGGACGTGCACGTTCACCAGCCGGGTGTCGGCCGCGTGGCGGTAGCCCCAGACCTGCTCCAGCAGCACCTCGCGGGTGAACACCTGCCAGGGCTTGCGGGCCAGCGCGACCAGCAGGTCGAACTCCAGGGGCGTCAGGGCGATCGACTGCCCGTCCCGCTTCACGGAGTGACCGGCCACGTCGATCACCAGGTCGCCGATGGCGAGCTGCTCCGGGGCCGGCTCCTCCGACCGGCGCAGGCGCGCCCGGATGCGGGCGACCAGCTCCTTCGGCTTGAACGGCTTCACGATGTAGTCGTCGGCGCCCGACTCCAGGCCCACGACGACGTCGACCGTGTCGCTCTTGGCCGTGAGCATCACGATCGGCACCCCGGACTCCGCCCTGATCAGGCGGCACACCTCGATGCCGTCCCGGCCGGGCAGCATCAGATCCAGCAGCACCAGGTCGGGTTTGGCCTCGCGGAAAGCGGCCAGCGCCTTGTCACCGTCGGCTACGAAAGACGGCTCAAAACCCTCACCACGCAGCACGATGCCGAGCATCTCGGCCAGTGCGGTGTCGTCGTCGACGACAAGGACTCGTCCCTTCATAAACGACATCATCCCATTAGCTCATCGTTACCTGGCGTGACCTGGCACACAGCTCGGCAAGGGCCTCGGTGGTCACGGGCGAGACCGCGCCCTCTTCGGTGACGATCGCCGTCACCAGTTCCGGTGGTGTCACGTCGAACGCCGGGTTGTACGCCTGGGTCCCCAGGGGGGCCACCGGAATCCCGCCTCCCGCCTCCATCCCCGCCACCGGCACCTGCGGCGCCGTGACCTCGGTCACCTCGTGGCCGGAACGCTGCTCGACCTCGATGGACGCCCCGTCCGGGGTCTCCGGGTCGACCGTCGTCACGGGCGCCACCACGATGAACGGCACATGGTGGTACCGCGCGAGCACCGCGAGCGGATAGCTCCCCACCTTGTTCGCCACCGAACCGTCGGCCGCGATGCGGTCCGCCCCGATCAGCACCGCGTCCACCTCGCCCGCCGCGAACAGCGATCCCGCCGCGTTGTCGGTGAGCAGGGTGTACGCCATGCCGCTGCGGGCCGCCTCGTACGCCGTCAGGCGAGCACCTTGCAGCAACGGACGCGTTTCGTCCACCCACAGGCGCCTCAGACGTCCCGCCCGGTGCGCCGCGAGGGCCACCGCGAACGCCGTCCCCTCCCCGCCCGACACCAGCGAACCGGTGTTGCAGTGCGTGAGGATCCGGTGCCCGCCGCCGGACATCATCTCGTCCAGCAGCGCCAGCCCGTGCTCGGCCATCCGGGCGCTCGCCTCGGCGTCCTCCCGGTGCAGCTGCCGTGCCGCGGCCAGCGCCGCCCCGGCCGCCTGCCGCGCATCGCCGGTACGGGTCAGCGCCGCCCGGTACGCCTCCCGCGCCCGGCGCACACCGACCGCGAGGTTCACCGCGGTGGGCCGGGCGCTCTCCAGCGCCTCCGCCGCGTCGTCCACGTCGTAGCCCCGCACGGCGGCGAGCGCGACGCCGTAGGCGCCCGCGATGCCCAGCAGGGGCGCCCCGCGCACCGCGAGCGAGCGGATCGCCTCCACCAGGGCGGGCGCGTCCGTGCAGACGAACTCCACCTCCTCGGCGGGCAGCCTCGTCTGGTCGAGCAGGACCAGGACGGGCCCTTCGGGCGGCTCGTCCCAGCGGATCGCGGGGATACCGGTCGGCCGCCGGGGGTCTGCGCTGTGCGCGTACTGATCAGCCATGTCGCCAGTCTGCCCCCTGCGGCGCGCACAATTGAAGGTGTGCTGGTCCGACCTCGCCCGGACCCGGCACAACCACCCCATGGCACGATGGCTGCCACACTGCCGCCGCGCCCGCGGACGCGCACCGTGAAGGAGCGAGGATGAACGACACTCCGGGCTGGGCCTCGCCCGGATCCACACCCGACGGACAGGAGCCGTCCGCGCCCGGCCCGGCCGGCCCGGCGCCACGCCCCGGGGAGCCGGAACGGGCCCCGGGGGAACCCGGCGTGAAGTGGTCCAAGGAGCAGCCGCCCCCGAGCCAGTGGTCCACGCCCATCGGCCCGTCGGGCGCCCCGGGCCCCGGCCAGGCTCCCCCGCCCCCGCAGGGACCGGGCTGGGGCGGCACCCCGCCCGGCGGCCCCGGCCCCGGCGGTTACGGTCCCGGCGGCTGGGGCGGGCCCCCGCCCGCGGCGAAGCCCGGGATCATCCCGCTCCGCCCGCTGGGTGTGGGCGAGATCCTGGACGGCGCCGTCTCCACCATGCGCACCTACTGGCGCACGGTGCTCGGCATCTCGCTGACCGTCGCCGTCCTCACCGAGGTCGTCGCCGTCCTGCTCCAGGGCTTCGTCCTGGACGAGTCCAGCGTCGCGGTCCTGGAGGACGAGAGCGCCACCCTCGACGAACTGACCAGCGCCCTGGGCGACGCCCTGCTCACCTCCGGCGTGCTCTTCGTCGTGACGCTCCTCGGCACCGTCGCCGCCACCGCCCTGCTCACGACCGTCACCAGCCGCGCGGTGCTCGGCAGACCGGTCACCATCGGCGAGGCATGGCGGGACGCCCGCCCGCAGGTCGTGAAGCTGCTGGGCCTGATGCTGCTGCTCATGCTGATCACCGCGGCGGTCGTGACCGTCGGCGCGCTGCCCAGCCTGCTGGTGAGCCTCGCGGGCGGCGGCGGAGGCGCCGTCGCCCTGACCGTCCTCGGCCTCCTCGCCGCCGCGGTCGTCGCCGTCTGGCTCATGGTCCGCTTCTCGCTGGCCTCGGCCGTGCTGATGCTCGAGAAGCAGGGCGTCCTCAAAGCCCTGACCCGCTCCGCGAAGCTGGTCCGCGGCGCCTGGTGGCGCGTGTTCGGCATCCAGCTGCTCGCGATGATCATCGCGAGCATCGTGGCGTCGATCATCGTCATCCCCTTCACCGCGGTCGCCTCCGCCTTCGGCGAGGGCGGCGTCAACGGCTTCCTCGAAGGCAGCGGCGGCTTCGGCTGGACGTTCCTCGTCATCACCGGCATCGGCTCGGTCATCGGCTCCACGATCACCTTCCCGATCACGGCCGGCGTCACCGTGCTGCTCTACGTCGACCAGCGCATCCGCCGCGAGGCGCTCGACCTCGAACTCGCCCGCGCCGCCGGTCTCCCCGGGCAGGGCCCCGACGCCACCCCGGGGGGCTGACGGGGTGATCACCGCGGGGGGAGTTCTCACATCGGTCCAGGCGCTGCCGACGGCCGCCGGCAGCGCGGCACGCACCGTCCTGGGCGCCGAGGAGCCGCCCGTCACCATCCCGCGCGACCCCGCGCGGGATGCGGCCGAGCGCGAGCTGTCCAAGCGCATGTACCACGAGAACGAGCCCAGCTGGTTCCACAAACTCCTCAACGCCTTCTGGGACTGGGTCGGCGAACTCTTCGACACCGCGTCCGCCGCCACCCCCGGCGGCACCCTGGGCCTCGTCGTCGTCATCGCCGCCGTGATCGCCGTGGTGGGCGCCCTCTGGTGGCGGCTGGGCACCCCGCGGCGGGAACCGGCCTCCGCACCCGCCCTCTTCGACGACCGCCCCCGCAGCGCCGCCGAACACCGCGCCGCCGCCGAGGCGCACGCCGCCCAGGGCCACTGGAACAGGGCCGTCCAGGAACGCATGCGGGCCATCGTGCGCTCCCTGGAGGAACGCGCCCTGCTCGACCCCAGGCCCGGCCGCACCGCGGACGAGGCCGCCGCGGAAGCCGCCCGCGCCCTGCCCGCGCACACCGACCGCCTGCGCGCCGCCGCCCGCGGCTTCGACGACGTCACGTACGGCGGCCGGACCGCGACCGAGACGGCGTACCGGAGCATCGCCGGCCTCGACGACGACCTGGAACGCAGCAAGCCCAGGCTCGCCGGCACCACGGCCGGCGCGCACGGCACGCAGCACGACACCACCGGGGGAGCAGCCGGATGACGACCGAGGCCACACTCCCGTCCACCTCGGCCTCGCCCACCGCCCGTCAGATGTGGACCCGCTCGCGCGGCATCGCCCTCGCCCTGGTGCTGCTGCTCGCGGCCGCCGTCGCGATCGCCGTGGTCCGCGCCGACACCCGCCACGGCGAACTCGACCCGCGCTCCGCCGACCCCCACGGCAGCCGGGCCGTCGCCGAACTCCTCGCCGACCGCGGCGTGGACACCCGCGTGGTCACCACGCTGGACGAGGCCACCGCCGCGGCAGGACCCGACACCACCCTCCTGGTCGCCGTCCCCGACCTGATGACCCCCGGCCAGCAGTCCCGCCTGCACACCGCCACCGCCGACTCCGGCGGCCGGACCGTCCTGGTCGCCTCCGGCAGCGCCTCCGTGGAACGCCTCGCGCCCGGGGTCACCGCCGCCCCGGCCACCAGCCTCGCCTCCACGCTCTCCCCCGACTGCGCCCTCCCCGCCGCACGCCGCGCGGGCAGCGCCGACCTCGGCGGCCTGCGCTACACCACGGTCCACCCCGACGCCGACGAGTGCTACCCCAGCGAACGCCTGGCCACCCTGCTCCGCATCCCGGACAGCACCGGCGACGGCGACACCGTCCTCCTCGGCTCCCCGGACATCCTCCTCAACGACCGGCTCGCCGAGCAGGGCAACGCCTCGCTCGCCCTCCAGCTCCTCGGCTCCCGCCCTCATCTCGTCTGGTACCTCCCCACGCTCGCCGACGCCTCCGCCGCCTCCGAGGACGACCAGCGCGGCTTCTTCGACCTGGTCCCCTCCGGATGGCTCTGGGGCACCCTGCAACTCTTCGTCGCGGCAGCACTGGCCGCCCTGTGGCGGGCACGCCGACTGGGCCCGCTGGTCCCCGAGAAACTCCCCGTCGCGATCCGCGCCTCCGAAACCGTCGAAGGCCGCGCCCGCCTCTACCGCCGGGCCGACGCCCGCGACCGCGCGGCGACCGCTCTGCGCTCCACCGTCCGCACCCGCCTCGCCCCCCTCGTCGGCGTCCCCGTCTCCCA
The DNA here is from genome assembly GCF_040637405.1 of Streptomyces sp. NPDC029526. Taxonomy (NCBI): domain Bacteria; kingdom Bacillati; phylum Actinomycetota; class Actinomycetes; order Kitasatosporales; family Streptomycetaceae; genus Streptomyces; species Streptomyces sp. NPDC029526. Next base: position 161,496 of record NZ_JBEZWE010000012.1, read on the forward strand.
GGCGCACGCGCCCGAGGCCCTACTCCCCGCCCTGTCCACCCGCTTCCGCGGCGACGACGGGCAGTCCCTGCACGCTCTCCTGTTCGGCCCGCCGCCCGCCGACGACGCAGCACTCATCCAGCTCGCCGACCAACTCGACGCCCTCGAAAGAGAGGTACGCCGTCCATGATGGACCCGACCACTGACAACGCCGCGCACACCGGGGACCCGGCCGCCGCCCGGGCCGCCCTGGAGGCCCTGCGCGCCGAGATCGCCAAGGCCGTGGTCGGCCAGGACCCCGCCGTGACCGGCCTCGTCGTCGCCCTCCTGTGCCGCGGCCACGTCCTCCTCGAAGGCGTCCCCGGCGTCGCCAAGACCCTCCTGGTGCGCGCGCTCGCCGCGACCCTGGAACTCGACACCAAGCGCGTGCAGTTCACCCCCGACCTCATGCCCAGCGACGTCACCGGATCCCTGGTCTACGACGCCCGCACCGCCGAGTTCTCCTTCCAGCCCGGCCCGGTCTTCACCCACCTCCTCCTCGCGGACGAGATCAACCGCACCCCGCCGAAGACCCAGTCCTCGCTGCTGGAGGCGATGGAGGAGCGCCAGGTCACCGTCGACGGCACCCCCCGCACCCTCCCCGACCCCTTCCTGGTGGCCGCCACCCAGAACCCCGTCGAGTACGAGGGCACCTACCCCCTGCCGGAGGCCCAGCTCGACCGCTTCCTCCTCAAGCTGACGATCCCCCTGCCGTCCCGGCAGGACGAGATCGACGTCCTCACCCGCCACTCGCAGGGCTTCGACCCCCGCGACCTGAAGGCCGCCGGCGTCCGTCCCGTGGCGAACGCGGCCGACCTGGAGGCGGCCCGCGCCGCGGTCGCCCGCACCACCGTCTCGCCGGAGATCACCGCCTACGTGGTGGACATCTGCCGGGCCACCCGCGAGTCGCCGTCCCTCACCCTCGGCGTCTCCCCGCGCGGCTCCACGGCCCTGCTGGCCACCGCCCGCGCCTGGGCCTGGCTGACCGGCCGCGACTACGTCACCCCGGACGACGTCAAGGCCCTCGCCCTGCCCACCCTCCGCCACCGCGTGCAGCTCCGCCCCGAGGCCGAGATGGAGGGCGTCACGGCCGACTCGGTCATCAATGCCATCCTGGCCCACGTCCCCGTCCCCCGCTGATGGCGCTCACCGGACGCACCGCCCTCCTGGCGGCCCTCGGTTCCCTCCCGGTCGGCTTCCTGGAACCCGGCTGGACCGGCCTCCTCGCGGTCAACGCCCCCCTCGCGGTGGCGTGCGCCTGCGACTACGCCCTGGCCGCACCCGTGCGCCGCCTCGGACTGACACGTTCCGGGGACACCTCGGTACGCCTGGGCGACACCGCCGACGTCACCCTGACGATCACCAACCCGTCCGGGCGGCCCCTGCGCGCACGGGTCCGTGACGCCTGGCCGCCGAGCAGCTGGCGGCCCGGCACCGAGACCGCCGCCTCACGGCACCGCCTGGTCGTCCCCGCGGGCGAACGGCGCCGCGTCACCACGCGTCTGCGACCCACCCGTCGGGGCGACCGCGCGGCCGACCGCGTCACCATCCGCTCCTACGGCCCGCTCGGCCTCTTCGCCCGCCAGGGAACCCACCGGGCCCCCTGGACGGTACGGGTCCTGCCGCCGTTCGCCAGCCGCAAGCACCTGCCGTCCAAACTGGCCCGGCTGCGCGAACTCGACGGCCGCACCAGCGTGCTGACGCGGGGTGAGGGCACGGAGTTCGACAGCCTGCGCGAGTACGTCCCCGGTGACGACACCCGCTCCATCGACTGGCGCGCCACGGCCCGCCAGTCGGCCGTCGCGGTCCGCACCTGGCGTCCTGAACGGGACCGTCACATCCTGCTGGTGCTCGACACCGGCCGCACGTCCGCGGGCCGCGTGGGCGACGTGCCCCGGCTGGACGCCTCCATGGACGCGGCGCTCCTCCTGGCCGCGATCGCCTCCCGGGCCGGCGACCGGGTCGCGCTCCTCGCCCACGATCGTCGTACCCGTGCCCTCGTCCAGGGCCGCTCCGCCGGCGATGTCCTCCCGTCCCTGGTCAACGCGATGGCCACGCTGGAACCGGAGCTCGTCGAGACGGACGCCCGGGGCCTGGCGGCCACGGCACTGCGCACGACACCGCGCCGTTCCCTGATCGTGCTCCTGACGACGCTGGACCCGGCTCCCATCGAGGAGGGGCTCCTTCCCGTCCTGCCTCGACTCACCCAGCGCCACACGGTTCTGCTGGCGTCGGTCGCCGATCCCCACATCGCGCGGATGGCCGAGGCCCGCGGTTCGACGGACGCGGTGTACGAGGCGGCCGCCGCCGCCCAGTCCCACGCCGAACGCGAGCGCACCGCCGAGCAACTCCGCCGGCACGGCGTCACCGTCGTCGACGCGACCCCGGAGACCCTGGCACCGGCACTGGCGGACGCCTACCTGGCCTTGAAGGCGGCGGGGCGTCTGTAACTCCGGTCCATACCTGCGAGGGCCCGCGTGACATGCACGGGGGCTTTCAGGCACACCCCCGACAACGCAATAAGCCCCCGTGCCGAAAGGCACGGGGGCTTATCGCAATGATTGTTCGGCGGCGTCCTACTCTCCCACAGGGTCCCCCCTGCAGTACCATCGGCGCTGTAAGGCTTAGCTTCCGGGTTCGGAATGTAACCGGGCG